>NZ_JBIAGW010000019.1:0-137447 GCF_042869955.1 Streptomyces sp. NPDC006691
ATTTCCTCGGTGCCTTTCAGGTTCTCCCTCTCGGGTTTCCCTTTCCGGCGGCTCCGACTCTATCAGATCCTTTCGGGCCCGATTCCCGGTCTCCCGGGGCCAAGTCGGCTTGTCTTCACGGCCGTTGGGCCGTTCCGACTCCCGAACCCTAGCGGATTTTCCCGGCAACCCGTAATCGGGGCTTCCGGTCCCCATCGAAATGAATTCGGCATGCCGAAAACATTCCCGGTCGGGAGATCGTGCTGAGTTGGGGTGCCGCAGAATCTGCGGCGGATGGTTGTCGCAGAACCGATACGGCTCCGTGGCAACCCGAAGAACTTTACGGATCGGGACGGCCCGTGTCAACCCCGGCCCCGGCTCCTGTCCACTGGTTTTTCACCGGGTCTCCGTCGCGGGGCCCGTCACCCTCCCCGCCCCCTCGCTGAACGTCTCAGTCGAGGTCGGTGAGCCGGCCGCCCGCGTCCGGCTGGGCGTGCTCGACCCTGCGGAGCAGGCGGATCAGCATCTCGCCCAGGACGCCGCGCTCCTGCGGGGAGAGGTCCTGGAGGAGCTCCTCCTCGAAGTCGCTGGCCATACGCATGGCCTCCAGCCACTTCGTCCGGCCCTCGTCCGTCAGCTCGACGATGACGCGCACCCGGTTGTTCTCGTCCCGGTCGCGCGTGACCAGGCCCTCGCCGGCCATGCGGTCGATGCGGTGGGTCATCGCGGCCGGGGTGAGGCCGAGGCGCTTG
Source organism: Streptomyces sp. NPDC006691 (assembly GCF_042869955.1). NCBI lineage: Bacteria > Bacillati > Actinomycetota > Actinomycetes > Kitasatosporales > Streptomycetaceae > Streptomyces > Streptomyces sp. NPDC006691. Next base: position 732 of record NZ_JBIAGW010000019.1, read on the forward strand.
GCGAGTTCGCCGGGGCCCAGACGGTAGGGCTCGCCCGCGAGCAGCAGGGTCTTGAGGACCTCCCACTCGGCGTTGCTGATGCCGAGCGCGGCGACCTGGCGGCCGTACGCGACGTTCATCCGGCGGTTGAGGCGGCCCAGGGCCGACACGACCTTTTCGACCTGGGGGTCGAGGTCGCGGTACTCCCGCTGGTACGCGGCGATCTGCTCGTCGAGGGTCGGCTCCTGTGGGCCGTCGGGCTCGGCGGGCTCGGGGGTCTCAGCCATGTCGCGAGTATGGCACGGGGTTCGTTGGCGTCTAAGTCCTTGAGTGTGTATTGTTAAGGCTCTAACTTTAGTGTTGAAGTCTTCAGATCTGAGCCCTTCACGTTCGAGCCCAGCGGCTCACGTCCCCGGGCGCCCCAGGTTCTCCAAGCTTCCAGACCCCCAAGGTGGTGAGTGTGACCAAGGCGATGGGTGCAGCGATGCGCCGGATCCAGGCAGGTAACGCGCTGAGCGCGTTCGGACTCGGATTCACCGTTCCGTACCTCTATGTCTATGTGGCCCAGGTGCGAGACCTCGGTGCGACGACGGCCGGTGTCGTGCTCGCCGTCTTCGCCATGGCCGCGCTCGTGGTGCTCCCCTTCACCGGTCGCGTCATCGACCGGCGCGGGCCGCTGCCGGTGCTGGTGGGCGCGGCGCTGCTCGCCTCCGTCGGCGCGCTGAGCATGGGCTTCGCCTCCAGCGTGCCCGCCGCCGTGGCCTCGGCCGCGCTGCTCGGCGCCGGCACCGCCGTGATGCAGCCCGCGCTCGCGACGATGATCGTCTGGTGCTCCGGTCCCGCGACCCGCACCCGCGCCTTCGCCATGCAGTTCTTCCTGCAGAATCTCGGGCTCGGCATCGGCGGGCTCATCGGCGGCCAGATCGTCGACAAGAACCGCCCGGACACCTTCATCCTGCTGTTCTCCATCGAGGCCGCGATGTTCCTGGTGCTCGCCGGAGTCGCCGCGTCCGTGCGCATGCCGCGCGCGGTCGCCGTTCCGGACGCGCGTCCCAAGGGTGAGCAGGACGCCGGCGGCGGGATCCGGGCGATCCTCGGGCACCGGGCGATGGTGCAGCTGTGTGTGCTCGGCTTCGTGGTGTTCTTCGCCTGCTACGGCCAGTTCGAGTCCGGGCTCGCCGCGTACGGCACCGAGGCCGCGGGGATCCAGCCCTCGACGCTCGGCCTCGCGCTGGCCGCCAACACGGCCGTCATCGTGGTCGCGCAGTTCCTGGTGCTGAAGTTCGTGGAGCGCCGGCGCCGCAGCCGTGTCATCGCGTCCGTCGGTCTGATCTGGGCCGTGGCGTGGATCGCGGCCGGTTACGCCGGGCTCGGGCACGGCAGCCAGGCGATGGCGACGGCCGCCTTCGTCTCGACGTACGCCCTGTTCGGGCTCGGCGAAGCGATGCTGTCGCCGACCGTGGCGCCGCTCGTCGCCGATCTCGCGCCGGAGTCGATGGTCGGGCAGTACAACTCGGCGTTCGCACTGGTCAAGCAGCTCGCGCTGGCCGTCGGTCCGGCGGTCGGCGGGCCGATGGGGGCCGCGCTGCACGGCCCGTACATCGTGACGTTCGTGCTGTTCTCGCTCGGGATCACCTTCCTCGCGCTGCGGCTCGGCAAGAAGCTCACGCTCGCGCAGGACCATCCGATGCTCGCGAGCGGCTCGCGCGTGGTCGCGGTGCACCTGCCGGAGCAGGCACCCGCCAACGCCTGACCCGGCCGGGGCCCGCCCGTCGGAGCCGGCCGCAGTCGATGCGGCTCGGCTCCCCGGCGGGCCCGCGCCCGGAGCGAGAGCGCTTCCGCAGCCGCCGTCCGTCTCCCCGTGGGCGTATCGCTCGTGGATCGTCGGCCACGGCCGAAGCGTCCCGGCAGGCCTCAGGGCCTGCCCGGCAGCGCGAACTCGCACCACACCGCTTTGCCGCCGCCCGGAGTGCGGCGCGAACCCCAGGACGAGGCGATCGTCGCGACGATCGAGATGCCTCGTCCTGCTTCGTCCCCGGGCTCGGCGCGGCGGCGCCTCGGCAGGTGGTCGTCGCCGTCCGTCACCTCGATGATCAGGCGGCGGTCGGTGCGGCGGAGCCGCAGGCGCATCGGCGGGGTGCCGTGCTGGAGCGAGTTGGCCACCAGCTCGCTCGCGGCCAGCACGCCCAGGTCGCGCAGCTCCACCGGGAAGCGCCAGGAGGCGAGCACGCCCGAGGCGAACGCCCGGGCGCGCGGGGCCGCTTCGATGCCGCCGAGCAGGTCGAGGGCCGCGTTGTGGAAGAGCTCGGCGGCCGGGCCCGTACGGGCGGGGTGCTGGCAGACCAGGACCGCGACGTCGTCGTCGTGTTCGGCCGTGACGCCGAGCGAGCGCAGCAGCCGGTCGCACACCACCTGCGGGGTGCCGACCGCGCCGGACAGCGCGCGCTCCAGGGCGGCCACGCCCTCGTCGATGTCCTCCCGGCGCCGCTCGACCAGGCCGTCCGTGTAGAGGACTGCGGTGGCGCCCGGCGGCAGGGCGATCGTGCCCGAGGTGTGCAGCCAGCCGCCGGTGCCGAGCGGCGGGCCCGTCGGATCCTCGGCGCGGTGGACGGTGCCGTCCTCATGGCGTACCAGAACGGGCAGGTGGCCCGCCGACGCGTACACCAGGCGGCCCTCGTTGGGGTCGTGCACGGCGTAGACGCAGGTGGCGATCTGGCTGGCGTCGATCTCGGCGGCCAGGCCGTCCAGGAGCTGGAGCACCTCGTGCGGGGGCAGGTCGAGGCGCGCGTACGCCCGCACCGCGGTGCGGAGTTGGCCCATCACGGCGGCGGCGCGCACGCCGCGGCCCATCACGTCGCCGATGACGAGCGCCGTGCGTCCCGCGCCCAGGGTGATCACGTCGTACCAGTCGCCGCCGACCGCCGCGTCCGTGCCGCCGGGCTGGTAGGTGGCGGCCACCCGCAGGTCGTCGGGCTGCTCCAGCTCCTGCGGGAGCAGGGAGCGCTGGAGGGTGACGGCGGTCTCGCGGTGGCGGCGCTCGCTGGTGCGCAGCCGCTCGGCGGCCTCGGCGTGATCGGTGACGTCGGCGGCGAAGACGAGCACGCCGCCTTCGGCGTGGCCGGGGACCTCCACCGGGGTGCACGTCACCGTGTACGACCCGGCGGCCCGGGTCTTGCGGGACTTGACCGTACGGGGCTTGCCGCTGCGCAGCACCTGGTCCATCAGCGGGAGCAGGCCGAGCTCGTCGAGCTCGGGCAGCGCCTTGGCGGCCGGGGCGCCGAGCGGGCGGTGGCCGAAGGCCGCGGCGTAGGCGTCGTTGACGTACGCGATGCGGTGTTCGGGACCGTGCAGGAGCGCGACCAGGGCGGGGAGCTGGCCCAGGACGTCCCGCACGGAGAGGTCGTCCAGGACCGGGGGCTCGGCCGTGTCGTCCGGCCAGGGCTGCGGCTGCGGCCCGGATTCGCCGCGGGCGGCGGGCACGGAGCCCCGGTCGGTCCGTGCTGCGGCGCGGCGCTGCGTACCGGGGAGCCGGGCGCTCCAACGCGTGAAGTTCACGGTGTTCCAAGCCTCGTGTGTTGCTGCGGGTGCTGTGCTGCCGGTGCCGGCCGCGGGGGCTGTGCCGCCGGTGGTGTGGTGCCGGTCCTGGTGCGGTGCTGGGTCGGTCGCGGGATCACTCTGTGCAGGTGTGGGCCCACCTATGGTCACACGTCCAGTGTGACGGACCGCACTGACAACCGTCAGTCGTCGTGGGGCGACGGGCCCTTCGCGGGCAGGCCGCCGCCCGCGGCGATCTCGAACTCGGCCCGCGGGTGCTCCAGCGAGCCGAGCGAGACGATCTCCCGTTTGAAGAGCCCGGCGAGGGTCCATTCGGCGAGCACCCGGGCCTTGCGGTTGAAGGTGGGGACGCGGCTCAAGTGGTAAGCGCGGTGCATGAACCAGGCCGGGTAGCCCTTGAGTCTGCGGCCGTAGACATGGGCGACGCCCTTGTGCAGGCCGAGGGAGGCGACCGAGCCGACGTACTTGTGCCGGTACTCCTTGAGCTCGCCGCCCCGCACCGCCGACGCGATGTTCTCGGCGAGCACCTTCGCCTGGCGCACGGCGTGCTGCGCGTTGGGCGCGCACTCCTTGCCCTTCTCGTCCGAGGTGAGGTCGGGGACGGCGGCCGCGTCGCCGGCCGCCCAGGCGTGTTCGGTGCCGGCGACGCGCAGTTCGGCGGTGCACTCGATCCGGCCGCGTTCGGTCAGGGGCAGATCGGTGGCGGCGAGGACGGGGGCGGGCTTGACGCCCGCCGTCCACACGACGGTCCGGGTGGGGAAGCGCGCGCCGTCGCTGAGGACCGCGACCCGGTGCTCGCAGCTGTCGAGCCGGGTCCGCAGGCGTACGTCGATGTTGCGGGCGCGCAGCTCGCGGATCGCGTACCGGCCCATCTCCTCGCCGACCTCGGGCAGGATCCGGTCGCTGGCCTCGACGAGGATCCACTTCAGGTCCTCGGGGCGGATGTTGTGGTAGTACCGCGCGGTGTAGCGGGCCATGTCCTCCAGCTCGGCGAGCGCTTCCACGCCCGCGTAGCCGCCGCCGACGAACACGAAGGTCAGGGCCGCGTCGCGGATGGCCGGGTCGCGTGTCGACGAGGCGATGTCCATCTGCTCGATGACGTGGTTGCGCAGGCCGATGGCCTCCTCGACGGTCTTGAAGCCGATGGCGTGGTCGGCGAGGCCGGGGACCGGCAGGGTGCGCGAGACCGAGCCGGGCGCGAGGACGAGTTCGTCGTACGCCAGCTGGATGGTGCCGGTGCCGTCCTCGGGCGAGGCGAGGGTGGTGACGGTCGCGGTGCGCCGCGCGTGGTCGACGCGGCCGGCCTCGCCGATGACGATCCGGCACCGGTCCAGGACCCGGCGCAGCGGCACCACGACATGGCGCGGGGAGATGCTTCCGGCCGCCGCCTCGGGCAGGAACGGCTGGTACGTCATATACGGGTCCGGGGCCACCACGGTGATCTCGGCCGCCCCGCTCCGCAGCTCTGCCGTGAGCCGCCGTTGCAGGCGCAGCGCCGTGTACATCCCGACGTATCCGCCGCCGACCACGAGAATGCGCACAGGTTCTGTCACCACCCCATGACGCAACGGGCCTCGGGCTTTGTCCACAGCCCCGACAAATTGTGTGACTGGAGGGTGCTGCTGGGGCGGGTGGCGACTTCTCGCAAGGGTGAGGACAGATCCGCAGGTCAAGGGGTGAGTGACACGTGCTGGGGCGGGCCCGATTCGGTCAGGTTTCGGTCTTTGGTCCGATCGGGGGGCACACCGTGCGGAGGAACCTCTTCTGAATTGAGTCCGGCTCAACTATGTTCGTATTCCGTCGAGGTGCCGGGTGATGACCGGGTCTCGGCTGTCAGGGGCGGGGAGTCTCCGGGGGGAGACGTTAATACCGGGGGATAAATGCACATTCAGGACTCTCATTGGCAGACCGCCGTCGCGGCGTCCGACGGCAACGGTCGCGTGGGTACGGGTCCGAGCGGCGGCGGATCGCGTTCCGCGCCGTTGCGGGTGGATGCCCAGCGCAACCTTGAGCACGTACTGCGCGCGGCGCGCGAGGTGTTCGGCGAGCTCGGCTACGGGGCGCCGATGGAGGACGTGGCGCGCCGGGCCAGGGTCGGGGTGGGCACGGTCTACCGGCGCTTCCCCAGCAAGGACGTCCTGGTGCGGCGGATAGCCGAGGAGGAGACGGCGCGCCTGACGGACCAGGCCCGCACGGCCCTCGGCCAGGAGGACGAGCCCTGGTCGGCGCTCTCCCGCTTCTTGCGCACCTCGGTGGCCTCGGGCGCCGGAAGGCTGCTTCCGCCCCAGGTGCTGCGGGTCGGCAGGGACGCCGAGCAGTCCGACGAGGTGCGCCCCGAGGGCGTACGTCCGGAGGCACCCCGGACGGACGGCTTCCGGACGGACGGCCCCCGGACGGATGTCCCGCGAGCCGACGGGCCCCGGGTGGATGGGCTGTCCCGTGTCGATGGGCTGCGGGCCGACGGACTGCGCGTTGACGGGCCGCGGGCCGACGGCGTACGCGACGGCCTCGACGAGGCGCGGGTGCCGCAGCAGCGTCAGGTCGGCACGGCCGATCAGGGCGCCGGCTGGGGCCGGGTCGTCGAGCAGCGGGCGGCGTCCGAGCCGGAGCTGGACGACGCGGGAGCGGCCGAGCTGCTCGACGTGGTGGGGCAGTTGGTGGACCGGGCCCGTGCGGCGGGTGCGCTGCGCGTCGATGTGACCGTGGCCGATGTGCTCCTGGTGATAGCCACGGCGGCGCCCTCGCTGCCGGACGCCGCCCAACAGGCGGCGGCCTCGGCGCGGTTGCTCGACATCCTCCTGGAGGGGCTTCGCTCACGCCCGTCCTGACGGTCAACTCGCGTACGCGTCAGGCGGGTTGAAACCCGACGGACGACCTCGACCGAGCCTGGCAGCCTTCCCCGAAAGAGTGACGGCTAGTGCTCGGGTGCGGTAAGTGTCCCCGGATGAGTGGTTGCCGGGTCTGACACTCGGCTCCGCTTGCGCTCTGTGGCAGGCTTGCCCGGTGGTCGGGTCTGGGCGTGCTTACGGGAGCTTCCGCTATGGGCGTTGAAGAGCGGGACGAGTCACTCTCGGACGGCGGCGGCCCCGAATCGGGCGGCCCCGGGGGTGGTCGTCCGCCGCGCCAGGTGCCGAGCCAGGGCGGTCCCGGCAAAGCCGTGCCGGGCGGCTCCGCGTCGGTGCCGGGGCAGAACGTCACCGGTTCCGGTTCCGAGCACCTGGGTGCGTCCGAGTTCGGCGTGAACGAGCTCGGGGTGAGCGAGCCGGGCGTGAACGAGCCCGGCGGGACCGTACTGCCCGGCCCCTGGGGGCCGATGGACGGGGTCGGCGAGCCCGGCGCGAGCGTGCCGTCGCAGCGCGAGGGCGGGCTTCGCGACGGCATGACGCTCGACCTCGCCGAGGCCGGCCAGTCCGACGCGGACCTCATCCACGCGATGCGGGCCGGTGACGACAGTGCGTACGAGCAGCTGTTCCGGCGGCACTCGGAGGCCGTGCGGCGCTATGCCCGCAGCTGCTGCCGTGACGCGCACACCGCGGACGACCTGACGGCGGAGGTCTTCGCGCGCACGCTCCAGGCGGTCCGCGGCGGAGCCGGGCCCGAACAGGCCGTGCGGGCCTATCTGATGACCACCGTGCGCCGGGTCGCGGCCTCGTGGACGAGGACCGCCAAGCGGGAGCAACTGGTCGACGACTTCGCGGTGTTCGCGCAGCAGTCGGCGCGGTCGTCCGAGGTGTCCGACGACGACACCATCGACCTGGGCGCCGATGTGCGGGCCATGCACGAGGCCGAGCAGACGCTCGCCATGCAGGCGTTCCGCTCGCTGCCCGAGCGCTGGCAGGCGGTGCTGTGGCACACCACCGTCGAGGAGGAGTCCCCGAGCGAGATCGCGCCGCTGTTCGGGCTGACCGCCAACGCGACGGCGGTGCTGGCCAGTCGGGCCCGTGAAGGACTCAAGCAGGCCTATCTCCAGGCCCATGTCTCCAGCGCGCTCACCTCCGGCGGGGACTGCGCGCGCTACGCGGACCGGCTCGGCGCCTATGCGCGCGGCGGCCTGCGGATGCGGGCCGAGCGCGGGCTCAGCAAGCACCTGGACGAGTGCGCCAAGTGCCGGGTCGCGGTCGTCGAGCTCAAGGACGTCAACGCCGGGATTCCCGCGCTGCTTCCGGTCGCGGTCATCGGCTGGTTCGCCGCCGGGTTCTCGCTCAAGGCGGCCGGGGTCGTCGCGGGCGGTGCCGCCGGGGCCGCGGGCGCCGGTGCGGCGGCCGCGGCGACGGGTGGCTCGTCCGGCGGTGCGGCGGGGGGTGCGGCCGGAGGTGCGGCGGCCTCGGAGGGGCTGGGCGCCCCGGCCAAGGCCGGTATCGCGGCGGCGGTGGCCGTCGCGGTGGCGGCGGGGGTGGTGTTCGCGCTGACCGGCAACGACTCGGCGCCGCCGAAGCCGGACGCGAAGCCGCCCGCGGTGGCGCCCGTCGCTCCGCAGAAGCCGCCGCCCCCGAGTCCGTCACCGCCCTCGGCGCCGGCGCCGGTGCCGCCCGCGCCCGCCCCCTCGCCCCCGCCGAAGAAGCCGGCCGCCCGGCCGACCCCGCCGAAGCCGACGCGTCCGGCGCCCGTGCCGCCCCGGCCGGCGCCGCCGAAGCCGACCCCGCCCCGGCCGACGCCTCCCCCGCCCCCGCCCGCGCCGACGGTGTTCCAGGTGAACCGCCTGGACTACGGCATCCTCGGCGACGGCACCAAGCCCGAGGTGCGGCTGGGCGGGTCCAGCTGGCTGTGGCAGCGCTCCGGCATGAGCGTGGGCGAGCACCGCTACGCGCACGGGGTGACCGTGCACGGCCGCTCCTCGGTGACCATCGACCTCAACCGCCAGTGCCGTACGTACGACGCGTACGCGGGGGTGGACGACCTCACCATGGGGCTCGGGGCGGTGCGGTTCTCCCTCTACGGGGACGGGGCGAGGCTGTGGCGGTCGCCAGTGCTGCGGGGTGGCGATCCCGCGGTGCCGGTGCACGCCGACATCTCCGGCCGCCGCACGATCCGGCTCGTCGTCGAGCCGGCCGGCCCGTTCGGCGGGGTCGCCCTCGCGGACTGGGCCCAGTCCCGGATCGGCTGCGGCTAGGGCCCCTCCGCGGCCCGGGTCGGCTCACTGAGGGGGCTGTGCCTTCGGCTCCGGCCTCGGGATGCCCCCGTGGTGGGTGCGCTCTGCCTCTGGGGCCGGCCGGGGAACCGGATCCCCGCGTGTGGTGGTCGAGTGCGGCTCGCTCGGGGGCCGTTCGCACCGTTCCCCCGCGACCCTGCGGGCGACCCGGCACCTCGATGCCGCGCACGGACACGGGCCCGCACCCTCGTAGGCGACCCGGCGTCCGAAGGCCGCGGCCCAGCGATCGCAGCCACCGCGGCCGAGCCGCGCGCAGGCACCCACCCGCACCCCCCGTAGGGACCCGGCGCCGAACTGTCCGGGACCGGACTACGTGGATCCGAGTTCGGTCAGGAGGTGCAGGGCTTCGGCGGGGGTCAGGGGTGGGGCGGTGGTGGCCTCCATGTATTGCTCGGGGGTGAGGGCCTGGTGGGCCCGGGTCGTGATGGCGGCCTTGACGGACCGTTCCGGGAGGGACCGCGGGATCGGGCCGCGCCAGACGGAGGCCGCCGCGAGGACCCGTACCGCGGCTTCGTGCCGGTCCAGGTCGCCGAGCAACTGGGCGGCACGCTCGGCGAGATGGGCCAGGACCATCTCCGTGCAGGCGGAGTCCAGCGCCGTGCGCAGCGCGTCCGTCATGGCGCGCAGACCCGCCGAAGGCCCCTCGTCGGCGGCGGCGATCCGGGCGCGCAGGCCGTCCAGGAGCGCGACGAAGTGCGCGGGCGGGGGATCGAACGCCGCGAACTCGCGGGCCCGCGCGTGCAGGGTGCGGGCGGCTTCGACCTCGCCCCGGTCGAGCGCGACGGTGGCGAGCACCGAGTGGACGTAGGGCATCGCGTCGGGCACCCGGTAGCGGTCCGCCTCCGCCGCGGCGTTCCGGAGGTGTTTCTCGGCAGCCGCCAAGTCGCCTTCGCGATAGGCGAGTTCACCCACGCGGGCGGTGAGGAAGGGCGCCTCCTGGTGGGCACCCACCTCGCGGGCCAGCTGGAGCGCCTCCTCGTAGGCGGTACGGGCCGGCTCCACGAGGCCGCGCACCATCGCCGCCTCGGCGGCGGCCCCGGCCACCTGGGCGCGCATCCAGCGGTCGCCCACCCGGCGCCCGAGTTCGCGCAGTTCGGCGAGGTCGTCGTCGATGTCCGCCATGCCGCCGGGCACGTCCATGCTCATGTGGGTGCGGAACATGAGGGACACCCCGACCGCCCAATCGGATCCGTGGAGGCGGCAGTTGGCGACGACCGCCTCGATGGAGGTGCGCACCATCTCGGGGGTGTCGGTGCGGAACGTCGTGAACGGCCACAGCAGCCCCGGGAAGCGGGCCGCCTGCGGGCCGCCTGCCTCGAAGGCCTTGCGCAGTACGAGGATGCGCTCCTGCACCCCGGGGTCGGTGAATTCGGACCGCTGGTCGGAGTCGGACAGCAGGAAGAAGCGGAGCAGGTCGAGGTGGAGGCGCGGCCAGTGGCGCGGGTCCGACTCGTCGGTGGGCGCAGGCGAGAGCGCCGTGATGGCCCGGGACCAGTTGGCGCCCTCGTTGCGGTAGTTGCGCAGCCACCAGAACCAGCCCATGTCCAGGGCGAGTTCGGCGGCCGCCGCCTCGTCGGGGGCGGGCCCGGCCGTGGTGCGGCGCAACACGGCCCGCACGTTGTCGAGTTCGGTCTCCAGGCGGTCGATCCAGGGGAGCTGCTCGTGCGAGCGGACGAGCGGTTCGGCCCGGCGGACCAGGTCGCGGTAGTACGCGGTGTGGGCCCTGGCCGCCTCGCGCAGCGCCTCGGGGGTCTCGGCGGCCCGCTCGGCGGCGTACTCGTGGATGGTCTCCAGCATGCGATAGCGCATGCCGGTGCCGTCCGCCGCGGGTACGGCGACGACCAGGGACTTCTCGACGAGGGCGGCGAGCTCGTCGGGGCCGCCGCACACCGCCTGGGCGGCGTCGAGGTCCCAGCCGCCGGCGAAGACGGAGGCGCGGCGCAGCACGTCCCGCTCGGCTTCGTCGAGCAGGTCCCAGGACCAGTCGACGACGGCTCGCAGGGTCTGCTGCCTGGGCAGTACCGTGCGGCTGCCGGTGGTGAGCAGGCGGAAGCGGTCGTCGAGGCGGGCCGCGATCTGACGCGGGGTGAGCAACCGCAGCCGGGCGGCGGCCAGTTCGATGGCGAGCGGCAGTCCGTCGAGGCGACGGCAGATCTCGGCGACGGCTTCGGGGTCGGCGTCCGGGTCGAAGTCGGGGCGGACGGCGCGGGCACGCTCGGCGAACAGGCGGTGGGCCGGGACGGGCGCGAGCGGCTCGACGGGTCGGACCGCCTCGCCGGGCACGCCGAGCGGTTCGCGGCTGGTGGCGAGTACGCGGAGCCGGGGACAGCGGGTCAGGAGCGTCTCGGCGAGGTGCGCCGCGGCGTCGATGACGTGCTCGCAGTTGTCGAGGACGAGCAGCGTGTCGGGCCGGCGGGAGAGGTCCTCGACGAGCCGGGCCGTCGGGTCGTCCAGGGCGGCCTTGGCGCCGCCCTGCGCCAGCAGCGTCGTCTCGCGCAGTCCGAGCGCGGAGACCACCGCTCCGGGCACGGCCTCGGGCTGGTCGAGCGGGGCGAGTTCGACGAGCCAGCTCTCGGCGGGCGCCGCCGTTGCGGCCTGTTCGGCGAGGCGGGTCTTGCCGGTGCCACCGGGGCCTATGAGGGTGACGAGCCGCGAGGCGGTCAAGTCGGCCTGAATAGCGGCGAGTTCGGCCTCGCGTCCGACGAAGGAGGTCAGCCGCGGGCGGAGGTTGCCGGGACGGGGAGGCGCCTCGGCGGGGCCGGTCGCGGGCGCCGACTCCAGCAACTGGGCGTGCAGGGCGGTGAGTTCGGGCCCGGGGTCGGCGCCGAGGGCATCGGCCAGAGTGCGGCGGGCCTTGTCGTACGCGGCGAGCGCCTCGGCGCCGCGGCCCTCGGCGCGCAGTGTACGGATGAGCTGCGCGTGCAGCGTCTCGTCGTACGGGTGGGCGCCGAGCAGTTCCGTCAGCTCGGGCAGCAGCCCGCTCGTGGCGCCGCGCCGCAGGTCCGCCTCGATGCGGCCCCGGCGGGCGGCCAGGTACTGGGCCTCGGGACGCAGGGCCGCGTCGCGTTCGGGCAGGTCGGCGAGGGCGGGGCCGCGCCACAGGGCGAGGGCGGCGCGCAGGGTGTCGGCGGCGGCCCCCGGGTCACCCGCGGCGAGCTGGGCCGCGCCCTCGGCCGCGCGGTCCTCGAAGACGTACAGGTCAATGTCGTGGCGCGCGGCGAGCAGCCGGTATCCGCCCGGCCCCGACTCCACGGCCGTCCGGCCGACCGCCCGGCGCAGCCGGCCCACCAGCGCCTGGAGGGCGGCGGGCGCGTCCTGGGGCGGGTCGTCGGCCCATACGTCGTTGATGAGCACGGACACGGAGACGGGCCGGGGGGCGCGGGACGCCAGGGCGGTCAGCAGCGCGCGCACCCTGGGCCCGCCCAGGGATATGGCGGTGCCCCGCTCGTCGTACGCCTCCGTGGCGCCCAGGATCAGGTACCGCACGCGCTCATTGTGACGGGCTTTGGCCGGGAGGGGTGAATCGTTTTCCTCCGGGCACCCCGGGCCGGTTCCAGCGGGCAACCTAACGGGCGCGCGGGGCCGATTCCCTGCGGGCAACCTGCCGGACACCCCGGGCCGGTCCCAGCGGGCAACCTGCCGGGCGCGCGGGGAGCCGCGCACCCGGCCCACCGACGGGACACCGCGTCGCACCCGGCCCACCGACGGGACACCGGATGGGGCGGGGCTTCAGGACCGCAGTGTCGGCCGTCGGGGCGGCACCACTCCGCCCGCCACCGCGCGCTGACGGGGAGCCGCCGTGCCCGTCCAGCACGTACCCCGGCGGGCCAGCAGCCGGCGCAGCCACAGTTCGGTGGAGATCAGGTCGGCCAGGCCGTCCAGCGGAAGGGGTTCACCCGCGGCGGCCGCCCGGACCGCCCGGCGGACCGTACGGGCCTCGATCAGGCCCGCGTCCGCGAGCAGCGGCGCTTCGAAGAGGGAGATCAGCGGATCGGCCGACTGGCGCAGGCCGGCCCGGGCGACGGCGGCGGAGGGGGTGAGGGAGGGGGTGCCCCAGCCGGGGGGCAGATCGCGCACCCCGGACGCCGAGAGCACCGTGCGCAGGATCGAGGCGCGGGCGCCGGGCTGGACCCGCAGCGATTCGGGCAGGGCGCGGCAGGCCCGTACGACCTGGTTGTCCAGGAAGGGGGCGTGCAGGCGCTGGCTGCGCACCTCGGCGGCCTGTTCCAGGACCCGGTGATCGGCCGCGTACCGGGCGAGGGCCGCCGACGCGCGGGCCTCGCCGGGGCGCAGCGAAGGGGCCGGGCGGGTCGCCGAGGCCATCAGGCGTACCGATACTTCGGCGAGCGCCTCCCCCGTCAGCCAGCGTGCGGCCGGGCCCGGACGGGTCCAGGACAGGGCGGCGAGCGAGATCGACAGCGGGCTCGCGCCGTCGTCGAAGCGGGGCTCGCGCAGGGCGTCCGCCGCGGATTCGATGCCGGTGCGGTAGGGGGTGCGGGCCAGTCGGCGGGCCGCGCGGTAGACGGTGAGGGGCACGAACAGGGAGTTGGCCGAGGGGCCGCCGGCCTTGGCGAGCGCGGTGGCCGGGCGCAGCAGATGCCGCCGCTGACGGTCCATCAGAAGGTCGGCCAGGCGCGCTGGATGGGCGTCCAGGACCTGCCGTGCGCCGCTTCCGGTGAAGTGGTCGGCACTGCCCGACAGGAGGCGGCGGCGGTGGCGCGGGGCCGCGATCAGGGAGGGGCCGGGCTCGTCGGTGAGCGGGCCTTCGAGGTCCGCGTACGGCAGGGACTCCTCGTCGCCGGTCACCACCACGTGGTGCAGCCGGGGGTTGGCGGCCATCGCGCCGGCCCGCTCCAGCTCCGCCTGCCGGCCCGCGCCCGGCACGGTCAGGTCGTTGAAGGTGACGGCCAGCAGCCGCTCGCCCGCACCGGTGCCGTGGCCGAGGACGGTGCCGGGTACGCCGGGCAGACCGGCCGCGAGCAGGGCGAGGGTGGCGGATGCGGGGCCGCCGGAGAGGTCGGACCCTATGCCGGGGGCAGGTCCCCCGCGGGCGGCGCGCCGCTCGGCGGGACCCATGCCGGGGACCGGGCCGGGGTCGGGCGGCAGGGTCTCGGGGGCGTGCCGGGGCGCGGTGAGCCTGGCCCGCACCGCGGACACCAGGGCGTCGCGCACTCCGTCCACCGCGGCGGCGGGCGGCAGTTGGGGCGCGGCGACCGCGAGGGAGGCGACCGGCTCGTACCCGGTGATCTCGCGCGAGCCCTCCCGCAGGACCAGCGCGTGGCCGGGCGGGATGCGGCGTACGCCCGCGTACGGCGTGGAGTCGCCGAGCGCCTCGGGCACATCGGGGCAGGCGAGCAGGGCGGCGAGGTGGCCGATGTCGAGCTGGGCCTCGATGAGGTCGGCGAGCGGAAGTGCCGCCGTGCCGTAGGCGGTTCCGCCCGCCCAGGGGGTGTAGAAGACGGGTCTCGCCCCCGCCAGGTCGCCAACGACCGTGACGCGTCTGGCCACTTGGGCGACGGCCGTATAGCTGCCGGGCCAGGCAGAGAGGTGGCGCAGTGCGCCCCCGCGCGCGGCGAACAGGCCGACGCGCAGCTCCTCGTCGGTGGCGGCGCAGCAGCCGAGGACGGCGAGCCGGGTGTCGGTGCCGACGCTGACGATGCGGATCTCGTCGGGCCGCCAGTCGCCCACCGCCCACAGCGGATCCGGGTCGCCCCACAGGAGTTGGGCCCCGACGGGGTGGACGGTACGGCCCTCGTCGGGCTCACCGACGGCGCCGGCCGTGCCGTATCCGCCCGCCGCGTACGCGCCCGTACCGTAGGTGTTCGTGCGGAAGCTTGCGGCGACGCTGCTCCACCCCACCAACCATCGCATCGCGCCTCCACAGGCTGTGGACAACTCGTGGACAACCCCGGACCGGCCCTCCGCGTGCCGCCCTGCCGGGAGGGTCCGTACGGGCCGAAGGAGGTCCGGGCCCCATGCTGCCACGACAAGGGCACGCCCGAGGGGCCCCGGGTAGCGGGCGCAACAAGTGAATTCGCCCCGGCGGGTGGCCGATTGGCATCGTTCTCGGGACGTACGGGACGGGTCCCGGGTGATCGACGGGACGGTCCGGAGGCCCGGGGGGAGGGGCGATATTCGGCCATTCTCCGGCCGTTGAGCAACGCTCACACGCGTCTCCGGAGACCCTCAACGCACAGTCCGGGAGGCGCTGTTCGCCTCCCGGACCGGTCCGCCGCCCGCGGGGATTGAGGCGGCGGTGTCCCCCAGCCCACTGGATCCATGCAGCGGGCCGACCCACGCACCACACATGGAAGCGTCCCCCTGGTGGACCGGCGAGAGCGCACGGCCGGGCGCACGGCCACACGGCGGGAGCGCGGCGGCGGCCACTCCCGCCGCACCCCGGCGCAACGGGTCCCGCGGCCGAGGCGCGCCCCCCGGGGTCGGCAACCGGCCGTACGGAAAACAATCTCGCCATACGGAAGACCGCCTCTTAACGGTCGGGATGCGGCGAACTACGCTGTGTTTACTGCTGTTCCTCACGGGTGGCATATTCCCGAGGGCTCGGCCACATGCTTTTGCGGCCGACGATCCGGACACCACACCGCCCGGGGGAACGCCGTCTGTGTCGAGGGGTGGCGCATGTCCAGGGAGCAACGCGGGCCGAACGAGAAGCTCGGCACCGTTCTCGCCCTCGCGGGAATCAGCAATGCCGGCCTGGCGCGACGGGTCAACGACCTCGGCGCGCAACGGGGCCTGACCCTTCGTTACGACAAGACCTCCGTGGCCCGGTGGGTCTCCAAGGGCATGGTGCCCCAGGGCGCCGCGCCGCATCTCATAGCCGCGGCCATCGGCGCCAAGCTGGGCCGGCCCGTCCCGCTGCACGAAATCGGCCTCGCCGACGCCGATCCGGCCCCCGAGGTCGGGCTCGCCTTCCCGCGCGACGTGTCGGAGGCGGTGCGCTCGGCGACCGATCTGTACCGGCTGGATCTGGCCGGGCGGCGGGCCGGCGGCGGCATCTGGCAGTCCCTCGCGGGCTCCTTCGCGGTCAGCGCGTACGCGACGCCCGCGTCCCGCTGGCTCATCACGCCCGCCGACTCCTCGGTGGCCCGCAGCACCGACCTGACCGACCTGCCACCGCTGAAAGTCGGCCACAGCGATGTGGCCAAGCTTCGCGAGGCGGCCGAGGACGCCCGCCGCTGGGACTCCAAGTACGGCGGCGGCGACTGGCGTTCGTCGATGGTTCCCGAGTGCTTACGCGTCGACGCCGCCCCGCTGCTGCTCGGCTCGTACAGCGACGAGGTGGGCCGTGCCCTGTTCGGCGCGACCGCCGAACTGACCCGGCTCGCCGGGTGGATGGCCTTCGACACCGGCCAGCAGGAAGCCGCCCAGCGCTACTACATCCAGGCCCTGCGGCTCGCGCGCGCCGCGGCCGACGTGCCGCTCGGCGGCTATGTGCTCGCCTCCATGTCGCTCCAGGCCACCTACCGCGGCTTCGCCGACGAGGGCGTCGACCTCGCGCAGGCCGCCGTCGAGCGCAACCGCGGGCTCGCCACCGCCCGCACCATGTCCTTCTTCCGCCTCGTGGAGGCACGCGCCCACGCCAAGGCCGGCGACGGGCACCCGGCCGAGGCCGCCCTGAAGGCCGCCGAGGCGTGGCTGGAACGCTCGCGCGAGGGCGACTGCGACCCGTCCTGGCTCGGCTTCTACTCCTACGACCGCTTCGCCGCGGACGCCGCCGAGTGCTACCGCGACCTGAAGGCGCCCCGGCAGGTGCGGCGCTTCACCGAGCAGGCCCTCTCGCGGCCCACCGAGGAGTTCGTCCGCTCGCACGGCCTGCGCCTGGTGGTCAGCGCGGTGGCCGAGCTGGAGTCGGGGAACCTGGACGCGGCCTGCGCGGCCGGCACCCGGGCCGTCGAGGTCGCGGGCCGGATCTCCTCGGCCCGTACCACCGAGTACGTACGCGATCTGCTGCACCGCCTGGAGCCGTACGGGGACGAGCCGCGCGTCGCCGAGCTGCGCGAACGGGCCAGGCCGCTGCTCGTGACCCCGGCATAGGGTCGCCGTCGGACGTTTACCGGGATTGTCAGTGGGCCAGTGCAGTATGTGATGAGGGGGTCCGGGGCCGTCCTCCGGGAAGACGCGACCGGGGTGGGAGGTGCCTGGGTGACGACGTACGACTGCGACGTGCTGGTGGTCGGCGGCGGGATCGTGGGTCTGTCGACGGCGTACGCCCTGACGCAGGCCGCGCCCGGGACGCGCGTGGTGGTCCTGGAGAAGGAGAGCGGCCCGGCCCGGCACCAGACGGGGCGCAACAGCGGGGTCATCCACAGCGGCATCTACTACAAGCCCGGCTCGCTCAAGGCGCGGTTCGCGGTGCGCGGGGCGGCCGAGATGGTGGAGTTCTGCGCGCGGCACGGCATCGCGCACGAGGTCACCGGCAAGCTGATCGTGGCCACCGAGCGCGCCGAGCTGCCGCGGCTGCACGCCCTGGTCCAGCGCGGCCGTGAGAACGGCATCCCGGTACGGGAGTTGGGCCCGGCCCAGATAGCGGAGTACGAGCCGGAGGTGCGCGGGCTCGCGGCGATCCACGTCTCCACGACGGGGGTGTGCGACTACGGGGCGGTCGCGGCCCGCCTCGCCGAGCTGTCCGGCGCCGAGGTGCGCTACGGCGCGGAGGTCGTCCGCATCGACCGGCGCCCCGAGCTCGGCGTCGCCGTGCGCACCGCCGACGGTACGGTGCTGCGCGCCCGGGCCCTGGTCAACTGCGCGGGGCTGCACTGCGACCGGGTGGCCCGGCTCGCGGGCGACGACCCCGGGGTGCGGATCGTGCCGTTCCGCGGCGAGTACTACGAGCTGGCCCGGCCCGGCCTCGTCAAGGGCCTGGTCTATCCGGTGCCGGACCCGGCGTTCCCCTTCCTCGGCGTCCACCTGACCCGGGGCGTCGACGGCACGGTCCACGTCGGGCCCAACGCGGTACCGGCCGCGGCGCGGGAGGGCTACGACTGGCGCACGGTCCGCCCGGCCGAGCTGGCCGGCACGCTCGGCTGGCCCGGCACCTGGCGGATAGCCCGCAGGCACTGGCGGTACGGGGCCGGGGAACTGCACCGGTCCTGGTCGAAGCGGGCCTTCACGGAGGCGGTGCGGCGGCTGCTCCCCGCGGTCACCGAGGCGGACCTGCGGGCCGCGCCCGCGGGGGTTCGGGCGCAGGCGGTCCTGCGGGACGGCACGCTGGTGGACGACTTCCTGATCCGGGAGTCGCCTCGCGCGATCCACGTCCTGAACGCACCGAGCCCTGCGGCGACGGCATCCCTCCCCATCGGCCGGGAGGTCGCCTCCCGCGTCCTGCACACCCTGCCCCACCCCTGACCCGGCCCCGGCCCCGCGGGCCCGGGCCCCGCCAACCCTGCCGCGGCTCTGCCCCGGGCACCGCCCCACGCGACCCGGATCCTGGCAACCCTGCCCTTCTCTGGCCCAGGTTCCGGGGCCCCTGCCCTGCCCACGCGCCGAGGCGAGCCTCTTGCGCAGTTCCCCGCGCCCCTCAGATCGCTCTCACCTGCGGAACCCGGTCGCTCCTCGCGCAGTTCCCCGCGCCCCAAAACCCTCGTCGTCCGCAGACCGCAGTCGCTCCCCGCGCCGCTCCCCACACCCCTGAGGGGCTGCTCTGGCCGAGGTGTCAGGGGGCGGCACCAACTGGCTCCGTCGAGCCTCGGCATACCCAGGGGCGCGAGGAACTGCGCGAACGGCCCAGCACGGTCCGCGGGCAAAGGCGGGGTTCAGGGGCGCGGGGAACCGCGCGAGAGGGACCAGCGCGGTCCGGGCCCAGCGCCGCGGAAGCCTAGGCCGCCGTAGAATTGGCCGCATTGTGTCTGAGCAGCCCCGCACCCCAGAGCCCCCCGCCCAGGCGACCGAGAAGGTCCTGCCCCGGGACAAGGCGCCCCGCTTCCCCGGCGGCCCCGCCGCCGACCCCGCGGGCTCGCACCACGAACGTCGCATCCGCAGCTTCCAGCCCCGCCGAAGCCGCGTCACCACCGGCCAGGGCGAGTACCTGGAACGCCTCTGGCCCCTGTGGGGCTTCGACATCGACGGGCTGCACAAGATCGACCCGGCCCGGATGTTCGACGGCCTCCCCGTCGTCCTGGAGATCGGCTTCGGCATGGGCGAGGCCACCGCGCAGATGGCCGCGGACGACCCCCGCACCGGCATTCTCGCCGTGGACGTCCACACCCCCGGCCAGGGCAACCTCCTCGGCCTCGCCGAGCGCAACGGCCTGAGCAACATCCGCGTGGCCAACGGCGACGCGATCATCCTGCTGCGCGAGATGCTGGAGCCGGACGCCCTCGACGGGCTCCGCGTGTACTTCCCCGACCCGTGGCCCAAGAAGCGGCACCACAAGCGCCGCCTCATCCAGCCCGAGTTCCTCTCGCTCGCCGCGACCCGGCTGAAGCCCGGCGCCGTACTGCACTGCGCGACGGACTGGGAGGAGTACGCCGAGCAGATGCTGGAAGTCCTCGACGCGCACCCCGACTTCGAGAACACCGTGGAGGGCGGCGGCTACGCGCCCCGGCCCGCGTTCCGGCCACTGACCCGGTTCGAGGGCCAGGGCCTCGACAAGGGCCATGTGGTGCACGACCTGATGTTCCGTCGCGTCGCGCACAGCGAATAGCTCACAGCGAATAGCTCACGGCGAATAGCTCGCGGCCAATAGCTCGCAGCAGCTGGCGGACGGTTCGGACCGGGCCGGGCGCGGCACGGCTCGTTGGTGCAGGCACCGTCGCGCATTGTCAGTGACCCTCGTTAGGGTCGTCTGGTGTCCTTCGAGTCGCTTCCGCATCGCCCGCCTCCCGGGCAGGCGCCCCAGCAGGCCGGGTCGGCCCTTCCGGCCCAGCCGGTTCCGGCGTGCGCGGAGGAACCCCGCTTCGACGGGGTCCCGCCGGACCGCGCGAAGTGGCGCTACCGTCCGCGCCGCGACTTCTGGCGCTCCAAGGCGGTCCGCGCGGGCGCACTGATCACCCTGCTCGCCCTGTGCGGCCTCGTCATCCTCGCGCTCGTACGGGACCAGACCGGCACCGAGGGCTTCCTGGTCGGGCTCGGGCTCGCGGTGCTTCCGGTGCCCCTGCTCGGCGCCGCGTTCCGCTGGCTCGACCGGGTCGACCCGGGCCCCTGGCGCAACCTCTTCTTCGCCCTGGCCTGGGGCGCCTGCGCCGCCGCGCTCGTGGCGATCATCGCCAACTCGTTCGCGACCCGCTGGATAGCGACGGCCACCGCCGACCCGTCGTCGGCCGACCACTTGGGCGCGAGCGTCATAGCGCCGATCGTCGAGGAGAGCGCGAAGGCGGCGGCCGTGCTGCTGCTCTTCCTGTTCCGCAGACGGGACTTCAAGGGCATCGTCGACGGCGTCGTCTTCGCCGGCTTCACCGCGACCGGCTTCGCCTTCACCGAGAACATCCTCTATCTCGGCAACGCCTTCGGCGAGGACCAGGCCAGTCACAGCGGAGGCCTCGCCTCGACGACCGCGGCGACCTTCTTCGTACGGGTCGTCATGTCGCCGTTCGCCCACCCCCTGTTCACCGTGATGACGGGCATAGGCTTCGGCGCGGCCGCGCTCGCGCCGGCCGGCAAACGGCTGCGGCGGGTGGCGTTCCCCCTGCTCGGCCTGGTGTGCGCGATGGGCATGCACGCCCTGTGGAACAGCTCGACGCTGTTCGGGGTGTACGGCTTCTACATCGTGTACGGGGCCTTCATGGTGCCGGTGTTCGGGCTGCTGACCTGGCTCGCGATCTGGAGCCGGCAGCGCGAGCTGCGTACCGTCGCCGCCGAGCTGCCCGCGTACGCCGCGGCCGGCTGGCTGGGCCCGGTCGAGCCGCTCGCGCTCTCCTCGATGCGGGCCCGCGCGACGGCCCGCGACTTCGCGCACCACCGCTTCGGCGGGAAGCGCGCGGCCCGGGCGGTCGCCGAGTACGAGGCGTTCGCGACCGCGCTCGCCTTCCTGCGCCACCGCGCGTACCGCAGCCGGGGCGCCACGGGACCGGGGCCCGACTTCGCCGCCCGCGAGCAGGAGTTGCTCCACCATCTGTGGGAGCGCAAGCCGATCGCGGGCCCGGCGCTGCTGTACGCGGCCGGAGCGACGGGACGCATCTGGGTGCCGCCGCAGCCGGGCCCGCCGCACCCCTACACCCAGCACGCGCAGTACGCGCCGTACGCGCCGCACCCGCACCCGCACCCGCACCCGCACCCGCAGTACGCCCCGTACGGACAGCCGGGCCCCGCCGCGGGCCAGGGCCCGGTCCACGGCCCGTACAACCCGTACAACCCGTACCTAGGCTGAGGCGGCGGTCAGCTCGGAGAGCTGGGCGTCGGTGAGTTCCAGGTCGGCTACCGCGAGCAGCGCCGGGAGCTGTTCGACGGTACGGGCCGAGGCGATGGGGGCGGCGACGGTGGGCCGGGCCGCCAGCCAGGCGAGGGCGACCGTGGCGATCTCCGCGTCGCGCTCTTGGGCGATCCGGTCGAGCGCGGCGAGCACCTTGCGGCCCCGCTCGGTGTCCAGGTGCTTGCCCGCGCCCTCGGCCCGCGCGCTGTCCACGCTCTGGCCGGGGCGGTACTTGCCGGTGAGGAAGCCGGAGGCGAGCGCGAAGTAGGGGACCGCGGCGAGGCCCGCGTGCGAGGCCGTGTCCTGGAGGGCGCCCTCGTAGGTGTCGCGGGAGACCAGGTTGTAGTGCGGCTGGAGCGCCGCGTACTTGGCGAGGCCCTCGCGGTCGGCGAAGTCCAGGGATTCCTGGAGCCGCGCGGGGCTGATGTTGGAGGCACCGAGTGCACGGACCTTGCCCTCGCGTACGAGCTCGTCCAGGGCGGTGACGATCTCCTCGACGGGGACGGAGGTGTCGTCGAAGTGGGTGTAGTACAGGTCGATGTAGTCGGTGCCGAGGCGGCGCAGCGACTCCTCGGCGGCGGCCTTGATGGTGCCCGCGGCGAGGCCCTCGTACTGGGGGTGCGAGCCGACCTTCGTGGCGACGACGACGTCGGCACGGTTGCCGCGGGCCGCCAGCCACTTGCCGATGATCGTCTCGGACTCACCGCCGGAGTTGCCCGGGGCCCACTTCGAGTAGCCGTCGGCGGTGTCGACGAAGTTGCCGCCGCCGGCGAGGTAGGCGTCGAGGACGGCGAACGACTGGGTCTCGTCGGCCGTCCAGCCGAAGACGTTGCCGCCGAGGGCGAGGGGGAACACGGAGAGGTCGGCGGAGCCGAGCGGGCGCAAGGAGGTCATAGCCCCCTAACCTCCGCCGCGGGCCCGCCTATTCCTACCCCTGGGGACCACCCTCCCACCGGTCGCCCGGGGTTGGTCGGCTCCGGACCCCAGAGAGGGGCCGGACCCCAGGGAGGCTCCGGGCCCCCAACCCCCGTTCGCGCCTCAGGGCAGCTCGTCCTCAAACGACTGCCAGGTGTTTATGCAGTCAGGCATTCAGGGGTTCAGGCATTCAGGGGTTCAGGGGTTCAGGCATTCAGGGGTTGAGCCCCTTCGACTGGAGCCAGGTCATCGGGTCGATGCCCGTACCGGACGGCGTGTGCACCTCCAGGTGCAGATGCGGCCCCGTGACGTTCCCGGTCGCCCCGACCCGCCCGATCACATCCCCCGTAGCCACCTTCTGCCCCACACTCACCGCGAGCGACGACTGGTGGCAGTACCAGAGCTCGCTCCCGTCATCGAGTTCGATGACCGTGCGATACCCGTACGCCCCCGCCCACCCCGCCGACTTGACCGTCCCGGAGTGGATCGCCTTCAGCGGCGTACCCGTCGGCGCGGCGAAGTCGAGGCCGGTGTGGTGGCCGGAGGACCACATTGAGCCGGCCTCGCCGAACGTCGAGGTGAGCGTGTACGAACCGACCGGCAGCGAGTAGCTGGCGGCGAGTTTGGCCAGCCGCTCCTCCTCCGCCTTCTTCGCCGCCGCGGCCTCCGCCGCCTCCTTCTCCGCGGCCGCCTTCGCCTCGGCCGCGTCCTGCTTGGCCTTGGCCTCTTCGGCCGCCTTCGCCGCCGCGGCCTTCTGCGCGGCCTCCTTCGCCTCGGCGACGGCCCCGGCCTTCTGCTGCGCGGCCTGCTGGAGGATCCGGGCGCGCAGCGCCTCGCCCGCGTCGGTGGCGCCCTGCTCGGCCTCGCTCGTGGTCAGGCCGGTCATGGTCAGCGGCGCGGCGGCGATCTTCTGCTCGGCCTGCGCGGCAGCGGTTGTGGGGCTGCTCGGGGTGTCGTGCGAGGCGACCAGCTCGCCGACGCCGGGCAGCGAGCCGAGGTGGGGCAGGTTCTCGCTGATGGAGTCGGGCAGGGATATGGAGACCGGCGGCTTGGCCTGCGCGGTGGCCATGCCGCCCGCACCGACGGCCGCGATGACGCCGACCCCGAGGACGGTGGAGCTGCGCGCGAGTCCGCCACGCTGCTTGGCGACTCTGTGTCTCCCCCGGACCGGACGTACGGACTCCTCGGTCGGGTCCCACTCCTCCCAGGTCTCGTTCTCGCCGGGTGCGTCCCCGTACAGGGAAACGGGAGGGAGGGGGGTGCCGAGGGCAGGCTCGCTGGACGCCACGGGGGGCGCTCCTTTCCTTCCTTCTCGCCTACCGGGTTAGCTGACGGGTTCGGAGCAGGAAGGTCTCCTACGAGCGCCCATGACGGACGTCCGATTCACCCCAAGTTGGTGGTTCCCCGGTTCCCCGAAGGGGATTCGGCGCAGGCGCGCGGTGCCGCCTTGGCGGCGGCTGGGACGACCGCGCTGCGTTATCGAACGTTAATAGACAGCGGGGGCGGATTCCAAGCCGTTCCCACTGATCATTAACGGCCAAGGCGTGGACTTAGTGCCCATTGCCAGGGCAAAACGGGCGAGTTGACGGCCTTTCAGAGTCGCTCGCGTCACACGCGTTTTCTGACGGTGTGTCAATTGTTATGCGCAGTGAGACCTTCCGGGCACCCACCGTGACGGCCCGGCGGAGCGCTCACCGGCCCCTCTCACGGCCGCCCGCCAGCCCCGCGCGCGACCGCTCACCGGACTCCCCCACAGCCGCCCACCGGACACCCTCACCGCCACTCGCCGGACACCCTCACGGCCACTCGCCGGACACCCCACGGCCGTTCGCCGGGCCTCACTTCACGATCGTCACCGTGCGCCGCCGGTCGGGCTGGCCCTCGGCCGGCCGGCCCACCGCGAGCAGCGCCATGTCGTCGCTCGTGCCGCCGCCCGTATAGCGGCGTACGTCGTCGACGAGCGCGTCCAGGACCTCGTCCGGGCCCGGGAAGATCGCGCCGCGGAGGCGGGTGGCGGGCTGGTAGAAGACGCCCGCCTCGTCGCGCGCCTCGGAGAGCCCGTCCGTGTAGAGCAGCAGCGTGGAACCGGGCGGGAAGGGGCGCACGTCCGAGCGGTCCGGCCACACCCCGAGGTCGGCCATGCCGAGCGGCAGCGCGGGCTCGCTCGGCACGAGCACGTCGAGGGACCCGTCCTGGTGGAGCAGGAACGGCTCGGGGTGGCCCCGGTTCACCAGGCGTACGGTGCCGTCGCCGCGCGGGATCTCGGCCAGCAGCGCCGTGGTGAACCCCTCGACCGCGTCGAGCCGGTCGCGCCGGGTGCCCTCGCGGGCCAGCGCCCGCTCCAGGCGCTGGGTCACCGCCTCCAGGGACGACTCCTGCTCGGCGGCCTCCCGGAACGCACCGATCACCACGGCGACGGCCTCCACCGCCTGGAGGCCCTTGCCGCGTACGTCACCGACGATGAGCCGGACCCCGTACGGGGTGTCCTGCACGGCGAACAGGTCCCCGCCGATGAAGGCGTCCGCCTGCGCGGCCTCGTACCGCGCGGCGACGTGGAGCCCGCCGATGCGGGACGCGGGCGTGGGCAGCACGGCCCGCTGCGCGGTCTCCGAGATGACGCGGGCGGAGGCGAGGCGCTCGCCGCTGCGGCGCAGGATGCGGTTGATGAAGAGGGCGAGCGCGCCCACCGTGAGCACGGTGAACAGCTCGCTCGCGCCTTCGCCGAGGTTGGGCAGATCATGTATGAACCAGAGCGCCACGACGGCGGCCACCGAGCAGAGGCCCACGGTGGCCGTGCCCCGGGCCGAGTAGAACGGCGCGGCGATGACCGGGGCACCCGCGAAGAGCGCGGCCGCGGTCAGGTCCGGCGGGGTGGAGGCATCGAAGACGAAGCCCACGATGACCAGTAGTACGGGCAGCGCCCGTACCAGGCGCCCTTCGCCCTCTGCTCGCTGCCGCACCCGTCCAGCCTGGCCCGTTTCGGCCCCGAAGGCGACTTGAGGCACCCAGGCGAGTGCCGGGCAGGCCGAGCGGCGGGCTGCGGGCGGTGCCGGGCCGCACTGCCGGGCCCTGGACCGGGCGGGGGCGGCCGGGTCAGTGGCGGCGGCAGCGGTGCGGGCCGGGGCGGCCCCGGGCGCAGCTCCCCCGGGTGTGCCGGTGATTGGCGGCCCGCTCGGGCACGCAGGGCAGCTCGACCCAGCCGCCCCGGTTCAGCCGGCATCCGTGGGTCGGAGCCGACATCCCGGCGACCGGCGCGACCCGGGCCGGTACGGACGGCCGGCCCGACTCCGCGCACCCGCCGAGCCCGAGCAGGCAGACGCCGACGAGCACCAGCGCACCCGCCGCCCCCCGCGGAGCCCGCGCCCACCAGCCACCCCTCGCCCGCCCACCCACTCGCTCACCCACCCGCTCAGCACCCGCTCGCCCAATCGCTCACGGCGAGCGCGAGACTACCCTCCGCCACCAACCTCGCCGGTCCGGGTGTCACCGTCCGAGAGATGCCGCTCGGCGTACACCGTCAGGGCATCCCGCACGAAGACGGCCGTGCCGGCGCCGTGCTGGTCGTAATTGACGCCGAAGCGAGGGTCGTCGACGTACATCTGCCCGAGCCCGATGACGTACGAGCGCCCGACGCTCGTGGTGGTGGACAGCCAGGTGACGTGCCGTCGCGCGATGTCCTGCGCGAGGTCGCCGTCGGCGGCGGCGCCCGCGCCGTGCGCCCGGCCCCAGTCCCGGGCGATGTCCTCGTGCTCCTTCAGGAAGCCCTTGCGCTGTGCCTCGGTGAGCGAGCGCCACCAGCGGTCGCTCTTCTCGTAGGCGTCCCGCCCCCAGCGCCGGCTCACCTCCTCCTCGTACTGGGTGTGGTCGAAGCCGTCGAACACTTCCTCGGCCATGAGTTCCTCTCCCCTCTCGGTCTTGTGCAGGGTGGTCCGCACGGACGCGATCTGCCGCGCGATGCGTTCGCGCTCCTGTTCGAGCAGGCGCAGATGGGTGCGCAGGGCGGCCGCCGGATCGCGCTCGCCCTCCAAGAGCTCGCCGATCACCGGCAGCGAGAGCCCCAGCTCGCGCAGGAGCAGGATCCGCTGGAGCCGGACCAGGGCGTCCTGGTCGTAGTAGCGGTAGCCATTGCTCCCGATACGGCTCGGGGCGAGCAGGCCGAGGTCCCCGTAATGCCTGAGGGTGCGGCTCGTCGTCCCGGCCTTCTTGGCGATCTCCTGGATCGACCACTCCTTGCCGTTCACACCGCCCAAGCTAGATCTTGACGTTGCGTAAAGGTCAAGGTGGAAAGGTCAAGGCGTACCGGCCCGCGGGGGAACGCGAAGAGGCCCGGCACTTGGTGACAAGTGCCGGGCCTCTTCGTTCAGTAGCGGGGACAGGATTTGAACCTGCGACCTCTGGGTTATGAGCCCAGCGAGCTACCGAGCTGCTCCACCCCGCGTCGGTAAACACAACTGTACGCCATCGGAAGGGGTGCCCCGAACCATTTACGGCGACGGCACTCCGGGACCTCGCGGGCCGCGTCGCGGAACGGCAGCGCCCGGGTCGGCTCGCGTCCGCTAGGCGTGGCGCCCCGGGGCTGGCTATCGTGCAGCGGGTGCCCGTCCCTTCCCCCGCCGCCCGACGCCCGCTGCTGTTCCTGGACGTCGACGGACCCCTGATCCCCTTCGGCCGCCCCGAGGGCTACCCGACGTACCCGGGCGCCCACACCACCAACCCGCTCCTCCCCCGGCTGAACCCGGCCTACGGACCCCGCTTCGCGGCGCTGGCGCGCGACTGCGACCTCGTGTGGGCGACGACCTGGATGGCCGAGGCGAACGAATGCGTCGCCCCTCGCCTCGGCCTGCCCGAGCTGCCGGTGCTGCCCTGGCCGGAGGAGTCCCCGGAACCCGAAGAGGAGGCCGAGGGAGAGCGACTGGGCCTGCACTGGAAGACCCGCGCCCTGCTCGCCCACGCCGACGGCCGCCCCTTCGCCTGGCTGGACGACGAGATCGGCGACGCCGACCGAACCTGGATCCCCGCCCACACCCGAGCCCCGGTGCTGCTCCACCGCGTCGACCCCCGCGAGGGTCTTACGGATGCGGACTTCGGGCTGGTGGGGACGTGGGTGCGGTCCGTCACCTCCTAGATCGCGGCCGCCCGGCCCAGCACCAGGAAGCTCTGCGCGCCCAGGCCGACCGCGAGATACGCGTAGAGCGACGCCGTACCCAGCACCCCGGCCCCCGCCACGTGGTCGATCCACAGGGCCAGCCCGATGTGCACGGCCACCGAGGCCACCCAGAGTCCAGTGGTGGCCGCCGTCCCCTTCCGCAGGACCTCACCCTGCGCGCCACGCCACACTCGTACGGTCCGCGCCCTGGCCACGCCGAAACCACCCGCGACGGCCAGGCTCGCCCCCAGGAGGGCGACGGGTAGCACGGTCAGGGAGCGGTGCGCGGTGACCGACAGCACACCGAAGGCGATCCCCCCGACCCCGAGCACGCCCAGGACGGCCAAGCCGATCAACGACCCCCCGCGCCGCACCGGCCGGGTATGCACCTGCCGTCGCACCACCAGTCCGACGACGATCACGGCCATGACGAACGAAGCCCCGCCGTTCGCGCCTTGCACCCGCCAACCCCCTTGCGCGTGAGCCTCGTTGGGCCAGAACACCGGCGCTCATCAACGCCCCCTCCCGCCCACCCTCCGAGTCAGACGCGCCTCCCGCCAGGCCGGTTGCCCCAACTCCCCGATCAGGCCCACCCCTCATAGTGCCGAGTCCCGCGGCCCGGCCCCGGCGGGTCGGCCGCCGCGCGTGATGGACACAGCGGCAGGCGGCGCAGAGTCCCCTGCCACAGCGCCAGGCGGGCAGAGTCCCCTGTCTGCGGACGCCGAGCGACCCGTCCCGCTCACGGCCTACGCTGCCGCCACCGACGGCCATGCCGGAGAAGGCGAAGGAACCACCCCGTCCCGGCCGTTCGGCCACACCCGTCAATCGGCCGGCTGCCGGTGCCCGCCGAACGATCGAGGTGTCCCCTCTCCGATCTCCGTGGCCGCCCCCGCCTCTCGCAGCATGGCGACCGCCGCATCGGCCGTCTCGCGGGCCACTTCGTGGAGGATCACTACCGGCAGTTGGAGGGTGAGTTCCTTGCTGCGCCACAGGCTGAGCCCGGTCAGCCGACGCAGCACCCGCAGGACCTCGACCCGGCACGCCCCCACGGAGGTGAGGACGACCGAGCAAGGGGGCTCGTCACAGATCAGCTCGAAGTACTGGGTCCCCACCATTCCCCTTTCGTGACGCCGCAGACGCCACAATCCGCCATCAACTGCCGCACAGAGAAGCCTCTCTGACGCAGCCTCACAATGCAGAATCGAGCCATGCCCACTGAGCTCGTTCCGGCCGCTGCCCAGCCCCTCTCCGCCCCGGCCGGCGCCACCCATGTTCCGCTCGCCGCACGGATGGCTGCCCGGCTCGCGGGCGAGGGGTCGTCGGTCGTCGACCGTGTTACCGAGGCGGCCGACACCGTGCCGTCCGCATCGGCATTCCAGTCTTCGCTGTAGCTCCGAACACGCGCCCCCTGCCTGGCCTTCCGGTCGAGCAGGGGGCGCTTCTGCGTGGTCGAGGCGTTCTATCAACCCCGACTGGTCTTGACCGCGTCGGTGTACAGCTCGGTGGTCAAGTCGTCTTCCTCGATACCGAGTTCGCCCAGGACGGCGCGGACGTCTTCAAGGGCCGCATCGACATCGTCCTCCTCGGCGAGCGTCTCCAATTCGATGAACGTGCCGTCGGTCTCCGGGACGCGGACGAGCGTGGCAAGCATCTTGCGGCCATCGGCCTGGAAGTCGTAGTTCCTGCATCGCTTCTCGAACTTGATGAGCGGTACGTACCCGAGCCCGCGGAGTACGGCGTGCACGGCCTCGGAGTCACTGACGCTCGTCTCGTGCTCCGGCTTCGCGCCCGATGCCTCGTCGACCTTGGCGCCCTTGAAGGTCAGCAGGGTGCGGGTTTCGTCCGTGCCATGGATGGTTCGG
This sequence comes from Streptomyces sp. NPDC006691, assembly GCF_042869955.1. Lineage (NCBI taxonomy): Bacteria > Bacillati > Actinomycetota > Actinomycetes > Kitasatosporales > Streptomycetaceae > Streptomyces > Streptomyces sp. NPDC006691. Next base: position 29,705 of record NZ_JBIAGW010000019.1, read on the forward strand.
ACGCGCAGCTCTTGGTCGCCGCTCTCCAGTCGGCCGGCGGGGTCGTCATAGTAGGTGTCCTGGTACACCTCGGCCCGCACCGTGGCCCGCTCATCCAGTCGCTTGAGTACCGACTCGGGCGCATGAACTCGCGCTTTCAGCTCCGCCTCGATCACCAGCGATCGCCTCCCCTACACCGTGCGTTCGGCCCCGTCGACAATCGCCTGCACCATCCGCCGGAACCCGCGGTACAGGGGCCCGTGCCGTGTCTCCATCACCTTGTAGCACGCAGACTCATGCCCCTCCCAGCCTGCGTCAAATGCGCCTACGAACATCGTCGAATCGGTGCGGATCACCCGCCACGTCGGCAGCATGCTGTACCGGTAGACCTGTACGTCGCACGTGCCGGCCAGCTCCCGCAGCCGCGCCTCGGCCAGGCGCACACCGCTCGCCAGGGATTCGACCGACTCGCCGATCTCGGCAGCCCGTTGAGCGAGCGCGTGGGACTCGGGATCGAGCAGCAGAAGACGCACCCGCAGGCCGTGCCCGCCCTGCTCGCGCGGCAGACAGGCCCGGAGCAGGGAATCGTTAAGGCCGATCAAGCCGAGGCCGCGGACCGCTAGAACGTCGAGCTCCCGCGCCGCGCGGGCCTGTTGTTGAATCTCCTCGCGCGCAGACGCCTGGGCTGCGTAGACGCGCACCACTTCGGGGAATGCGGCCAGATCGAAGGCGGCCCCGCCGGACCGCTTCTCCCGGCTGGCGGCGAGGCCGAGGAGGTGGCGGGCGTCGTCGGGCATGTCGAGGCCGTCCGCAATCCGCTCGTACACGTCGAGGCGGGACACCTCCCGATGTCCGTTGATGATCTCGTTGACGCGGCCCTGTGCCATGTCGACGGCCGCGCCGATTTTCGCCTGGCTGGCCCCGGAGTACTGCTGCACGCACCGGAAGACTGCGCCCATGTCGCGGCGGCGTAGCGCCTGGCGGACCTCAGCCGAATCCCAGGCCCACAGGGGCAGGTCGACTCCCGGCGTGATCGGCTGCACGGCCAACTCCTCTATCCGTGAACGGGATAGGAATCCATCTCACCGTGAGATTACCGCTCGGACATCGAGCGACCACGGTGCGTCACAAGATCCTTGATGCCGACGTGGCCGACGGCGGAGGCATCCATGAGCACACCCGCATCCCACCCCTTGAAGGACGCGGACAGCACGGCAATCTCCGACTGGCTCGCCGCGAGCCTGAACACCCCCGGCAACGCCCACCGCCAGTAAGCCCAGACCACCGTCGCCGGCCTCGCACTCGGCCGACGGTTCGGCGCCGTGCGGCTGGCGGACCAGATGGTTTACGCGGTGGCGACCAGCGGGCCCGCGATGACGACGGCATCCGCCGTACTGGGCGCCCTGGGCGGCCCCGTAATCCCACGCTCCGCACAGCCGCCGCTTCTACGCCCTAGTCCCCGCCTCTCCGCCCGGGCACGTCCTCGGCCCGCACGCCGAGTACCTGGGCCTCGGTTGCTTCCTCGGCGTGCCCCGGGTGGGCGATGACCAGCCCGATGAGCTCGCGAGCTACCGGTTCGTCCCCATGGCCAGGCCGGGCACCTTGTGTGATCCGAACCGCGTGCTCGGCCTGGTCGAGACAGGCACGGCCGTGCTCAACAGGAGGGCCGAGTCATGAGCCAACCACGGACCTCCAGCGCCTACGTCACCCCGGAATGCCGCGAGGCCCGCAACCTCTACTGCCGCGGCGGACACCTGCTCTGCCCCGGCCCGTTCGAGGTACGGCAGCCGCCGAGCGCCGTGGCGATCGAGGTACTCAGATGCGCCTGTTCCTGCCACGACGCCAACCACTGACTCCCCGCCCCGGCCAAAACTCCCTGACAGGACCGCGACCGGGACGGGGCCAAGCACCTCGCCTCAGCCAACGGAGGCACTACGTGCACCACCAGACGACAGCACGAACCCTTCTCTCCGACGCCCAGTTCAACGACGTCCGAGCGACGATCCTCGACAACAACCCGGGCATGGAACCCGACCTCGCGTCCCGCATCCTCACCGACGCGCTCGCGTTCGTCGCGGTAGCAGCCTCACGCGGCGGCCGCGGCCTGGTCCCGAGTCGCGTCGTCGACGACGGCTGGCATGCCCTGATCCTGCACACCGGCCTCTACCAGAACCTGTGTGCCCGACTGGGTGGATTCGTCCACCACGCCCCCGAGCGCCCCGACCCGGGTCGTTTCGACTCGGCCGTACTGGCGCGGACCATCGCCGCGATCGAGAGCGCCGGGTACAGCGTGGACGTCGATCTGTGGGGGTCGCCCGATGCCGAGCTCGTCTCGGTGGCCGCCAAGTGTCAGCACTCTGACGACGGCGGTCCGATCGTCATCATCCCTAAGCCCAAGGGCTGACACCCCCTACCCTGTGGGCCAGGAGGTAGGCATGGAAAACCAGAAGTGGACGGACCCTCGGTACGCCGAGCTCGTCGAGGACTGGCGACGCGCCCAACCGTATCGCCGTCCGGCCAGAAGCTGGCGGCGAGCACAGGACGAAGAGCCGAGTCCGGTTCGGGGCTTCCTCGTGCCACGGTCTGAGGCCTGACGAACATCGGCCCCGGCCATCAGTGCTCCCCCGCGGTGATGGCCGGGGCTTTCCACTGCGCTGATCTCCGCTCCCCGCCGCCGATCCGGCAAAGAGCGGGCAGGACCCGTTTCGGCTGTGCCCCCGGGAGACCGAGCCGGACCGGCGCGAGAAGGCCCCGGCCGGGAGTGCGGACCCGACCGGGGCCTTCGTGTGCTCGGAACCATGATCCATAGCACTTCGGCCGAGCATTGGCCGAGTTGGCGATTCCCAAGGGCTCCGGACGCACCGAAGCCCCAGCTCGGTACCCATCTGAGCTGGGGCTTCTCGGTAGGCCATGTCGGACTCGAACCGACAACCAACGGATTAAAAGTCCGCTGCTCTGCCAATTGAGCTAATGGCCCTTGGCGAGTCACCCCCGAGCATAGCCGGACGGCGCCCGGCAGCCGATCGGGTATCGGTTGTCGGGCCCGTCGCGGGTCGGGGGTCGGGGTGCCGAGGCCCGGCGGATACGGACAGAGCGGGGCGAATCTCCGCTCTGGGCGGGGGCGCTCCGCCCCGGGTGTCATGCGCGGGCTCACTCCCGCGGCGCCCCCGCCCCCTCCGGCCGCAGGAACCAGTGCCGGGCCGAGGCCAGCCACCACACCGCGGCGAAGCCCAGGACCGCCAGGACCGCGACCGGGGCGTAGTTGAAGGTCTCCCAGGTGACCGGGGAGACCTGCGGCAGCATGAACAGGACTGTGATGACCGCCACCCAGCCCACCGCCACGATGCCGATCGGGCGCGACCAGCGGCCCAGGTGCCAGGGGCCCCGGGCGAACGCGTCGCCGCGGAACAGGCGCAGCAGGGTGGGGATCACGTACGCGATGTAGAGGCCGATCACCGCGATCGAAGTCACCGCCGTGTAGGCCGTCACATTGATCAGGTACGGGAGGCCGAGGACCAGTGCGGCGCCCGCGGCCAGCCAGACCGCCGCGACCGGGGTGCGGGTGCGCGGGCTCACCGTGTGCCACAGGCGCGAGAACGGCAGCGCGCCGTCGCGCGAAAAGGCGTAGATCATGCGGGAGTTGGCGGTCACGGAGGCCATCCCGCAGAAGAGCTGGGCGCCGATCACCACCAGGAGGAGCAGCTTGCCGCCGGTCGCGCCGAGCGAGTCCAGGAGGATCTGGGCGGGGGGCGCGCCCGTGTCCGAATTCAGCTGGGTGTCGTACGCGCCGATCGCGTACGTGAAGCCGAGCAGGAGCACGAAACCCGCTATCCAGGACGTCCAGATGGAGCGGACGATGCCGCGCGGGCCGGCCGTCGAGGCGTCGTGGGTCTCCTCCGTCATGTGCGCGGAGGCGTCGTATCCGGTGAAGGTGTACTGGGCCATCAACAGGCCGATCAGCACCACGTACAGGCTGTTGGTGAAGCCGGTCTCGTTCACGAAGTCGGTGAAGACGAACGAGGTCGAGCGGTGGTGGTCGGGGACGAGGGCCAGCGCCGCCACGATCGCCAGCACGCCGAGCACGTGCCACCACACGCTCACGCTGTTGAGGAACGCCACGATCCGCACGCCGAAGGTGTTCAGGAGTCCGTGCAGGAGCAGGATCGCGGCGAAGAGCAGGATCGTGCGGGCGGGGGTGACCCCGAAGCCGAACTGAAGGTTCAGGTACGCCCCCAGGAAGGACGCCGCGCCGAAGTCGACGCCCGCCGTCACCGCGATCTGGCCGAGGACGTTGAACCAGCCCGTGAACCACGCCCAGGCCGCGGCCTGCCGGGGCGGCGCGAGGCGGTGGGCCCAGAAGTAGAGGCCCGCCGAGGTCGGGTAGGCGGAGCAGATCTCGGCCATCGCGAGGCCGACGATCAGCGTCATCAGGCCCACCGCCACCCAGCCCCAGGTGATGAGGGCGGGGCCGCCGGTCTTCATGCCGTACGCGTACATCGTCAGGCAGCCGGAGAGCACCGAGATGATCGTGAACGAGACGGCGTAGTTGGAGAACGCCGACATGCGCCGGGCGAGGACCTGCTTGTAGCCGAGCTGGGCCAGGAGTTCCTCGTCGGTCGTCGCGCCGGGGCTGCCTGGTGTCTCCCCTGGAGTGCCTTGTCTCTCGGGGGAGTTGGGGCTGGCGTCGTTTGTCATGCCCCCAGCGATTCCCAACCCGCGGGTGGGGCATGCGCCGGCGAAGGGCCGAGATGGCCGAGATGCAGCGGTCGGGAGGGTTGGGGTCCGGAGGGTTGGGGTTCGGAGGGTTGGGGTCCGGAGGGTTGGGGTCCGGAGGGTTTCAGAGGGTTCACAGGGCCCGGAGGGTCCGCAGGGCACGGGTTCGCGGCCACGGAGCCCCGGGGTGCGCACCTGCCGGGCGCGGCTCGGCCCACGCAAAAGGGCCCGTACGCCACCGGGCAGGTGGGGTACGGGCCCTGATGAGCCGTCAGGTAACGGGATCAGCCGTTGCGCTTCCAGCGGGGCTTGTCGTCGCGGCGGCCGCCGAAGGAACCGGTGTTGGTGCCGGTGCCGCGGTGCTCGTCACGACGGCCGTACGGACGGTCGTGGCCGCCGGAGCGGAAGCCGCCGCCGGAGGGACGGTCGTCACGACGGTCGCGGTTGAACGGACGGTCGCTGCCACCGCGGTTGAAGCCGCCACCGGAGGGGCGCTCGTCACGACGGTCGCGGTTGAAGCCGCGGTCGCCGCCACGGTCGTCGCGGTTGAAGCCGCCCGAGGGACGGTCGTCGCGGCGGAAGCCGCCACGGTCGCCACCGCGGTCGTCACGGTTGAAGCCACCCGAGGGACGGTCGTCACGACGGAAGCCGCCGGAGGGACGGTCGTCGCGGCGGAAGCCGCCACGGTCGCCACCGCGGTCGTCACGGTTGAAGCCACCCGAGGGGCGCTCGTCACGACGGTCACGGTTGAAGCCGCCCGAGGGACGGTCGTCACGGCGGAAGCCGCCGGAGGGGCGCTCGTCACGACGGTCGCGGTTGAACGGACGGTCGCCGCCACCGCGGTTGAAGCCGCCCGAGGGACGGTCGTCGCGACGGTCGCGGTTGAAGCCGCCACGGTCGCCACCGCGGTCGCCACGGTTGTCGCGGCGCTCGAAGTTGCCCCGGTCGTCACGGCGCTGGAAGTTGCCGCGGTCGTCGCGGGATTCCTGAACCGGCACGGCAGCGGCGGCGGCAGCAGCCGCGACCTCGGCCTCGGCCTCGGCGGCGACCTCGGCGACCGCGGCCTCCGGGTCCTCGCCGCGCTCGCGGGCGGCGCGGGCCACCAGACGGTCGGCCTCCTCGCGGAGCTCACCGGCCCGACGGGTCAGGCGCTCCAGCTGCTTGGTGAGGTCGGCGACCTCGCGCTCGGCCTGCTTGGCCGAGTTGTTCGCGGAGTCGGCCTGGACCTCGGTCAGCGAACGGGCGCCGGTGATCTCGGCGACCTCCGGGTCGAACGCGCCGGCGCTCTGGATGATGTGGCGCGAGGCGTCGACGCCCGCGTCCTCCATCAGCCGGAAGATCTGGCGGCGCTGGTGCGGCAGCGAGAGCGAGACGACGACACCGGACTTGCCGGCACGGGCGGTACGGCCCGAGCGGTGCAGGTAGTCCTTGTGGTCGCCGGCCGGGTCCACGTTGAGCACCAGGTCGATGCCGTCGACGTGGATGCCGCGGGCGGCGACGTCGGTGGCGACCAGGGCGTTGACGTAGCCCTTCTTGAAGTCCTCAAGGACGCGGGTACGGGCGCCCTGGGTCATGCCGCCGTGCAGCGCGTCGGCCTTCACGCCCGACTCGCAGAGCTGCTCGGCGATGCGGTCCGCGCCGAGCTGGGTGCGGACGAAGATGATCGTGCGGCCCTTGCGGGCGGCGATCGCGGCGGTGACCGGCGCCTTGTCCTTGGGCTTCACGACCAGGACGTGGTGGGTCATCGTCGAGACGTTGCCCTGCGCGCTGTCGACCTCGTGCGTGACGGGGTTCGTCAGGTAGCGCTTGACCAGGGTGCTGATCTCGTTCTCCATGGTGGCGGAGAAGAGCATGCGCTGGCCGCCGCCGGGGATCTGGTCGAGCAGCTCGGTGACCTCGGGCAGGAAGCCCAGGTCGGACATCTGGTCGGCCTCGTCGAGGACGGCGACCTGGACGTTGGCGAGCGAGCAGGCGCCGCGGTTGATGAGGTCGCGCAGACGGCCCGGGGTGGCGACGAGGACGTCGACGCCGCGCTCCAGGGCGTAGATCTGGTTGCTCATCGAGGTACCGCCGCAGACGACCTTCATCTTCAGGCCGAGCACGTCGCCGTACGGCTGGAGCGCGTCCGCGACCTGCATCGCGAGCTCACGCGTCGGCGTGAGGATGATCGCGCGGGGCTTCTTCTTCTCGGTGTGCCCGCCGGCCAGCGCGGCCAGGGTGGGCAGACCGAAGGAGAGGGTCTTGCCGGAGCCGGTACGGCCACGGCCGAGGATGTCCTTGCCGGCCAGGGCGTCCGGGATGGTCGCGGCCTGGATCGGGAAGGGGGTGGTCACCCCGTTCTGGGCGAGCTTGCGCACGACGCCCTCGGGCAGACCGAGGTCCGCGAAGGTGACGGTCGGCTCGGTGTTCTCGTCCGCCTCGGAGTCGGATTCGACGATCTCGACGACCTCGATGACGTCGGAGGCCGCTACGGCCTCGACGACGTCGTTCTCACGGGCCTCGGTGGAGTCGTTGTTCTCGTTCTCGGGCAGGACGGAGTGATCAGTGCTGGAAATGGACATGCGAAATGCGAAACCTTCCGGAGTCTCGGCACGCGCCCGTCAACTCCGTGAATTCGCAATTCGACCGCCTCAATGCGGTCAGCCACGGCTAGGGAGAGTACGCGCCACACGGCGCTCTTCTGTGTCGGCGCCGGGCAATGGGATCAAACGATCTACTACCATACGCACCCCCACCCCCCTAAGGCAAACCGAGTCCCCCTAAACCGGTCCGACCTGCGGTGATGCACTGGGCTCCGGCTGGAGCGGAGCCTGGTTCGTGCGCAGCGCGCTGTTGTGCGTGTCGGCCCCCGGAGTCGTCGACGGGGAGGCCGGCGGAAGCGAGACGGGCGGCGGGGGCGGGGACGAGACCGGCGGCGGGGCCGGCACCGAGTGGGTGGCCGACGGGGCCGGCCGCGAGGGGGCTCCCGGCGACGGCTTGGCCGGGACCGGGACGCCGGGCTTCGGGTGCGCGCCCGCGGAGGGCACGGCCGCGCCGGACGCCCCCGGCGTCCCGCTGGCGCTCGGCGCCCCGGCCGAGCCGCCCGGCGCCTTCGGGTCGTGCTTGCCGGTACGTTCCCGGGTTTCGCCGGAGCCGCCCTTGCCCTCGTCGGAGCTGGCGGCCTCGCCGTGCCGCCCGGCGGACACCGACGGCCTCGGCTTCCCCTCGTTGTCGCTCACGCTCATGCAGCCCGCCGACGCCGTGAGCACCAGGACGGTCACGGCCAGCTCGGCCAGGCGGACAGGGGTGGTCAACTGGCGCACGGGGGCACCTCCGGAACACGGGAGTGGGGTCACACGTTCCAACTCCCGGCCCCCCACCGGGGACACGCCCGGGCCGCACCCGGCTTGTGCCCGACATCCGTCCGAGCGCGCGGGGCCGCCGGGGCGCGGGGCGGGAGGTGCGAGGTGGGGCGGGGTGAGAGGTGCGGGGCGAAATCAGTGGCACCCGGGCCTGTTCGGCGGTGAGACACGTCCGGCGGTGAGATCAGCCGTGGCCGAGGGCGTACGGGGTGGGCCGACGGGATCAGCCGTACCCGAGCAGGGCGCGGACCGCGGACACGGTGGGCGGGATCAGCCGTAGCCGAGGGCGTGGAGGCGCTCGTCGTCGATGCCGAAGTGATGGGCGATCTCGTGAACCACCGTCACCTCCGTTTCGGCGACGACCTCCTCGCGCGTCTCGCACATCCGCAGGGTGGGACCCCGGTAGATGGTGATCCGGTCCGGGAGCACCCCGGCGTACCACTCGCCCCGGTCGGTGAGCGGGGTTCCCTCGTAGAGGCCGAGCAGCTCGGGGTCGTCGGGGGCCGGTTCGTCCTCGACGAACACCGCGACGTTGTCCATCAGCCGTGTCAGCTCGGGCGGGATCCGGTCCAGCGCCTCGCCGACCAGTTCCTCGAACTCCTCGCGCGTCATCTCCAGCACCCGGCCATTGTCGGTCACGCACCGGCGTTCGGGCGCGTTCGGGCGCGTTCGCGCGGTCGTACCGGCCCCGCCGCGCGCCGCCGGGACCATGCGGAGAGGCCCCACGGCGGCCGGGGCGCGGCGTCCTCGGCGCACCCCCGCGTGACCTCCCGGGAAACCGTTTTGGCGATACCTCCCCGCATCCCATATGCTTCTCACGTCCCCGACGCGCTGCGAAGCGCCCAGGCGGGCCAATTAGCCCTCATCGTCTAGTGGCCCAGGACGCCGCCCTTTCAAGGCGGTAGCACGGGTTCGAATCCCGTTGGGGGCACGCACAATCCTGTGCGAGACTTGGTCTCGCGCAAGCTTGGTCCTGTGGAGCAGTTTGGAGTGCTCGCCACCCTGTCAAGGTGGAGGCCGCGGGTTCAAATCCCGTCAGGACCGCTGCGGTTCACTTCGGTGAAGCGCGTGGCTGGGTAGCTCAGTTGGTACGAGCGATCGCCTGAAAAGCGATAGGTCGCCGGTTCGACCCCGGCCCCAGCCACAACACTGAAAACGTCCCGGACGGCATGCCGTCCGGGACGTTTTTCATGGCGTCCGGCGCACAGGCCGTCGTCGCGGGCGCACAGGCCGTCTTCGCGGTGGCTCAACACCGCTTCGATGCCCATCTCCGTCCCGTTGCCGCGTACCTGCCCCGGACACCGGCCGAGACCGTGAGGGCCCGCGGGACGCACGGTTGCGCGCGTACGGCCCGCACGGCTCCGAGGGATCCCCCGTATTCCCCCGCATTCACCGATGAGATCGCGGACGGCGCTGATGGGACGCGGCCGGGGGCATCCGCCGTGGCTGCCGCACCCGGTCCGGTTGCGGACCCGGTCGGCCCGTTCGCAGGCAGGATCTACGTGGGCGTGGACAGGACGACCGTGCGTGGCGGCTGCGGGGACTGGGCCGGAGTGACGTGGGCGGTGCCCGTGCGGAATTCCTGGGGGCTCATGCCGCGGACGCGTTTGAAGGCCGTCGAGAGGGCGAAGGCCGAGCTGTAGCCCACCCGGCGGGCCACCGTCGCGATCGTGGCGTCGCGCTCGCGCAGGAGGTCCGCGGCGAGGGCCAGACGCCAGCCGGTCAGGTAGGCCATCGGCGGCTCGCCCACGATGTCGGTGAAGCGGCGGGCCATGGAGGCCCGCGAGACGCCGGCCTTGAGCGCGAGTTCCCCGACGGTCCAGCCGTGGGCGGGGTTCTCGTGGAGCAGCCGCAGGGCCAGGCCGACCACCGGATCGCTCTGGGCGCGGTACCAGGACGGGGACCCGCTGTCGGGTTCCGCGAGCCAGGTGCGCAGAGCGCCGACCAGCAGCAGGTCCAGCAGCCGGTCCAGGACGATCTCCTGGCCCGGTTCGTCCCTGGAGATCTCCGAGGCCAACAGGGGCACCAGGGTTCCGTCGGCGGTCTCCGCCGGGCGGACCAGGATGGCCGGCAGCGTGGTCAGCAGCCGGCGGCCGATCTCACTCGGCGTCTGGTAGGTGCCGCTCAGCATCACCGCCGAGTCGACGTCCTGGAAGCCGTCGCCCCAGGTACGGACGCCGAGCGCCATCCGCTCGGTGACGTCCTCGCCCTCGCGCGTGCTGCACCGCTGCTGCGGGCCGACGATGACCTGGACCGGCGTGTCCGGGGCGTCCGCGAGGGTGTACGGCTCGGGGCCCCGCATGACGGCCATGTCGCCCGGGCGGGTCAGGATCGGGGTGCCGTGGTCAGGTATCAGCCACGCCTCACCGTGCACCATCGTCACGACGGACAGCGGGGCCCGGTCTTCGATGCGCAGTGACCAGGGTGGGTTCAAGACGGACTTGAGGAGGAAGGCACCCCGGGCCTTCGGGGCTTCGAGGAGGCCGGTCAACGAGTCCATCCATACATCCTTCCCATACATCCTTCCAAAACAGCCCGAGGAAGCGCCCGCTCTCCGTCGGGGGGTTTCAGGAGAGCGGGCGCCGTTCCGGGAGGGGTGGACCAGGTGGTGCGGCGGGGCTAGGCCGCTGCCGCCCGGCCGTGCAGCGTCAGTACGCGGCCCAGCGCGGTCAGGGCCGCCGTACAGGCCACCGTGCGAACGAGGTTGCCGGAGGTCCAGCGGTTGCCGAAGCGGGAGCGGGCCGCCGCGGCGTCTGGCCCGGCCAGTGCGAGCTGGTTGTTGAGAGGGATGTTCACCATCGCGGTCACGGCCATCGACAAGCCGTACAGCGCGAAGGCGAGCCAGCCCCAACGCGCCGCGTTCGGGCGGCCGCCACGCTGCTGTTGCGAGGCTGCCAGCCCGGTCGCCAGGAAGGTGCCCAGGAAGAGCAGGCCGAACAGGCCGTTGTCGATGGCCTCGTTGATGTTGCGCATGGCCGTCACGTAGGTCTGGTCGTCGCCACGCCCCAGACCCGGCATGACCGAGACGTCGAACGCGAAGTAGAGGCCGGCCATCAAGCCGGTGCCCACCGTCGCCGCCACCAGGGATACGGACTCCTTCGCCGTGGCGGTCACGTCAGACGTCCCAGACCCCGGCGGCCGCCGCGTCGCGGGCGAAGTCCGCGAAGTCCTTGGGCTTGCGGCCCAGGGCCTCCTCCACACCGTGCACCAGATGCGCGTTGCGTCCGTCCAGGATCGTGGTGAACAGATCGGCGAACTCCTCCGGGAGGTCGTTGTCGCGCAGCACCGCGCGGTACTCCTCACTCGTGACCGTGGTGTACGTGATCTCGCGCCCGGTGGCCTTCGAGATCTCGGCGGCCACATCGCTGTAGCTGAGCAGGCGGGGTCCGGACAGCTCGTAGGTCTTCCCGATGTGCTGGTCGTCGGTCAGCGCGGCCACCACGACGTCGGCTATGTCGTCGGCATCGACGAAGGCCTCCACGGCGTCGCCGGTCGGCAGGGCGAGCTCGCCGGCCAGTACGGGATCCAGGAAGAAGCTCTCGGAGAAGTTCTGGTTGAACCAGCTGGAACGCACGATGGTCCAGTCGGCGCCGGAGGCCTTCAGGTTGTTCTCGCTGACCTGTGCGGCTTCCTCACCGCGCCCCGACAGCAGCACCAGGCGACGCACGCCGCTCGCCACCGCCATCTTGGAGAACGCGCCGACCTGCTCCGCGGCCCCCGGGAAGGCGAGGTCGGGGTGGTAGGTCACGTACACCCGGTCGACGCCGTCCAGCGCCGGCCCCCACGTGGCGGGCTCGTTCCAGTCGAAGGCGGGCTCGCCCGTCCGGGAACCGATCCGGACCTGACGGCCCTGGGCTGAGAGCTTCTGGGCGACACGTCGGCCGGTCTTGCCGTGACCGCCGATAACGAGGGTGATCCGCGTGTTCTGAGTCATGAGTGCAGTCAAGTCCAGTCCCGCGAGACGCACCATATCCACGAAGCTCAGGTTCATACGCGTGCGTCCAAGGATCAGGAAACGGGCGGCAGAATCCGCCAACGCCCATAGGATCTCCGCGACTTGACGATTTCACGACCGCTGTCCTGAAAGCTCCCGCGACCGGGAACTCCGGGGCGTACGAGCAGGGGGACACGATGGAGACCGCGCGCTTGGCCTCGCTCATAGCGGCCACCGTCACGATGGGCCTGGTCAGCGGCCTGTTCTACGGTTTCGCCATCGCCGTGATGCCAGGCCTCAAAGGCGCCGACGACCGTACGGTCATCGAGGTCATGCAGCGCGTCAACGTGGCCATCCTCAATGGGTGGTTCATTCTCGGCTACCTCGGCGCGTTCGTCTGCACCGCCCTGGCGCTGGCCCTGCACGTCCCGTCCGACGGCCGCGCCGTGCTGCCTGCACTGATCTCGGCCCTGGTCTGCTGCATCGTTTCCATGGGCATCACGAACAAGGTGAACATCCCCCTGAACAACGCCCTTGAGAACGCCGGCCCGGCCGCAGCCGGCCGCGAACCGGCCGCCGTTCGCCGCGCCTTCGAGGGCCCCTGGGTGCGCGCCAACGTCTGGCGCACCGTGCTGTGCACGGCCTCAACCGGTTTTCTGGCCTGGGCCTTGTTCCTGCACGGCAGGATGCGCTGAGCGCCGGCCGCCGGTCGGCGCGGCGAGGTCAGCGGGTGGCACGTCCGTAGAGGACGAGGGCGCGGGAGAGGGCCGTCAGGGCAGCCGTGCACAGCAGGGTGCGCATGATGTTGGTGGTGGCCCAGGTGCCCTTGAACTTGTCGACGATCGAGAAGTCCGTCATCTTCGCCGCGTTGCCCGCGTCGGCCAGCTCGTTGTTCAGCGGGATGTCCACGGAGAAGGTGATCATCAGGACGACGAGGTAGGCCACGGATGCCGCCCCCACCCAGATCGCCACGGTGCGGCGGCCCTTGCGGAACTCGACGACCGCCGAGGCCGCGGACGTCAGCAGCGCGAGCACGAACACCATGCCGAAGAGCCCGTTGCCGTCGATCGCCTTGTTGAAGGACTGCATCGCGGTGACGTACGTACGCTCGTCGCCCGCCGCCAGACCCGGCATCACGGAAATGTCGAACGCGAAGAAGAGGCCGGCCATTAACCCTATGAGGATCGTCGAGATCAGGAGAAGGGCGGTCGCCACCTTGCTGCTCCCGGCGGCGGGCGCCGGCCCGGGCGGGCTTGTGTACGGACCGGGGCCGCCACCGGGATACTGCTGGTAGCTACCGGCAGGATTGTAGTTCATGGCACGTCCTCATCTCAGATGGTGGGAAAATCACCTGTCGCTCTTCATGCACGCATCCGATGGCATCATTCCACGTATCGGGCCGTTCACCGGAGGCACCAAGCGGAACCAGGCACGCCATTTAATAAAGCGGTCGCTCAAAGGGAATGTCGATCCCCTTTTCCGTCGATCCGACCTTAGCGGATTCTGAAGTTGCCCATCATTCCCATCACCTAATGATCCAGAAGGTGGCAATCGTGGACGTATGTCCCTTTGTTGCGTTCTGAAGGTGCCGTTCAGCTTCACCACCCCGCCGGGGAAGAGGCGGACCGTGCGCGTGCGGCCCACCTCGGCCGGGCCTCGCGACATGGCCGTGCCGCACTCCCGGCACCCGGAGCCGGACCGGATGCGTACGGGGCGGCGCGAGATGATCACATTCGCATTCGTAACGGTTCAGAATCCCGAGCTGCGGTACCAAGCCGAGGCGCAGCACCCCCGCCGTCCGGTCCGGCGTCGCGGGAGTGCCCGAGGCACAGCGGCGGGCGCCGGGGCAGCCGGGCGTGCGACGGCTGCCGCCGCAGGTGAGCGGCGGCAGCCGTCGAGCGGATGGATCAGGCGTCGGGAATGGACGGTACGCGGTGGGCGGACGCGCCGTGGGCGCCTTCGGTGACCGCCGTCAGGACCGGCTCAAGCGCGGTGAAGCGGCCCGGGGCCCGCCACGGCTCCTGGGCGCGCAGCAGCCCCAGGTACGCGGCCTCCGTCTCGGGCGCCGGGCTGATGCCCAGCTCCTCCGCCAGCACCTCGCGCAGCTGCTGGTAGCTCCTGATCGCCTCGGCACGGTTGCCCGCCCGGGTGTGAGCCGTCATCCGGCAGCGGTAAGCGCTCTCCCGGAACGGTGCGCGGCGGACCGCCTCCTCCGCGTATCGCAACGCATGGTGTTCGATACCGAGACTGGACGAGGACAGGCTCGCGATCTCCAGGGCCTTGAGGCGGACTTCTTCGAGTTGCTCGCGCATCGTGTTGACCCACTCGCCCTCGCGCGAGGGAAGGAACGAACCACGCAGGCTGGTCACCGCGCCGGCCGCGAGCTGCTGGGCCACCACAAAGGAGCCGTTTGCGAAAGCATCGGCAGCTTCGGTCACCGCGGCTTCCGCGCACTCCACGTCCACGACCACGTCCTGCGGCAGCCGCAGGATGTAACGGCCCCCCTGCGCCACCAGCGGAGTGACCCCGGGCTGATCGTGCGAAGTCGTGACGAAGGTGCGCACACGGCTCACGACGCTCCGCAATGCGGACGCCCAGGTGTCCGGAAGCCCCTCGGGCCACACCGTTTCCGCTAATTGGTGCCGTTCCGTACCGACGTTCCGCTCAACAAGCATCCGAGCGAAAGCCACCTGCGCCTGGGCACTCGAAAGACGCCGAGGTGGACCCCCGTTTGTCTCGATTGTGACTAGATTGATGAGCCTGATCATCACTTCAGCTCCCCCAAGCTCGTGCATAGCTTCTCTTAGCTTGTGCGCCCAGAGGATATGTACGGGCTATCAGCGGATGTCAACCGGGATAGCAAATAACAGTACGACAACGCTGTGTGTCCCATCCTCCGTAGCGGTCTTGCGCCGCTATTGCGCCCCGCGGGCATTAATGAGTTCCGCCAGGGCCCGCCCGAAAGAACGCCGGGTCACTTATGGGGTTCCGGATTCGCCGGATGCTCGCGACGAGGAGAAGTAGTGACCGTATCCGCCTGGGACCGCCTCGAACCGAAGCTGTCGTACTTCCGCGACCGGGTGCGGTCTCTTGAGTACGAGCCTGCCCGTAAGAACAGCTTCGTCGCCTACACCGTCGAGCGCGATTCGGCGTACGCGGACCAGGACGGTCGGCGCCTGCTGATGATGTCCGGATACAGCTACCTGGGTCTGGCCGGGGACGAGCGCGTCGTCGCGGCGGCCAAGGCCGCCGTCGACCGCTACGGCACCGGCAACCACGGGGTCCGCGCGCTGGCCGGCTCCACGCCGCTGCACGAGGAACTGGAGGCCGAGGTCGCCCAGTTCGCCGGCCGTGAGCAGGCCCTCGTCTTCGGCTCCGGCTATGCCGCGAACGTCGGCACCGTCGGCGCGCTGGTCGGTCCCGGCGACACCGTCTTCATCGACAAGTACGACCATGCCAGCATCGTCGACGGATGCAAGCTCTCCGGCGCCACCGTCGTCCGCTTCCGCCACAACGACGTCGCCCACCTGGAGCGCCGCCTCAACACCGCCCCCGACACCGGCGTCCGCCTGGTCATCGTCGACAGCGTCTACTCGATGGACGGCGACATCGCCCCCCTCCTCGACCTGCGCAAGGTCTGCGACACCCACAACGCGCTGCTGATGGTGGACGAGGCCCACGCGCTCGGCGTCATCGGCGCCACCGGCAAGGGCATCGAGGAGCACTTCGGTCACGAGGCAAAGGTCGATGTCAAGCTCGGCACCCTGTCGAAGGCCGTCCCCTCCATGGGCGGCTGGGTCGCCGGTTCCGCCGAACTCATCCACCACCTCAAGTACGCGGCCCGTCCCTTCCTCTTCTCCGCCGCCCTGGGTCCGGCCCAGGCCGCCGCTGCCCTGGAGTCCCTGCGGATTCTCCAACGCGAGCCGAACCGCGTGGAGTTCATCCAGCGCGAGTCCGCCCGCTTCCGCTCCCTCCTCCACGAGTCCGGCCTGAGCACCATGGAGAGTGAGACCGCCGTCGTCCCACTGATCGCCGGGTCCGACACCGCCGCCTACGACTTCGCCACTGTCAGCCGCAAGAACGGCGTCATCGGCCTCCCGGTGGTCACCCCGGCCGTCCCCAACGACCTGGCCCGGCTGCGCATCGCCATCACCGCCGCCCACACCACGGCCGACATCGACTTCGCCGCCGAGGCCTTCATCTCGTCGGCCCGCCAGTGCCGGATCATCTGAGCGCCCTCACGACCGTCCCGTACCCGCCTCTTACGCCTCAGGGAGCAGACATGCCTCGATCGCCGAGGGGCAGTTCGGCGCAGCCGTCCGTGGCCATCACCGGCATGGGCGTGGTCACCCCCGGCGGATGCACCCCGGACGAGCTGTGGAACACGCTGCGGGCCGGACGGTCCACCGCCGCCGAGCTCACCCATTTCGACCTTGGCCGCCACCGGGTACGGATCGGCTGCCGGGTCCGTGGCCTGGGCGGACTCGACGGGCTCGTGCCGGCCAAGGACGTCCGCCGTATGGACCCCTTCGCCCACTACGGCACGGCCGCGGCTCTCGCCGCGCACCGCGACGCGGGATCGCCCACCGCCGAAGCCGGACGCACCGCCGTCGTCGTCGGCAACGCTGTTGGCGGCCGCGCCACCAGCGACTTGGAGTCCGCCCACTTCAGCGCGGGCGGACCCGCCATGGTCAACCCGCTGATGCCGCTGATGACGATGCCCAACGCGGCCGCCGCCCAGATCGCGATCCGGCTCGGCTGGACCGGTCCCGCCCTGACCGTCGCCAACACCTGTGCCAGCGGCGCCGACGCCGTCGGCCACGCCCTGATGCTGCTCCAGACCGGCCGCACCGATCTCGCCATCGCGGGTGGCTGCGAGCACACCCTCACTCCGGTCACCCTGGCCGGTTTCGGCAACCTCAACGCCGTTTCGCTGCGTAACGACGACCCGGAGCACGCCTCGCGCCCCTTCGACAAGGACCGTGACGGCTTCGTCATGGGCGAGGGCGCCGGTTTCGTCGTCATGGAGCGGCTGGAGGACGCCCGCGCGCGTGGTGCGAGGACGTACGGGCTGGTCGCCGGATACGCGGCCACCGCCGACGCCCACCACCTCTCGAAGCCGCTGACCGATGGTGCGGGAGCCGCGGCTGCCATGACCGGAGCCATCGTCGACGCCGGTCTCGTCCCCGGCGACATCGTGCACGTCAACGCCCACGGCACCTCCACCCCGCTCAACGACCGCTCCGAGGCTGCCGCGCTCGCCAAGGTCTTCGGTGCCTCCCAGCCGCCGGTAACGGCCCCCAAGTCGGTCATCGGCCACCTCATCGGCGCCGCCGGGGCCGTCGAACTCATCGCCACCGTGCAGGCCATGCGCAGCAGCGAGGTACCACCCACCGCCAACCATGAACAGCTGGAGCCAGGAATGGACATCGACGTCGTCCACGGCGCACCCCGCGCCGTGCGCTCGGGACCCGCGATAACGAACTCATTCGGTTTCGGCGGCCACAACTCCTCCCTCGTGGTGACGCCGGCATGACGCTCCTGTCGGCCCCCTCGGCCCCTCCGATCCCCGCACAGGTCCGGACGGTCACCGTCACCGAGCCCGGGATCACCGGGTTCCGCCGCACCGTCCGGCTGGGGCTGCCGGATGCCGCGCCGGGTCAGGCCTGCCCCGTCCACGCCTTCGTCCTCGCCCACACGGTGGCCGAGGAAACCGTCGCCGCGCTGACCGCGGCCGAGCCGGGCCCGGTGTCCGTGGTGCACCTCGGCCAGAGCATCCGCACCGTCCGGCCCGTCCGGGCCGCCGAGCAGGTGACCGTACGGCTGGACGTGCTCGGTGTCCGCAAGCAGCCGCAGGGTGCACGGGTCGAGCTGGGGGTGGAGCTCGTCGGCGAGGACGGCCCGAGCCCCTTCGCGGAACTGGTCATCTCCACCCTGCTGGTGGGCGCGACCCTGCTGGAGCCGTATGGCACCGTCGCGGGCACCCCCGCCGCGCCCGCCGCGGTGGGCAGCGGCGAACCGCAGAGGGCGGCGCACACGCTGACCACCGACTGGATCGGTGCGTACGCTCACGCCTCCGGCGATACGAACCCCCTTCACCTCGACGCGGACGCGGCCCGTTCAGCCGGGTTCGACACCGTCATCGCGCACGGCATGAGCGTCGTCGCCCTCGCGGTGGAGGAGGCCCTGGACCGCTTCGCGGCCGGCGACTCCTCCAGGGTGCGCGGCCTCGGCTGCCGCTTCTCGGCCCCGGTGCCTCCCGGCGTATCGCTGGAGATCGTCTTCCGGCCGGACGCCGGGGCCCACACCGTCCGCTTCACCTGCGAGACGCCGAAGGGCGTGGCCGTGAAGGCGGGCTGGATCGAGTTCGCCGCCCCGTCGGCAGGCGGCCCCCGATGACCGGCCCCGCACCCGGCAGTGCGCAGACACCCAGGGGCTCGGCCGCCGACCCCGCCGGGCTCGGCATCGTCGCGGGTTTCCTCACCCAGGTCAGGACGCGGCCGGACGCCACGGCTCTCGTCCTCGACGCGGCGGAAACCAGCTATCGCGAGCTGTACGAACTCGCCCGGCAGGAAAGCGGGCGGCTCGCCTGCCTGGATCTGGCTCCGGGGGTGCCGGTCGGCGTCCTGGCCGACAAGTCACCCGGCGCCGTGGCACTCGTACTCGCCTGCCTGCTGGTCCGGCGACCGGTGATGCTCCCGTCCCCTGCCCTCGCCGACACTTTGCTCGCCGACCTCTTCGCGCAGGCCGGCTGCACCCATGTCCTCGCACCCGGCGGGGAGCCTGCCAGGGTCGGGCCCAACGCGGCGGTCGCGGCCAAGCCGCTCCCGGCTGAGGAGGCCGCCGACGTGGCCTTCATGCTCACCACCTCCGGCTCCACCAGCCTGCCGAAGATCGTCCCGCTGAGCACGGACGCCGTGGACCGGTTCACTCAGTGGGCCGGCCCGGCCTTCGGGATCGGCCCTGGCCGTACCGTCCTCAATTACGCCCCCCTCAACTTCGACCTGTGCCTGCTCGACGTCTGGACCAGCCTCGCCCGCGGCGCGAGCGTGGTGCTCGTCGACCCGGCGCTGGCCGCCCACGGCCACCATCTGAGCGATCTGATCCTTCGCCACCGCGTCCAGGTCGTCCAGGCCGTCCCGATGGCCTTCGGGCTCCTGAGGGAGGCGGCGGACCGGAGCGGTGACCACTTCCTCAGCGTCGAGCACGTGATGTTCACGGGCGACGCCATCCCCGACCGGACCCTCGCCGCCCTGCCCGTCCTGTTTCCCGAGGCCCGGTTCCACAACATCTACGGCTGCACCGAGACCAACGACAGCTTCATCCACGAGGTCGACACGCGTGCCGCCTCCCTGGGGGCCGTACCCATCGGCCGGCCGCTGCCCGGCGTACGGGCCCTCGTTCTCGACCCCGACACCAACACCGTCGTCGAAGGGACAGGAAGCGGGGAACTCTTCGTCTCCACGCCTTTCCAGGCTCTCGGCTATCTCGACCGCGCCCGGCACGCGGGCAAGTTCACCTCCCACCCGCTCGGCCTCGACGACCGCCGATGGTTCCGCACCGGCGACCTCGTACGGCGCGACGCCGCCGGCAACCTCCATCTGACCGGTCGTACCGACTTCCAGGTCAAGGTACGGGGAGTCGCCGTCAACACCGCCGAGATCGAGAGGGTCCTGCTTGCACACCCCGGCGTACTGGAGGCGGGCGTCGCCGCCCTGCCCGACCCGATCGCCGGCAAGGCACTCGTCGCCTGCGTCCAGCGCGCCCCCGGTTCCGCCCTGACCGGGCTGGAACTGCGCAAACACTGCGCCCAGCGCCTGCCGAGAGCCGCGGTGCCCCATCGGCTCACCCTCACCGACGCGCCGTTGCCGAAGAGCGCCAACGGAAAGGTCGACCGCAACGCGGTCGCCCCCCTCGCTCAGCTGAGCTCCACCACCACGCCCGTCGCCGCACCTCTCACCGAAGGAACCGCGTCATGAGCAACATCGACACCATCAAGAACTTCGTCGTCACCGAGTTCCTCCCGGGCACCGCGGCCGACGAGCTCTCGGCCGATCACGACCTGCTCAACGACGGGGTCATCGACAGCCTGGGGGTTCTCAAGCTGATCGCCTGGGTCGAGGACCGCTTCGAGATCGCCATCGGCGACACCGACCTGAACCCCGACAACTTCCGCAGTGTCGCGGCGATCGAAGCCTTCATCACCGAATCCCGCCGCACAGCGGACGCGTAGCACCACCCGCCCTTTCATCCCTGACGCATTCCTGCTTCAGCCCTGACGGAGATGAGCGAGAAGGAGCCCGACCGTGCACGACGCCCTCACCGGCCTGCTGGAGCGGCAGGCCCCGGTCGGCCGCGAAACCTGGCGGTCCTGGTGGGACCAGCTCGGCGACGGCAGCCTCGACCGTGCCGAGGCCGTCGCCCTCCTTGCCGCTCTGAGCAGCGTGCTCCCCGACCACCGGACCCTGTCTCACCTGGTGGACTCACTCGCCGAGCGCCGGACGGCGAACACGGTGCCCGCCCGTTGGGAGGGCACCGTCAACATCGTTGGCACCGGGGGCGGGCCAGGGACCTTCAACATCTCCACTGCCTCGGCCTTCGTCGCCGCGGCCACCGGTGTCAAGGTCGTCAAGAGCGGCTCGCGGGCCTACACCAGCCAGCTCGGCTCCGTCGATCTGCTGGAACGGCTCGGCGTCCGTCTGACCTCCTCCCATGCCCAGACCGAGGACACCCTCGCCACCTACGGGATCGCCTTCGCCGGGCCCTTCGTCTACCCCGCGCAGCTGACACGGCTGGCACGGACCGTCGCCCCGCTGAGCATGAAACCCTTCGGCCGCTTCCTGAACGCCCTGGGCCCCTTCCTCGCGGACCTCCCGGTGACCGCCCAGGTCACTGGCGTCTCGGCGAACGCCCCCCTCGACACCCTGCGTGAACTCGCGGCGGCCACCACCGGCCGCCGGATCTGGCTGACCTCGAACACGAGTGGCGCGGACGAGCTGCTGCCCTTCGTGACCAACACCGTTCACTGCGAAGACTCCCGGACCCTGATCATCCGGCCGGGCGAACTCACCCCGGGCGAAGGCTCCTTCGAGGATCTGCGGCCCGCCGCGGAGCCCGCCGCGGCGGTCGATCACTTCCTGTCCGTCCTCTCCGGTACGGCGGGCGCGGTGGCCACCCGCACGGTCTGCCTGGGTGCGGCCGCCCTGGCCGTGGCCGCCGGCACGCACCCGGACTGGCGCTCCGCGTTCTCGCTGGCCGAGGAAGCGGTCGAGTCCGGCGCCGCCTACGACCTGGCTCGGGCCGCGCAGGCGGTGGCCCGTGCGTGAACCCGCGGCCGTCACAGCGACGACGACCGGGACCGGCACGGCCGGGACGGACGCGCTCCCCTCCGCCGGAGGAGCGTCGGCGCCGGCGCCCTTCTTCGCACACCGCGCCCCCGGCCGGGGCCCGGGACTCGCGGTGTTCCTCAACGCCGGAGACCCGCCGCTGCCGGTCCTGCGGGACCTGGTCCTCATGCTCGACGAAGAGGGGGTGGACTGCCTGGAACTAGCCGTCCCTTTCCCTGATTCGGTCACCGACGGGCCGGCCGTTCGGCGGTCGGCGCGTCGGGCGATGGACCGGGGCGGGGCGGGGCTGGAAGACGTACTCGCCTTCCTCGCAGGCATACGGCCGCAGCTCACGCGGACACGGATCGCGTTGCTCGCCGACTGGAGGTACTCCCTGGGCCACCGGGACCTGGCCGCCGTCACCCGGGACATCGCCACTGCGGGAGCAGATGGTCTGCTCATCCACGCGTTGCCCCCGCGCCTGCGCGAGAGGCACCGGGAGTCCGCCGCGGCCGTCGGGCTCCCGATCGTCACCACCTGCTATGCCAAGAGCTCGCCCGAGGTCCAGGCCGAGGCCGCCGCACACGCCTCCGCCTACCTCTATCTCGTCGCCCACTACGGACGCAGCGGGACCGCGCCCGCCGCCGGCCACGCCGCGCTGGCCCGGACGGTCAGCGGGCTCCGGACGTACACACACTCCCCGATCGCCGTCGGCTTCGGGGTCAGCACGCGGCAGGACGTGGAGGCCGTCGGGGCCAGTGGCGCCGACGCCGCCATCATCGGCTCCGCCGCGGTGTCCGCGGTGGAGCGGGCGCAGGAAGCCGGTCTCGACGTGACCGTGGCCTTCCGCGACTTCGTCCGCTCGGTCCTGCCCGTGCCACCGCGCTGAACCCTGCCCAGTTGCAGTTCCACCATCCATCCGGAACAGGAGAATTCCATGATCATTCGTGACGTCGAGTCGGTGAAGACCGTCGAGTGGGGCAACGGCCTCAGCCGCCGCTTCCTCGTCGCCGAGGACGGCTTGGGCTACTCGGTCACCGACACCACCGTGCGAGCCGGCACCAAGTCCCGTCTGGAGTACGTCAACCATCTGGAGACCTGCTACTGCATCGAAGGCTCCGGCGAGGTCATCGAGCTCGACGGCACCTCGCACGAGATGGTCCCGGGCCGGATGTACGCCCTCGACCAGCACGATGCCCACTACCTCGTCGCCAGTCCGCACGAGGATCTGCGCCTGGTCTGCGTCTTCTCGCCCGCCCTGCGCGGCGACGAGGTCCACAACCTGGACGCGCACACCTCGTCCGCCTACTGAGTACCGCGACCGAAGCACCGCTCGTCCGAATCGAATCATCAGTCCGATCAAAGGGGTCCGTCGTGCTCCGTTGGAACACCGACCAGGCAGACCTGCGCAAAGGCCTGGAACGGTGGGGGGATGCGCTCAGCGCAGACCACATCGAACTCGACGAGCAGTCCGTCTTCCCGCATGACAAATGGAAGGTCGTGCGGGAAACCGGCGTCCTCGGACTGCCCTTCGACGAGGTCTACGGAGGCATCGGCCAGTCCCTCCTCACCACCATGTACGTGCTGGAGGGACTGGGCGCGTGCAACCGCGATTCGGGCCTCAGCTTCTCGGTCACCACGTCCATGTGCTCCACCGGAGTCCCGCTCCAGAAGTTCGGTACCGCGGGGCAGAAGGAGCGCTACCTGCCCGGGATCTGCTCGGGCGGGATGATCGGCGCCCATGCCATCACGGAGGCCGAGGGCGGCTCGGATGCCATGGCGATGACCACCAAGGCCGTCCGTGACGGGGACGACTTCGTCCTCAGCGGCAGCAAGGTGTTCGTCAGCAACGGGCCGGTCGCGGATGTGATGGTGGTCTACGCCCGGACCCATCCGGACGGCGGCCCGCTCGGGACGACGGCTTTCCTGGTGGACCGGAACACCCCCGGACTGACCGTGGGCAGCCCGGTCAAGAAGATGGGGTTGCGGACCTCGCCGTTGAGCGAACTGTTCCTCGACGAAGTCCGGGTCCACACGAGTGCGGTGCTCGGCCGGACCGGGGGCGGGTTGCTGGTCCTGGACCATGTGATGAAGCGGGAGATTCTGTTCTCCTTCATCGTCAACGTGGGCGAAATGCAGCACCGCCTCGACCGGTGCGTCGACTACGCGAAGACGCGCAGGTCGTTCGGAAAGGCGATCGGTTCGTACCAGGGCATCGCCAACAAGATCGTCGACGCGAAGATCCAGCTGGAGACCGCCCGTAAATGGCTCTATGACACGGGCGAGAAGCTGGAGGCCGGCGAGGACGTCACGATGGACCTCGCCATCGCCAAGCTCATCACGAGCGAGAGCAATCTGGCGACCAGCCTCACCGCCGTACAAGTCTTCGGCGGCCACGGCTACATGTCTGAATACGGCCTGGAACAGGACGTGCGCAGCGCCGTCGGCGGCACCATCTACTCCGGCACCAACGAGATCCAGTACAACCGGATCGCCTCACAGCTGGGGCTCGGCAAGTGACCGCCCAACGCCCGCTGCCCTCGCCCTTGTTGAAGGTCTGCGGGGCCACGACCCCGCAGGACATCGAGGCGGCGGCCACCGGGGCGCACTGCGTGGGACTGTGGCACGGCGTCTCCGGCGGCGCGTCGGAACTGGACCCGGACGAGCTCGCCACCCTCTCCTCGGCCGCCCGTTCGGCCGGCCTGCTGCCGGTCCTGGTCACGTTCCTGGCCGCCCCGGACCGGCTGGCCGACACCGTGCGCCGCACCCGTGTCGGCTGGGTGCAGCTGCACGCGTACCAGCCTCCGGCGATGGTGCGAGCCCTGCGCGGGGCACTGCCCGATGAGGTGGGCATCGTCAAAGTCCTGCACATGGAGAAGGGCGGCGGCTGTGTGGAACGCCCGCTGATCGGCGCGTACGAGCGGGCCGGCACCGACCTCTTCCTCCTCGACACCACCACGGAGAACGGCCGGATCGGCAGCACCGGCCGCACCCTCGACCCGGCCCGCGTCAGGGATCTGCTGCCCCTGCTGTCCCGGCCCTTCCTGCTGGCCGGTGGCCTGACCCCGGCCGGCCGCCCCGCGTACGAGGAGACCGTACGCCACCCCGGATTCCGCGGCATCGACGTGGACACGGCGGCGCGTGACCCGTCGACCGGTAGCTTCGGGGCGGCGGAGATCGCAGCCCTGGCTCACGCCTGGTGCACGGACAACACCCCTGTGCCCGACCACCCCCGGATGGAGCCGTCGCGATGACGAAACGGAACCGTACCGAGTTCCCCTTTCTCGAAACCCTCCTGGCCTGCCCGGCACCCGTGGTGATGGAGGTGAAACGGCGCGACGCACACGGCTTCGACCTGCTCGGCGGCAGGACTCCGGCCGCGATCGTCGGGGCGTACGAAACGGCGGGAGCGCCCTGCATCTCGGTGGTGACGGGCCGCTGGTTCGGCGGCTCGCCGGCCCTGCTGCGGGACGTCGCGGCGCTGACCGACCTGCCGCTCCTCCAGAAGGACTTCATCACCAGGAAGGACCATGTCCACACGGCGAAGGAGCTCGGCGCGTCGGCGGTGCTGCTGACGGCAGCCCTGCTGCCCGGGTCAAGCATGCTCACGCTGGTGACGGAGTGCCTCCGGAGCGGCCTCACCCCCTTCGTCGAGATCACGAAGGAGTCCGAGCTCGAACAGATCCGCCATCCCGCCGAGTGTGTGATCGCGGTCAACAACAAGGACATCAAGACTCGTGAGCGCGGCGCCGGTGACCTGGGCCGCTCCCTGGATCTGCTGCCGGCGATCCGTGCCACCGGCACCGCGTGCCCGGTGAGCGCGAGCGGCATCGACGGCCCCGCCGTCGCCGCCGGGCTCCTGGACGCCGGATTCCGCGGGCTGCTGGTGGGCACATCGCTGCTGCGCAGCGGGTCGCCGACGGCGTGGATGGCCGCGGTGGCGGGTGCTCGGGCGGGAGCGGTCCGATGACGACCACACAGGACGGCAGGCCCGTGTACAGGCTGAAGCCGATGGGTGTCCCGCTGTCGGCGATCCTGGCGCTGCCGGAGGGCCGGGCCGTCCGGTCCACGATCCTCGCGATCCACGGCCGGGGCATGCGGGCGGCGTACTGGAACTCCTTCATCCCGCTCGCCACCGGCCTCGGGCATGCGGTGCTGGCCGTTGACCGCCCCGGGTACGGCGACTCGGCGCACCTGCTTCCCGAGGGCCAGCCCCTGGCCGACCAGGCCGAAACGCTCCAGGCAGCCCTGAAGGACTACGCCTGCGGACACGACATCGGCGCGGGCGTCTTCCTCCTGGGCCACTCGGACGGCGGCAAGGTGGCCTTCCATGCGGCCGCCGCGGCCGACGGCATACGGCTGCTGGGCCTGGACGTCTCGGGCGTCGGCTACCAGTACCGTCCACAGGCCCTGCGCCTGCCGGCCACCCTCAGCGGCGGGGCCATCGGGCTCAACTGGGGCCCTCTGCGCCTCTACCCGCACGGCACCTTCCGGGACAGCCGCGCCCTGCTGTCTCCGACCCCGCCGCGCGAGTCGGCCGAGACGGTCCACTGGCCCGCCCAGTACGAGGCCCTCGCGCCGAACGTGCGTGTCCCGGTCCGGCTCACCTTCGCGGAGCACGAGGCGTGGTGGCGCCTGGACGAGCCCACACTGGCGTCGATGGCCGCCCTCCTGGCCTCGTCCCCGCGGGTGACCGTCGAGCACCTCCCCGCTGCGGGCCACAACATCAGCCTCGGCCACACGGCCACCGCCTACCACCTACGCGTCCTGACCTTCTTCGAGGACTGCCTCCTGGCCGCGCGCTCCTGACGCGCGGCGCGCCCTCGGCGGCGGGGTCGTGGCGGCATTGCGGGGCATGGCCGTGAGGTGGCCGGTGACCGCGGCCGGGCGACCCGTGCCACCTCCCCGGCGGGCGCGTGGGCCGGCACGAGTCGGTCGTACGCGTGCCGGCGTACGCCCATGAGGCGGATCGCCGAGGTCTCACAGGACCGGTACAACGCAGAACGAGGACGGCCCGGACGAACGCCCGGCGGCACGCGGGGCCCCGGGTGCCGAACCCGTGGCGGGCCGAGGGCGGTCAGGTGATGGACACGCCACTGTCGATACTGACGACCTGGCCCGTCATGCAGTCCTGGTCCAGGAAGAGCCCGAGGCTGCGGGCTACTTCTTCGACCGTGACGAAGCGGGGGACAGGGGCCTTGCCCTCCATCCCCTCGATGACGCGATCCGGGAGGGTCCGCGTCATTCCCGTGATCATGAAGCCGGGCGACAGCGCGTTCACCGTCACCCCCCGTCGGCCGCACTCCGCCGCGAGGGTGCGCGTGAGGCCGATCAGACCTGCCTTGGACGCCGAGTACGCCGTCTGGCCGGCCGTCGCGATGATGCCTGACGGGGAGACGATGTTGATCACCCGGCCCCACCGCTGCCGCAGCATGTACGGCACGGAGACCCGCGCGGTGTGGAAGGATCCGATCAGATTGGTCTGGATCACCTGCGCCCAGTCCGCCGGGTTCTGCATCGCCATCAGACTGTCCTTGCGGATGGCTCCGTTGTTCACAAGGACGTCCACCGGCCCGAGCTCGGTGGAGATTCGCTCGTAGAAGGCCCGGGTGGCCTCCCACGAGCCGATGTCACCCGTCACCAGGACGGACCGGTTCGTCAGCTTCTCCTGAACGGCCTCGGCAGCCTCCCTTGAGCTGTTGTAGTGGACCGCGACCCGGCAGCCCAGCGCGTCCAGCTGGAGTGCCAGCGCCTGTCCCAGTCCGCCCGAGGCGCCGGTCACGAGCGCGACGGGGTGCTCCGGACGCTGACCCGTATCGTTCTTGCTCATGCTGGGGTGCCGCCCCATTCCATCAGGATCGAACCCCACGTCATGCCGGCCCCGAAGCCCGCCAGCAAGACCTTGTCTCCCTGCTTGATCCGACCCGCTTCGAGGGCTTCCGTCAGCGCGATCGGAATCGACGCCGAGGCGGTGTTGCCGTATTTCTCCAGGTTGGTGACCAAGGACTCCTGCCGCAGCCCGGTGTGCGCCAGGATCGAGTTGATGATCCGGATGTTGGCCTGGTGCGGAACGACGTGGTCGACGTCCGCCGCGTCCACCTTGGCGCCCTCCAGCGTCTCGCGGACCGTGCGGACGGTGTAGCGGACGGCGTTGAGGTAGATCTCGTTGCCGTTGATCTGCGCGTAGTGGAGGCCCGCGGCCACCGTCTCCGCGGTGGTGGGCATCCGGCTGCCACCGGCGAGCACCTTGAGCGAGCCGGCGCAGGAGCCGTCCGCGCCCAGGTTCCACGCCTTGACCCGGTTCTCCGCGGCCGGCTTGAGGACGACCGCACCCGCGCCGTCCCCGACGAGGATGGACAGATCCCGGTCGGCAGGGTTGGCCGTCAGGGTGTGAGTGTCGGATCCGATCAGCAGGATCGGGCGGGGGTCGATGGCGATCAGCGCCATCGCGGACACCAGCCCGTAGACGAAGCCCGCGCATTCGGAGTTGATGTCGTGCGCGCTCCCCGAGATGCCCAGTTCATGGTGGACAAACGCGGACGTCGCCGGAGACGGTTGCTCGGGAGTGGCGGTCGCGACCATGAGGTGGGCGATGTCAGCGCCGGTCAGGCCGGCCTTCTCCAGGGCGTGTCGGCCGGCCTCGGCGGCCAGGGACGCTGTGGTCTGCCCCGGACCGACTGCCCGGCGTTCGCGGATGCCACAGCGGCTGACGACCCAGTGCTCGTCGACGCCGAAACGCTGGGCGAGTTCGGCGCTGGTGACGATACGTTCGGGTACCGCCATGCCCCATCCGGTGATGTCAAAGCCGGTCACGTCAGCCTCGCTACGCCTGAGCCGGGACGAGCAGGACGATCTTCGCGTACACGTCACGCAAGGTGGTCGAGTCGTCGAGGTCGGCGAAGATCGACTCGTCGGCCGGAATGTGCGGGTACTGGGTCTGGAAGCCGTACAGCCACTCCATCAGGTCCAGCGAGTCGACGTCCGTGATGTGCTGGATCGGGGCGTCGGGGCTCACCTCGGCTGCACCCGAGACGGCTTCGAGCTGGCTCGCCAGCTCTTCGATGGTGGGCAGCGACATGGGTCGGTCCTCTCGACAGTGCGTACGCGATTTCGGGAGTGATGAAATCGCCGCCCCCGCAAGGAAGACGCAAGACGCAGACGTCGCCGTCCAGGCCGCCGCCCGTCCTCCGGAGAGCCGCACGGCCGGCACGGGGGAGAGCGGCAAAGGAGCACGGACCCGGATCAGGAATTCACCCTCCGTCTTGCGCACGCCTTGCGGCGCATCCGGTTCTCTCAGACGCGAGTTCGGAAGTACGACCCGGCGGACAGTCAGAAGCGAGGATCAGGATGACAACGGTCGCCCCCAAGTCGGTAGACCCCGAGGTCGATGCGATCAGGCACCACTACGAGGTCAGCAACGATTTCTACCGGCTCCTGCTGGGCCCCACGATGATGTACTCCGGCGGTTACTGGGAACCCGACGAGGACTTGGTCGCCACCCTCGACGAGGCACAGGAACGCAAGCTCGACAAGTTCGCCGAACTCGCGAACGTGGCGTCCGGCGGCGTCAAGCGCGTTCTGGACATCGGCTGCGGCTGGGGCACCATGCTCAACCGCCTGACCACCGTGCACGGCGCGGAGCAGGCCGTCGGCCTGACCCTGTCCCGCACCCAGGAGGCCTTCATCTCGGGCCTCGGCAATCCGCGGGTCACCACGCTGGTCCAGAGCTGGGCGGACTACAAGGTCGCGGATGACAGCGAGAAGTACGACGCCGCGTTCTGCATCAACGCTCTGGAGCACTTCGTCTCCTCCGATCTACCGGCGAAGGAGCGCACGAAGCGTTACCGCTTCTTCTTCCAGCAGGTCGCGAACGCCCTGAACCCCGGGGCGAAGTTCGTGCTGCACACCATGACCGCCGAGGCGCTGCCGATGAACCGCACCCTCCTCGACGATCTGAAGTTCCTCCAGCGCTCCGAGTTCGAGGGCTGCCACATCCCGCACCTGAGCGAGCTGAGCGCCGCTGCCGAGGGCCACTTCGAGATCGACGAGATCGTCAACGAGCGCGAGTCCTTCGCGATGGCCTGCCGCGCCTGGCTCGTCCTGCTGGCCGAACGCCGGGACGAGGCCGTCGCCCTGGAGGGCGAGGAGGTCGTAGCCCGCTTCGAGCGCTACCTCGACATCTTCGCGTACACGCTTGAGGACAAGTTCTTCAACAACTTCCGCGTCACCATCACCCGCCGCTGAGGAGGCCTACATGACGAGCATTCCCGAGCCGGCCAAGGACGGCGGGGCAAGTGGGGACACCGGGACGGTTTCCGGCGGGCACGGCCCGACCCGGCATCTGCGGGTGGCGGTGATCGGCACCGGCTTCTCGGGCCTGGGCACCGCCATCCGGCTGCTGCAGTCGGGCATGGACGACTTTCTGGTGTTCGAGCGCGCCGACGAGGTCGGCGGGACATGGCGCGACAACAGTTATCCGGGCTGCGCATGCGACGTCATGTCTCACCTCTACTCGTTCTCGTTCGCCCAGAACCCGCACTGGAAATCCACCTTCGGCAAACGCGACGAGCTGTACGCGTACCTGTGCGAGACGGCCGACCGCTTCGGTGTGCGCCCGCACATCCGCTTCGGGCACGATCTCCTGGCCGCTCGTTGGGACGACGGCGAACGCCACTGGAAGATCGAGACCTCGCAGGGCGACTACACCGCACAGGTCCTGGTCACCGGTACCGGCTATCTCAGTGAGGCGGCCGTACCGGACATCAAGGGTCTGGCGGATTTCGACGGCAAGATCTTCCACTCCTCGAACTGGGACCACGCCCATGACCTCGCCGGGCGCCGGGTCGCCGTCATCGGTACGGGCGCCTCTGCCATCCAGTTCGTTCCGAAGATCCAGCCAGAGGTCGGGCACCTCGACGTCTACCAGCGCACACCTCCTTGGGTCGGGCCGAAGAACGA
The DNA here is from genome assembly GCF_042869955.1 of Streptomyces sp. NPDC006691. Classification (NCBI taxonomy): domain Bacteria; kingdom Bacillati; phylum Actinomycetota; class Actinomycetes; order Kitasatosporales; family Streptomycetaceae; genus Streptomyces; species Streptomyces sp. NPDC006691. Next base: position 59,956 of record NZ_JBIAGW010000019.1, read on the forward strand.
CAAGGCCACCAGCCCTCTGCAGGCCAAGCTGCTCAGCTCGGTGCCCGGCTATCAGAACTTCAGGCGGAACTTCAACATGTGGGGCCGGGAGGTCCTGGCCTTCGTGATGGCCCGCCCGAAGGTCGCGGCGAAGATGCAGAAGATGGCGAGCGACCATCTGAAGAAGTCGGTTCCGGACGAGGCGTTGCGTGCCAAGCTCACGCCCGACTACGTCATGGCGTGCAAGCGGCTGCTCTTCTCCAACACCTGGTACCCGGCGCTCCAGCAACCCAATGTGGAGCTGGTCACCGACGGGATCGAGGAGGTCCGCGCCAAGTCCATCGTCGGCAAGGACGGGATCGAGCGCGAGGTCGACACCATCATCCTCGGCACCGGATTCCAGGCCACCGACCGACCGGTGGCGCGCCGGATCTGGGGGCGGGGCGGCGTGCAGCTGCGCGAGGCGTGGAAGGACGGCATGAGCGCACACCGCGGCACCACGATCGCCGGCTTCCCCAACCTCTTCATGCTGCTCGGCCCGAACACGACGTTGGGGCACTCCTCGCAGGTCGTGATGATCGAGGCGCAGATCGCCTACGTCCTCGACGCGCTGAAGCGGATCGAGAAGCGCGGGCTGGCCAGCGTCGAGGTCCGGCAGGAGGCGCAGGACGCCTACAACAAGGCGCTCGACTCCAGGCTCGACGGCACCGTGTGGAACGCGGGCAACTGCAAGAGCTGGTACCTGGATGCGAACGGCCGCAATCCGTCCATCTGGCCGACGTACACCTGGCGCTTCCGCAGCCAGACCAAGCGCTTCGACCTCAGCGAGTACCAGCTCGCCTCACAGGTGCGCACCGGCCAAACCCGTATCTCACCCGCAGCAAGCCATGCCGACCGAGAGGCGGGCGTATGAGCACCGTCCCCAGAATCCCCGCCGGGGACCCCGAGGGCGCCGTCGCGCCCTCGCGGCGCCGGTTCCTCGGCGGCATGGCCGCCGCGGCTGTCGTGGTCGGCTGGAACACAGTCGACCGGACATGGGCGACGGCCGCCGAGGCCGTCGGCAACGCCGACGTCGTCCGGGTGCCGAAACTGAGCGGCACGCTGGAGACGGCGCCGGCCACGGTCGAGGCCTTCGGCAAGGACTTCGGCCATCTGTGGGACGCCGCGTGCAACAGGCCGTGGGCCGTGCTGCGGCCGGGCGGGATCGACGACATTGTCGCGATCGTCAAATACGCGCAGGCCAACGGCATCAAGGTCGCGGTCAACGGACAGGGCGGTACAGGCACCGACATCGAGTCGCACTCCGTGTACGGCCAGGCCCGGGTCCCCGGTGGCATCGCCATCGACGCCAGGGGCATGTCGAAGATCCTCTCGGTCGGCGGCGACCACGCCGTGGTCGAGGCCGGTGTGACGTGGGGCCAGCTGACCGACGCCGCCCTGGCGCTGGGCAAGACCCCGCCCGCGCTGACGGACTACCTGCACCTCTCGGTCGGCGGCACCATCAGCGTCGGCGGTATAGGCGGCACCGTGCAGAGGTACGGCCTGCTGTGCGACACCGTGCAGTCCATCGACATCGTCACGGGCGACGGAAAGCTGGTCACGGCCAGCCCGTCGGTGCGGTCGGAACTGTTCAACGCGGCGCTGGCGGGTGGCGGCCAGGTCGGCATCATCGTCCGGGCAACCGTCACCCTGATCCCGGCGCCGGCCCGGGTGGTCGTCTTCAGCCTCTTCTACAACGACGTGGAGACCTATCTCGCGGACGCCGAGATGGTGACGAAGGACGGCCGGTTCGAGATCCAGGCCGGCGAGATGCTCCAGAAGCCGGACGGTTCGGGCTGGCGCTACCGGATGGAGGCCGGTGCCGCCTACGACACGACTCCGCCGAACCGCGACGCGCTGCTGGCGGGCCTGAGGGACGTGCGGACCGACGCGGTCATCGAGGATCAGACGTACCGGGCGTACGCGTTCCGGATCGACGCGGCCGAGGCGTATCTGAAGCAGGCGGGCTACTGGCCCGGGCCCAAGCCCTGGCTGAGCCTGTTCCTGCCGGCATCGAAGGTGAAGACCTTCATGAAGCAGGTCGAGCAGCAGCTGACCGCGGCCTCGCTGGGGGGCGGATACCTGCTCGTCTACCCGTACGTCACCTCGAAGATCAGGCGGCCGCTGGCGGTACAGCCGAACGAGCCGGTCGCCTACCTCTTCGACCTGCTGCGCTTCCCCGACCCGGGCGAGCCGGACATACAGGGCATGCTCGACCAGAACCGTCGCCTTTACGACACCGCGGTTGCCTTGGGCGCCAAGCGCTACCTGGTTGGCGCGATACCGAATATGACCCAGGCCGACTGGAAGGCCCACTTCGGCGACCGCTGGACGGGCTTCCGCGCAGCCAAGGCGAAGTACGACCCCAAGAACCTGTTCACTCCCGGCCAGGGCTTCTTCGCCTGACCGCGGCCCGGGTGCGGCCCGGGTGCGGCCCGACCGGACGTGAAGTCCCGGCGGAGGCTGCCCCGCGCTCCGCCCTGTTCCGTATCCACTGGAGGCTTCGGCATGACGACGTACGACCTGATCGACGAGGCGACGATCGACGCCCCGGCAGACACCGTCTGGTCGGCGCTCGTCGCCGAGTTCCGCGGTGCGAGGAAGTGGTGGGTCCCCGCCAACACGTTCACCACCCTCTCCGGCGCCCCGGACGCCGTGGGCGGCAGGGTCGGTGTGACCGTGCACACCAAGGGTGTCGACAAGGGCGGGCCGAAGCTGCGGTTCACCGCACGCACCATCGCCGTGGAGCCGGGCCGCCGTCTCAAGGTCGAGTACGTGGAGGGTGTCTTCCGGGGCACCAGCACCTTCTCTCTCGATCCCATCGCCGACGGCCGTACCCGGATCTCCATGCACTTCGACGGCAGGCCGCACGGCTGGCTCAAGCTGCTGGCCAAGGTCGCGGACCTGGGCGCGGAGCACTCCAAGGGCACCCTCGCCGCGTTCGTGTCGCTGGACCGGCAGCTGTCGGCGGTGCCGCGGTGACGATGGCCCGGGACCTCACGCGTGAGCTGACGGTCCGTACGGACGACGGCGCCGCACTCGCGGTCACCGTCCTCGCCCCGCTGGCGGGCCCGCCTTCGGAGGTCGACGTGGTGCTGGTGCACGGGTGGGCGCACGCACGCCGGGTGTGGGGCACGGTCGCGGACCGTCTGATCCGGGCAGGCCACCGCGTGGTGCTGTACGACCAGCGCGGTCACGGCGCCTCCACCCTGGGCCGTACGCCGGTCTCGGTGGAGCGTCTGGGCGCCGACCTGGCAGCCGTGCTGGCCGAGACGAGCGCGCGCGAGGCGGTGCTCGTGGGCCACTCGGGCGGCGGGTTCTCCGCTCTGTCGTACGCCTCCGCGTCGCCGGCGGCGAGCCGGCTGCGCGGGCTGGTGCTGCTGGGCACGGCGGCGCACGGCCAGGACACCCCGGACAGCGAGGTGAAGATGATGGGCAGTGCCCTGTTCACCAGGGCACTCCACCAGCCGTGGCTCGGGCGGAAACTGCTCGGCTCCACCATGGGCAAGGACGTGGATCCCGGCGTGCGGGACGTGAACCGCCAACTGTTCGCCGCGACGGCCCCCCAGGTCCGGTCGGACTTCTTCCGGTGCACCCGCGGCTGGGACGTGCGTGCGGCGCTGTCATCCGTCACGGTCCCGGCGGTCGTCCTGCACGGTGAGGCCGACAAGGTGATCGACCCGGCCCTGGCGGAGACGCTCGCGAGCGTCCTACCCGGAGCCCGCTTCGCACGGGTCCCGGGCGCGGGCCACATGCTGCCGCTGGAACGCCCGCTGCTCGCGGTCTCGGCGGTTGCCGAACTCGCCTCGCGGTGAGGTGACCGGCCGTGATCGAGGAACTCCTGCCCCCGGGCGTCATGGCGTCGGAAGCCTTCGACGACGCGGCTCCCGCTCCGCTCTTTCCGGCCGAGGCGGCCCTGATGAACGGCCGCCGGGCACGCCGGCGGGCCCAGTTCGCGACGGCCCGCGCCTGCGCCCGCCGCTGTCTTGCGGAACTCGGCCACCCGCCGGCCCCGCTGCTGCCGGGCGCGGGCGGCGCCCCCAGGTGGCCGTCGGGCGTGGTCGGCAGCATCACCCACTGCGAGGGGTACCGCGCCGCGGTGGCCGCGCCGGCCACCGCGGCGGCGGCTCTCGGTATCGACGCGGAACCGGCCGCCCCGCTTCCCACGGGTGTACTCGACCTGATCGCCTCCCCGGCAGAACTCGCCCACCTGGACGCCCTCGCGCGGGCCGATCCCTCCCTGCCCTGGGACCGTGTCTTCTTCTCCGCGAAGGAGGCCACGTACAAGGCCTGGTACCCGGCAACCGGCATCCGGCTCGGTTTCCGCGATGCCACCCTGTTCCTGTCCCCCACGGGCACCTTCGCGGCCACCCTCCGTCCTCCGGTCGCCCCGCCCGTGAGCCCGGTGTACGAGGGCCGCTGGCTGCGTTCCGACCCCCTGGTCCTGACGGCGGTCTCACGCGGAGAACGGCGCTGCTCCGCAGCTGTGCCGCCCGCGCCCCCCGAGGCATGACGCACCGCACCGCCCGGCCACGCGACAGGAGGGCGAGCCAGGCGGGGACGGGCTGGTCAGGGCTTCTCGGCAGGGCGGGTTCGTGCTCGCCGGGCCCGTACGCCCAGCGTCACCGCCGTCACGGCGACCAGAGCCGTCAGCAGCGCCCAGTCCGGTACCGCTTCGCCGACCCCCCTCGCCCACTCCTCCAGCGCGTACGAGTCGTCCACGTCCAGCAGGCCGGGCAGCGCCGTCGCCCCGTCGTACGCCAGGAACAGAGCGCCGAGGGCGATGAAGAACAGGCCCGACAGGAGGGACGTGGTGTGGAGTTCGAGGCGGCCGAGCTTCAGGACCCGGCCGCGCAGCCACGTGCGGCCGCCCAGTTCGTAGCGCTCCCACAGCAGGGCCAGGAGGAACAGCGGGACCGCCATGCCCAGGGCGTACACCGCGAACAGGAGGCCGCCGTAGACGGGGCTGCCGCTCACCGCCGCCACCGTCAGGACGCTGCCCAGGATCGGCCCCGCGCAGAACCCGGCGAGGCCGTAGACCGCACCCAGCGCGTACACGGACAGCGCGGTGGTCGGGCGGATCTTCCCGGACAGCTCGGTCATGCGGCGGCTCGCGAAGCCCATGCCCACGATCTGCGCGACGCCGAGCGCGATGATCAGCCAGCCGCCGAAGAGGACCAACTGGTCGCGGTGGCCGTAGAAGAGGCGGCCCGCATACGAGCCCGCCGCGCCCAGCGGCACCAGGGTGGTGGCCAGGCCCGCGTAGAAGATGCCGGTGCGGGCGAGCAGCTTGGTGCGGCTGGAGATCGAGTACGCGAAGAACGCCGGCAGGAGCAGCGCGCTGCACGGACTGAGCAGGGCGAGCAGCCCACCCAGGAACGCGGCGAGGTAACCGATGTTCGGGGTCACTTCTTCGCCGCCGCCTCGATGACCCGCGCGAACTCGTCCATCGGCTGGGCGCCCGCGATGGGCGTGCCGTTGATGAGGAAGGAGGGGGTGGAGCTGGCGCCGAGCGCGTACGCCTCGTCCTGGTCCTTCGTCACCGCCGCCTTCGCCGCGTCGCTGTCGAGGTCCGTCTCGAAGCGCGCCGCGTCCGGCATGCCGGCCTCCTTGGCCAGCTCCTTCAGGCGGTCGCCGCCGAACCCCTTCTCCTTGGCGCCCTTCGCGTACGCCGCCGCGTGGAACTGCCAGAACCTGCCCTGCTGCCCGGCCGCCCACGCCCCGCGTGCCGCCGCCTCCGACTCGGCGCCGAAGATCGGGAAGTTGCGCCACTCGATGCGCAGGGTGCCGTTGTCGACGTACTTCTTCACCAGCTCCGGCTCGGTGTCGCGGGCGAACTTCCCGCAGTACGAGCACTTGAAGTCGGCGTACTCGATCATCACGACGGGCGCGTCGGCGCGGCCCTGCGCCAGCGGGTCCTTCGCCTCGCGACGGGCCAGCTTCATCAGTTCGGGGTGAGCGCCCGAGCCGGCCGGATCGGAGGCGGCGGAGGAGGAGGGGGAGGCCGCCGACTCGTCGACGGTGGGCTTCGGGCCGGGGGTGCCCGCCTGGTAGGAGGCGATCCCGAGGACGGCGACGGCGGCCACCACGGCCGCCCCGATGAGGAACGGCTTGCGGGACTTGGCCTTGGCGGCGGGCTTCGTGTTCTTGGACATGCAAAGACTCCGGGTGCGTACGCCTACGTACACCCTGGCGGGCGTGCGTAAGGAAAGTGCGTAGGGAAACGCAGGGAAAGGGGACGGACGGTCGCGGGAGGGCGGACCGGCCGTCTAGACCCTGAGCACCGAGAGTTCGACGGGAGTGGGCGCGCTGAGCGTGGGCCCGCGCACGAGCGGATTGCGGTGGGCCGCGTACAGCGCGCCGAGCGATGCGGGCGCGGCACGGTCCTCCAGGACCGGGGCCTGGTCGTGCCCGGTACGGACGCGGACGGGCGCGGCGGGGTCGGAGCCCTGGTGCTTGCCGCCCTGCCGACAGCCGGGCACGCCCGAGCCGTCCGTGAAGGCGGGCGCCGACACCTTCTTCCCGGGCGGAACGGCCACGGCAGGCACATCCGGTTCGGCTTGGACGAGCGTGGCAGGCACACCCGCCTGAACGGCCACGGCAGGCACACCCGGTTCGGCCGGAGCGGCCACGGCAGGCACATCCGGCACGGCCGGGACGGGCGCGGCCAGTACCCCCGAGGCGGCCGTCACCGGCGCCGCCGGCGCCGTCGTCACCGCCCCGCACAGCGCCACCACCAGCACCCCGAGCACCAGCAGCAGCGCCGCGGTGAGGCGGCGGCGCGGGGCTCGGGAGCGGGGCATGCCCGAAATGGTACGGGGTGGGCACCGAACGGCGTCGAAATGCGTTCGCCACTCGCCCTCGGCGGGTGAGATCCTGAATCAGGTATGTCTACTTCCTTCGCCGATCTCCAGACGCTGCTCGACGGGGCCTCGCTGCGCGACGCCCACCGCCTGGGCCGCCGTCTCGAAGGCGCCCGCCGCATCCGTAAGCCCGAGGCCCGGCAGGCCGTGCTCGACGAGATCGCCGCCGAGGCCCAGAAGTCCGCCGAGCGCGTCGCCCGGCGGTCGGCCCGCATGCCCGGGGTCAGTTACCCCGAGCAGCTTCCGGTCAGCCAGAAGAGGGACGAGATCCTGGAGGCGATACGCGACCACCAGGTCGTGATCGTCGCGGGCGAGACCGGCTCCGGCAAGACCACCCAGATCCCCAAGATCTGCATGGAGCTGGGCCGCGGGGTGCGCGGCATGATCGGGCACACCCAGCCCCGCCGGATCGCGGCCCGCACGGTCGCGGACCGCATCGCCGAAGAGCTGAAGACCCCGCTCGGCGAGGCGGTCGGCTGGAAGGTCAGGTTCACCGATCAGGTGGACCAGGACGCGACCTTCGTGAAGCTGATGACCGACGGCATCCTGCTCGCCGAGATCCAGACGGACCGCGAACTGCGCGGCTACGACACGATCATCATCGACGAGGCCCACGAGCGGTCCCTCAACATCGACTTCCTGCTGGGCTATCTGGCCCAGCTGCTGCCCAGGCGCCCCGACCTGAAGGTCGTCATCACCTCGGCGACCATCGACCCCGAGCGGTTCTCGCGGCACTTCGGGGACGCCCCGATCGTCGAGGTCAGCGGCCGTACGTATCCGGTCGAGGTGCGCTACCGGCCGCTCCTCGAAGAGGACAGCGAGGACGCCGACCGCGACCAGATCACCGCGATCTGCGACGCCGTGGACGAGCTCCAGGCCGAGGGCCCCGGCGACATCCTGGTCTTCCTGTCGGGCGAGCGCGAGATCCGCGACACCGCGGACGCCCTGATCAAGAAGAACCTCCGCTCGACCGAGGTGCTCCCCCTCTACGCGCGCCTTTCGCACGCCGAGCAGCACCGCGTCTTCCAGCAGCACAGCGGCCGCCGGATCGTCCTCGCGACCAACGTCGCCGAGACCTCGCTGACCGTCCCCGGCATCAAGTACGTCATCGACCCCGGCACCGCCCGCATCTCGCGCTACAGCCACCGCACCAAGGTGCAGCGACTACCCATCGAGCCGGTCTCGCAGGCCAGCGCCAACCAGCGCAAGGGCCGCTGCGGCCGTACGTCCGACGGCATCTGCATCCGGCTCTACAGCGAGGACGACTTCCTCACCCGGCCCGAGTTCACCGACGCGGAGATCCTCCGCACCAACCTGGCGTCCGTCATCCTCCAGATGACCGCGGCCGGCCTCGGCGACATCGAGAAGTTCCCCTTCATCGACCCGCCGGACCACCGCAACATCCGCGACGGCGTCCAACTCCTCCAGGAACTGGGCGCGTTGGACCCCACGGAGAAGGACCCGAAGAAGCGCCTCACCCAACAGGGCCGCAAACTCAGCCAGTTGCCCGTCGACCCGCGCCTGGCCCGCATGGTCCTGGAGGCCGACCGCAACGGCTGTGTGCGCGAGGTCATGGTCATCGCGGCCGCGCTCTCCATCCAGGACCCGCGCGAGCGCCCCTCCGACAAGCAGACGCAGGCCGACCAGCAGCACGCCCGGTTCAAGGACGAGACCAGCGACTTCCTGGCCTACCTCAACCTGTGGCGGTACGTCCGCGAGCAGCAGAAGGAACGCGGCTCCTCCAGCTTCCGCCGGATGTGCAAGCAGGAGTACCTGAACTTCCTGCGCATCCGCGAGTGGCAGGACATCTACTCGCAGCTGCGGACCGTGGCCAAGACCATGGGCATCCACCTCAACGAGGAGGACGCGCCCGAACAGTCGGTCCACACCTCGCTGTTGGCGGGCCTGCTCTCGCACATCGGGCTCAAGGACACCGACAAGAACGAGTATCTCGGCGCCCGCAGCGCCAAGTTCGCGATCTTCCCGGGTTCGGCGCTGTTCAAGAAGCAGCCCAAGCTCGTGATGTCGGCGGAGCTCGTGGAGACCTCCCGGCTGTGGGCCCGGGTGAACGCGAAGATCGAGCCCGAGTGGATCGAGCCGCTCGCCCAGCACCTGGTCAAGCGCACCTACAGCGAGCCGCACTGGGAGAAGGACCAGGCCGCGGTGATGGCGTACGAGCGCGTGACGCTGTACGGCGTGCCGATCGTCGCCAACCGCAAGGTCAACTACGGCCGCATCGACGCCGAGGCCTCGCGCGAGCTGTTCATCCGCAACGCACTGGTCGAGGGCGACTGGCGTACGCACCACAAGTTCTTCGCGGACAACCGCAAACTCCTCACCGAGGTCGAGGAGTTGGAGCACCGCGCCCGCCGCCGCGACATCCTCGTGGACGACGAGACGCTGTTCGACTTCTACGACCGGCGGGTGCCCGACCACGTCGTGTCCGGCGCGCACTTCGACTCCTGGTGGAAGCACAAGAAGCGCGACGAGCCCGAACTCCTGGACTTCGAGCGCGAGATGCTCATCAACGAGAAGGCCGGGGCCGTCACCAAGGACGACTATCCGGACTCCTGGCGCCAGGGGCCGCTGAAGTTCCGGGTGACCTACCAGTTCGAGCCGGGCGCGGACGCGGACGGCGTGACCGTGCACGTACCGCTCCAGGTCCTGAACCAGGTCACGGACGAGGGCTTCGACTGGCAGATCCCGGGCCTGCGCGAGGAGGTCGTCACGGAGCTGATCCGCTCCCTGCCGAAGCCGATCCGCCGGCACTACGTCCCGGCGCCCAACTACGCCTCGAAGTTCCTGGACCGCGCGGTTCCGTTGCAGGAGCCGCTGCCGGTGACGCTGGCCCGGGAACTCCAGCGGATGGTCGGCGTCCCGGTCACGGCCGACGACTTCGACCTGAGCCGGGTACCGGACCACCTCAAGATCACGTTCCGGATCGTCGACGAACGGCGCCGCAAGCTGGCCGAGGACAAGGACCTGGAGGCGCTCAAGCTCCAGCTGCGCCCCAAGGCCCGTCAGGCCCTCTCCCAGGCCGCCGCGGCGACCGCGGGGCCCACGGGCGAGTCCATCGAGCGCTCGGGCCTCACGGACTGGACGATCGGCACCCTGACGAAGGTCTTCGAGACGCGTCGGGCCGGCCAGCCGGTGAAGGCCTTCCCCGCACTCGTGGACGCGGGCGAGAGCGTCTCCGTACGGCTCTTCGACACCGAGGCCGAGCAGCGGCAGGCGATGTGGCACGGCACCCGGAAGCTGATCCTGCTCAACATCCCGGTGAACCCGGCCAAGTTCGCCTCCGACAAGCTCACCAACCAGCAGAAGCTCGCCCTGTCGCGCAATCCGCACGGCTCGATCCAGGCGCTCTTCGACGACTGCGCGACGGCGGCGGCGGACAAGCTGATCGCGGACCACGGCGGCCCCGCCTGGGACGAGGAATCGTTCCGCAAGCTGTACGACAAGGTCCGCGCGGACCTGGTGGACGCCACGGTGCGCACGGTCGGCCAGGTCCAGCAGATCCTGGCGGCCTGGCAGGCCTGCGAACGCCGCCTGAAGGCCACGAACAGCCTGACCCTGGTCGCCAACGTGGCGGACGTACGCACCCAGCTGGCGGCGCTGGTGCCGCCGGGCTTCGTCACGCTCACCGGCCTCAAGCGGCTGCCCGACCTGATGCGCTACCTGGTCGCGGTGGACCGCCGGCTCCAGCAGATGCCGACGGCCGTCCAGCGCGACACCACGCGCATGGAGAAGGTGCACGAGATGCAGGACGAGTACGCCTGGCTGCTGGAGCAGTTGCCGCAGGGGCGTCCGGTGCCGCAGCCGGTCCTGGACATCCGCTGGATGATCGAGGAGCTGCGCGTGAGCTACTTCGCGCACGCGCTGGGCACGGCGTTCCCGGTCTCCGACAAGCGCATCGTGAAGGCGATCGACGCGGCGGCCCCGTAGCGCGGGCATCGCTGTGAGTGAGTTCGACCTGACCGTCTGACCTGCTGTACAGTCTCACTCGCAGCCAAGCACGAACGGGCTGCGAAACAAGGTCCTGTGGAGCAGTTTGGAGTGCTCGCCACCCTGTCAAGGTGGAGGCCGCGGGTTCAAATCCCGTCAGGACCGCAGTAGACGAGAGGCCGCATCCCATCGGGTGCGGCCTTCGTCGTTCCCCCGAGGCCGCGCCCCAGGGTGCGGCCCTTGCTGTTTGCCCCGAGGCCGCGCCCCACCGGTGCGGCCTCCGTCGTTCGCCCTCGACTTCCGCGGCGGAGCCGTCGACGGACGCCGCGCGCCGGGATCCGTCCACGAGGCCCGGGCCCCCGGGATCCGGGCCTTCTCGACGTCTTGACGGGGGCACCTGCCGCCGGTACCCCTGCAAGGGAGGGGAACGGGGGCTCCCCCAGGAGGTGGTCCGTGGCGGCTTCGGCGAGGCACGAGACGCGGGCGCTGCTGCGTGCCCATCTGTCGGCCGCTCTGGGGTACCGACACCTCACCCGGCACTGCGCCGTCTGCCACCGCCTCCTGCGGCTCGCCATGGAGGTTGCCGACCCCGTCAGGCCCGAGGACGAAAGTCCCCCCAACCGGTGACCTATGGCGGGTCGGTGACGATCCGTGCGGTGAGAGGCTCTGGAGTGAAAGTGCCTTGAGGGTGTGACGGGAGTCACGGAACGAGTTTCCGGAACCAGTGAACTTACACCCCTCATACAACGCCCCGATTTAATATGTGCAATTGCACCACCCTCGACGGTGATGCCCGGGAGCCGACGGAAGGCACCCCACCGAAGCGGCCACGGGTCGGCACGGAGGAGTTGCCGGACGTGCCGGACAAGGCCGGACATAAAAAAAATCGCGCTGGACCCGGCGGAGTCCAGCGCGATCGATGACGCGGCCCGTTGGGGCGGGCGGACGTCATGTGGAGCTATAGGCGGGCTCGGCCGGGGTGGGGGCCCCGGAAAACGCCCGGACTATTGGGGTGTTGTTCAGGCCTCGCTGCGCTGCTGCGGAATACCCGCCAGCAGTGCGCGGACCTCTGCCTCGCGGTACCGGCGGTGTCCACCCAGGGTGCGGATGGACGTGAGCTTGCCGGCCTTCGCCCAGCGGGTCACCGTCTTCGGGTCCACGCGGAACATCGTGGCGACCTCAGCCGGGGTCAACAGCGGCTCGGCATCAGGGGTGCGAGCGGTCATGAGCGGCCTCCTCGGGAGAACCGAACCTTCTCGGTTCTTTCCTCTAAATTCTGCACCTTGACCCGCGTTGCCCGAAATGGCGGACGCGAGCCGAGTCGGTTATAGGACGAACGGCTTGTCCTCGGCACTACAACTACACCATCCGTCCAGCCACGTCGGCCAAACCGATGGAATTGCCCTCCCAGGTGTTCATCAGCGACGGAAGCCGATGGACCATGCCATAGCGGACAGTCACGCCACAGTGACGATCAGTCACAGAGCGATCAGGAGTCGTCAGACCCCCCATAGCGAGCAATACCGAGCAATCCGCCCGTAGTTGGGCGGAAGGGATCCTCCCCGGACCCCTTGTCCTATTTTGGCACGAGGGTGGGGTCTGGATGCAAGGGTGAGATAAGTGCGGTCCGTCACCCTTGGGGCAAAGGCCCGGATCAGGACCTACGTCCTGCGACGACTGTTCGAGGGCTCCGGATCCGGGCTCCGGCAGCCCGGATCCGGCCGGCCGGCCGGCCTCAGTTGGCCATCCGCCGTTCCTTGACGGCCCGCCAGCGTTCCGTGAAACGCCCGTACGCCTCCTCCGCCCCGGCGTCGTCGCCGGCCCGCAGCGCGGCGATGCCCTCGGCCACATCGGCCGCCGAGCGGTCCGCCTTCAGCCGGTCCGGGGACAGGACGTGCACCAGGCCGCCGTAGTCCAGCTCGACCAGGGAGCGCGGATGGAATTCCTCCAGCCACCGCCCGACGTCCACCAGGCCCTCGGTCAGCGGCCCCTCGTCGATACGGTCCCGCACCGTGCGCAGCGCCCTCGCGAGGCGCCGCCGGGCCTGGACCATGGGCGTGCGGTAGCGCAGCACGGGCGCCTCGGCACCCTCACCCGGTGCATACTCGCGCTCTTCGTCCGAAAAGACCGTGAACCAGCTCACAGGCACGTGCCAAACACTGGTCAAGATCCAGGGCCGGGCATCCGGGTTCCGCTCCCGCCAGCGCTCGTAGTCCGCCTCGGCCTGCTGCCGCACCACCGGAGGCAGCAGCGCGTCCAGGACCGGCTCGGGGAACTGGTCCACGAGCACCTCAAGGGCCTGCCAGCCGCGCAGCCGGGTCCGCCAGGGGCACACGCACACGACCCCGTCGACCTCGGCAACGAACGCGTCGGCGCTCTCGTGCACCGGTACCGCCACGGGCGGCGTGGGCACCAAGTCGGCGAGCGCGCGCCGGAGTTCGTCCTGGGCACCCGGAGTGCGCCCGCGCTCGGCATAGCGCACCCAGTGTTCGCGCTCGGGTTCGGGAAAGGCGGCAAGGGGCTCGTACACCCGCAGGTAGGACGCGTACGGAACGATCACCGAGGACACCACCGCCATGCCCCGCATCGTCCCACGGGCGCGCCCCGCCGACCCCCGGTGGGGGTGATCCTGCGCACTGCGCCTGATCTACGGGCGCGTAGGACTTAACCTGCTCCCGAACCAGGCCTGCCACCACCCACAGGCGGGCCGTCAACCGCCGCTTCGTACTTGGGAGTCACCACCGTGACCGATGTGACCGGAGCCGATGACGTACTGCACACCCTCTTCCGCTCCGACCAGGGCGGACACGAGCAGGTCGTGCTGTGTCAGGACCGAGCCACCGGGCTCAAGGCCGTCATCGCCATCCACTCCACCGCCCTGGGCCCGGCCCTGGGCGGAACGCGCTTCTACCCGTACGCGACCGAGGCCGAGGCCGTCGCCGACGCGCTCAACCTGTCGCGCGGGATGTCGTACAAGAACGCCATGGCCGGACTCGACCACGGTGGCGGCAAGGCCGTGATCATCGGTGACCCCGAGACGATCAAGACCGAGGACCTCCTGCTCGCCTACGGCCGCTTCGTGGCCTCGCTCGGCGGGCGCTATGTGACGGCCTGCGACGTCGGCACGTACGTCGCCGACATGGACGTCGTGGCGCGCGCCTGCCAGTGGACCACCGGCCGCTCCCCCGAGAACGGCGGCGCGGGCGACTCCTCCGTGCTGACCGCCTTCGGCGTCTTCCAGGGCATGCGGGCCTCGGCCCAGCACCTGTGGGGCGACCCGACGCTGCGCGGCCGCAAGGTCGGCATCGCCGGCGTCGGCAAGGTCGGCCGCCACCTCGTGGAGCACCTGCTCAGCGACGGCGCCGAGGTCGTGATCACGGATGTGCGCGAGGAGTCGGTGCGCGCCATCACCGGCCTGCACCCCGAGGTCGCCGTCGCCGCCGACACCGAGGCGCTGATCCGCACCGAGGGCCTGGACATCTACGCGCCCTGCGCGCTCGGCGGCGCCCTGAACGACGCGAGCGTGCCGGTGCTCACCGCGAAGGTGGTGTGCGGCGCGGCCAACAACCAGCTCGCGCACCCGGGTGTGGAGAAGGACCTCGCGGACCGCGCGATCCTCTACGCACCCGATTACGTCGTGAACGCGGGCGGCGTGATCCAGGTGGCCGACGAGCTCCACGGCTTCGACTTCGACCGCTGTAAGACGAAGGCGGCGAAGATCTTCGACACGACGCTCGCCATATTTGCTCGTGCGAAGGAAGACGGCATTCCGCCGGCCGCCGCGGCCGACCGGATCGCCGAGCAGCGCATGGCGGAGGCACGTCAACACTGAGCCCCGCGGGGGTCCGTCGGCCGCGCTGAGAGACATGACTCACGCCGGTCGGCGGGTCGGGCGCCAAGAAGAGGTTAAAATCGCGGTTGACCAGCGAGGACAGGGCGCTTTGTTGGTTCTGCCAAGTGGCGCGTCATGCGGGCGGCGTACCGTATGGCCGCGGAAGCAGGTACCGTTGAAGCCCTACGGACGCGGTCTCTCCATGGAGAGTCCGTTCCGGATCATGAACGCGTGTCAAGACTCTGGGGCCGTCGAGCCCCGTCACCGAGGGGGTCGAGCCATGGGGCGCGGCCGGGCAAAGGCCAAGCAGACGAAGGTCGCCCGCCAGCTGAAGTACAGCAGCGGCGGGACTGACCTGTCGCGTCTGGCCAACGAGCTGGGCGCATCTACTCCGAACCCGACAGTGAGCCAACCGCCGAACGCGGAGCCACTGGAGGACGAGGAGGACGACCCGTATGCCCGCTATGCGGACATGTACGGGAATGACGACGACGAGGACGAAGAGTCCGGTCCGTCGTCGCAGCGCCGCGGCGCTTGACTTCGCTGATCCCGCTTTCGCAGCAACGCACGTCTTCGCTGCTCTGAGCACACCGACCCGGTCCAGGGCCTTGGCCCCGGACCGGGTTTTGTGCTGCCCGTGACGGCCTACTTCGCGTAGTCCCCGGTGAGCTCGGCGCCGTCGCGGTGATCGCCGCGCGCCAGGATCTCGCCGGCGACCCAGGCGTCCACGCCCCGGTCCGCGAGGGTCTGGAGCGCCACGTCCACCGAGGCCTCGGGGACGATCGCCATCATGCCGACGCCCATGTTGAGCGTCTTCTCCAGCTCCAGCCGCTCCACGTTCCCCGCCTTGCCGACGAGGTCGAAGACCGCACCCGGCGTCCAGGTCGAGCGGTCGACGGTGGCGTGCAGGTGGTCCGGGATCACCCGGGCCAGGTTGTTGGCGAGACCGCCGCCGGTGATGTGGCTGAACCCGTGCACCTCGGCGGTGCGGGTCAGGGCCAGGCAGTCGAGCGAGTAGATCTTGGTGGGCTCCAGGAGCTCCTCGCCGAGCGTGCGGCCGAACTCCTCGACGTGCTGGTCCAGGCTCATTCCGGCCCGGTCGAACACCACATGACGGACGAGTGAGTACCCGTTCGAGTGAAGACCGGAGGACGCCATGGCGATGACCGCGTCGCCCTCGCGCACGCGGTCGGCGCCCAGGAGCTGGTCGTACTCGACGACACCCGTGCCGGCGCCGGCCACGTCGAAGTCGTCGGGGCCGAGCAGGCCCGGGTGCTCGGCGGTCTCGCCGCCCACCAGGGCGCAGCCGGCGAGGACGCAGCCCTCGGCGATGCCCTTGACGATGGCCGCGACCCGCTCGGGGTGGACCTTGCCGACGCAGATGTAGTCGGTCATGAACAGCGGCTCGGCGCCGCACACGACCAGGTCGTCGACGACCATGCCGACGAGGTCGTGCCCGATGGTGTCGTACACGCCCATCTTGCGGGCGAGGTCGACCTTCGTGCCGACGCCGTCGGTGGCGGAGGCGAGCAGCGGGCGCTCGTAGCGCTTGAGGGCCGAGGCGTCGAAGAGTCCGGCGAATCCGCCGAGGCCGCCCAGGACCTCGGGGCGCTTCGTCTTCTTCACCCACTCCTTCATCAGTTCGACGGCGCGGTCGCCCGCCTCGATGTCGACGCCCGCGGCTGCGTAGCTGGCACCAGTGGTCTCGGATGACATGGCTCAGAGAACTTTCGTGTCGTACTGCAGGGTCTTACGGACGGCGCAGGGCGTCGGCGGCCGCGGTCGCGGCGGGGCCGGAGGCCAGCTCGGACTCCAGGAGCTGCTTGCCGAGCAGCTCGGGGTCGGGGAGCTCCATCGGGTACACGCCGTCGAAGCAGGCGCGGCAGAGGTTGTCCTTGGGGATCGTCGTCGCTTCGATCATCGCGTCGGTCGTGATGTACGAGAGCGAGTCGGCGCCCATGGACGTGCCGATCTCCTCGATGGTCATGCCGTTGGCGATCAGCTCCGCGCGGGTCGCGAAGTCGATGCCGAAGAAGCAGGGCCACTTCACCGGCGGCGACGAGATCCGGATGTGGACCTCGGCGGCGCCCGCCTCGCGGAGCATCTTCACGAGGGCGCGCTGGGTGTTGCCGCGCACGATCGAGTCGTCCACGACCACCAGGCGCTTGCCGCGGATGACTTCCTTCAGCGGGTTCAGCTTGAGCCGGATGCCGAGCTGGCGGATGGTCTGCGAGGGCTGGATGAACGTACGGCCGACATAGGCGTTCTTCACCAGGCCCGAGCCGTACGGGATGCCGCTGGCTTCCGCGTATCCGATGGCGGCGGGGGTGCCGGACTCCGGAGTCGCTATCACCAGGTCGGCCTCGACGGGCGCTTCCTTGGCGAGTTTCCGGCCCATCTCCACTCGGGAGAGGTAGACGTTGCGGCCCGCGATGTCGGTGTCCGGGCGTGCCAGGTAGACGTATTCGAAGACACAGCCCTTGGGCTTCGCTTCTGCGAATCGGGAGGTACGCAGACCGTTCTCGTCGATGGCGACGAGCTCGCCCGGCTCGATCTCGCGGACGAAGCTGGCTCCGCAGATGTCGAGCGCGGCGCTCTCGGACGCCACGACCCAGCCGCGCTCAAGGCGGCCGAGCACCAGCGGGCGGATGCCCTGCGGGTCACGGGCGCAGTACAGCGTCTGCTCGTCCATGAAGACCAGCGAGAAGGCGCCCTGGACCTGCGGGAGGACCTTGGCGGCCGACTCCTCGATGGTCAGGGGCTTGCCGTCGTCGTCCGTCTGGCCCGCGAGCAGCGCGGTGACCAGGTCGGTGTCGTTGGTGGCGGCGAGCTGGGTGGCCCGGCCGTTCTCCTTGGGCAGCTCGGCGACCATCTCCGCGAGCTGCGCGGTGTTCACCAGGTTGCCGTTGTGGCCGAGCGCGATCGAGCCGTGGGCGGTGGCCCGGAACGTCGGCTGCGCGTTCTCCCACACGGAGGCACCGGTGGTCGAGTAGCGGGCGTGACCGACCGCGATATGACCTTGGAGGGAACCTAGCGAGGTCTCGTCGAAGACCTGGGAGACGAGTCCCATGTCCTTGAAGACGAGGATCTGGGAGCCGTTGCTGACCGCGATGCCCGCGGATTCCTGGCCCCGATGTTGGAGGGCGTAGAGCCCGAAGTAAGTGAGCTTCGCGACCTCTTCACCCGGAGCCCAGACACCGAAGACGCCACAAGCGTCCTGGGGGCCCTTCTCACCGGGGAGCAGGTCGTGGTTGAGTCGTCCGTCACCACGTGGCACGCCACCGAGTGTAGGCGAGATCGACCACTGGTCCGAATTGGGGATATCGACAGCTCGGCGCCCTGACCGCTTTTGTAGCTTTCGCGCCTCGGGCGCCCCCGGCGCACACCAGCCCGCTTCGGCAGGACATCACCGCAGGTGAGCCGGGGCGCCCCGGATCCGTTCGCGGTGTTTGCGACTGCTCGCGGTGACGGATTGCGACCGGGTCATGTGTGACGGAGTTCGCTCCGGTCCGCTCCGGTCCCGCCCTTCGGGACGCTCATTGACAGGGACGTGCGCGCTGCGTGAGGCTCCTGCACCATGCAGCCTCTGAGTGACCTCGCGGTCACGCTCGTCGAGCGCCGGCACGTCGACCTGGTCCGTGTCGCCAGCGCCATCTGTCGCTGCGCGTAAGTACGCCCCAGACCCCGCCCCCCGAATCCCCGCCCGCACGGGCCGGGGCCGTGCCGACTCGGCCCCGCCCGACGGCTGGTCCGTGACGTCCTGGCGTCCCCCGGGGGCCGTTTTCCCACCTCTTCCTCTGGAGCCCTTCCGTGCCCTCGCACACCCGGAAACTGTCCCGCCGCGCCTTCGGCGGCGCGGTCGGCGCCACCGCCGCGGCCGCGGCCGTCGGCCTGCCCGCCACCGAAGCCGAAGCAGCCGAAGCCGCCGCCGGCCCGAAGGAGCGGCCGTTCCGGGCCGCTCCGGGACGGCACTCCGCGCGGCCCAACATCCTGTTCATCCTCGGCGACGACCTCGGCTGGGCCGACCTGTCGTCGTACGGGGCGCCGCACATCCGCACTCCCAACCTGGACCGCCTGGCCCGCCAGGGCGTGCGGTTCACCGACGCGTACTCCGGCTCCGCGACCTGCTCCCCGACCCGGTTCAGCCTGTACACCGGGCGCTTCCCGGGACGTACGAAGGGCGGCCTCGCCGAGCCGATCGCGGACCGCGGCGTGGGCCTCGACCCGACCCACCCCACGCTCGCGTCCCTGCTGCGCGGCGCCGGCTACGCGACCGCCCTGATCGGCAAGTGGCACTGCGGCTACCTCCCCGACTACTCGCCGACGAAGTCCGGCTGGGACGAGTTCTTCGGGAACTTCGGCGGCGCCCTGGAGTACTACTCCAAGCTGGGTCTCGCCGGGGAGTACGACCTCTACGAGGGCGACGCCGAGTACAAGGACCTGCGGTACTACACCCGGATCCTGACCGAGCGGGCGAGCGAGTACGTGCGGCGCGAGCACGACCGGCCCTGGCTGCTCAACCTCAACTTCACCACCCCGCACTGGCCCTGGATCGCCGACGGCGACACCGAGGAGAGCGCCGAGGTCGTACGCCGCATCAAGGCCGGGGAGCCGGGCGCGCTGTTCCACTACGACGGCGGCTCGGTCGAGAAGTACACCGAGATGGTGGAGGACCTCGACCGGTCGGTCGGCACGGTGCTCGACGCGCTCAGGCGCTCCGGGCGGGAGCGCGACACCCTGGTGTTCTTCGCCTCGGACAACGGCGGCGAGCGCTTCTCCTACAACTGGCCGCTGAGCGGCAACAAGGCCTCGCTCCAGGAGGGCGGCATCCGCGTCCCCACCATCGTGCGCTGGCCCTCCCGGATCGACGGCGGCCAGGTCAGCCACGTGCCGAACTTCTCGCCGGACTGGACCGCGACCCTCCTGGAGCTCGCCGGGGCGCGCCCCCACCCCGCCTATCCCCTCGACGGCACCAGCCTCGCCGGGTACCTGCTGCGCGGCGAGCGGCCCGGCGAGCGGGACCTGTTCTGGCGGGTGCGCGGGGAGCGGGCCCTGCGGCGCGGGGACTGGAAGTACTACCGGGGCCGCAGCGGCAAGGACCAGCTGTTCAACCTCGCCGCCGACCGGCGCGAGCAGGCGGACCGCGCGACGGACGACCCGGCCCGGCTCGCCCGGCTCCGCGCCGCCTGGGAGAAGACGGACGCGACGCTCCTCACGTACCCCTGAGCATCACCGGACACGCCCAAGTGCCCCTGCAATGACGCGAGTTCGGCCGGTCATGACATGACCGGCAGCACCGCCGCCAGGTCCGCCCGCTCACCGCTCGCCGCGACCTCCGCCGCGTTCAGCGCCTCGGCCCAGCCGACGCGACCGGTGGCGAGGCGGATCCAGGTGAGCGGGTCGGTCTCGACGACGTTGGGCGGGGTTCCCCGGGTGTGCTTGGGGCCCGCCACGCACTGGACGACCGCGTACGGCGGGATCCGCACCTCGACCGAGCCCCCGGGTGCCTTCACGGCGAGCGCGTCGGCGAGCAGCCGGGTGCACGCGGCGAGGGCCTGGCGGTCGTGAGGGACGTCGAGTCCGGGCAGCGCGTCGTTCAAGTCGTCGGTGTGGACGGTCAGTTCGACGGTCCGGGTCACCAGGACATCGGCGAAGGTCATCGCGCCGAACCGGGTCGGCATCAGGCGTTCGTCCGGAGTGCTCGCGAACAACTCCGCGGTATGGGTGGCGCACTGCTCGAACAGCGCGTCGAGGTCGTCGACCGAGGCCGCCAACTCCCTTGTGCCGTCGGCCACTTGCTCCGCCTTCGCGGCCGTGGCGAAAGGCCAGTCGAGCAGCGCGACCTCCTGCCTGAGCGGCTCCGCCCCGGCGAGGTACCGGTCCAGCATGCCGAGCGCCATGGTGTGGTGCACGGCCAGCTCCCGCACGCTCCAGTCCCCGAGCCGGGTGGGCCGGGCGAGCTGCTCCGGCGTGAGCGTACGGACCGCGTCGCGTACGTTGCCGAACTGGGCGAGGACGGCGGCCCGGATCTTCGCCGGGTCGTATCTGCGGGTGCGCTTCTTGGCCGGGGGCATGCGGCCGAGCCTACTGCGGGCCGGGATAGCTCCCGAGGCCGTTTTCGACCTGCGCGAACGCCCGCTCGGTGCGCTCGGCGGCATCGCCGGCGACCCCCTTGGCGGACTCCCCGGCGAGGATCCGGCGGTGGTGTTCGTTGATCAGCGCGTTGCGGGCACCGGTCAGCTGGGCGGCCGCGACGGCGGCGAGCATCGGATCGCCGCCCTCCGCCGCGAGCAGCTCGGCCAGCTCGCGCTGCGCCTCGCCGAACGCGAGCGAGGCGCGCTGGAGCAACACCGGTGTGTTCTGGATGAGCTGGCGGGCCTGGAGGGAGCGCGGGTCGTCGTTGAGGCCGATCGAGGGGTCGCGCGCCTCGACCATCTCCAGGAACTGCCGCCGCACGGCGTCCACCGCCGACTCGCCTTCGGCGCGCTCGCGCACGGCCCGTACGACATCGCCGACGTGGTTCATCATCGGCGAGGTGACCAGGTCTTCCTTGGTGCCGAAATAGTTGAAGACGGTCATCTTCGAGACATCCGCGGCGGCCGCGATCTCGGCGACGGAGACATGGTCGAAGCCGCGCTCGGTGAACAGATCCAGCGCCGTGCGCCAGATCCGCATCCCGGTCTCCCGCTTCTTGCGCTCGCGCAGGCCCTCACCAGCAGTCATGGAATCACTGTACCAGGATGAAATTTAAGCCTGGATGAAAGATTGACTCGGTATAATTTCTAGTCCATGGTGGTGCCCATGACGACGACCCTGAGCACCGCATCGGCCACGCCCGCCCCGACGACGGCCACGGCGGCGACCGAGCCCGCTGCCCCTCTGATGACCCGGACCCAGACCGTCATCGGCTTCATCGTCTGCATCGCCACGGTCCTGCTGGCCGTGCTCGACACGAACATCGTCTCGGCGGCGACCGTGCCCATCGCCCGCGATCTCGATCCGGTCCATGGAGTCGACAAGATCCCTTGGCTGATCAGCGCGTTCGCGCTCGCCTCGGCCGCGGCGCTGCCCCTGTACGGGAAGCTCTGCGACAGCCTCGGCGCGAAGAAGGTGTTCGTGGGCGCCGTCGCCTCCTTCCTGCTCGGCTCCGCGCTGTGCGGCGCCGCCCAGTCCATGACCGGACTCATCGCGGCCCGCGCCCTGCAAGGCCTCGGCGGTGGCGGCCTGATGAGCGTCACCATGGTGGTGCTCGCCCAGCTCAGGACCCCGGGCGGCGGAAGCGGCAAGGCGAGCGGCGTCGGCGGAGTCGTCGCCGGTACCGGCATGGCGGTCGGCCCCTGGATCGGCGGCACGCTCTCCGACCACGCCAACTGGCGCTGGATCTTCTACATCAACCTGCCGCTCGGCATCGCCGCGCTGATCGGCGCGATCCTCGTACTGAAGCTCCCGGTCTCCCCCGTACGCCACCGCACCGACTACCTCGGCGCGGCCCTCGCCGCCGCGTTCACCAGCAGCCTGCTGCTCGCCACCAGCTGGGGCGGCAAGGACTACGCCTGGACATCGCCCCAGATCATCGGCCTGTTCGCCGCCTGCGTCCTCACGCTCGCGCTCTTCCTGCGCCGCCAGGCCACGGCCGCCGAGCCGGTGCTTCCGCTCTCCCTGTTCAAGGTGCCCCAGCTGCGGTACGGCTTCGCGATCCAGGGGCTGCTCGGCGCCGCGATGATGGGCGCGCTCGTCTACGTCATGGTCTACCTCCAGGCGGTGCGCGGCATCGGGCCGGCCGCCGCCGGGCTCTACCTGATCCCCATGGCGATCGGCATGACCGTCGTCGGCCTCGGCGCCGGGAGGCTCACCGAGCGCGGCTGGCGGATGAAGACCTTCGTGCTGACCGGCACCATCGCCTCCGCCCTCGGCCTCGCGCTGCTCGCCACCGTCGGCGCCGGCACCTCGCTCTGGCTGATCCGCGCCGCGCTCCTGGTCATGGGCTGCGGGTTCGGCCTGCTCATAGGCCAGCTCATCCCGTACGTCCAGAACGCGGCCCCCGCCCACCAGTTGGGCATCGCCACCACCAGCATCCGGTTCTTCCAGACGCTGGGGAACGCGCTCGGCGCCGCCGTGTTCGGCACGCTGCTCAGCCGGGTGTACGAGGCGAAGGTGCCGGGCGGCTCGACCAGCGCCATCGCCCATCTGACCGGCGCCGCCCACGCCACCGCGGTGCGCGGCTTCGTCCCGGCGATGGACCTGGTCTTCCTGGTCGCGGCCGGGGTCATGGCCGTCGCCGCGGTCCTGGCCGCGCGGCTGCCCGCCGAGACCCGGCCCGTGGCCGACCACGCCGCAGAGGCCGAACTCGCCCGTGCCTGAACGCACTTCGGCCCCGTACCCCTCAACTGGGGTACGGGGCCGATGCGTTGGCGCGTACTAGGACAGGAGCGCGGGGATCGTCGCCTCGTGAGCCGTGCGCAGTTCCGCGAGGTCAAGGCTGAACTCGCCCTGGATCTCGATGGATTCACCGTCCACGACACCGATCCGGGTGGCCGGAAGGCCGCGCGCGCCGCACATGTCGGTGAACCGCAGCTCCTCCGAGCGCGGGACGGACACGATCGCGCGGCCCGCCGACTCGGAGAACAGGAAGGTGAACGCGTCGAGCCCGTCCGGGACGACCAGGCGGGCGCCGTTGCCGCCCTTGAGGCAGGACTCGGCCACCGCCTGGATCAGACCGCCGTCGGACAGGTCGTGCGCGGCGTCGATCATGCCGTCGCGCGAGCCCGAGATGAGGATCTCGCCGAGCAGCTTCTCGCGCTCCAGGTCGACCTGGGGCGGCAGACCGCCCAGGTGGTCGTGGACGACCTGGGACCAGGCCGAGCCGCCGAACTCCTCGCGGGTGTCCCCGAGGAGGTAGAGCAGCTGGCCCTCCTGGGCGAACGCGATCGGGGTGCGCCGGTTCACGTCGTCGATCACGCCGAGCACCGCGACCACCGGGGTCGGGTGGATGGCGGTCTCGCCCGTCTGGTTGTAGAGGGAGACGTTGCCGCCGGTCACCGGGGTGCCGAGCTGGAGGCAGCCGTCCGCGAGACCACGGGTGGCCTCGGCGAACTGCCACATCACGTCCGGGTCCTCGGGGGAGCCGAAGTTGAGGCAGTCCGAGATCGCGAGCGGCTTCGCGCCGGAGGCCGCCACGTTGCGGTAGGCCTCGGCGAGCGCGAGCTGGGCGCCGGTGTACGGGTCGAGCTTGGCGTACCGGCCGTTGCCGTCGGTCGCCATGGCCACGCCCAGGTTCGACTCCTCGTCGATCCGGACCATGCCCGCGTCCTCGGGCATCGCGAGCACCGTGTTGCCCTGCACGAAACGGTCGTACTGGTCGGTGATCCACGCCTTGGAGGCCTGGTTCGGGGAGCTCACGAGCTGGAGGACCTGCTCCTTGAGCTCGGCGCCGGAGCGCGGCCGCGCCAGCTTGCCGGCGTCGTCGGCCTGGAGCGCGTCCTGCCAGGAGGGGCGGGCGAAGGGGCGGTGGTAGACCGGGCCCTCGTGCGCGACCGTGCGCGGGGGCACGTCCACGATCTGCTCGCCGTGCCAGAAGATCTCCAGCTGGGATCCCTCGGTCACCTCACCGATGACGGTGGCGATGACGTCCCACTTCTCGCAGATCTCCATGAAGCGGTCGACGTGCTGCGGCTCGACGACCGCGCACATGCGTTCCTGCGACTCGCTCATGAGGATTTCCTCGGGCGAGAGCGAGGAGTCGCGCAGCGGCACGGTGTCCAGCTCGACCCGCATGCCGCCGGAACCGGCGCTCGCAAGCTCCGAGGTCGCACAGGAAAGGCCCGCGCCACCCAGGTCCTGGATGCCCGCGACGAGCTTCTCCTTGAAGATCTCCAGGGTGCACTCGATGAGGAGCTTCTCCTGGAACGGGTCGCCGACCTGGACCGCCGGACGCTTGGCCGGGCCCGTCGACTCGAAGGTCTCCGAGGCGAGCACCGAGACGCCGCCGATGCCGTCGCCGCCGGTGCGGGCGCCGTACAGGATGACCTTGTTGCCGGGACCGGACGCCTTGGCGAGGTGGATGTCCTCGTGCTTCATCACGCCGATGCAGCCGGCGTTGACCAGCGGGTTGCCCTGGTAGCACGCGTCGAAGACGACCTCGCCGCCGATGTTCGGCAGGCCCAGGCAGTTGCCGTAGCCGCCGATGCCCGCGACGACGCCGGGCAGCACGCGCTTGGTGTCGGGGTGGTCGGCCGCGCCGAAGCGCAGCGGGTCCACGACCGCGACCGGGCGGGCGCCCATGGCGAGGATGTCGCGGACGATGCCGCCGACCCCGGTGGCCGCGCCCTGGTAGGGCTCGATGTAGCTGGGGTGGTTGTGCGACTCGACCTTGAAGGTGACCGCGTACCCCTGGCCGACGTCGACGACGCCCGCGTTCTCCCCGATGCCGACCAGCATGGCGTCGTTCTCGGGGACCTTGTCGCCGAACTGCTTCAGGTGGACCTTGCTGCTCTTGTACGAGCAGTGCTCGGACCACATGACGGAGTACATGGCGAGCTCGGCGCCGGTCGGGCGGCGGCCGAGGATCTCCCGGATACGCGCGTACTCGTCCTCCTTGAGGCCGAGCTCCTTCCAGGGCTGCTCGACGTCCGGGGTCTCGGCGGCGTGCTTGACGGTGTCGAGGCTCATGCGTTGACCAGCTTCTTCAGGATCGAGGTGAAGAATCCGAGGCCGTCGGTACGCCCCGTACCGATCAGCGGCTCCACGGCGTGCTCGGGGTGCGGCATCAGGCCGACGACGTTTCCGGCGGCGTTGGTGATGCCGGCGATGTCGCGGAGCGAGCCGTTGGGGTTCAGGTCCAGGTAGCGGAAGGCGACCCGGCCCTCGGCCTCCAGCTCGTCCAGGGTGCGCTCGTCGGCGACGTAGCGGCCGTCCATGTTCTTGAGCGGAACCTGGATCTCCTGGCCGGCCTCGTAGTCGGCGGTCCAGGCCGTCTCCGCGTTCTCCACCCGCAGCTTCTGCTCGCGGCAGATGAAGTGCAGGTGGTTGTTGCGGAGCATGGCGCCGGGCAGCAGGTGCGACTCGGTGAGGATCTGGAAGCCGTTGCAGATGCCGAGGACCGGCAGGCCGGCCTTCGCCTGCTCGATGACCGTCTCCATCACCGGCGAGAACCGGGAGATGGCCCCGGCCCGCAGGTAGTCGCCGTAGCTGAACCCGCCGGCCAGGACGACGGCGTCGACCTGCTTGAGGTCCTTGTCGCGGTGCCAGAGCGAAACCGGCTCGGCGCCCGCGATGCGCACGGCCCGCAGACTGTCCCGGTCGTCGAGCGTGCCGGGGAAGGTGACAACGCCGATGCGTGCAGTCACTTGGACTGCTCCTCGACCTTGACGGTGAAGTCTTCGATGACGGTGTTGGCGAGGAAGGTCTCGGCCATCTCGTGGATGCGGGCGAGGGCGGCCTCGTCGACCGGTCCCTCCACCTCCAGCTCGAAACGCTTTCCCTGACGTACGTCGCCGATCCCCTCGAAGCCGAGACGGGGCAGTGCGCGCTGCACCGCCTGTCCCTGCGGGTCGAGGATTTCCGGCTTGAGCATGACGTCGACTACGACGCGTGCCACTGGCACTCCCGGTGTGGTGTGGTGCGAAGGCGGTTCCACCACAGTACCCGGCCGGAAAATCTACGCGGGTAGATATAGCTAAGGCCTGATCACGTTCCGGTTTCGGCGGCGACAACACGTGGGAAAAATCCCGAGAAAAAGTCGCCGAAGTCATTGCGTGGAGACACGCTGATGCAATTGGCTGGGCTTCACATTGCAATGGCTGTCGCTGTACAAAGGAATCCCAGCAAAAACAACATTGCTCCATAACAGCCGGAAGGCCGGTATCGCCGCACGTCAGACACGATGGAGTGGCGAGACCGTAGGAAGGAACCGATATCCGTGGCTCAGCGCGTAGTGGTCACACTCTCCGATGACATCGACGGCGGAGAAGCGGCGGAAACGGTCACGTTCGGCCTGGACGGAAAGGTCTACGAGATCGACCTCAATCCCGCCAATGCAAAGAAACTGCGCAAGGCGCTCGCGCCTTACGTGACGGCGGGCCGCAAGCACGCGAAGTCCGGGAAGACCTACCGGCACACCGCCGTCGCCCCCGACCCGGCGGCCGTCCGCGCCTGGGCACGCTCCAACAAGATGGACGTCCCGGCCCGCGGCCGGATCCCGAAGAAGGTCTACGAGGCCTTCGCCCAGGCGAGCTGACCTCCGGTCCGGGGCGGTCCTGCGGCCGCCCCGGGCACCGGAGTTGCAAACCCCCCCTGCTGATCAGCTAGAGTCTGGAGCACGCCGAGGGGCAAGGCCGAAAAGCCAAGTCCACCGGAGCGTGCGGGTGTAGTTCAGTAGTAGAACACCCCCCTTCCAGGGGGGAGGCGCAGTGTGCAATTCCTGTCACCCGCTCTGCACTGCCTGCCGACCACGGTTGTGGATCAGGTAGAGTAGTGCCCGCGCCGCCCAGTGAGAGCTGGTCGGAGGCATGCGGACGTGGCTCAGTTGGTAGAGCATCACCTTGCCAAGGTGAGGGTCGCGAGTTCGAATCTCGTCGTCCGCTCAGGAATCATCAAGGCCCCGGTTCATCGAACCGGGGCCTTGGTCGTATGTCCGGCCATGCCCGTACCCGGCCAAGTGCCGTTCCTCCCCTGACATTTGTCATGTGCGGCGATGACAGCGCGCACTGCCCCGGCGGCCCGGGCGGCGGAACGCTTGAGGCATGGCAGGCACAGCGAACGTGATCGAGGTCGAGGAGCTGCGGCGCACCTACGCCGGGGGCTTCGAGGCCGTTTCCGGAATCTCCTTCACCGTGGCGCGCGGCGAACTCTTCGCGCTGCTCGGCACCAACGGCGCGGGCAAGACCTCCACCGTCGAACTCCTCGAAGGACTCGCCCCGCCCAGCGGCGGCAGCGTCCGGGTGCTCGGGCACGACCCGTACACCGAACGCGGCGCGGTGCGCCCCCGTACCGGCGTGATGCTCCAGGAGGGCGGCTTCCCCGCCGAACTGACCGTCGCCGAGACCGTACGCATGTGGGCGGGCTGCACCAGCGGGGCCCGGCCCGTCACCGAGGCGCTCGAACTCGTCGACCTGGCCCGGCGGTCCCAGGTGCGGGTCAAGCAGCTCTCCGGCGGCGAGAAACGCCGGCTGGACCTGGCGCTCGCGCTGCTCGCGCGGCCCGAGGTGCTCTTCCTGGACGAGCCGACGACGGGCCTGGACGCCGAAGGGCGGCGCGAGACCTGGGAGTTGGTGCGCGCGCTGCGCGACGGCGGCACCACCGTGCTGCTCACCACCCACTACCTGGAGGAGGCCGAGGCGCTCGCCGAGCGGCTCGCGATCCTGCACGAAGGGCGGATCGCGGCGAGCGGCCGGGTCGACGAGGTCGTCGCGGCCCAGCCCTCGCACCTCTCCTTCGACCTGCCCGACGGCTACCACCTGGGCGACCTGCCGCCGCTCGACCGGCTCGGTGTCACCAGCCACGAGACGGCAGGACGCACGGTCCGCCTGAAGACCAAGGAGCTCCAACTCGCCGCCACCGAGCTGCTGTTGTGGGCCAGGGACAGCGGGGTCGAGCTGCGGGGGCTCGATGTGCGCTCGGCCTCCCTCGAAGAGGCGTTCCTGAAGATCGCGCAGGACCGGCGCGGAGCGAACACGGAAAGGGAGGCCGTCCGATGAGCACCACCCTGGACGCGGTGCGCAGCCCGGTGCTGGAGCCCGCACGGACCCTGAAGACCGCCGCCGACCGCATGAGGGCGCTCGCCCGCGCCGAACTCACTCTGCTCGGCCGCAACAAGTCCACGCTGTTCACCGTGCTGCTGCTGCCGGCCATGCTCACCGTCTCCATGTACGGGACGGTCACCAGCGTCGATCTGGGCAAGCAGGGCCTGAACGCCGGAACCGTGCTGCTGCCCGGCTCGCTCGGCTTCGCCCTGCTCTTCGCCCTGTACTCGCCACTGGTCGGCATCTACGTCGTACGCCGGGAAGAGCTCGTCCTGAAGCGGCTGCGCACCGGCGAGCTGCACGACTGGGAGATCCTGGCGGGGGCGGCGCTGCCCGCACTGCTCATCGCCCTGGCGCAGTCGGCGCTGCTCGTGGTGGGCTGCTCGGTCTGGCTGCACGTGCCGCTGCCCCGGGCGTGGTGGCTCGCGGCCGTCGGGCTCCTGCTCGGAATCGCCGTGACGGGCGCGCTCGCCGGCGCGACCGCCGCCGTCACCAGGACCGCCGAGGCCGCCCAGATCGCGGTCATGCCGCTGATGCTGGTCTCCACCGCCGGATCGGGTCTGATCGTGCCCACCGGCCTGCTTCCCGACAAGGTGGCCGCGGTGTGCGACGTGCTGCCGCTGACCCCGGTGATCCAGCTGATCAGGGGCGGCTGGACGGGCGGTGCCGGGGCCGGGGACGTACTGCGGGAGCTGCTCGTCGTGGTTGTCTGGACGCTCATCGCGGTCCTGGTCGTGCGCAAGCGCTTCCACTGGGAGCCGCGGCGCTGAGACGGGGGGGGGCGGCAGGGTGTTCGGCCGAATACACAAGTGGCACGGGCGGCAGTGGCGGGACCGCAGCAGGGTCGAGAAGGTCGAGTTCCAGAGCCGGCTGATCTGGGACCTCAGCATCTGGCTCCTCTTCCTCAGCTGGGACGTGCCGTTCGTCCTGCTCGGGCTCCGGCACGAACCACTGCCGCTGGCGCTCGGCGTGGCGACGATCGGGGCGGGCGCCGCGGCCGCGTTCCAGGGCACCCGGGTCCACCGCCGGGCGCTCGACCACTATCTGGGGCGTGGCGAGATGCCGCGCCGCGGACTGCTCGGGACCGGGGCGCTGTGCGGGCTCTCGCTCGTCCTGGTCGCGGCGCTGCGCGCGGCGCACGGCACCCCGGACGACACCCTGATGCTCGTCGTGCTGTACGTCGTGCTGCCGTTCGGCATGGCGTACTGCCTGCTGGTACCGCGCCGAAGATTCCTGCTGCGGTTCGCCCTGCTCGGCATCCCGGTCGCGGCGCTCTTCGCGGCCGTCGGAGTGTCGCAGGGGCGCGCGGTCGGCCTGGCGGTGGCGGTCGTCCTGTGCGGGCCGTGGGCCCTGACGGTGTCGCGCTGCGGCGCCTGGACGCTGTCGGTGATGTGGGAGTCGGACCGGGCCCGTGAGACCGAGGCCCGGCTGGCGGTCGCCGAGGAGCGGCTGCGCTTCGGGCGGGACATGCACGACGTGCTCGGCCGCAACCTCGCGGTCATCGCGCTCAAGGCCGAACTCGCCGTCCAGCTCGCCCAGCGCGGCCGGCCGGAGGCGGAGGCACAGATGGTGGAGGTGCAGCGCATCGCCCAGGAGTCGCAGAAAGAGGTACGCGAAGTGGTGCGCGGCTATCGGGAGGCGGACCTCGGCGTCGAGATCGAGGGCGCCCTAGGGGTCCTTGAGGCGGCCGGGATCGGCTGTGCGTACAGCGGGCCGGCCGAGGGCCTGACCGTCGAGGCGCAGTCGGCGCTCGGCTGGGTGGTGCGCGAGGCCACCACCAATGTGCTGCGGCACGGGGACGCCCGCAGTGTGGCGATCCGGCTCACCGTCGCCGACGGCACCGCGACGCTGGTCGTCGAGAACGACGGCGTGCCGGAGCGGCCGGCCACCGCCCCGGGCTCGGGCCTGGCCGGCCTGCGCGAGCGGCTCTCGGCGCTCGGCGGCACCCTGGAGGCGGGCCCGACGGGCGACGGCCTGTTCCGGCTGACCGCGGAGGTGCCCCGATGAGCCGGGTACGGGTGCTGCTCGCCGACGACGAGCATCTGATCCGGGGCGCGCTGGCGGCCCTGCTCGGCCTGGAGGACGATCTTGAGGTCGTCGCGGAGGCCGCCTCGGGCCCCGAGGCGCTCGCGATGGCCCGGGCCCACCGGCCCGATGTGGCGGTCCTGGATCTGGAGATGCCGGGCGCGGACGGTGTGATGGTGGCCACACGGATCCGGGCCGAGCTGCCGTCCTGCCGGACCATGATCGTGACCAGTCACGGGCGCCCCGGCCATCTCAAGCGGGCCCTCGCGGCGGGGGCGCGCGGCTTCGTTCCGAAGACCGTGAGCGCCCGGCGGCTCGCCGAGATCATCCGGTCGGTGCACGCCGGAAACCGTTATGTGGACCCGGAGTTGGCGGCCGACGCGATCTCCGCCGGGGACTCCCCGCTGACCGTGCGCGAGGCCGAGGTGCTCGGGTTCGCGGCCGACGGGGCGCCCGTCGCGGAGATCGCCGAGCGGGCCGCGCTGTCCCAGGGAACGGTCCGCAACTACCTCTCGTCGGCCGTCACGAAGCTGGGTGCGGAGAACCGTCATACGGCGGTGCGTCTCGCCCGCGAGCGAGGTTGGGTATAGTGGTCTCCGCGCCACGGCGCATGCGAACGTAGCTCAGCTGGTAGAGCACCACCTTGCCAAGGTGGATGTCGCGAGTTCGAACCTCGTCGTTCGCTCCATACGGAGAAGCCCCCCGGTCCTCGACCGGGGGGCTTCTCCGTGTCCGCGCCGGTTACGCCCAGCTGGTGCCGGTGAGCTGCTCGTACGCCTCGATGTACTTGCCCCGCGTCGCGTCCACGACCCGCTGCGGCAGCGCGGGCGGCGGCTGCTCGCTCCTGCGGTCCCAGCCGGAGTCCGGCGAGGTCAGCCAGTCGCGGACGTACTGCTTGTCGTAGGAGGGCTGGTCGCGGCCCGGCTCCCAGGTCGCGGCGGGCCAGAAGCGCGAGGAGTCCGGGGTGAGCACCTCGTCCGCGATGACGAGCTCCTCGCCCGCGAACCCGAACTCGAACTTGGTGTCCGCGAGGATGATGCCCTGCTCGCGCGCGATGTCACGGGCCCGGCCGTAGACGGCGAGGGTGGCCTGGCGCAGCTGGGCGGCGGTCTCCGCGCCGATCTGGCGGGCCACCTCCTCGTAGCTCACGTTCTCGTCGTGCTCGCCCACGGCCGCCTTGGTGGCGGGCGTGAAGATCGGCGCGGGCAGCTCGGACCCGTTCAGCAGCCCCTCGGGCAGCGCGAGGCCGCACACCGTGCGGGACTCGTTGTACTCGGCCAGGCCGGAGCCCGCGAGATAGCCGCGGGCCACGCACTCCACCGGGACCATGGCGAGCGACTTGCACACCAGGGTGCGGCCCGCCCAGTCGGCGGGGGCGCCGGCCGGGACCTCGCCGGAGATGACGTGGTTGGGGACCAGGTCGGCGAGCAGGTCGAACCACCACAGCGAGAGCTGGGTCAGGACCCGGCCCTTGTCGGGGATCTCGGTGGGCAGCACCCAGTCGTACGCGGACAGCCGGTCGCTGGCGACCATGACGAGGTCGCCCGCCTCGTTCCGATAGAGGTCACGCACCTTGCCCGTGTGGAGGTGGGTCAGGCCCGGCACCTGCAACGGCTCGGGCTTTTCTACGAATCCGGACACGGTTCCTCCGCGTAGGTTGATCCAGGAGCGGTTTCGATTCTCTCGCATGCGCGAGGGAGCCGACGTCACGGGTCGGACCGGGGCCGGTCCGGATCCCTGGGCCGGTCCGGATCCCTGGGTCGGCCCGGGGTTCCTGGGTCGGCCCGGGTCCCTGGCGGCACCGCCCGGGCCCCTGCGGCCCGTGGCCCGCGTCATGGCCGGCTCGCGGGCGGCCTCGCCCGCGGGCGGCCTCAGTCCCGTTTGCAGATGCGGTCGAGGAGATTGGCCGTGGCCCGCTGGATGCGGGAGTCCACATGGCCGGGCCGGTCGAGCGCCGGGGACCAGGCGAAGGTGCCCGAGGCGAAGACGAGCGCGCCGGAGGGCGCCCGGTACAGGGACGTCTCCTGGTGCCGGACGTGCTGCTCGCTGTCCCGGTACGGGGAGTGGGCGAGCAGGATGCGGTCCTGGTGCTCGGGGAGCGCGGTGCGCGGGTAGTAGCGGTCGGCCTCGCCCGCGACCAGGCCGTCGATCTCGTCGCCGTCGCCGGCACCGGTCGCCTCCCACAGCCAGTGGTCCGCGTTGCGGACGACCATGGGGTACGGCTCGGGGACGCGGCCCGCGTACTGGATGCCCAGGAGCTGCTGCTCGGGCCGGGCGATCTCGCGCCACAAGGCGGGGCGGCCGGGGCCGCGGCGCTTGCGGCAGGTCAGCAGGCGGTCCGGAACGCCGGACGGGGACGGGCCCAACTCCACTTGCCAGTAAAGGGAGTTGGCGGACAGGAAGACCAGTGAGGTGCCGCCGTCACGGGCCAGCTCCACGGCCCGGCGCATGGGGGCCGACCAGTACTCGTCGTGGCCGGGGAAGACCAGGCCGCGGTAGCGGGAGGCGTCGACGCGGCCGGCGTGCAGATCGCGGGCGTCGGCGTAGGCGAGGTCGTAGCCGTAACGCTCGGCCCAGCGGATGAAGTCGTAGGCGTGGCCCACGTGCAGCGGCAGACCCGCGCCCGCGTACGGCCGGTCGAAGGAGACGGTGATCGCCGCGTCCTCCTCGCCGAGCAGCCGGCCGTCCTCGTCCCAGGCGTGGTAGAGGCTGGCGCCGGTGCGGCCGTCCTCCGGGTAGAGGTTGTAGGCCTGCCAGGTGATGTCGGGCAGCAGCAGGAGCAGATCCGCGGGGTGGTCGTCGCGGACGGTGAACGGGATGTGCGAGCGGTAGCCGTCGGCGGTGGTCAGGACGGCGACATGGGCGCCGATCGAGGCGTGCGAGGGCACCTGGTAGCGCCAGGACTGCCACCAATGGTGACAGGAGACCGTACGGTCCGCGGTCAGCGGGGGCGGCTGGACGATCCCGGAGAGCCGGGGGCTGGTGGCGATCTTCGCGGCCCCGTCGCCGCCGTAGTGACCGATCCGGTAGACGTCGACGGTGAACTGCTGCGGGGGATCCACCGTGATGTGGAAGTCGATGGCCTCCCCGGGCGCGACGGCCCCGCTGGAGGCGAAGCCCTTGATCTGCCGGCGCACGTCGTCGGCGGTGCGCGGCCCGGTGACCCGGGCGGGGCGCGGGGCGGGGATGCCTTCCGTGGCCGGGACGTGGTCGACGTACCAGGGCACCACGTGCCCGGTGTCGTCGAAGTACGTCTCACTGCCGCGCAGCCAGGGCAGCGGGCCCTGCCCGAAGGGGTCCGAGACGGCGTGCGCGAGGGCTCCGGACTCCCAGCGCCGGATGTGTTCCGACCGTTCCACCCCCATGTCGCTCCCCTCCCTCGATCCCCCGGGGCAACAGTGATGCGACTGTGGCCCGCGGTCTGTCCGCGACCGGTCCCCAGCACATCACATAACGCACGCACTCCGTCACCGTTCGTCGCGAATTGACGTTAAGGGGAACACGACGTTCCGGATATCTAGGGCGAACTCGCCCTACTGGGAGTGCTGTTGGGGGTGGGGCGGCGGCTGCCCGGGGCGGTTTGTCCGGGGAGCGGGGCGGATCCCCGGCCGGGGGGTGGGGGGTGGTCCGGCTCGGGGAGGGGCGGATCCCTGGCCGGGGTGGCGGGGTGGTGGTCCGGCTCGGGGACGGGCGGATCCCTGGCCGGGGTGGCGGGGTGGTGGTCCGGCTCGGGGAGGGGTGGATTCCTGGCCGGGGTGGGGGCGGCCCGGTGTTCAAGGGACGGGACGGCTCCCCGGCCGGGGGCGAGGGTCCGGATCGGGGAGCGGGCGGCGGTGCGCGCCCTCAGACGAGGCGGACCGGCTTCTCCGGGCGGATGCCCACGGAGGACAGCCAGCCGCGCAGTTCGTCCGGGTCGCCCTCCTCGACGAGGGCGAGCACCGGGGACGCCAGGTCCGAGCGGCGCACCTCGTCGATGAGCAGCGAGGGGCCGTCCAGCCAGTCGAGCCCGGGCAGGGCGCCCGCCGTGTCGACCGCGGCGCAGCAGACCATCGCCGTCACGTGGTCGGCCAGCAACTCCCGTCCTGTGCGCGGCGGTTGGAGCGGAAGGAGCGGCACCGCGTCGATGCCCCAGGCCTCGGGGCCGGGCGCGGGCGGCGCGGACGCGGCCTCCTCGCCGGCCACCTCCGCCGCGATGCGGGCGGCGAGACGGTCGGCGGCCTCGCCGTCCGTCCCGGCGAGGTGGTCGATGACCCGGGCCAGGGTGGGCGCCGCGGACTCCGCGTCGCGTCGCCCGCCCAGCGTGTCCAGGACCCGGTGCAGCCGGGCGGCCTCGCTGCGCCACTTGCGGTCCACGACCTCCTCCGGATACGCGGCCCAGTCGACCGGCGCCCAGTCGGGGCCCGGCTCCGCGGGGCCCCCGTGGAACAGCCGGGCCGCGAGCAGCGAGGTCGCCTCGTCGGCGGCGCCGGGCTCCTCCAGGAGGTCGCAGGCCGGACGCTCGCCGAGCCGGGAGGTGTAGCCCTCGGCCAGCCGGTCGCGCCGGGACAGCTCGGTCAGCGCGGAGACCACGCCCGCGTCCAGACGGGAGGGCCAACGGCCCATCCGCCAGGCGGGCAGCGCGACCCGGGTCAGCAGCCGGTCCCAGCCCGCGTAGGCGAGCCCGACCTGCTCCTGGGCCACGATGCGTACCCCGTAGTCCACCGTCTGGGCGCGCTCGGAAGCGGCGACCGCGACGCCCCGCTCCATCTCGGCGGCGTGCACCCGGCACCCCCGCAGGAGCACCCGGGCGACGGTGGCGACGAAGCCGAAGGCGAGCCGGCGCACCGGGTCGAGCCCGGGCCGCGCGGCGAGGCCCACCGCCGCGTCCAGACCCCGTACGAAACGGCGGGCGGCCGCTATGTCCGGATGGGCGGAGGGGCCCGTTCCGGCGACGACCGGGGCGAGGATGGCGCGGAGCTCGCCGACGCGCATCCACCACATGAAGGGCGAGCCGATGACCAGGACCGGCGCGACCGGCGCCCGCCCGGCACGCGGGGTGCGCGGGGGATGCGGGGTGCGCGCAGTCGGCGCGGTGTCCGCATCGGCGCCGCGTATGAAGCGCGCGGGCATCGCCCCCCTCCCGGCATGCGCCGGATGGGTACGGTCCTCCAGCCAGCTGTCGCAGTCCGGAGTCAGGGCTATCGCCGAGGGCGGCGGCACATCGAGGCGCTCGGCCAAGTCTCTGACCAGGCGATACAGATCGGGGGCGGACGATTCGGCGAGATCCACCGTCGGGGAGAGGGCCGGTCTGGCCCGTACGATCACGGCTCCGACGACGGCCGCGAGCAGCAGCACCAGCAGCGCGGCGGCGGTGACCGCCCAGCACGCGGCGCCCCAGCCACTGCCCTCGATCCGGCCCTGCGCGGCGGCGACGATCAGCACGACGGCGACGGCCGCCGGCAGCAGGGCCACGGCCAGCGCCCTGCTACGGACGCGCAGCACGGCGAGAGCCCGCGAACGCGCGTGCTGCGCGCCCGCCTCTGCACCCATTCCGGTATCGGACACGGCCGGACCTCACCCCCTCTGCCCTGCGACGGCTTTGCTCACTCCCCCACTGTGGCACCGCCCACTGACATCGCAATGCCGGTGGGCCAAGTGCCGCAACGCCCTCGCCGCACCCTAGTTGGGGCCCCGGCAGGAGTCATCCCGATGGGGCGACCGTCACTCGATGGAATGGCTTTGGGTAAAGGTGCGGGTGTTCGCGGTTCGATTGGGGTCCCTTGGGATCCCTTGGGGTCCCTCGGGGTCGCGTGCGGTCATTCGGACCGCTCGGACCGCTCGGGGTGAGGACACCCGGGCGGCGCGGGCCGCTTGAGAGTGCGGGGCGCCGGGGAGGGGGGAACGCGGGCCGGGGTGGCCGAGGGCCCGAGGGTTGGGAGCGCGGGGGCCGGGGGCCTGGGGCCGGGGGCCTGGGGCCGGGGGCCTGGAACCGCTTGAGGGTGCGGGTACCCGGGCAGCACGGACGGCGTGAAGGTGATGGGCACCCGGGCAGCACAGACACCGTGAAGGTGGCGGGCACCCGGGCACCCGGGCCCCCGGGGGTCGCGACCGCGTCAGGCCCGGCCCTCGGCCGCCTCGCGGGCGATGTCCGTGCGGTGCTGCGAGCCGTCGAGGCTGATGCGGCCGACCGCCGCGTACGCCCGCTCGCGGGCCTGCGTCAGATCGTGGCCGGTCGCGGTGACCGAGAGGACCCGGCCGCCCGCGCTGACCACCGCGTCACCGTCCCGGCGGGTCCCGGCGTGCAGGACGTACGCCGTCGGCGCGTCCTGGTCCGCGACCTCGGCCAGGCCCTCGATCGGGTCGCCGGTGCGCGGCGTGGCGGGGTAGTTGTGCGAGGCGATGACCACGGTGACGGCGGCGTCGTCACGCCAGGCCAGCGGGGGCTGGACATCGAGGGTGCCGTTGGCCGAATGGAACAGGACGCCCGCGAGCGGGGTCTGGAGCCGGGCCAGGACGACCTGGGTCTCGGGGTCGCCGAAGCGCGCGTTGAACTCGATGACCCGCACCCCGCGCGAGGTGATCGCGAGGCCCGCGTACAGCAGGCCGGAGAACGGCGTGCCGCGGCGCCGCAGTTCGTCGACGGTCGGCTGGAGCACACTCTCCATGACCTCCTCGACGAGCTTCGGGTCCGCCCACGGGAGCGGTGAATAGGCGCCCATGCCACCGGTGTTGGGGCCCTCGTCGCCGTCGAGCGCGCGCTTGAAGTCCTGCGCGGGCTGGAGCGGCAGGACGGTGACGCCGTCGGTGATCGCGAAGAGGGAGACCTCGGGACCGTCGAGGAACTCCTCGATCACGACGCGCTCGCAGGCGAGCGCGTGTGCGCGGGCCGCGGCGAGATCGTCCGTGAC
Source organism: Streptomyces sp. NPDC006691 (assembly GCF_042869955.1). NCBI lineage: Bacteria > Bacillati > Actinomycetota > Actinomycetes > Kitasatosporales > Streptomycetaceae > Streptomyces > Streptomyces sp. NPDC006691. Next base: position 97,265 of record NZ_JBIAGW010000019.1, read on the forward strand.
GACGACGCCCTTGCCGGCCGCGAGACCGTCGTCCTTCACCACGTACGGGGCCCCGAAGGCGTCCAGCGCCTCGTCGATCTCCTCGGGGGTGGTGCAGACGTACGAACGGGCGGTGGGCACGCTCGCCGCCGCCATCACGTCCTTGGCGAAGGCCTTGGAGCCCTCCAGCTGCGCGGCCTCCTTCGAGGGGCCGAAGCAGGGGATGCCTGCGGCGCGCACGGCGTCGGCGACCCCGGCGACAAGGGGGGCCTCGGGCCCGACCACGACCAGCTCGCTGCCCAGCTCGACGGCGAGGCGGGCGACCGCGTCCCCGTCCATCTGGTCCACGGGGTGGAGCTCGGCGACCTCCGCGATCCCGGCGTTGCCGGGGGCGCAGTGCAGCGCCGTCACGTCGGGGTCGAGGGACAGGGAACGGCACAGGGCGTGCTCGCGAGCACCGCCGCCGATGACAAGGACCTTCACGCCGGCCAGCCTAGCCGCCGCGACGGGGTGACCCTTGTGCGGGTCACCAGGCGGACGCTCAGCCCTCGTTCGTATATTCCTCCACCACGGTCGCCCCGAGCTCGCGCACGATCAGGTCGTGCCCGGACAGCGCGTTGTCCACCAGGTCCGGATCGTCGTCCTCCGGAACATCGTCCTCCAGCCGGACCGGGGGCGGCGGAGGCTCCTCCTCGCGGGCGGGAGCGTTGGCCCGGGGCGACTGCTGCGACTGCGGTACGGGTGCGGACGCGGCCGGGGTCGCGGATGCGGACCGGGCGGCCCCCGAGGACGCCTGCGGCGGCTGGTGCTGCTGAGACTGGCTGGACTGGTCCTGCTGGGGCTGGTGTTGTTGGGGCTGCTGATGCTGCTGGGGCTGGTGGACGGGCGGGGCGGGGGGCCTGGGAGCGGCGCCGCCGAAGTTGCCCGCCGCGGGCGGGGGCTGGGTGCCGCCCGACGGGTCGATGATCGCCTCGACCTTCCACTGCACCCCGAACCGCTCGGAGAGCACACTGCGCAGCACGTCCTCGCTGCCACTGCTCGCGAAGTTGTCCCGGGCGCCGGCGTTGATGAAGCCGAGCTGCACGGTGGTGCCGTCGAAGCCGGCCACCTGCGCGTTCTGACTGAGCAGGATCCAGGTGAAGCGCCGCTTGTTCTTGACGGCCTCCAGAATGTCCGGCCACATGGTGCGCACCTGCATCGCGTTGCCCTGGCCGCCCGGGGCGGGGGCGGCGGCCTGCGCGGCCGGAGCGGGCTCCGGTGCGACCGGGGCGGGGGCGGGGGCGGGGGCGGACGCGGCGGCCGCGGTGGGCCAGGCGCCCGCCGAGGGGGCGGAGGCGGGGGCGGCGGCTCCGGGCCAGGCACCCGGGCGCTGGCCGCCGCCCTGCCCGGGCGCGGCGGCCGACGGCCAGGCCCCGGCGGGGCTCTGCTGGGCGGGCTGGGCGGGCTGCGGCTGGGCAGGCTGCGGCTGGGCGGAGGGGGCCTGCGCGGCGGGCTGGGCCGCGGGCGCGGGGGCCTGCGGCACCGGCGGAGCAGCGGGCCCCGGCTGGGCGGGCCCGCCCATCGGCCCCGGCCCCCCGGCCCCCGCGCCCCGCACCGCGGCCCGAGCTCCCTCGGGCCCGCCAGGACCGCCCTGCATCGGCGCATGCGCCTCGGGCCCGGGCACGTACCCCAGGGCGGGCCCGCCGGCGGGCGCCGCCTGGAAGTTGACCCCGCGCTCCAGCCGGTCGAGCCGCGCCTGCAACGAGCGCTCGTCGTCGTACGCGGCGGGCAGCAGCACGCGGGCACAGATCAATTCGAGCTGGAGCCGGGGCGAGGTGGCCCCGCGCATCTCGGTGAGCCCGGCGTTGACGAGGTCGGCGGCCCGGCTCAGCTCGGCCGCGCCGAACACGGAGGCCTGCGCCTGCATCCGCTCCACGACATCGGCCGGGGCGTCGATGAGCCCCTTCTCCCCCGCGTCCGGAACGGCGGCCAGGATCACCAGGTCGCGCAGCCGCTCCAGGAGGTCGGCGACGAAGCGGCGCGGGTCGTTGCCGCCCTCGATGACCCGCTCGACGACCTCGAAGGCGGCGGCCCCGTCACCCGACGCGAAGGCGTCGACCACGGAGTCGAGCAGCGAGGTGTCGGTGTAGCCGAGCAGGGCGGTGGCCATGGCGTACGTCACACCGTCGTCGGCGGCACCGGCCAGCAGCTGGTCCATGACGGACATCGAGTCCCGCACGGATCCGGCGCCGGCGCGCACGACCAGCGGCAGCACCCCGTCCTCGATGGGGATGCCCTCGTGCCCGCAGACCTCGCCGAGGTAGTCCCGCAGCGTGCCGGGCGGCACGAGGCGGAACGGATAGTGGTGCGTACGCGAGCGGATCGTCCCGATGACCTTCTCGGGCTCGGTGGTGGCGAAGATGAACTTGAGGTGCTCCGGCGGCTCCTCGACGACCTTCAGCAGGGCGTTGAAGCCGGCCGAGGTCACCATGTGGGCCTCGTCGATGATGTAGATCTTGTAGCGGCTGGACGCGGGGCCGAAGAAGGCCTTCTCGCGCAGCTCACGGGCGTCGTCCACGCCACCGTGCGAAGCCGCGTCGATCTCGATCACGTCGATGGAACCCGGACCGTTGCGCGCGAGGTCCCGGCAGGACTGGCACTCACCGCACGGGGTGGGCGTCGGCCCCTGCTCGCAGTTCAGACACCGGGCCAGGATCCGGGCGCTGGTCGTCTTGCCACAGCCGCGCGGCCCGCTGAACAGGTACGCGTGATTGACCCGGTTGTTCCGCAGCGCCTGCTGCAACGGGTCGGTGACATGCTCCTGCCCGATGACCTCGGCGAAGGACTCGGGGCGGTAGCGGCGGTACAGCGCAAGGGACGACACGCATACGAGGTTATCGGGGCCCACTGACAACCGGGCCCGCCGACAGCGCCCCGCCCCCGGCCCCCCGGCCGAACCGCCCCCGCCCGCAAGGGCCCCGGGCACCCCGCGCCGCACAAAATAAGGCGCCCCCCACGCACCCGCCAGAGCCGACCTACCCTTGCTGCCTTCCGGCCCTGGGGGAGTTCAGTCAGATAGCGCCACGTGAGGGGCTCCGCACAGGGTACCTGATCCCTGAGGTGGGAACGAGTTCGCGAGCACCCCTCAACGTCTTGTATTGTTTGCCGCGGAGGATTCGCCTAGTGGCCTAGGGCGCACGCTTGGAAAGCGTGTTGGGGGCAACCCCTCACGAGTTCGAATCTCGTATCCTCCGCCATTGCTCTCACCGGGCAATACGTCGAAGGCCCTGACCCGCTTCACGCAGGTCAGGGCCTTCGACGTGTTCCGGCAGAGGCTGGACCCGTGGGGCCTCTCGCGCTGTTCCGCGACAGGCCCTTCGTGATCTTCCGTCTCAGTTTCCGTCTCAGTTGGGGTCGTCGGACCCCTGCTCCGGGCTCTCTCCGGCTTCCTCAGCCACGCCCCAGAGGGCATCGCCGACCTGCTTGGCGACGTTCTTCAACATCGGCCCGGTGATGTGCATGTAGCGAGCCCGCATCCGTGCGGAACCTCCCGGCTCCCATCCCATGATGGCGTCCACGATCACGTCAGGAACCCCGAGCAGGAGGAGCACGGTTCCGGCAGTGTGGCGGGCGTCATGCAGCCGCCCGTCTCGTACGCCGGCGTCCTCTAGTAGCTGCTTCCACTGGTGGTAGTCGGTGTTCGGGATGAGCGGGCCGCCCGTCGGCTGCGCGAAGACGTACCCCTTGTCCTCCCACAGTTCTCCGGCTTCCTGCCGTTCCCGCGCCTGTTCCTCCCTGTGCTTGATGAGCAGCTTGATGAGCGGGCCCGGAAGCCCGATGGTGCGTCGGCCAGCGCGGGACTTGGTGTTCTTGAACTCCCGCCGGATCTGCCGGCGGTCCCGGCAGTAGCCAGCCTTTCGACCACAGGTGTCGCCGCACCCGTGCTCGTACTTCGGCCGTAGCCGGTTCTTCCGGATGCGGATGTACCCGGCGTCCAGGTAGACGTCTTCCCACATGAGTCCGAGAGCCTCGCCCTGGCGCAGTCCGAGAGCCAGGGCGATGACCCAGCGTGCGCTGTTGCGGAGCTTCGACGCCTCCACGAGGAGACTCTGAATCTCCTCGATGCTGTACGGCTCGATCTCCTCTTCTTCGAGCCGCGGGGCCTTCGCAATCTCAGCAACGTTCTTCGCGACGTGCCCGCGTCGGACCGCTTCGCTGAGCGCGACCCGGATGGTTCGGTGGACGTGATGAGCGGTCCCGGCAGCGCTGCCGTTCTTCTGCATCCGCTCGTAGAACTCCTCCAGGTGCTCCGGCTCCAACCGCTCAAGCTTGTGGGCTCCGATGCCGGGCACGAGGTGGACCCTCACGTCCACCTCGTAGCCGTCGTAGCTGTTCTCGCTGACGTACTTCTTGGCGATGTTGGTCACCCAGTGCTCAAGCCACGTCTTGACGGTCCACTGTTGCCCCGCCTTTCGTACGGTCCCCGCCTTGCGCTGCCGTTCCAACTCGCGCACAGCTTCGGTGACTTCGGCCCGCGTCTTGCGCTCGATGTGGCGGCGGTCGGGCTTGCCGTCGGGGCGGACTCCGACCGTGACACGGCCGTGCCACTTCCCGTCCTTGCCCAGGTAGATGGACGACGCCCCGTTGGGCTGCCGCGTTCGCTTCTTGTCTTCCGCCACTGGCGGGCTCCTTCGGTTGGGGCAGGAAAGCGGCCGGGACGCCACCCAGTGAGGCGGCGTCCCGGCGTGAGGTGATCAGGCGGCGCACTGCTCAGCGCGGCGATGGGCGAGGTAGGCGGCGGGGGCGTCGGCGGGGACGCGTCGGAGTCCTCCGATGGTCAGGGACTCCAGCTCTCCGGTGCGGATGAGGGCGTAGCAGGTGGTCCGGCCGATGCGTAGGCAGCGGGCGGCTTCTTCGACGGTCAGGAGAACGGGGGCCGGGTCGGCAGCCTCGGCGAGTGGTGCGATGTCCACGGTGGCGATGCTCACGGAATGGTCTCCTCTGGGACGGTCCCGTCGGGGAGTCTTGGCGGTGCCGGGGCGCGGGAGTCCGCGTGTGTCCGAGGTTTGGATTTCTGCGTCACGGCGTCACGTGCGTCATTTGGGCCTTTGGCCTGCGTCTTTGCGTGACGTGGGGCGGGCGGGGTGCGTCACCGGTGCGTCACGGCTTCGTCGTCTGTGACACGGGGCGTGACGCAGGTGACGCACGATGACGCAGACATCCGGGTTCTGCGTCACGCCTGTTCGGGCAGGTCAGGGGCCGTTTTCCGTCGGCTGTGACGCAGGTGACGCAGCCTTCCTCTACTTAGGAAAAGAGAAGGGGTGGTGTCTGTTGTGCGCGGCTCAGAGCGTGAAGAAGGAACCGCTGCGCGGCACGTCCTTCGGGCGGTGCTGCGCACCGGACAGCAAGAGGAGCACCCTGGGCGGTGTCGCCCCTGGTGCTCCTCTTGCTGTTGTGCGGTGACCTCGCGTCAGAACGCGGCGCCCTGTTGCGGGCCGGGTGCCGGGGCGGGCTCGGTCAGCTCGATGTAGCGGGCCTCGCGGGTGCGTCCCCAGTCCACGTTCAGGCCGCGAGCGGCAAGGGTGGGCTGAAGTCGCTTGAGGCGGTCGGAGAGGACCTTTCCGGTAGTCGGCCAGCCCTTCGGGAGCGGACGGCAGTCCTCGCCGCTGTAGAGGCGGGTGAGGAGGTGAAGCCACTCCGCGGAAGTCATCCGCTGTTGCTCCCCGGGCTGCATGTCGGCCGCGTACTGCAACACGGTCTGCGCGAGGAGGTCGCCCTCGATCACATCGTCGTTGAGGTCGTCCAGCCCGGCCCGGTAGGCGGGCAGCGCCCCGAGACCCATCGCGGTGTCGAGCTGCGCGCACAGGTGCGCGAAGTCCGCCATGCGCAGATCCGTCGGCGTCTCCGCCGACGCGGCGCGGACCTTGACGGTCAGGTCCAGCAGCGAGCCGAGCACGACGGGCAGGACTTGTGCGTACTCCGTCCACAGCTCCGCTTCGGTGCGCCGCACTTTCGGCCGTTCCAGCCGGAGCGGCAGGAGCCGTTCGGCGAGGTCGGGCCGGATAACGCCCACGTCGATACCGGTCAGCAGCAGCGGGCGGCGGTAGCGGGCGCGGAAGACATCGCCGTCGGTGAACAGGGCCCGCTTGACGGACTCGGCTCCCGTGACGATGCAGCACATGGCATCGGAGAGGTCCGGGGTCATGTGCGAGAGGTTGTCGAGCGCGGTGACCCATCCCGCGGCGACGGCAGCGATCAGGTTGTCCTCGTCCTTCGGGGCGCGGCGCAGGTCGCTGCTCATGCCCTCGATGATGCGGATGAGCATCCGGCCGGCCGTCGACTTCCCCGCGCCCTGCGGTCCGGTCAGGAACGGGGCGGGGACGGGAACGGACGGTTCCAGGCAGCCGACCAGCCACGCCATCGCGAGGCATTCGGTTTCGGCGTTGACGAAGTTGCACAGGCGGAACAGCAGGTCGATGCCCTTGCCGTCGGTGTTCTTCTCCGGCAGGGGGAGTTCGCCGGTGAGCTGGGTGCGCCGCCAGCACACCTCACGCGGGTCAGGGACGCGGATGTCCCAGCCGGTGGGATGGATGCGCACCGACTGCCCGTCGCTGCGCCCGAGGTCCAGCCAGGTCGCGCCGTCGAAGCCGGGGGCGACGCGGATATGCACGCTCTGGGTGGTCTCGTTGAGTGCGAGTGCTTCGATCAAGTCCAACGCCTCCTTGAGGGCGGTGCCGTTGAACACGCCGACCCCGTCTTTGAACAGGCCGACCATGAGTTCCTGGCGGTGGCTCCCCGTCGTGCCCTGGGAGCGGATGGGGCGGGCGACGGGGTGGCCGTTCTTCTGTGCATAGACGGTGCCGTCAGCGGTGCGGAAGTAGCGGAACCGCTCCTGCGCGTACTCGGCGATGACTTCGCGGCCCGGGGTCTTGTCGTCCTCGGACATGGCTACAGTCCCAACCTCGTGCGGGCGTTGTTCCACGCGTCGGCGCAGTGCCGGGGGCTCTCGCCTTTGGCCTGCGCGACGGCGAACAGCCGCGCGGTGTGGTCCTCGGTGAGGCAGCCGCACCGACCGTGCGTCGAGAGCACGGCCAAGAACGCGGCGTACACGGTTGCGTGGATGCCGCTGGACGCCCCATTGATGCGCTGCACGGCCATAGCGATGCCGCGTTCCAGGAACGCGGGCGTTCGATGCGGGCAGGCGCCCTCTGCGGCTCGTGTGGGCAGCGCGTCGATGCACTGGGCCTGGTAGGCGCTGGGCGCCCTCACGGTCAGCGCCCGCACGGCGTCCGGCAGCGCGGTGAGCGTGCCGGTGCCGTAGCCGCGCCAACGGGCGTAGGCCATGGTTGACTTGATGTCGACGCCCGGCCGGACGCCGTTCACGGAGCGCATGGCGCCCTGGTAGATCCAGTGCTCACCACGCGTCGTGGGCACAGTGCGGGTGGGTGGCAGGCTTTCGCGGGCCCAGGTCACGGCGGCCGGTGTATCGAGGTCGACCACCGTGAGCCCGGCGCCACCGGGGTGGTAGGCGACCCCGACGGCTCGATGCCACGTCCGCACCCAGGTCGGGGAACCGAGAACGTCCGGGTCGGTGGTGGCGGCGGCCCACGCGTGGCAGGGGCCGGGGCAGGCGCAGGGTCCGGCGTTCTTCATGTTCGGCCGCCCGCCGCACGCGTTCCGTGCGCAGGTCGGGCAGTTTTCGAAGGGGACTTTGCCCCGCCGCAGGGGCAGTACCGGCAGACCTGCACGGGCGAGTTCGAGCGCGGTGTTCAGGTGCTCGCTCATGCCGCCACCTCCAGCGTGCGGGACGCCAGGAACGCCCGGCCGATCAGTTCGGTGTAGGCGGGCGGGATGGCCTCGGTGAGTTCCTCGCGCACGGCCGTCCACGTGATGCCCATCGCGGCCTGAAGCTGGGGGATGGTGGGCTTGCCGCCGCCGTTGCCGTACGCGGCGACGTACGGGCCGTCGTAGAAGCGGCCGTGCACGATGAACCCGGCACGGGCGTAGCCCACGCCGGCGCCGCCGGCGCAGGAGAACAGGTCGAGCAGTAACGGCCGGGGGCCGTCTCGCCGAATGTCGGTGGGTTGCGTCATGCTGGATGCCTCCAGTTCCACTGTTGAGTTGTGCTGGACGAGGGCGGCCCGGCTTTGGCGAGACGGGGCCGCCCTCGGTTGTGTCGGGTACTACGCGGCGGTTCTACCTCGGGCGGTGTTCGACGCCGAGCTGGATGAGCCAGTCGGGCCAGAGGTCAGGGTGCGCGCGGTAAAACCAAATGGCCCGGCGGTTCCTCAGGCCCATGCCGATGGCTGTCGGGCGTGCGCTGCGGGCGCGCCCCTCGATCTCGGCGCGGAGAGGGTAGATACCTTCGTCAGAAGGGTCTGGGAGGTCGAGCCGGTAGACCAGAGAAATCACCTCTGGGCTGAGGATGAACCTCCCTCCCCGCTCAACGATGTCCGGCATCTCCTGGACGTGGAGCTTCACAGTCACGGTGTCACGCATAGGCGGCGACACCTCCTTGTCAGCCGTGGAAATGGTTGCGTTTGAAGATCGCTTTGCGGATGTTGACGGCGGGGCCGTCTCGCCGAATGTCGGTGGGTTGAGTCATGCTGGATTCCTTCAGTTCCACTGTTGAGTTGTTCTGGATGAGGGCGGCCCCGGTTCTTTGGCGAGATGCGGGGGCCGCCCTTGGCATAGCTAGTACTGGTCGCGCAGGTCGCAGAAATCGCAGTCGCAGTCGTCGTCGTGCGGGCAGTCGCAGCCGCACGGGTGGCACCGGCCGACGCAGTAGCACTGGCACATGCCCTCACCGCACGGCTGTTCGTCCTCCTCCTCACCGCTGGTGTCGTAGCCGAGCGGGCTGAGGGCCGAGTGCACCTGGTCGAGGGCGGCGGCGAGACGCTGCGCACGGCCGATCGCGACCCGCGCGAGCTGGACGGCGGAAGCTGCGGCCTTGTCGGGGTCCTTGCCGCCGTCCACGGTGAGCCGGTCAGCCTGGTGCGCGTCGGTCACGGGCTGAAGTGCCTGTGTGATGGCCTGCGGCAGCATCCGGGACAGGTGCGCGAGCGTCCCGATGAGGCTGTAGGCGTGGCTGGGGTACTGCCAGTCCTCGCCCGGCGCGCGGGTGGTGTGGTTGATGGCACGGACGGCTTCGGCAGCCTGGTTGGCCAGTACGGCCACAGGCGTGGTCTCGGTGGTCATGGCGGCCCTTCAGTGGTGGTTGATGGTGCCGTTGGCGCGGCCGAACAGGCCGGTCGCGGTGATGTTCTGCGTGATCTGGGTGGGTGCGGCCACTTTGCGGCGGGCGCCGGAGATGAGGGCGGGGACGCCGATGACGGCGGCGGCGATGAGGGCGCCGGCGGCCCAGAGGGCGTGGCTCATGGCGATCAGTCCCGGGGCTGCGTAGGAGAGCCCGATCCCGCCGGCGGCGATGCCGAAGCCGATTGTGGGGGCGAGCAGGGCGGTGGTCTTGGCCCACGCCGGCACCGGCTGCGCCGCGGTGGATGTGGGCGGCGGAGTGTGGGCGGGGGGCTGGACGTAGGCGAGGGCGCGCTGTCCGCCGGGCAGGGTCACGAGCTGGACCCCGGGTGGAATCTCCTGGGGCAGCATCACGGCTCGCGCGGGGCCGGGCTGGTAGGCGAGCGGGTCGGGGTGCAGGGCTTTGGTGGTGATCTCGTACGCAGGGTCATAGGCCACGACATGGCTCCTTCAACGAGGCCGTCAGGCGACGTGGTTGAGGGCGTTGAGGATCGCTTCACACATGCGGCGAATGGGGCCGGCGGCTCCGGTCGCGGCGGTGAAGAACCCGAACAGGAACAGCACCAGTGCGCTGAGGAAACCGACTTCGCGGTTGCGGAACAGCAGGACGGTGAGGACGCCGAAGAGGGCGACGGCGGACAGGGTGACGATCACGAGCGGCCTCCCGGGGAACGGCGGGCGGGCAGCACTCGAACCCGGGTGGCGCCCGCCGTGGCTTGTCGCGTTGCTTGTCGTCTGGCTTGTCGCTTGTCTTGTCGCCTTGCTTGTCTTGTCGCTTGTCGCCTCCCAGGTCACAAGCCGTTTAAGGCCCCCTGCGACGAGCCGTAGAGGCTTCCCGCGCGGGGGTGGTGACAAGCGACAAGGGCTAATCGTTGGAGGGTGGTTCGGGGGTGTGGTCGCGGTGGACGTAGCGGGCTTTGGTGCCCTCCCCGACGCGGACCGCGGTGCCGTCCTCGGTCCACGTCTTGAGCCAGCCGACAACGGTCTGCCGGGTGGTTCCGTGCTCATCCGCGAGCGCGCGGGCGATCGCGGATGCACCCGTGCCGTCCGGCCCGGCTGCGAACAGGGCTGCGAGGGCTGCGCGCTGTGCGGGGCTGTCCTGCTCGGTCTCGCCGCGCAGTGCGGACAGGTTCAGGCTCGGTCCGGCCGGCCGCGGGGCCGGGTCGGGTGCGGTGGCGAACTGTGCGTCGATCTCCTCCCGGAAGCGGCGCAGCAACTCGTCCTCCCGCGGCCGTCCAGGCTGCCCGGACCGTTCGGGGCCGCCGCGCAGGGCGGACAGGTTCAGCCCACCGCCGGCCGAGCCCCCGGTCGCAGGGGCCGGGTCGGCCAGGATCCCGGCGTCGGAAGGAAGGGCGCGCATCCATGCGGTGCGGTCCGCGTCCCAGCGTCGGGCGTAGGCGGGACCGGCGGCCTTCGCGGATTCGGCATCGAGGCGGGGGTGGCGGTCGGAGGTGGCGACGGTGATGTCGCGGATCTGGGAGGGCTTGATCCGCCACGCTTTGAACAGTGCGCCCGGTGATTCGGGGGTGCCCATGAACCCGGCGCCCTTGAACGGGGCTTGGTCCACGCGCAGTCCGCGGCGGCCGGGGAACATCTTGGACAGGTCCATGCCCTCGGTCTCGCCGCCGGTCAACGCGACGCGGACCTTGGCCTCGCGCCGGATCAGGAGGTTGCCCAGGACGCTGCCGGTCGCCCCGAGCGCCGTGATGACGGTCCGGCCGCCCATGGCGCGCTGCATCCGGATGAACTCGCAGATCTTGTTGGCAAGCGCCTTCAACTGCCGGTCGGTGCTGACCAGGATCTCCGCACCCTCGTCAATGACGAGCATGATCTGAGGAATCTGCGCGCTCACCGGCAACAGGTCGGTGTCCTCCCTGGCCATCAGATCCTGGTAGGCGCGCTTGCGGTGCAGCCCGATCGCGATCGCCGCGTCCAGCATGAGCATCGCTTCCTCGTAGGTCCCGGCGAGCCAGTCGATACCGGGCCGGACCGGCTGCCCGTCCGGGCTGGTCAGCTCGCCGTTGAGGGCGGGCAGGACCCAGGGCAGGCCGGCGGAACCGGCATTCAGGTCGATGACGAAGGTCAGGATGTCGGTGGCGCGGGCGAATCCTCCGAGGATGCCGTGGAGCAGGTTGGTCTTACCCGATCCGGTCGGGCCGACGACGAGCGCGCACTGTTCGCGCAGGTAGGCGCGGACCTCGTCGCCGTTGGTGCGGAACCCCCAGGGGATGCCGGTGTGGACCGACAGCGGGACGTAGTCCTCGGGGTAGGTCCGCAGCTCTGCGAGGACGTTCGCGGTGGTCACGTCCAGGATCGCCCGGCCCTGGTGGATGCCGGGGCCGAGCGCTGCGGTGCAGCCGTGCGGCAGCTTCGCATCCGCCGAAAGCTGCGGCCCGTACTGGGCGATCCGGTCGTAGGTGATGCCGCCGCGGGGTTCGAGGTCGAGGGAGTAGCCGTTGCCGGACTTCCACAGTTCGACCGCGAGGACGCGCACGGTGACGTTGCAGATCCGCTGAATCCGCTCGATCCACTCAGCAGCAATCGCCCGGCGCTCCGCCGACAGTTCGAGTGCGATCTGCCGTTCGGCCGCGGCGATGGCTTCGTCCTCACGGGCCTCTTCGTAGAGGGCGGTGGAGCGGGCGCCGGCGCCCATGCCCACGCCGATGGCAGCCAGCGACCCGAGCGCGGCCCACGAGAGCGGGCCGGTGGTCATGGCCCAGGTGGTCCAGCCTGCGCCGACCAGCCAGGAGGACGCTTTGAAGGCGAGGGTGCGGCCCGCGTTGCGGACCTTCAGCCCGGCGACGGTGTGGCCGAGTGCGCCTGCGGCGCCGACCGCGAGGGCCCAGGCGGGCGGCATGCCGGTGGCAGCTCCTGTGGTGGCGACGGCGAGGGCTCCGGTGGTGGCGGACAGGGCGCCGGTCACGGGTCCGTGACCGGCAGTCCAGTCCAGCACCGGGCCACTGTCGACACGCTTGTTGTTGGCAGTGGTGGCGGTCATGTCAGACGTTCCAGCCCTTCTCGGCTTCGGGACCGTTGCGGGGGTCTTCGTGGCGGGCGATGTCCTGTTCGTGGACGCGCTTGAACGTCGGCACCAGGTCCTCGGCCTCCTCCACGGCCTTCATCAGTGCCTGGAATACGCCGGTGAACCCCTCGGCGACTTCCTTCTCCAGCGGGAATTCGCTGTCGGAGCGTTCGGCGAGCTTCTGGAAGGTGTTGGCCACGGCCATCAGTGCCCAGGGCAGGCCGATGACCATGGAGAGGATCTCCATGCAGCCGTCCGGGTCGTACGAGCCGGCGGCCTGGTACATCTCTTCGGCTACTTCCTCGAACCGGAACCCGGACTGGCCGGGCAGGAACTCGGTCATGCGGTCCTCCACAGAAACGGGTGCTTCGGGAACGGGAGTGAGCTGGTCCGGGCGCTCGACCTGCGTGCCCAGGCCGTCGGTGGTGTCTTGGGCGGCTTCCTTGTCGGCCGCATCCTCGGCGGCGGCCAAGTCGTCGCGGATGATGTCGTCTCGCAGGAAGCGCCGCGCGGCGGCTTCCTCGGTCATCCGCCGGTAGAGGCGGCGCCCGGGATGCACCAGCCACGGCAGGCCGAGCTTCCGGCCGAGCGGGCTGGTCACGCATCCCAACAGGCCCAGGGGCAGGGCCAGAAGCGCGGCCAGGATGCGGCGGCCGTTGAAGCGGGCCGCCGAGCGGCGCAGCGCCTTCCTGGCCGCCTGACGCGCCGGTGCCTTGCGGACAGCGGAGCGCTGACCGGCCAGCGTCTTGCCGGTGTTGGCGTCGCGGCGGGCGCGCTGCTTCGCGATCGCCGCATCCCGGACCGCACGCGCCTTACGGCCCGCGCCACCGAGCATTCGGCCCGCCAGACCACCACCCCGACCCCGCGAAGTACCAGCCCCGGGACGGGTGTTTCCGCTGGTGTGGCGGGCGTTGGGCTTTGGGGCGTTACGGCGGGCATCCGCGACGGCTCGGCGGGCCGCGGTGGTCTGCGCCCGGTTCTCGCCCCGCGACCCACCGGCCGCCTTCTGGGTTCCGCGCAGCGCTTTGACCTGCGACGCCTTCCGCAGCGCGCCACCGGCCGCACCGGGCCTGTTCTTCAGTCCGGCGGCTTTGTTCAGGGAGACGGGGCCGTGCTGCTTGGCCGCCCCGGAACGCCCGAGCCCGCCCGCACCAGAGCTCCCGCGCTTCTGCCCCGGAACGCGGCCTGAACCGCCCGCCGCGCGACGCCCCGCCGAACCAGAACCGCGACCAGCAGTGTTGAGGCCGCCGGACCGGTTCCGGGTGGCGGTGTTGCGTCCAGCGGTGCGGGCCGCGGCACGACGTGCGGCCCGCATCGGGCGGGGGTTGCGGCTGCGGTAGGAGGCGACCGTGCCGAGCACGGCTGCGCCGGTCGCAGCGATTGCTGCGGCGATCGGGCCGCCCGCGATCCCGGCGGCCGCCACGACGCTCACGGTGGTGTTCGCCCCGGACAGGGCCAGCGGAACGACGGGCCAGCCGCCCGGGGTGTGCTCGATGTCCGCCGCGGTCTGAGCGGGCGTCTCGGGGGTCGGTGTGGGGTTGGGTGGGGTGTCGGTGGTGGCGGGGGCCACTACCGGTTCAGTGCTCAACTCGGTCATGCTGAACGCACTCCTTCGCGGAGTAAGCAGGACCCGGACGCGAGGCCGTCCAAAGCTGGTGTCCGGGTCCTGGCAGCGGAACGTGCAAGTCAGGGCCGGTAGTTCAGTTCGTGGCTGGGGTGCGATGCCGCGGCTTCCTGCCAGCGGCGCCGCTCGCCCGGATCGACGTGGGTGACGCTGACCTTGTAGGTGCAGTCCGCGTCGGGGCAGCGGTAGACGGTGGTGACGAGCCGGGCCGTCAGGACCTCGACCAGGTGTCCGACGCCGAGGCCGACGGCCAGGCCGCAGGGCAGGGCGAGCAGGGCCGGGACGCCGTAGCCGTTCATCAGGCGCAGTTCGACCAGCGCGCCGGCGGCCAGCATCAGGCTGGTCGTGGCCAGGCGGATGGTGCGGTGTTTGGTGGCGCTGTGCACGGTTGCTCTCCCTGCTCAGAGGTCGAAGAGTCCGGCCTGTTCGGGGGCCGGTTGGCGTTGTGCGATGCGGCGGGCTGCGATGTGGCAGTCCGGACACCAGGCACGCAACCCGGCGAGCGGCACTCGGGCGGCCATTACCGGCGACAGGGTCAGGTCGGCGGGGGCGGCGAGCAGGTGGACGGGTCCGCGGTGCTTGCTCGCATAGCCGTCGTGCTCGCGCAGGCACCGCCCCTTGCCCTTGACGTGTGCGTTGCCGCACTGGCCGGTGCACTGGCAGCGGTGGCCGGCGGCCTCCATCACGGTGTTGAAGACGGCGGCGCCCACGATGGGCTGTGACTTCATGCCGCTGCCTCCCGCCAGGTGTCGGGCTCGGCCCGGTCGAGGAGGATGCGCAGAGCGGCCACGGCCTGCGGCGGGACGACGCCATTGCCCAGTGCTTTGAGCTGTGCGGTGCGGGACAGGCCGGGGACTGCGGTGACGTGGCCCGGCTCCAGGGCCATGAGCCATTCGACGAAGACCGGGTTCAGTCGTCCCAGATCGTCAACTGGCCGGGGGGCGGGGCGGCCGATGACCTGCGCCCACCTTTCGATGGCGGCGGCGTACGGGCCCCAATCCGGTGCGCTGCCGAAGGGAGCGTCAGATCGCCCTTGCTGCCGCGCTGGTTCGGGCCGCCCTTGGTGCCGTCCGTCGCCCGAGGGGTCGGCAGGAGTTCGCCCACCTCGGCGGCAAGGCTCTTGCCGTGCGTCCCCGCTGTCTGCGAGGGCGAGCGCCTGGTCTGCCGGTTCTCGTTCGCCGATGCCCGCGGGGTGGGCAGCAGCGCACCCGCGAATGCCAGGTCCGTCAGGGTCGGTGAACTGCTCCGGGGGTTCGGTGCTGTGGCCTGTCGTGCTCCCTTGGCGTCCCCGACCAGTGGGGTCGGCAGGAGCGAGACGGCGTGGCGCAGGTTCATTCCGCCCTGTGCCGCGTGCCCCGCCCCGGTGCTCTCCGAGGTCGACGGCGTCGGCAGCAGGGAGACGGCGGTGGGAAGCTGCCCGTTCTGCCCACCGCCGCGCCAGTCCCGGGCCGCCGGAGTCGGCAGGCCACGCCCAGAAGATAAGCCGTTTGCGCTGGTGGGCGGCCTTGATGTCGCTCGCGCGTACACAGCACCAGTCCGCATCGAACCCGATGGCGGCAAGGTCGGCGAGGACGGTGTCGAATCCGAGAGAAAGGTGGCCTGCGACGTTCTCAAAGACCGCGAGGCGGGGTCGTAGAACGCCAAGGGCGCGGGCGATGTACGGCCAGATGTGCCGGTCATCCTGGATTCCCTTCCGCTTGCCGGCCGTGCTGAACGGCTGGCACGGATAGCCGCCGATGTAGATGTCGACGGGTTCCACCTCATGCCAGTCCAGGGCGGTGATATCCCCGAGGTTGGGCACTTGGGGGTGCCGGTGGGCGAGGATGCGAGCGGCGCCGGGGTCGTTGTCCGCCACCCACGCCAGCTCCCCGCCGAACACGGCCTGGACGGCGTCGTCCAGGCCGCCGTATCCGGTGCACACCGACCCGGTCCGCAGGCCGGTCATGCCGTCACCGCCTCGGCCGCCGGGCGGATCACCGGCAGGTCGGCCAGGTACGGCTCACGCGCCTTGACCCGGCTGCGGGCCGTCCGGGCGGTGGACTCCGAAGCACCCAGTCCCACGCCGCTCATGGCCGCGGTCATCCGGGTGGTGCTCGGCTGCGTGAAGTCCGTCCCGTACAGGGCGCGCACCAGTTGGTCCACCCGGTTGGGGTAGATCACCGGCATGCACAGATCGACGGCCGTCGACCGGACATCGACGGGTACCGGTTCCGGGACGACGGGCGTCAACGAGGCGTCGACGGGAGCCGCAAGAGCACGCCGCGCCCCTGCCCCAGCGTTGAGCCGGGCCGGTTCGGCCGGGATGCGGGCGATGGCCGCACCGACGGGCGTCAGGGATGCTTCGACGCCCGTCGACGGGCTGTTGACGGGCGCCTGGGTGTGGCGGGCCAGATAGGCGTGGACCTGGCGCATCAGCGCACCGAACGCCAGCAACGCAGCCACGGGCGGAACCGCGGCCACGACGTAGTCCAGGGGCCGGGCGTTGTCGCCGACGCCGGCGACGTTCAGGGCGATGGAGCCGCCGTCACCGGCGATGACCAGCCCGATCGCCCACCAGTCGACCGTGTGCGCCAACGAGGCGCGAAGGATGAGGAGTTCACCGATCACGATGAACAGGTCGACCGTGGCGGGCCACGCCCAGGAGCGGGCGACGGCTTCCGCCATGCCGTGACGGGCGGCGACTTCCTGCAAGTGCTCGTAGGAAAGCCAGAACGCCGCGGCCGTCAAAAGCACCGTCAGCACACCCGCGACCACCGTGATCGAACGCTCCACCTTGACGGGCGTCGACGCCCCGTCGACACCCGTCGACCGGCCGTCGACGGACAGAGAGGAAGCCGTCATGCCGCCACCCCCAACACCGCTTCCCCACGGGCGAGAAGCGCGGTCGGGACCGGCGCGTAGGCCACCAGCCGCACGGTCGCACCGGCATAGGCGGTCTCCGCGGCCAGGCACCAAGTCTGAGCGCCGCCCTGCGTGCGCAGAACCACCGTCTCGGGGTGGATGCCCAGTGCCGCCCGCCACGCCTCGAACGCGTCCAGGCCGTTGTGGAGCGCCAGCTCCAGGCGGTCATCCCAGATGTCTGTCACGCTCACCGCGCCGGCGGGCAGCTCCGGGAACTCCACCACCAGGCACTGAAGCGCCCGCACCGCGGCGGACAGGTCGGCCATCCGTGAGGCCCTCATGCCGCCACCCCCGGCACCTCGAACGTGGCCAAGTTGGTCAGGTCGCGGCGGGCCGACAGCACCCGTCGGCGGGCCCGGCGGATCCGCCGGGCGCTCAGGTCCGTGAACGGCCGGTCCATGACCGAGATCTGTACGTCCAGCAGCTCGACTTCCGCCAGGATCAGCGGCATCTCGATCTCGATCGCGTCCAGTTCGGCATCCGACGGTCCCTCGTCGGGCAGGTCGGCCATGACAGCCGACTGAAGTGCAGCGATGATTTCCATGGGTCGTGTTCCTTCCAAGCAGGAACGGCCCGAACAGCGGCCCCGGTGTTACAGCACCGGGGCCGCACGCCGTTGAAGTCGGTAGATCCGGCTCCCCTCAGCCCCGCCCGTACGACCACACGGGCCGGACGGACAGGGGAGGCAACCGGCCGGCTTCGCCGGTGCCCCGTTGCCACGGAGCACCGGACCCGAGCCGGAATCGGTGCGTCATCGTCACTGCTCTGACGCCAGCAGGGCGGCGCGTACCAGGTGGCGCCCGAGGGGCTGTCCTCCAGTGATGAAGGCATGCTCCCCAAGAGCGTTTCTCCAGAGCCGGTACGCAGGACAGGCCACGTTCACCTGCCACGAAGTGGCCGCCAGCGGCCATCACCCGGGCCGTTGCGGGGGCGACGGAGCAACATGCACCCCGTCGCATAGACACGCTGTTCAGTTCTCAAGGAACGAGCACTCCCGGCAGAGCGCGGCAACCCCTCGAAGGGGGCTCCCGCTCCTCGCGGAGCGGGACCCAGCCGGAGTAGAGGAACATGTAGTACGTGTTCCTCATCATGCAGAGAGAGGTTCGCTCCGTCAAGCCCTTCGACTTTTTGGGTTACTGCGAGCCGCTCGCTGCGATGTACCTACAGATTGGCTTCAGCGGCGAAGACGATCGACTCCGCACATGTACGACCTGCGCACGACTTCGGTACGGTGAAGTCGTACCAAGTCGTCCCACTCGGGGGAGAGTTCGGCATGGCCAACGAAAAGCTTCGCGGAGCGATCGTTGAGAGTGGCCTGACGTTCCATCAAGTAGCCCAGCGGCTTGGGGTGTCGGCGAAGACAGTGGAGCGCTGGATCAACGATCCGAACCGCAAGCCCTACCGGCGCTTTCAGTACGCAACAGCCTCGCTCCTTCAGCGCGAGGTCTCCTACCTCTGGCCCGAAGAGCGCACGTCAGCTGAGGTCACCGAGGCCGGAAACGCTGAGCTGATCAAGCTGTATCCGCACCGGTCCGTCGTTCCCAGCCGTCTTTGGCCCCAGCTATACGCGCAAGCCAAGGAGTCGTTCGACGTGCTCGTGTACTCAGGTTTCTGGCTCACAGAGGACGCGGCGTTCCACCGAGTCGTGAAAGAGAAGTCGGCGGCCGGCACCCGTATCCGCTTCATGCTCGGTGACCCGGACAGTCCCGCTGTGGCGGTGCGCGGCGAGGATGAGGGGATCGGGCCAGCCATGGCCAGCAAGATTCGGAACGCCCTCATCAACTACAGCTCGCTCTTCGGACTCCCCGGAGTGGAGTTCCGGCTCCACAGCACCACGCTCTACAACTCGCTCTACCGGGCCGACAACGAGATGCTCGCCAACGGCCACCTGTACGGGGTCGGCGCGTACATGGCCCCTGTCCTGCACCTTCAGCGTGTGCCCGGAGGTGAGCTGTTCGACGCATACGCTGAAAGCATCGAACGGGTCTGGGAAGCGGCCAGGCCCATCTCCTCACCAGCCGACTGCGGAGGCCTGCAAGCATGAGTCGTATCGACTACTTCCGGGACCCCAACGCGCCCAAGGCGAACTCGGTGCTTCCTTCCGTCACGGCGGTCGTCCGCGACGACACGGGGCGACTTCTGCTCATCCACAAGACGGACAACAACCTGTGGGCACTCCCCGGAGGCGGTCACGACATCGGCGAACGCATCGGCGATACCGTCGTTCGGGAAGTGCTTGAGGAGACGGGAATCGCGGTCGAGATTGACAGCGTCTCTGGCCTCTACACCGACCCTCAGCACGTCCTCGCGTACGACGACGGAGAGGTCCGTCAGCAGTTCTCCATCTGCTTCCGAGCGCACCCCACGGGCGGCACCCTGCGTACGAGCAGCGAATCCAAAGAGGTCCGCTGGGTCGACCCGGCGGACCTCGATGACCTGGACATCCATCCGTCCATGCGGCTGCGCATCACTCACGGCCTGGACGAGACGCGCCAAGAGCCTTACATCGGCTGATCTGCGGTCTACGCCTGGACGAGACGCTCCTCCACACGTCGCGCGGCTGCGTGGATCTCCGGCGCGGCGCGTTGAATAAAGCGGCCGACGATCGTCTCCGGTCCATACCGCTGCACGATCTCGTTGAGGCGGTCGGCCGGCGCGGTGGGCGTGCCGTCAGGAGTCGTCGTCATGTCGCAGAAGAGCAAGGCGTCTACGAGGTCGGGACGCTCCAGCTCGAACTCGCTCTCCAACTCGTGCCGGAGCCCTCGTTCCTCTGCCTCCAGGAGGGCACAGGAGTGATGCGCCACGAGACGGATGACTCGTGCGTCTGCCCCGTCCTGGTCACGGAGAAAGCGAGCCCCGTCGAGCGGATGGAATCCGGTGAGCGCGATCTCCGGCGAGTACCCGATGTCATGCAGCAGCGCGGCTGCTTCGAGAAGCTCCGCGTCGTCGCCAAGGATCGGAGCCAGAGAGCGGGCCCGCTTCGCGACACCCAAGGAATGCGCCCACCTCCGGGGCAGCGGCTCGGACAGCAGCGTTTCAGAAAGCGAGTACGCCCACTCAGTCAGTCCCATGGTGGCCAAGGCTACGGCCCTACCGCAGGACTCGGGAGAGCGCGCACTGTGCGCCCCTTACCGTGAACAGTGGCGAGCAAGCCCGTGCCCTCCATGTGGGCGAGCACTCGACGGACAGCCGTACGCGATACGCCGAATCGCTCGCAGAGCCTCGCCTCCGACGGATACGCGTCCCCGACGGCCAGCGAGTCCTCTTCGATCACCGCCACCATCCGTTCAATTAGCGAGCGGCGGTCACCGCCCTGGGCCACGCGCCAGCCGATGCCCGGCGCAGACTCCAGCACGCCCTCAGCCTCCAGCGTCTTGAGCGCTCGGCGGATCGTGTTCCGCGCTACCCCGTGCTCGCGCATGAGGTCCGCCTCAGACGGCAAACCGCTCCCGTGCCGGCCGCCCTCGATCTCCTGCCTCAGCGCCTCCGCGATGACCAGGTAGGTTCCGCGCGGACTGGCCTCTGTCACTTGGGCTCCCCTCGGCTCACTCTCTCGCTCCCTCCCAAGCCTCCCACGACCGTCCAGCAGCTCGTCATGGCTGCTCGGGGGCTCGGGTCCGCCTGGCCGCTCCGTCTCAGTTTCCGTCTCATTCAGCCCCGTCCGCTGGCGTTCACGTCCATACGTACTGGCCTTCTTCGGGTACCCGAGAACGCTCCTGAACGCAGGCGGACGCCTGCGAACATGTCCTTTACCTGCATAAACAGACTTGGAAAGCGTGTTGGGGGCAACCCCTCACGAGTTCGAATCTCGTATCCTCCGCCAGTGCCTCACCGGGCACGATGTCGAAGGGC
Source organism: Streptomyces sp. NPDC006691 (assembly GCF_042869955.1). Classification (NCBI taxonomy): domain Bacteria; kingdom Bacillati; phylum Actinomycetota; class Actinomycetes; order Kitasatosporales; family Streptomycetaceae; genus Streptomyces; species Streptomyces sp. NPDC006691. The sequence continues at coordinate 117,877 of NZ_JBIAGW010000019.1, forward strand.
CCCACCGCTTGCGGTGGGGCCCTTCGACGTTGGCCGACATTGGCACCGGGGGCGACGAGGTGCCGGCAGCGAATCAGCGCGATCGTGACCGGAGCGACCAAGCCGCGGTCCGAACCCGGTCGGCATCGGATCGCCGGTGCCGACCGGTCCGGATCGCCCTCGGCGGGAGTGAAGACGGCCGGCGAATCCGCAGGCACGTACGCCCTCTGGCCTGCGTCTGATGGATTCGAGCGGTTTTGCATTTCTGGCGCCGGACACCCAGTAGTTTTTCTGCGACACGAGACAAGTCGACCTCAGGTACCCACCTCTGGTGACCGGCAGCCTCAAGGAGCCGATGTGCCCGACGAAGCGTTCAGCATCGACAAGCGGCCGCTGCGGGATCTGCTGAGGCAGGTCGAGGTCGGCAAGGCCCAACTGCCGGAGTTCCAGAGGGGCTGGGTGTGGCCCTACCCGAACATCGCGAGCCTCCTCGCGTCGATCTCGCTGAGTTACCCCGTCGGAACCGTCATGCTGCTCAAGGCGGGTGGCGACGTCCGGTTCAAGTACCGGCCGATCGAAGGAGCCACCCCGACCGGTGAGCCCGAGCCCGACACTCTCGTACTCGACGGACAGCAGCGGCTGACGTCACTGTTCCAGGCCCTGAAGCTGAAGGGCCCGGTGGTCACACAGGACTTACGCAAGCACCAGGTGTCGGGCTGGTTCTACGTCGACATGGCCCAGGCTCTCGACGAGAACAGCGACCGCGAGGACGCCATCCGGTTTCTGCCCGAGACACGCAAGGTCCTCAACTTCCGGGGTCAGGTCGTCGAGGACTACTCGACTCCCGAGCGTGAATACGAGGCTCAGCTCTTCCCGCTCCACGCGGTCTTCGACAACGGCGACTGGGGTTACGAGTTCCTCGACCACTGGCATCGCGACAAGGAAAAACTCACCCTGTGGCGCCACTTCAACGAGGCGTTCGTCCGCCCCTTCGACCGCTACCACATGCCGGTCATCGAGCTCGGGCAGACGACCCCACGCCAAGCCGTGTGCCAGGTGTTCGAGAAGGTCAATACCGGCGGTGTCACCCTGACCGTCTTCGAGCTGCTGACCGCCACCTACGCGGCGGACGAGTTCGATCTGCGCAATCACTGGGAGCGAGAATGCCGGGCCTCCTGGAAGGCGCCCGAATACCGCATCCTTCGCGAGGTCTCCAACACCGACTTCCTCCAGGCAGTCACCCTCCTGGCCACGGCCGAGCGTCGCGAGCGGGATGCCGAACGAGGGATGGAGGAGGAGCGACTCCCGCGCGTCGGCTGCAAGCGCAAGGACATGCTCGCGCTCTCCCTGGAGGACTACGTACGCTTCGCGCCGTCCGTCGTCACCGGGTTCAAAGCGGCGGCGAAGTTCCTGCACCAGCAGTTTCTCTTCGACACGAAGTTCCTGCCGTACGGAACACAACTGATACCGCTTGCCGCGATCCTGGCCCTGGCCGGGGAGGCCGCACAGAGCGCCGGAGCCCAGCGCAAGCTCGCCCGCTGGTACTGGTGCGGCGTGTTCGGAGAGCTCTACGGTGGCTCGACCGAAACCCGCTTCAGTCAGGATCTGCCGGATGTCGTCGACTGGATCCACAAGGATGCGGCAGAGCCCCGGACAGTCACCGCCGCGCAGTTCGCCCCCGGACGTTTGCTGACCCTCCGCACTCGCAACAGCGCTGCGTACAAAGGGATTTACGCTCTCCTGCTCAAGGCGGGGGCCCTGGACTGGCGCACCGGAGAGAAGGCCGAGGTCACCGGATACTTCGACGAGTCCATCGACATCCACCACATCTTCCCCAAGACGTGGTGCGAAAAGGCCGGGTACGCTCCCGCCGACTACAACTCGATCATCAACAAGACCCCGTTGACCGCCCGCACCAACCGAATCATCGGAGGGGCGGCTCCCTCGGGCTACCTGGGCCGTCTGGTCAAAACCGCGCAGACCCCTCACGAAAGCGTCGCAGAACGCGTCCGCTCTCACCTGGCCCAACCCGAGCTCATGGCCACCGATGACTTCGACGCGTTCTTCGCAGCTCGCAGAGCGGCGCTGCTCCGCAGCATCTCGGACGCGATGGGCAAGCCGATCCTGGACGACGATTCGAGCGCCGAGAATTCAGGGATCAGCCTCGACGCAGTAGATGACACTGATGATCTGTGATCACTAAGGTCTGGACCATTCCCCAGGCCACGAGAGGCGACAGCCGACGCCGCGCTCACCGTTCCTGCAGGCGCCCAGCCAGCCATGAACCCCGCCGCAAAGAAGAAGACCAACAGGCACTGACCCAGCGCGCTGCTTGTTACGTCGAAGGGTCCCACCGTTAGTAGCGGTGGGACCCTTCGACGCCTGCCGATTCGGCTGATGCCTCAGGGCCAGCCCTGTGGACCTGCGGACATGTCCTCGCTGGAGCCGTACGCCTAGCCACATGAAACCCCATCGAGATATACTCGATGCCATGCTTGATATCCATGGAGGTGCATAGATGAGCCGGACCGTGATCGATCTCGATGACGAGCTGCTGGCCGACGTGGCCAAGGCTCTCGGCACCGGCACCAAGAAGGAAACCGTCAATACCGCCCTGCGTGAGGTATTGGAGAACCGGCGGCGAGCGCTCGCGCTCACCCGGTTGCGTGCCGCTGCCAGCGATGGCGCCTTCGACTTGGACCTCTTCGAGGACAAGGGGAACTACCGCCGGTGAACGCGGCCCAGTTCCTGATCGACACCAGCGCGCTCGCACGGTTCATGCGCGGGGACGCGGAGCAGTACGGCTGGGACCAAGCGGCCGCGGCCGGTCTGATCGCCACCTGCCCCATCACCGAGTTGGAATTCTTCTACAGCGCCCGTACCGCAGAGGACCGCGCCCGGGGCATCGAGAACATGCGGATGATCTTCGGCTGGGTTCCGGTCGATGACCGCGCCTACACCCGCGCCTGGCAGGTGCAGGAAGCGTTGACCAAGCGGGGGCAGCATCGCAGTGCGGGGGCCGTTGATCTCGTCGTGGCTGCGACGGCCGAGCTCCAGGGGCTGACACTGCTGCATCGTGACCGGGACTTCGAATGCATCGCTGCCGTCACCGGGCAGGCACTCCAGTGGTACGGGCCCGAACCGGGCAAGTAGGCAGCGCATGGTTGCAGTTCTGGTTGCATTCACCGCCGTACAGCACCGCCGTACAGCACCGCTCAGAAGCCCCGCCCGCACCCGCTGCACCGCAGGTCAGAACGCTCCCGCACATCTCCGGACCCCCAGACGAACATGTGGAAAGCGTGTTGGGGGCAACCTCTCATGAGTTCGAATCTCGTATCCTCCGCCACCATTCCTGGCCACCTCGCAGTTCCTGCCACTCCTGAGCGGCCCGCACCCGTAGGGCGCCCGGCCTCAAGTCGGCATCCGGGCAGCGCAGGCTCCCGGCGCTTGTCCTTGCCTGAGCCTGGAGGAGGTACGCAACTCCGCGCTGTACGGGATGGTGTACGGCGACGCGTTCGGAGGAGGCCGCAGGACAACCGGAGTCATCGGCGGGACCGGTGGCACGGAGAGCCGGTTCAACGGCTTCCGGCCGGCATGACTGGAGAGACGATGATCGAACAGGCGGGGTTCTACCGGGAACTCGGCGGGCCAGGTGACCGGAGCGCCCCCTCCCTCCGGGACGCCGCCCGCAGCACCGGCGAGTGGGACGAAGAGCGGCTGCTCGCCTACCTCGAAGCGAGCCGCGAGATCTACACGGTCATGGGCGCCGAGCGCGACGTCATCGCCGACGACCTCGGGATCACCGGCGCCGGCTCCCTGATCACGGACGGCACCTACGTGTGGCCCACCGAACTCGCCTACTACGTAAGGCGACACCATGTGGCGCTGCTTCCGGAGTTCACCGCCCACATCCGGGCGCGGAACTACGTCAGCCCCGAAGTACCCCGCGAACAAGCCCTGGCGATCTTCGAAGAGTGCCTCGGCGAGAGCGCCGCGGCCGCCGCCGCGACGGCCGCCGCGAGCACCTCCAAGGGCTTCTTCACCTGGTATCGGACCGCCCTTACCCGTGCGTCCGCCCAGAACCTCATCGACCAGCTGGCAGCCACTGGGCTCTTCGTCCAACACCCGCTCACGGACCAGGTCTTCGGCTTCCGTGACACGGTCCTGGGCAAGCGGGAGCCGCTGGTGGGCGGGGCCCCCACCCTCCTGTCCGCACTGGCGTCGGACGCGTACCGCAAGGTCGAGTTCAAGGGCTGGACGGGGCGCGACAAGTCCCTTCTGGTGTCCGTGCGGCGCCTGGACGGCACCGCGCAGAAACTCACCTTCCACATCGCCGACATCGCGGACATCGCGGACCCGGGCCGTGAGGAAGCCGTAGCCGCCCTGGTCCGCACCCTCGACCAGGACCCGGACCACTGCCTCGGATTCGTTGTCGACCGCACCGGCGTCTCCGCGGCCGAGGACTGGGACCGCATCCTGACCGGCACCGGAGGACAGCCCACCGTGTGGCCGGACACCGTCGGCATCCTGCGGAACCGCGTGGGCAACCACCCTGAACCGTCCGGCGGCAAGCCGACTGCGCACGGACCACTCGACGTCTTTCACCGGGCGTGAATCGACGGCCTTCCGCGGGCCCACGAGGGCTGCGCAAGCTGGTTACGGATCCACGCTCCTGCCCGGCCGGCCGGGATCCGCGTCGTGGCTCGCTGTTATGCCGCCCACTGCGGCGAAGCCCACGGCCGAGCGCCGCGACGAGCGCCACTACGATCGCCGACCATGGACTGGGTCGAGCGCACCGCGCAGTTGAGGCAGTGGACGAGGAGCGGGACGCGGGCTCCGCACAAGCCGTTGCTGTTCCTGTACGCGCTCAGCCGTTTCCAGCGGGACGCCGACGGCGAGCTGCGGTACAGCGCCGTGGAGGAGGATCTGCGGGGGCTGCTCGCCGAATACGGTCCCGGAAACCGGACGACGCCCGCCTATCCCTTCCATCACCTGGTGAGCGACGGCGTGTGGGAGGTGCGTACCGACCGCGGGCCGGGCAGCCCCGGGACCGGGGTCAGGGAACTGCGCGCATCCGGCGCCGCTGGGCGGCTGACGCCGGAGCTGAGGGCGGCCTTGCGACGGGAGCCGTCCCTTCTCGGCCGGATGACACGGGTGCTGCTCGATCTGAACTTTCCGCCCTCCCTCCACGCGGAGCTGTGCGAAGCCGTCGGCCTGGAGCTGGAGGAGGCCGAGACCGGACCGCTCACGGCCGCGCGCGGACAACGGGACCGGCGGATGCGGGAGATGGTCCTGACGGCGTACGAGTACCGGTGCGCCTTCTGCGGGTACGACGGCAGGATCGGCGCGGTGCCGGTCGGGCTTGAGGCCGCTCATGTGCGCTGGTGGGCGTTCGACGGACCGGACGACATCGAGAACGGGCTGTGCCTGTGCTCGCTGCACCACAAGCTGTTCGACAAAGGCGTACTCGGTCTCGGAGAAGGCCAGGGCGAGGAAGGCCAGGGCGAGGTCCAGCGCATCCTGGTCTCGCAGAGTTTCGTCGGCCACAGCACCGCCGCCCGCGAGCACGTCATCGCGCTCGCCGGCCGTCCGCTCATCGGCCCCCAGCCGGGCGTCCGCCCCATCGCCGCCGCCCACCGCTCCTGGCACACCAGCCAGGTCTTCCACGGCAGCCCACGTTCAGCCCCGACCTCTACGTCCGCCACGTCCGCCACGTCCGCCACGACTGCGTGACCGCGTGGCCTCGGACCTGGCGGGCACTCAAAGGGGCACCCGAAGGGGCACCCCGCAAGGAGCGCGGCTCCCCGACCTGACGGACGCGCCGAGAGCTGAGAGGTGGGCGTCCAGCACTCCAGCCACTGCTCCAGCTACTGCTACCGCTACCGTTACTGCTCCAGCCGCAGATCGCCGGTGCGACGTCCGGACCGGCCGCGCCCTACGGGTGGGTGTCCGTGATCGCGATGACCTCGTCGAGGCGGTCCAGGGCAGCCTGTAGGTCGTCCACCTTGGCCCGGATCCGGTCGCGCTCGGCGCGCAGCATGGCTCGTTGTTCGGCGTCGGTGTGTCCGGAGTCCCAGCACGGAAGGAGTTCCGTGATCCTTCGGCTGGTCAGGCCGGCGGCGAACATCTGCTGGAAGAAGCGGATCAGGGGGACGGCGTCCTGTCGGTAGAGGCGCTGGCCGGACGGGCTGCGCTCCGCGACGAGCAGCCCCTGCTGCTCGTAGTAGCGCACGGCCCGTACCGAGACGCCAGCACCCCGTGCCACCTCGCCGATGCGGATCAGCCGCTCGGCCGCGGCCTCTGTGACGGTCATGGTGATTCCTCTCACCCAGGCCCTGACGACCCGCTCTTGCCTCTGACGTCAACGTCAGGTTTTAGCGTACCGGGCATGGATATCGACAACTCGGTTGCCCTTGTTACCGGAGCCAACCGCGGCCTGGGCCGCGCCTTCGCCCAGCGCCTGCTCGAACGAGGCGCCCGCAAGGTCTACGCGACGGCCCGCCGGCCGGAGACCTTGGATCTGCCCGGCGTCGAGGTGCTGCCCCTCGACATCGCCGATCCCGCGGCCGTGCGGGCCGCCGCCGAAGCCGCCCCGGACGTCTCGCTGCTGATCAACAACGCGGGCATCCAGACGGGAACCGACCTGGTGACCGGCTCGCTGGACGCGGTGCGGCGCGAGCTGGAGACCAACGTGTTCGGCCACCTGGGAATGATCCGGGAGTTCGCGCCGACGCTCGCCGGGAACGGCGGGGGCGCGATCGTCAACGTACTCTCCGCCATGTCGTGGTTCGGGGGCAAGGGCGCCAATGCCTACCACCTGACCAAGGCCGCCGCTTGGGCCATGACCAACGGCGTCCGCCTGGAGCTCGCCGAGCAGGGCACGCTCGTCACAGCGGTGCACCTCGGCCTGGCCGACACCGACATGGCCGCGGGCTGGCCCGTGGCCAAACTCGCGCCGTCGGACCTGGCCGACGCGGCGCTCGACGGTGTCGAGGCGGGATCCGCCGAGGTCCTCGCCGACCAGTGGAGCCGAGACGTCAAGTCCCGGCTGCCGCTGACGCCGGAGGAGTTCAACGCCGCGATGGACCGCGCCCTGGCGGCGCTGACCGCCGCCTGACCGCTTCTCGGGCTGCGCCGACCGGGAACGCGTCGACCGGCCGCGCGTCGACCGGGAACGCGTCGACTGGGAACGTACCGTCCGGGAACGCGCCGTCCGGGAACGCGCCCGGGATCTCAGCCCGGCGGTTCGTCCGGCCGGCGGGGGACTCGGACGGTCTCCGGGGGGTGCAACTGGCGTCGTCGAGAGGGGAGTTGAGTGGGGAGCTGGGCGGGGACCTGCGCGGGTTCGGCGGGGTGGTTGCGGAGGCCTCGCTGGCGGGGAGTGGTCGTGAGGAGGGTGCTGGTGCGGTAGAGGTACTGGACCTTGATGCGTAACGCCCAGGGGTCCAAGGGCTTGATCAGGTAGTCGGCCACTCCCAAGTGCAGTGCCTGGGCGGCCAGTTCGCTGTCCTGACCCATGCCGGTCACCAGGATGACGGGGATCAGCTGGGTCTGGGTGAGACGGCTCAAATAACGGGCTACGTCCAGGCCGCTCACGCCCGGCATCACGACATCGAGGACCGCGACCGCTATTCCCCCGTGCAGCGCGGCCTTGAGGGCGGCGTCCCCGCTGGTCGCCAGCTCCAGCGGGTAGCCGAGCGGCGCGAGGATGCTCTCCATGGCGAACAGGTTGTCCTCGTGGTCGTCGACCAGTAGCACCTTCATGTCCGCGGACATGGCCCCATCACCTTCACTCGGGAGCGCCGGATAGGCATATGCCCGTTCGCGGCGGCTCGTACGCAGTCGGGGAGTACCACTGTGGTGTGCATGTGGGGGATGCACCTGTGGCAACGCATGTGCCGGGTCGATCCGCACATAGTCGACGGCTGGCTTGTGTGGACCGAATTCTCGCACCGGGCGCCCCGGAACATCAGGGTGTCGACGATGTCTGTTGGCGCCGCCCCCGGCCGCCTCCCCGACCGGCCCCGCGACGGCCTCCTCGACCGCCCCTCGACCACCTCCTTGACCGGCCCCCCTCGGCCGCCTCTCGACCACCTTCTTGACCGTCCCCGCGGCTCCCCGCGGCCGCCCCTCGACCGCCCCTCGGCGGACTCCTCGCGGCACGGAGTGCCGATGCGCAAGTGCCAGAGGCTCATCTGCTGCCCGGCTCACACCTATGGGTGAACCCGCGCAGGCCGGCGCACCGATGCGAGCCGTGGTGCGCCGGCGCGACGACCACTGCTTGATCGATTCCGCCGCGGCCGGACGCCGATGCCCCAATGGTCTGAACCACCGTTCCAGGGGCGGAACTTCGGGCCCGCATGGGTTCACGATGACCCGATGATGATCCCGTCAGCCTCCTCCGTACGGAAGCCGCCCCCGAGCGGCGAGCGATGAACGCGCTCCTCGCCTCGGTCCGCCACCGGTCGGCCGCCCTCACCCGCACGGCGATCGCCGTCGCGGTAGGGCTCGTCGCGGGCTGGCTGCTCCTGGTCACCGTGCCCCGTGCGCTCGACGTGGAGGAGGCGTTCGCGGCGGCGGACGACTGTCCGGTCGCCGAGGTCTCGACGGAGTGCAGACACACCGTCGCGGCCACGGTGACCTCCACCGCGGCCGATCACCAGCACCGGTCCACGTACTACTGGCTGGGCCTCGGCCACGTGCGGGACGGGCCCGGGGCGCTGCCCGGGCGGCTGAAGGCCGGCCCGCTCACACACCGGCCGGGACCGGCCGTCCCCGTGGCGCCGCACCGCGTCAAAATGGACGGCCGCGCCCCCGTCTTCGCCCTGGTCAGACCTGGCGCCGACCTTCAACTCACCTACTGGCGCGGGGAGATCAGGTACGTCGAGTTCCGGGGCCTGCGGCAGTACACGACGGCGGATCCGCGCGGCGGCTACCGGCTGCCGCTGGCCGCCGCGCTCTTTCTGTTCTCCGTGGCCGTGGCCTGTCTGCGCGGCGCGTACTGCGAGGCACTGCGTGTCACCGGGCCCTCCGGGGCCGCGAAGCCCGTCGGGGTGGCGGGCCACGTCGGGGCGGCAGGGCACGTCGGGGTGGGGAACGTCGGGGTGGGGCCTGTCGGGGCGGCGGCGCAGGTCAAGTCGGCGGGGCAGGGCGAATCGGCGGGGTACATCGGGCTTTCCGGGGGCGCCGATGGGGCCGGGCCCGCCGGGGCAGTCGGGCCCGCGGTCGGCTCTGCCGGGTTCGACGGGCCCGCCGGGTCCGCGGCGCCCGCCGCGCCCACTGGGCCCGCCTCGCAGGAGCCCTGGCGGATCACCCTGCCCCTCGCCTCGGTACTCCTGATCTCGTGCTTCGCATTCGGTACGCCGTGGGTCACCGGCGGGGTGCCAACTGCCGTGCTGCTCACGGCGATCGGGGCCGCGCCGGTCCTGGCCGGGGCCGCCTGCGTGTCGCAACGGCGGCGCCGCCGCACCACCGACACCATCAAAGTGGCCCCGCTGGCCCCGTCGGTGGAAGAGTGCTTTCCTGGCACGATCCGCGGTGAACTCCCCTACTGCCAAGAGGGGTTCGGGTATCTGGTCGCCGCGCCGGGACTGCTCGCCTCCACCCCCGATCCCTTCGGCCTGCTGGCCCGTTGCCCCGTGCCGCGCACCCTCACGGCGGTCCGGGTCCGCCCGCCGTACTGGACCGATCCGGGGCCACGCCCCGCCCCGGGCTCGCAGGTGGTGGAGTGCCGGGACGGGGCGACGCCGGTCTATGTGGTGACCGAACAGCAATACAGCGCCTGGGTGTTGGGGGCCTTGAGGCGTCCTACGGACACACCGTTCCGGGCGGGTGGCACGAACCGGCGGGCTTAGCCGCACCCGCCACCCGTACGCCTGCAACACCCTCCACCCGTACGCCTACAACCCGAACGGTGCCGGGTACTGGATCACACCCGCCGGTGCCGGGGCTCCCTCGGGGCGCAGCCGGAGCGCCATCATGGCCTCGTCCGGCACCTCGAAGGGAGCCCGGATGCCGAGCGCCGAGGCCGGGGTGAAGCCGAAGCGCGGGTAGTAGTCCGGGTGGCCGAGCACCAGGACCAGGTCCTCGCCCAGCTCCCGAGCGGCAGCGAGCGCCGCCCGCACCGCCGCCGAACCCGCGCCCGCGCGCTGGTACTCGGGGGCCACCGCGACCGGGGCGAGGGCCAGCGCCGGAGCGCCGCCCACCCGGCACCGGGTGAGGAGGGCGTGCCCGACGATCGGGCCGCGCGAGCCGCCAGAGCCGTCCACGCCTTCCGAACCGTACGGGCCGTGTGGGCCGTCCGGGTCTACTGGGCCTTCTGTCACGATCGAGAGCCCGGGGATCCACGCCTCGTCGACGCGCAGCGCGTCGACCAGGTCGGCCTCGGCGTCGGTGGGGAACGCGGCCAGGTTCACGGCCCGTACGGCCGCGATGTCCCCGGACGTCTCGGCCCGGGTGCGCCACCCGGGACCGCCCGACGACGTTCGTCCGGACGCCGCCGACATGGCGTCTGACGACAGGTGCTCTGCGGACATGGGCTCGGAAGGCATGTGTGGAGTATCCATATGTCGCCGATCGTGCCATTTACGCTCACTCCCGGCCCAGCGAATTAAGGCCGAGCGCCCGGCAGGCCTGCCCGCCACAGGCGCCGCAGGCCTGCTCGTCACAGGCCCACCTGCCGCAGGCCCACCTCTCGTGTGTCGTGGGCGGCTACTCGTCCGGCTGTTCCGCCGGGCAGCTCGTTCCCTCCGGCGGCACGGTTCCGGCCGCGAAGAAGGCGTCCGCCTTGGCACGGATGCACTGCGAGGCGGCGTAAGCGCCGTGCCCCTCACCCTCGTATGTCAGCAGCACACCCGACCCGAGCTGTTTCGCTGTGTCCCGAGCCCATGGGTACGGCGTCGCCGGGTCGCCCTTGCCGCCGACGACCAGGATCTTGGGCGCCCCGGGACGGTCGATGCGGCGGATGTAGTCGGTTCCCGCCGGCCATCCCGTGCAGGCGACGGCACGAGCGGCGGACCCGGGCCCGAAGTACGGTGATTCCTGGGTGAGTTGACGCTGCATGGAGTCGTACTCCTTCGCCGGGTCGGCCGGCCGTACCGGGTCGTCCGCGCAGTTGATCGCAAGCATCGCCTCGTCGGAATTGCTCGCGGGCGCGTCGTCCGTACCGGCGCCCGGGTTGAGCGCGGCCAGGACCGTGGGGTCGTCGTCGTCGAGGAGCGCGGCGATGCCCGCCGACAGGGTGGGCCAGGAGGCCTGGCTGTAGAGGGCGGACTGCACGGCGCTGTGCAGGTCGTCGCCGGTGAAGTCCTGGTTGTCGGAGCCCGTCACGGTCTGGCCGCCGGCCAGCTTCGCGACCGCCCTGTCGAAGGTCGCGGCGACCTGCTGCGGAGTGGTGCCGAGTTCGCAGTTCTGCTGGGCGCAGCCGGCGAAGAACCCTTCCAGCGCCTGCTGGAACCCCTTGGTCTGCGCGAGCACGTCCTGTTCGGCGGTCCCCCGCAGGGTGTCCACCGCGTCCAGGACCATCCGGCCGGTGCGCTTGGGGAACTGGCTCGCGTAGACCGCGCCGAGCCGGGTCCCGTACGAGATCCCCAGGTAGTTGAGCTTGCCGTCGCCGAGTACCGCGCGCAGCACATCCATGTCGCGGGAGGTGTTGATGGTGCCCACGTGGTCGAGCACCGGGCCCGTCTTCGCGCGGCACGCCTGGGCTATGCGCTTGGCCTCGGCGACGGCGGCGGCCCCCGTGCCCGGCGCGTCCTGGCTCCCGCCGTCCATCCGGTCCACCTCGTCCTCGCCGCCGCACCGCACGGGAGCGCTGCGGGCGACCCCGCGCGGGTCGAAGCTCACCAGGTCGTACCGCTTGCCGATGCCGGCCGCCAGGTCCCGGAAGGCGGCGAGCCCGTCGACCCCGGATTCGCCGGGGCCGCCGAAGTTGAACACGACGGACCCCTTGCGGTCGTCGCCGTGGGCCGCGCTCCTGATGCGGGCCACGGCGAGCGCGATGGCGCCTTTGCCCGGGTCCGCGTAGTCGACCGGCACACTGAGGGTGCTGCACTCCATGTCCCGTACGGAATCGAGGAGTTCACCGGTCTGGCCCTCGGTCGGCCGGCACGGCTCCCAGCCGATCTTCTGCTCGTAGAACCGCCCGAGGTCCGGCCCGTTCCCGGCGGCGCGGGTGACGGTGGCGGGTCCGACCAGAGCCAGGGCCGCACCGGCCCCAGCCGCGATCATCCGCCGAGCGAGCTTCGACTCACTCTTCATGGACTCACCCTTCCAGGAAGCGGAGCCCCCCGAACAGGCTAGACAGCCGCGCCCGAACCCGCGCGTCGAGCCGCGCTCACGCTCAGTGACCCTGGGGCCGTGCTGGGCCGGCCACCGGGCCGGGCGGGGTACTGGGCCGGGCGGGGTACTGGGCCGGGCAGGGCAGTCATCGGTGGAGGGAGTCGGCGGCCTCGGTGTGGCCCTCGGGTTCCAGCTGGATCGTGGAGTGGGCCACGTCGAAGTGGTCCCCCACACAGCGCTGGAGCCGGGTCAGCAGCTCCCCGTACCCACCGTCCAGAGCGGCCTCCTTCACCACCACATGTGCGGTGAGCACAGGCATCCCGGACGTCACCGTCCAACCGTGCAGATCATGTACGGCGACCACACCCGGCTCATCGAGGAGGTGGCGGCGGACCTCTGCGAGGTCCACATCGTTCGGGGCCGCCTCCATCAGCACGTGCAGGGCGTCCCGCAGCAGCCCGTACGTCCGGGGCACGATCAGGAGACCGATGACGATCGAGGCGATCGGGTCGGCGGCCTGCCAGCCGGTGAACAGGATGATCAGGCCGCCCACGATCACCGCGACCGAGCCCAGCGCGTCGCCGAGCACCTCCAGGTACGCACCGCGCAGATTGAGGCTCTTGTCCTTGGCGTCCTTCAGGAGCCACAGCCCCACCAGGTTCGCGGCGAGTCCGCCCACCGCGACCGCGAACATCAGACCGCCCTTGACCTCGACCGGCTCGCTGAAGCGCTGGATCGCCGAGTACAGGACCCAGACGAAGATCGCGGCGAGCAGCAGGGCGTTCAGGACCGCCGAGAAGATCTCCACCCGGTAGAAGCCGAAGGTGCGGCGCGGGGTCGGGGCGCGCTGGGCCAGGGTGATCGCCCCGAGTGCGAGGGACACCCCGACCGCGTCGGTGAGGCTGTGCGCGGCGTCCGCGAGCAGCGCGAGGCTGCCGGAGAGCAGGGCGCCGACCACCTGGATGAGGGTGATCGACGCGCTGATGCCGATGGTCCACAGCAGCCTGTTGCGGTACGTGCCGCTGAGTGTCCCGGATGCCGCCGAGGGTGCGCCGTGGTCGTGTCCCATGCGCGCGCCTCCTCGTGGCCGGGTGTGGCCCCACGGGCCCGACGGGCCCGACGGGCCCCACGGGGTGGCCCCCGGGTGTGTGGCCCCCGCACATTAGAGGATCACGAGGCATGACCTCCCGCCACTGTGGGTGCGGGGAGGGCAGCCAACGGCCTCCCCGCCTCCGGCACTCCCAGCACCTCCGGCACCCCCATCACTCCCGGCACTCCCAGCACCTCCGGCAGCCGTACCCGGTCCGCCGAGGTCCCGTCCCCGCTGGGCCGCATCCACCCGGGGGCCACACCGCCCCGGGACACGGTGTGGGGCGAGCTGCCATGAGGCAGAGAGGCCGGGAGATCGGCGGCACCGTAGCGGCGTACCGAGGCATGCCAGTGCAAAATGCCCGCGATCCAGTCCTGGAGCTCGGCCACATAGGCGCCGAGCACACGTCGTCCGTCCTCATCCAGCTCGAAGTCCTCGCAGAGGACCGGGAGTTCGTTGTCGATGACGTGCTGGAACTGACGCAGCCGCGAGCGCATCAGGTCGTCGACGATGCGCAGCCCGGTCGGGTAGTCGCAGTTGAAGAAGTTCTGGACGACCAGGACGCCGTTGTGCAGCTCGCCCTCGTACTCGATCTCCTTCTGGTACGAGAAGACGTCGTTGAGCAGGCAGCAGTAGTCGGCGGCCGCGTTCTCCAGACTGCGGATCGGGCCGCTCTCGTAGAGGCCGGGCGGGAGTTGGCTCGCCCGGCGCAGGCGCGACAGGCTCATCGTGAGGTCGGAGCCGAAGGTGTAGCGGCGCATCTCGATGTAGTCGACGGGGTCGGGGATGCGGTGCTGGTCCTGGTTGTGCAGCTCCCAGAGCCAGCTCTCCAGCATGACGTCGACGGACCGGCGGAAGGCCGCGCGGGCCTCGGCCGACATCGGACCGGCGGTACGCGCCCACAGGTCGGCGAGGCCGCGCTCCATGGGGGTCGCCGCCACCAGGAGGCCGGCGGCCGGCTCGTCGACCGGCATGCACGCGGCGAACCGCTCCCCCGCCGCCCGCGCCCCGGCCAGGTTGCGCGGCCGCCCGTACACCAGCGGGTAGTAGTCGTCGCCGTACGTTCCCCAGGTCAGCCACTCGGTGCTGAGTTCGAGTTCCTCCGGCGTCGCGTCGGGGTCGAGTCCGGCGGCGCAGAGCGCGAAGTCGTATCCGGCCAGCTTTTCCGCGTCCCAGATGTCGTCGAGCAGCCCCATACGCTCCGCCCAGGCGATCGACGCCACACGTGCTTGGCCCACATGCGGGCTGAGCGACAGTGGGTACGGAACGTCGAAGTCGGGCAGCAGCGACGGACCGACCTTCTGCCGCGGTACATGGGTGAAGCTGCGGTGGCGGGCCTCGGCGGGGCGGCCGAACAGGGCGGACACATCGAGTGCCGAGGTGCCGAGCACCCCGCCGAACAGGGAGGGTCCGGGGGCGGCGCCCTCGTTCATGTAGCGGCTGGAGCGCATGTGCCACTCGTGGCCGCCGGACTGCCAGTCCTGGAGCCCCTTGACGTACGCCGCGACGGCCGCGCACTGGTCCGGCGTGAGGCCCTTCTCCAGGCACAGCGCCGGAACTTCTGTGAGGGCGGTGTTCTCGAACTGCTGGAGCCGCGAGGTCAGCAGGTCGTTGACGGCCTCCGCGGCCTCCTGCGTCGTACAGCCGAGGAAGGTCTCAAGTACCAGTACGCCATTGCTGAGTTCACCCTCGTCCTCGACCTCGCGCTGGTAGGAGAACAGGTCGTTGCGCAGGTGCACGGCGTCGGCGAAGGCGTCGGTGAGGACGCGCAGGGGCCTCGACTCGGCCACGGACGACGGGAGTTCGGCGTTCGCCGCGTACTCGATGAGGCCGGCCGACCACGGTGCGCCGCCCACCTTGCGGCGCATCTCGATGTACTCGACGGGGTTGGAGATCCGGCCCGCGTTGATATTGGCGAGCTCCCAGAGCGACTCGTTGAGCAGGTTGCGGGTGCTGATCGCGAAGCGCTCGCGCCACTCCTTCGTCATCGACGGGACGGTGCGCGCCCACAGGTCGGCGAGGCCGGCCTCGACCGGGTTGGTCGCCTCGGGGAACCCGTCCGCGAGGTCCATGGGCATGAAGGCGGGCAGCCGGTCGAGGTACTCCTTGCCGCCCTTGCGGTCCAGGGTGCGTTTGAACATCTCCAGGAAGTGGTCGTCGAAGAAGAACACCCACACGTACCAGTCCGTCACCAGGGCGAGCTGTCGCGCGTCGCAGTCGGGGTGGGTGTACGAGCAGAGCAGCGCGTAGTCGTGCGCGTCCAGGTCGGCCAGGTCCCAGATCCCGGAGCCCTCCAGCATGCCCATGTCCCGGGCCCAGACGCGGGAGTGGTCCCGCGCGGATTCCAGGTGGGGATTGAGCCGGGCCGGATACGGAAGATAGAAATCCGGCAGGACAAAAGGCTGGCTCACTGCGGTCGCCCCTCTGGGTGGGCACGTGCCGGTACGCACGTGCCGGTACGCACGCGCCTGGCCCGCACGTGTGGTCCGGACATGCTGCTCCGCACGGAACTACCCGGCGCCGCCTCGACCATTCGAGTGCCGTATGTCTGTCATACGAAAGCGTGAGTCAGCTCGAAAAGGGTGCGAGGGGCGTGGTTTGTGTGGGCTGCGCGCGCATGGGACGTGGGCGGGGGGCATGGGCAGGGGGGCGCGGCGGGCGGCGGCGCGCGGCAGCGGCGGCGCGCGGCAGCGTCTGTGTGGGCTGTGCACATGAGGCGTGGGCACATGAGGCGTGGGCACATGAGGCGTGGGCACATGGGGCGCCGGCACTTGGGGCGCGGTCGGCGCCGGGGTGGGTCCGTGCCCCGCGTGCGTCGGGGGCGTCGGCCGCCGATCATCGAGGCATGAACACAACCCTTCGGCTCGCCCAGCAGCCCGAGGCCGACGAGCTGCTCGGGCGCAGCCCGCTGGCCGCGCTCGTCGGCATGCTGCTCGACCAGCAGGTGCCCATGGAGTGGGCGTTCTCGGGTCCGTACACGATCGCCCGGCGCATGGGGGCGGACGACCTCGACGCGGAGGCGATCGCGGCGTACGGCCCGGAGGCCTTCGCGGAGCTCCTCAAGGAGAAGCCGGCGGTGCACCGCTACCCCGGGTCCATGGCGAAGCGGATCCAGCAGCTGTGCGGGTTCCTCGTGGAGGAGTACGGGGGTGACGCGGCCGGGGTCTGGACGGGGGTGGCGTCCGGGGCGGAGCTGTTCTCACGGCTCAAGGCGCTGCCGGGGTTCGGCGAGCAGAAGGCGAGGATCTTCCTCGCGCTCCTGGGGAAGCAGCTGGGCGTGCGGCCTTCGGGGTGGCGGGAGGCGGCGGGGGCGTACGGGGAGGCCGGGTCCTTCCGCTCGGTCGCGGACATCACGGGGCCGGAGTCGTTGGCGAAGGTGCGGGCGTACAAGCAGGAGGCCAAGGCGGCGGCGCGGGCCGCGAAGTAGCCCCGCCGACGTCTCGACGGGGCGAGCTTGGCCCCCTGGGCTCGGCCCGCCAGGCCCGGGCCCCTGGGCTCGGCGCCCGGCTCGGCCTCCCGGGCTTGGCCCCTTGGGCTCGGCGCCCTGGGCTCAGTGTCCGGCTCGGCCCCCTGGGCTTGGCCCGCTGGGCTCAGGCCCTTGGGCTCGGCGTCCGGCTCGACCTCCCGGGCTCGGCCCCTTGGGCTTGGGCCGGGGCCTGGGTTTTGCCCCGCCCCGCCCCTTCCCGCAACCCTCCGGGGGTGAAGTGGGGGACCGCTTACGGGGCTGCGCCCCCCAGTCCCCGGGTTCGGCCGGGCAGCGGGGCTGGATGCTTCGGTTGCGGGGCCGTGGTTGCGGTGGGGCGCGGTGTTCCCCGCGGCCCCCCTGTAGTAACCGGGATCCCCCGGTCGCGCCCTCTGCGGCGAAGCCGCGCAAATATCGCAGCCCCGCGTCCCTGAACCCGTTCTCGTCCGCCCGCCGTGCGTGGTCGCTCGCGCCGTTCCCCGCGCCCCTGACCCCGCTCTCGGCCGCGGACCTTCGTGGCTTGTCGCGCCGTTCCCCGCGCCCCTAAAACCCGGTCTCGTCCGCCCACCGTGCGTGGTCGCTCGCGCCGTTCCCCGCGCCCCTATAGGTGACCCCGGATGCCCGGTCGTGCCCTCTGCGTCGGAGCCGCGCAAACGTCACAGCCCCGCACCCTCGTAGGTGAACCCAAAGCTTGCCGGTGCTGGCCAGCATTGGGGCATTTCAGCCCGTCGCAGGGGTCCCCCCTGACCCTTGAGGCCTTGGGGGAGTTCGAGGACGAGCACCGTTCAGGCGCGTACGGGGGTCCGGGGACGGAGCCCCCAGGGCCCGGAACCGACCAACCCCGAGCAACGGGCGGGCGGGCGGGCAAAAGACGCTCGGGGGTCCGGGGGCGGAGCCCCCGAGGGCCGGAACCGACCAACCCCGGGCAACGGGCGGGCGGGTGGGCAAAAGGGCGCGCTCACCGGCCGGGGGCGGAACCCCCGAGGGGTGCCCCGGGCCGGGGCGGAGCCACGGGGGCAGGGACGGGGCCGAGCCACGGGGCAGGGACGGGGCTACCTTCGGCGCGTGCCGAAGATCGAGCGGGAGATCTCCCGGCCCAACTGCGTACCAACAGACCGCGCGAGCGACCGAAAGATCCCGCTGCTCACCACCTGCTCCGCCAGCGACGCGTCCTGCTTCTTCGCCCGGCCGGCGGACCTGCCAGAACCAGAACCAGAACCCGAGCCCGAACCCGACGACGGGTCCAGCGCGGCCGACACCGCCGCCTCCTCCCGCGCCCGCTCCGCCGCCGACAGCTTCTCGAAGGCGGATTCGCGGTCCACCGGCTCGGCGTAACGGGCGTACAGGATCGAGGACTTGACGGCCTGGTCTAGTGCGGCCGCGTCGATGGGAGCCATCAGGGACTGGGGGGCCCGCAGGCGGGTCGCCGCGACCGGGGTCGGCGCACCCTTCTCGCTCAGCACGGTGATGACCGCCTCGCCGGTGCCGAGCGAGGTCAGGACCTCTTCGAGGTCGTAGGGGGAGTGCGGAAACGTCCGTACCGTCGCCTTCAACGCCTTCGCGTCGTCCGGCGTGAAGGCCCGCAGCGCGTGCTGGACGCGGTTGCCGAGCTGGGCCAGGACGTCGGCGGGGACGTCCTTCGGGGTCTGGGTCACGAAGAAGATGCCCACGCCCTTGGAGCGGATCAGCCGGACCGTCTGCGTGATCGACTCCAGGAACGCCTTGGAGGCGCCGTTGAACAGCAGATGCGCCTCGTCGAAGAAGAAGACGAGCTTGGGCCGGTCCACGTCGCCGACCTCGGGCAGCTTCTGGAAGAGGTCGGCGAGCAGCCACATCAGGAAGGTGGAGAAGAGGTGGGGTTTGTCCTGGACGGCGGGGAGTTCGAGGACCGACACCAGGCCGCGGCCGTCCGGCGCGAGCCGGAGCAGCTCGCTCGTGTCGAACTCGGGCTCCCCGAAGAACGCCTCGGCACCCTGCTGCTCGAACGCGGTGATCGCCCGCAGGATCACCCCGGCGGTGACGGACGACAGACCGCCGATTCCCTTGAGTTCGGCCTTGCCCACGTCCGAGACGAGGAAGCCGACGACCGCCTTCAGGTCCTTCAGGTCGTACAACTCAAGACCCTTGGTGTCCGCGTAGTGGAAGATCAGGCCGAGCGACTGCTCCTGCGTCTGGTTGAGCTGGAGCACCTTCGACAGGAGTACGGGCCCGAAACTGGTGACCGTGGCGCGCAGCGGGATGCCGGGGCCGATGCCGCCGAGTCCGTAGAACTCGCAGGGGAACCCGGCCGCCTCCCACTCCTGGCCGACCTGCGCGGCCCGTTCGGCCACCTTGTCGCCCGCCTGGCCCGGGGCCGAGATGCCCGAGACGTCGCCCTTGACGTCCGCGAGGAAGACCGGCACGCCGTTGGCGGAGAGCTGCTCGGCGATGAGCTGGAGGGTCTTGGTCTTGCCGGTGCCCGTCGCCCCGGCGACCAGGCCGTGCCGGTTGAGCATGGAGAGGGGGATGCGGATGGGCGCGCCGGGCAGGCACCGGCCGTCCCACAGCAGCGCGCCCAGTTCCATCGCGGGGCCGGTGAAGGCGTACCCGGCGGCGATCTCGGCGGCCGGCTGCGGCACGGCGGAGGCAGCGTCGGCAGCCGGCTGCGGCACGGCGGGCGCAGCGTCGGCGGCCGGCTGCGGCACGGCGGAGGCAGCGTCGGCAGCCGGCTGCGGCACGGCGGGCGCAGCGTCGGCGGCCGGCTGCGGCACGGCGGAGGCA
>NZ_JBIAGW010000019.1:137545-159432 GCF_042869955.1 Streptomyces sp. NPDC006691
CAGCGTCTGCGGTCGGCTGCGGCACGGCGGCAGCGGACCCGGTGGAACCGGCGGAACCGGCGGGCACGGTGGAATCGGCAGGCGCGGCGGGCGCAGCAGGCGCGGGCTCGGCGGGGGAGCCATCGGCGGGCGCGGCAGGCGCGGGGGGCGCGGGCGCGGCGGCGGGCGCCGGGGCGGGATTCCGCGCTCCGGTTTCGTCCGGCTCCACGGCACTGATGGGCTCGTGCGCGGCCGCCGTCTGGTCGCTGTCGGTCATGACGAGCCCCCTGCGTCGGGTTTTGGGCGTTTTGCCCAGGATTGCACTCGGGCTCCATGGCTGCGCCCGGAGCCGCTCGCCCGGTAGGCTTTCCGTGTGATCTTCAAGCGCATCGGAAGCGGGCGGCCCTATCCCGACCACGGCCGGGAAAGCACCCGGCAGTGGGCGGATGTCGCGCCGCGCCCGGTCCGGCTCGATCAGCTCGTGACCACCAAGGGCCAGCTCGACCTGGAAACCCTCCTCGCCGAGGACTCCACGTTCTACGGCGACCTCTTCGCGCATGTCGTGAAGTGGCAGGGCGATCTCTACCTGGAGGACGGGCTCCACCGCGCGGTACGCGCCGCGCTCCAGCAGCGCCAGGTTCTGCACGCGCGCGTACTGGAAATGGACTGAACCCGACAGCCGGGTGAGCCTTTCGGACCTTTTGCCGCGCATACGGGCGCATACGCGCGCCAGCGGTTGATCATTTAGTAGGCATCGTCCCGGGTCGGCACTACCCTGCGGCTATGAGCATGCTCACTCCCCCCGGCATGGGCGGAAAGTACCGCATCAAGGGTGACGCCTATCCGCGGATGCGACGTCCCCGTAAGCGCGGCCGGCTGGTCCTCGCGCTGGTCGGCGCGGTCGTGGCCCTCGGCCTGATCGGCTGGGGGACCGTCCAGCTCATCGACGTGTTCGGGGGCGGTGGCGGCAAGGCCAAGACCGTCGCGCACGGCAAGAACTGCCCGGCGCCCGCCGCGTCCGGCTCCGGCGCCCCGCAGGCCCTGCCGAAGCCCGCGCAGATCACCGTCAACGTCTACAACGCGACCCCGCGCGGAGGTCTCGCCAAGTCGGTCGCCGACGAGCTGAAGAAGCGCGGCTTCGCGATCGGGAAGGTCGGCAACGCGCCCACCGAGTACGACAAGAAGGTGGCCAACAACGGCGTGCTGCTCGGCGCGCCGACGGCGACCCGCGGCCCGTTCTCCGTACTCGGCACCCAGCTCGCGGGCACGACGCAGAAGACCGACACGCGCGAGACGCAGGACGTCGACCTCATCCTGGGGAACACGTTCGCCAACCTGAACACGCCGAAGGACGCGGACACGGCCCTGGCCGCCCTGGCCAAGCCCGCACCCGCGCCCTCCGGCAAGTGCTGAGAAACTCCGCGCAGACCGAACGGGTCTAGTCGACGGTGCCGTACATCCGGTCGCCCGCGTCGCCCAGGCCGGGCACGATGTAGCCGTGCTCGTTGAGGCGCTCGTCGACCGAGGCGGTCACCACGGTCACCGGCGTCCCCGCCAGCTCGCGCTCCATGACCTCGACGCCCTCGGGGGCGGCGAGCAGCACCACGGCCGTGACGTCGTCGGCGCCGCGCTTGATCAGCTCGCGGATCGCCGCGACGAGCGTGCCGCCGGTCGCCAGCATCGGGTCCAGGACGTACACCTGACGGCCCGAGAGGTCCTCGGGCATCCGCGTCGCGTACGTGGAGGCCTCCAGGGTCTCCTCGTTGCGGATCATGCCGAGGAAGCCCACCTCGGCGGTCGGCAGCAGCCGCACCATGCCGTCGAGCATGCCGAGGCCGGCCCGCAGGATCGGGACCACCAGGGGACGCGGGTACGAGAGCTTCACGCCCGTCGTCGGCGTCACCGGGGTCTCGATGTCCACCTGCTCGGTGCGCACGTCCCGGGTGGCCTCGTAGGCGAGCAGGGTGACCAGCTCGTCGGCGAGCCGCCGGAAGGTCGGGGAGTCGGTGCGCTTGTCGCGCAGCGTGGTGAGCTTGTGCGCCACGAGAGGGTGGTCGACGACATGGATCCGCATGACGTCCACAGTAACCGGGGCGTGGCGGCTCCGCGTCCCACCTGCCGGTCCCGTCCGCCGCTCCCACCTGCCGTTGGTTCGTGCTGGCGTCAAGCGGCCGAACGGGGGGAAGGTGGAAGACACGAACCGACCCGGGGCGGTGTGAACCAATGCCGGACGAGCGCGACCGAGCGCAACAACCGGAGAGCGATGCGGACCGCCGGCGGCGGCGCGCCCAGTTCCTGCGCGAACTGCACGAGGCGAAGGCGCTGCGCGACCGGGTCCAGCCCCGGCGCGCCCGCGCGGCCCGTATGCGCCAGGCCATGCGCATGCGAACCTTCCGCTGGTGACCCGCGCGCCCGGTGCCCCGAAGCCCGTGGTCACGGCCGTCGAGCGCCCCTGACGGGGTGTCCCGGCGCCCGCGATCATGACGTGTCGGAAGCCGTGTTCGGGGCGACCGGAAAAACGCAACCGCGGAAGAACTCTCGCAACCGCGGTGTTTTCTGCCACGATTCCGAATGAAGCCACAGCCGGGGGGACCCCCAACCGGCACGCCTATGACCAGTGGGAGAGTCACGGTGTACTTCGCCGCACTGCTCGCGCGCACCGAAGACGGGTGGGAAGCGAGCGACACAGAGCTCGACGATGTGGAGACGCTGTCGGATCTGGCCGACCTGGCCCGTGAAGCAGCCGCCGACGGGGCCGACGACACGGTGCTCGTCTTCATCGAGCAGGAGGACGCCTGGTTCGGCGTCGTCCGCGTCGACGGCGAGGACGACCCGCGCGTCTTCGTCTCCAACGCCGCCGTCGCAGCCCGCTCCTCGTACGGGGCCATGCTCACCGACGAACTGCTCGGCCACGACCAGGACGACGAGGAGGACGAGCTGGACACCCTTGACCTCGACGGCACGGAGGACGGCTACGAGGACGAGGACGAGGCCGCGACGGCCGTGGACGGCCCGGACGGCGACGCGTCGTCGGACGACGCCGTGCCGGCCGGGCCGCTCGGCGAGAGCGCGATCCTCGCCGACCTCGGAGTGAGCGAGGGCCGACTGCTCGCGCTCGACGGGGACGCCCTCGTGACGATCGCGGACGCGCTGGGCGCGGCCGAGGTCCTGGAGGCCGTCCGCTAGTGCCCCATCCGCACGACCCCGTACGCGAACGGTGGGCGGAGCCGATGCGCTCCGCCCTTGCCGGGGCCGCACAGGCCGAGTCGGCCGGCGATGTGCCGGTCGGCGCGGTGGTGCTGGCCCCGGACGGCGCGTTCCTCGCGTCCGGGCACAACGAACGCGAGGCGACCGGCGACCCGACCGCGCACGCGGAGGTCCTCGCCATCCGGCGCGCGGCCCGAAGGACCGGCGAGTGGCGGCTGACCGGCTGCACGCTCGTCGTCACCCTGGAGCCGTGCGTGATGTGCGCGGGCGCGATCGTCCAGTCCCGGCTCGACCGGGTCGTGTTCGGCGCCCGCGACGAGAAGGCGGGCGCGGCCGGTTCGCTGTGGGACCTCGTACGCGACCAACGGCTCAACCACCGCCCCGAAGTCGTCGCGGGAGTCCTCGAAGAGGAGTGCTCGGCACAGCTCACGACGTTCTTCCGGCAGCGGTGACCCAGCTCTCGCCGAACCGATTTCAAACCTGGGCCCACCTTGGGCTAAGCTCTCTCTCGGTAGCGTGTCCGAGCGGCCGAAGGAGCTCGCCTCGAAAGCGAGTGTGGGGAAACTCACCGAGGGTTCAAATCCCTCCGCTACCGCTTCTAACATCCCCTGACCTGCGGAAACGTGGTCAGGGGATGTTTTGCGTGTGGACGCTGGATGGACATGTCCGCACCGCGGGCGATCGCGCATCGCCCTCTTCCCTGAAGTGCGAAGGCCCCGCCCCGCCCGGAACCCCCGCCCCACGCGTGGCGAGGAGCCGGCTTCCGGCTTCGCCCCGTCGCACAGTGGCCCGCTCGCTGCCCGCTTTGTGCGGCCCAACGGGCGTACTGTCGAAGGGAATCCGTAGATGCCTCCACCGGCGCGAACCCTGTTCTGATGCCGGCATACGGCGGCCCCGTCGAGGGGAGGCAGCATGCCGCCCGCGGACACGCTCCCGGTCCTCGGCGTCCGGTCGTCAGTCCCACCGCGCGACGGATCCCGTATCCGGTCGGCCGTGGTCAGCCGCGGCGGACGGCGGACGCGGGCCCATCCCCCTCGTCGCGGTGCGGGCAGGGAAGAGGTCCCTCGTGCACCCCCCTCTGTACGCCGACGCGCTGCTGCGGATCTGGCACACGGCCGATCCCCCCGGTCTGCGGCTCACCGGTCAGGTCGACCTGACCAACCAGACCGCTCTGCTGGGCCATCTGCTGGCCGTGGACGGGGCTCCGGCGGACGTCACGCTGGACCTCACCGAGGTCACGTTCCTGAACTTCGCCTCCCTGCACGCCCTGGTGGCCTTCGCCGAACTGCTCGAACCGGGACGCCGCCTCGTCGTGCACACCAGAACCTCCGCCGTCGCCCACATGCTGCGTGCCTGCGGCTGGGACCGGCCCGAGTTGCCGCTGACCCTCCTTGAGGAGATCTCCGATGACTGACCCGCGCGCGCCGTCCCGGTACGGGCCGGCTCCCCACGCGCACCACCTCCTGCTGTACGGCGGCGACGAGCAGTTCCTGGCCGCGGCCCTGCCCTTCGCCCGCGGCGGCCTCGCCGCGGGCGAGCCCGTCTTCATCGCCACCACCCGGCACAACACGACGCTGCTGCGCCGCCACCTGGGACCGCGTGCCGACGAAGTCTCCTTCGCACCCGTCCACTGGTACCGCTCGCCCGCCCAGACCCTGCTCGCCTTCCACCACAAGGCCCATGACACCCCGGGCCCCTCGCGGGTCCTCGGTGAGACACCGTGGGCCGGGCTCACCCGCGACGAGGCCCGCGAGTGGACCCGCTACGAGTCGCTGCTCACCCTCGCCCTGGCCTCGACCGGCGCCTGGCACCTGTGCCCGTACGACACCCGGGTGCTGCCCCCCGAAGTGCTGCACGCCGCGCAGCTCACCCACCCCGCGCTGACCAGCGGCACGGCCCACCGGCCGAACCCC
Organism: Streptomyces sp. NPDC006691; assembly: GCF_042869955.1. Lineage (NCBI taxonomy): Bacteria > Bacillati > Actinomycetota > Actinomycetes > Kitasatosporales > Streptomycetaceae > Streptomyces > Streptomyces sp. NPDC006691. Next base: position 142,645 of record NZ_JBIAGW010000019.1, read on the forward strand.
GCGCATGTCGCCCCGGCGCGGTTCAGCGCGGCCTGCGACACCGTGCCACTGCCGGAACCGCCGCACGGCTGTGCGGAGTTCCACTTCGACGGGGTCCGGCAGATCGCCGAACTCAGATCGTTCGCCCACCGGCTCGCCGGGCTCGCCGGGCTGCCGGCCGACCGGATCGACAGCCTGCTGATCTGCGTCGACGAGGCCGCCGCCAACGCGATCCGGCACGGCGGCGGAGTGGGCCACTGCGCGATCTGGTCCACCGCCGCCGAAGTGTTCTGCCAGATCACCGACCCCAAGGGCACCCTCGACACCGCGCTGGCGGGGTATCTGCCGCCCGACACCTCCCACCTGGACGGCCGCGGCCTGTGGATCATCCGGCAGCTCAGCGACGCGGCCGACATGCGCACCACGGAACGCGGCACCATCATCCGCATCCGCATGAGCCGCCGCCGCTGACGCCGATCAAAGCGGACGACGCCGACGCTGACACCGGCGCCCACGCCCACGCCCACGAGCAGGGCAACGGTCAGTGAAGACCGCAGAACGTAACCACGCTCACCGAGCGTGGCGAGTACCGCACAGCACGGCGGACACCGATGCGGTCCGGAGCTGTCGGATCGCGCCAAAAGAACACGTACGACAGCGCAGCTCGTGCCCATCTCGTGCCCTGAGCGCAGGCCGAACCACCGTAGGAGCCGGAAGCCCTACTGTGCTCACTGCGGGTGCCCCAGACCCCGGCCGTCTCGCCGCAGACAGCTCTGTCCCACCCGTCAGCAGCAAGCACATGAGGAGACGGCCCGCATGGGCTGCACAGCCGATCTCTCCGTCGGGTGCCGCGATCCGGCCGGCCGGCGAACTCGACGTCCTGACCGCCCCCGGCCCCTCGGCCGCCCTCGCCAGAGTCCGGCGGACAGGTCAAGTCCCTTACGCAACAGCCGACTTGCTAGGCATCTCCTTCACGGACCGCAGCGGCCTCGTTGCCCTGTGAGCGCCCCGGACGACCCGGCCAACCCGGCCAACCCGGTCGGCCCGGTCGGCCAGGGCAAGCCGGCCGGACCGCTACGGGTGGCCGTGCCCCGTCCACGCGCGGCGCGGCATCCCCCTGCCGCCCGTCCCCCAGCCGCCCGTCCCACCGCTGCACCACACCCTCCACCTCACCGGCTCCGTCACTCAGTACCGGTACGCCGGCGTCGAAGCCACCCGTCAGGGGCGGGTCTCGGCCGGGAAGCACCGGCCTGGGGCGGCGTCCCACGAGTGCGGCTAGTGTTCATGGTGAGAGCCGGCGGGCGCATCGCCCCGAGCCCCGGCAGGTCGGAGCCCAGTGATCAGCGACGGCATGGCCGACGTGCTGCGGTCGCTCCGTCACGATGACGGCAGTGTCCTGGCTGCCGCCTGCGCACGAGCTCTGGAAGTGGACGGTGTCGCCGTATCGCTGCTGGTCACCACCGGGCAGGGCGCGGAGCCGGAACCGCTGTGGCGCTCGCCGGGCATCGCCGCGGACTTCGAGGAGCTTCAGTTCACCCTCGGCGTGGGCCCCGGACTCGACGCCGCGCACAGCGGCACGGCCGTGGTCGCGCCGGACCTGGCGGCGGTACGCGCGGACCGCTGGCCCGGGCTGCCGGCCGAGGCCCTCAGGATCGGGGTGGCCGGCGCGTACTGCTTCCCCCTCGGCATGGGCGCGATCCGGCTCGGGGTGCTCAGCGTGGTGACCTCCCGGGCCAGCGACACCGTCCCCGAGCAGCGGTTCGCCGACGCCCTGGCCCTGGCCGCCGCGCTGACCGCGCAGCTCCTGGAGCGCGACGGGAACCCGTCGGCGGCTCCGGAGTCGGCCGCGGCGGTACCGGGGGAGATCCACCGGGCGGTGGTGCACCAGGCGACCGGCATGGTCAGCGTCCAGCTGGACGTGTCCCTCGCGGACGCGCTGCTGCGGATGCGGGCGTTCGCCTACAGCCGGGACGTGCCGCTCGGCGATGTGGCAGGAGACGTTGTGGCCAGACGGCTGCGGTTCAACGACGATATGAACGGGCCGATGGCGCCCGGCGGTCGAAAGGGATGATCGGCATGATCCGCGAACAGCGCCTGGCGGAAATCTTCATGGAGGTCGCCGATTCTCTGACGGACGACTTCGATGTGCTGGACCTGCTCCAGCGCCTGTCGACCCGGTGCGTCGAGCTCCTGGACGTTTCGGCGGCCGGCATCCTGCTCGCCGATCCGCTCGGCGCACTACAGGTCGTGGCCGCGTCCGACGAGCACACCCGTCTCCTGGAACTCTTCGCCCTCCAGCACGACCAGGGTCCGTGCGTGGAGTGCTATCGCAGCGGCACTTCTCGGACGAATATCGACCTCAACAGCCCCAGTACGACGGCGAGTTGGCCCCGCTTCGCGGTGCGGGCCCGGGAGACCGGCTATGTGGCCACGCATGCGATCCCGCTGCGGCTGCGCGACCGCAACATCGGCGCCCTGAACCTCTTCCAGAAGACCCCGCACCGCCTCGGCGACAGCGACATCGCGCTGGCCAAGGCCCTGGCGGGCGTCGCCACGATCACGATCCTCCAGCAGCGCACCCTGGAGCGGTCCCACATCGAGAAGACCCAGCTCCAGACCGCGCTCAACAGCCGCATCCTGGTGGAACAGGTCAAGGGCATTCTCGCGGAACGCTGGGGCACCTCCCCCGACCAGGCCTTCTTCGCCTTCCGCAGCTATGCCCGCAGCCACCATCTGCGGCTGGCCGACTTCGCCGCGTCGATCATCGCGGGCACCTTCGACACCGCGTCGATCCCGCCGCCCCCGTCCGGGAGCTGAGCCGCCCGCCGGGTCCCGCGAAACGGCCGGCGGCCGGATTCGGAGGGTTGCTTCACGGTCCGCCCGGCCTACGATGCCAAGTGACGCACCGGCGGACAGTCCGGCGAACCGTGCACCCGGCGGTTCGACCGGCTCCGCCCCGGCCCCCTGCCCCCGGGTCTGCGCTCACCGTCCGCCCCGATGAATGGGGCGGCCGGAGCCGCGGATCCGACATCCCGCGGCTCCGGCCCTTCGTCCTCGCGGCGCACTTCGAGCCGGGGCCCGTCTCCCGCAGGCCCCGGGCACCGCTGAGGACGGTGGACGCGAGGAGAGTACGGAGGGGAGCCGACCTCCTCGCGCTGACGGCCGCCGCCACGCTGACCGTGACCGGGCGGCGGCCGTCCGCAAAAGCTGAACGCCGTCCACAAGAGCCGAACGCCTCCGCCAGAAGCCCGCGGCGCGGTCGACCCCGAGTGCCCTTCGAACGTACTCCCGGCCGCTCCCCGTGGCCCCCTCACGGCCGACATTGGCCGGAGGCGGTCCCTCCGCACCCGATCACCCGCACCCGATCCGTCCGCACCCCATCCGTCCGCACCTGATCCGTCCGCACCCGATGCCCGGGTGAACGCGAAGAAGCCCCGGTCGGGGAAGTGACCGGGGCTTCGACGATGGGACGGGGGGAGCGGCATCGGGGGGACAAGCCGCTCCCCCCGATGAGAACAGAACCTGCAAGTCCAGCGCCGCAGTCAGGGGGGAAGCTCGCGGCGCGGACCCCGCAGTGAGGTCCTGTTCCTCGCCCACCGCATTCCTGCCAGATGTGGTGGGCTCAAGAACCATCCTGCTCTCCCGTCACGCCCGTACCGCCGGGCAAAGGGCCCCGATCGCCAGGCCCTAGGTCCCTAAAGGCCTGGTGAGTACGGGACGGGTGGCGGTTAGACTCACCCGACCGCACAGGGGTGGCGCCGGGGAGGGGCTGGCACAGTGGACATCAAGAAGGTCCTGCTCTACATCGCCGTGGTCTTCGTGCTGTACACGATCATCACGTCGCCGGTGCAGGCCGCAGGGATGGTCCAGACCGGCTTCGAGGGCATATCGAGCGCGGCCAAGGGCGTCGGCGAGTTCATGACCAACCTGGTCCGCTGAGCCGCTGAGCCGCTCGGCGCCGAGCCCCCGGCCGAGTCGCCGGTCGCGGCTTCCGGCCCTGTCCCCTGCCGTGGCCGTGGCCGTGGACGAGAGCCCTCGGTCGAGCACCCCGGCCGGTCCCCGTCGTATCCGTAGGAGAGGTTCATGATCCGCCACCTGGTTCTGTTCAAGCTCAACGAAGGCGTGCAGCGCGACGAAGAGCGCGTGGTCGCCGCTGTGAAGGCCTTCCAGGAGCTCGACGGGCTCGTTCCCGAGATCGAGTTCTGGGAGTGCGCCTGGAACATCACCGACCGGCCGATCGCGTACGACTTCGCCATCAACTCCGCCGTCGCCGACGCGGAGGCCCTGAAGCGCTACATCGAGCACCCCGCGCACCAGGCGGCGGCCGGCCAGTGGCGCGAGTTCGCCACCTGGGTGATCGCCGACTACCCGTTCTGATCCCGCACGTTCCGGCTCCCTTCCGGTAGGCGGCATCCGGCCCCGCACCCGAGAGGTGCGGGGCTTTTTCGTGCCCCGATACGCCTCCGAGCAGGGCCATCTGCCCCAACTTGCCCTCAACACGTGGTTATACGGTGCTTGCACACAGTGGACATGTCTTGTGATGCTATGACCGCTTTTGACGGATGAGTTGACCGACGACCAAGACCGAGGACTAAGGGGTGGCGTGACCGTGCCGGCCAGTACTACGCCTCAAGTGCCGCCCCAGAACGAGCCCCAGGACGCCGCTGAAGTGCCCGCCCAGGACTCCTCGGAGGGCCCCAGGGGCCCCGTCAGGACGTCCACCAGGGGCGCGGACACCCGCGCCCTCACCCAGGTACTGTTCGGCCAGCTCAAGCACCTTGAGCCGGGCACTCCGGAACACGGCCGGGTGCGCGGCGCGCTGATCGAGGCCAACCTGCCGCTGGTGCGGTACGCGGCCGCGCGCTTCCGCAGTCGCAACGAGCCGATGGAGGACGTCGTCCAGGTCGGCACCATCGGTCTGATCAACGCGATCGACCGCTTCGACCCGGACCGCGGCGTGCAGTTCCCGACCTTCGCGATGCCCACCGTGGTCGGCGAGATCAAGCGCTACTTCCGCGACAACGTGCGCACCGTGCACGTCCCGCGCCGGCTGCACGAGCTCTGGGTGCAGGTGAACGGCGCCACCGAGGACCTGACGACGCTGCACGGCCGCTCCCCGACCACCGGCGAGATCGCCGAACGGCTCAGAATCGGCGAGGACGAGGTGCTCGCCTGCATCGAGGCGGGCCGCTCGTACCACGCGACCTCCCTGGAGGCCGCCCAGGAGGGCGACGGGCTGCCCGGTCTGCTCGACCGGCTCGGTTACGAGGACCCCGCGCTGGCCGGCGTCGAACACCGCGATCTGGTCCGCCACCTTCTCGTACAACTGCCCGAACGCGAACAGCGGATCTTGATGCTCCGCTATTACAGCAATCTGACGCAGTCCCAGATCAGCCAGGAATTGGGAGTGTCGCAGATGCATGTGTCAAGGCTTCTGGCCAGGAGTTTCGCGCGGCTTCGGTCCGCAAATCGAATCGAGGCATAACCGGTTCGAGTGAGCCGGGCCCAGGCATCGGGCCGGTAAAAAATTTCCGGCCGAAAAACCGCACACCCCCTGTTTCCTGCACGTACGCGGGCCCTCCTTGTCGACAAGTCACTACAGCGTGTTGCCGACATGTGACATTCTGCCGAAACCGCGTTTGCCGCAGCCCCGCCTCCGGTATTCAGGTGGAGGCTGCTTCCTCCGATGGTCGTGGCCCAACGCGACCGTCCGCGACCTCAAGGGGGTGGCATGTCCGCAGAACAGGGCAGCTCGAAGGTGCTCACGCTCACCAAGAGCGCACCGGCACCGACCGTGCACCGACACGCCGCAAACACCGCAGCCATCGACACCCGCACGCTGTCCCGCTCCCTCTTCCTGCGCCTTGCCACGCTGGACACCGACAGCCCGGAGCGTACGTACGTACGCGACACCCTCATCGAGCTCAACCTGCCGCTGGTGCGGTACGCGGCGGCCAGGTTCCGCAGCCGCAACGAGCCGATGGAGGACATCGTCCAGGTCGGAACGATCGGCCTGATCAAGGCGATCGACCGCTTCGACTGCGAACGGGGCGTGGAATTCCCCACGTTCGCGATGCCGACCGTCGTCGGCGAGATCAAGCGGTTCTTCCGCGACACCTCGTGGTCGGTGCGGGTGCCGCGCCGCCTCCAGGAGCTGCGGCTCGCCCTCACCAAGGCCAGTGACGAGCTCGCCCAGAAGCTCGACCGCTCGCCCACGGTCCCCGAACTCGCCGCGGTTCTCGGGGTGTCCGAGGAGGACGTCGTCGACGGGCTCGCGGTGGGCAACGCCTACACCGCCTCCTCGCTCGACTCGCCCGCCACCGAGGACGACGGCGGCGAGGGTTCGCTCGCGGACCGGCTCGGCTACGAGGACACGGCCCTCGAAGGCGTCGAGTACCGGGAGTCGCTGAAGCCGCTGCTCGCCAAACTCCCGCCCAGGGAACGGCAGATCATCATGCTCCGCTTCTTCGCGAACATGACGCAGTCCCAGATCGGCGAGGAGGTCGGCATCTCCCAGATGCACGTCTCACGGCTGCTGACCCGCACGCTGGCCCAGCTCCGCGAGGGCCTGATCTCCGACTGAGCCCCGGTCTCCGACCGAGCTCCAGCTGGTCTCCGGTCTTCGGCCGGGCTCCGGTCTCCGGCCGGGCTCGGGAGGAACTCCGGGCTCTGGATGGCTCCAGTCTCCGGCCGGGCTCCGGCTGGACTGCTGCCCGGTGACGAACTCCCGTCGCACTCTGGTTTCTTGACGCTCCGTCAGACACACTGGCGCGATGCGACGACGTGCTGCGCTGATCGGTGTCTCGGCGGCGGTGGTCCTGGGTCTCGGCGGCACCCTCGCCGCCGGCGCCGGAGGGGGCGACCGGGACGGCTACCTGGCGGTGGGCGCCGCGGGCACCGGGCCCTCGGCCCCGGACCACGCGGTGCCGCCGAGCGGCAAGGTGCGGATGGTCCCCCTGGACGGCCCGTCCCCGGCCGCACCTCCCGGCGACGGCGGCGTCGGTACGTCCTCCACGCCCTCCGCATCCGGCACATCCGCCGGTACGTCCGGTACGTCCGGTACGTTCTCCGCGTCCGCCGCGCCTTCCGTGCCGGGAGCACCGGGAACGCCCGGCACGGCACCGGGGCCCGACGGTTCGGGGAGCGCCGGCTCCGCCAAATCCCCTGCGGGGTCCGGGGGTTCGGCCTCGGGTGGCGCTCCGGGGTCCCCCGGAACTCCCGGCGGCGCTCAGGGCGGGCCCGGAGGCTCGGCAGGGGGCTCGTCGGGCGGCGCCACCGACCCCTCCGGCACGCCCTCCGCTCCCGGCACGCCGGGCAGGCCGAGCCCGCCCGCGGGCCCTGCGGTGCTGAGCGTCGGGGCGCCGAGCCGTTCGGCCGGGGATCACCGCTGGTGCGAGAACGTCACCGTGCGGTTCCGGAACACGGGCGGCACAGCGGTGAAGTCGGGCAGCGTCGTGTTCGCTACCCACATCATCGGGCTGCTCGGAGTGGACTGGGCCACCATGACGTCGAGTCAGCCACTGCCCGCACCCATCGCGGCGGGAGCGGTGGCCTCACGGACGTACGGGGTGTGTGTGGACGCGTGGCGGGTGCCACTGGGGATGCATGTGGAGACGCGGTCGGTGACGGCCAGTTGGGGTTAGCGCCCCCCAACCGGCCCTGATGGCCCCGCCCGTCCGAGCGGCCCCGCCCGTCCAAGCGGCCCGAGCGGCCCGAAGTCCGAGCGGCCCGAAGTCCGAGCGGCTCGGCCGGACGGCCGGGTCCCGGGGCGCACCCCGGGTCTCACCGTCGAGCGGCGTCTCAGCCCAGGGCCAGCCAGGCCACTGCCGCCAGGACCACGATCACGGCGACCACGCCGACGATCAGGCCTACGCGCGGGCCCGCGGCGGTCGCCGCCGGGGTGGCCGGCTGGCGGCCCTGGGGGACGCCCTCGTCGACGAAGGCGCGGAACATCTGCGTGGAGCCCGCCGGGTCGTAGTTGCCCTCGGGACCCTGGGGTGCGTGGGGGTTGTGTGCCATGGGGCAGGACCCTAGCGAAGATGGGGGTCCCGCCCAACCCCCGCCCCCGCGCGAACGCGCCCGCGAGGCGCCCGCGAGGCAGCTGCGGCGGCGCCCGGCGCACCTCTGCGCAGGACGCCCGCGCCGCCGTCACCACCCCCCATCCCCCCTCACCACTCCCTCATCACTCCCTCCACCCCCCTTCCCGATCACCCCCGTACGGGCTCCGCAAGCCCCCGACCTGCACCTTGGGTTTTCATATGCGAAGCCTTTGCGTTTCCTTTGCCGCCAAGGTCCCGATTTAGTTTGCCTTCGGCAACCAACAATCTTATGGTTGCCCGAAGCAACAAGATTTCGGGAGGTGTCCATGGCCGCACAGAGTCACTACGAGGAGCTGGCCCGGCAGCTCAGCGCGATCGGCGCGGTCAAGCGCGGGCTCGCGCGGATCCTGCCGCCCGAGTGCCCCGCCGGCTCGGCCGCCGTGCTGACCCTCCTGGAGCGCCACGGCGAGATGCGGATCAGCAAGCTCGCCGAACTCCTCGCGGTGGACATGTCGGTGACGAGCCGTCATGTCGCGCACGTCGCCCAGCGCGGCTGGATCGAGAGGTCCGCCGACCCGGCCGACAAGCGCTCGCGCATCCTGCGGCTCACCCCCGAGGGCCAGACCATGATCGACGATCTCGGCCTGCGCACCACGGAGATGTTCGCGCACACCCTCAAGGACTGGACCGACGACGAGGTCGGGCAGCTCAACACGATGCTGGCGCGCCTGCGCGACTCCTTCGGAGACTGCCGGGCGCCCCACGTCAGGGGCCCCGAGACCCGTCCGCCGACCCGTACACCCGCTTAGCGCCAAGCGCTACGCGCTCGCTTCCCGCGGCACCAACCCGTACACCCGCCCAACAGACGTACAAGACAAGGAACTTCATGGCTACGACCACACCAGCCGGTGTGCGGGGCGGCCACGCCAAGCACGGAGGGCACACGCCGTCCGAGAGTGGCGCGCCGATGACTCACCGGCAGATCATGGAGGCGCTGTCCGGGCTGTTGCTCGGCATGTTCGTCGCCATTCTGTCCTCGACGATCGTCTCCAACGCCCTGCCGCACATCATCAGCGACCTGGGCGGCGGCCAGTCCGCGTACACCTGGGTCGTCACGGCCTCGCTGCTCGCGATGACCGCCACCACCCCGCTCTGGGGCAAGCTCTCCGACCTGTTCAGCAAGAAGCTGCTGGTCCAAATAGCCCTGGTCATCTACGTGTCCGGCTCGATCGTGGCCGGTCTGTCGCAGAGCTCGGGCATGCTCATCGCCTGCCGCGTGTTCCAGGGCATCGGCGTCGGCGGTCTCTCCGCGCTCGCCCAGATCATCATGGCCGCCATGATCTCGCCGCGTGAGCGCGGCCGTTACAGCGGCTACCTCGGCGCCACGTTCGCGGTCGCGACGGTCGGCGGACCGCTGCTCGGCGGTCTGATCACGGACACCAGCTGGCTCGGCTGGCGCTGGTGCTTCTACGTCGGTGTGCCGTTCGCCGTCATCGCGCTCATCGTGCTCCAGAAGACCCTGAAGCTCCCCGTCGTGAAGCGGGACGTCAAGGTCGACTGGACCGGCGCCTTCCTGATCAGCGCCGCGGTCTCGCTGCTCCTGGTCTGGGTGACCTTCGCGGGCAACAAGTACGACTGGATCTCGTGGCAGACCTACGCGATGGTCGGCGGCTCGATCGTGCTCGGCGCGCTCTTCGTGTTCACCGAGTCGAAGGCCAGCGAGCCGATCATCCCGCTGCGCCTCTTCCGCAACCGCACCATCACCCTCGCCTCCCTCGCCTCGCTCTTCGTGGGTGTCGCGATGTTCGCCGGCACGGTCTTCTTCTCCCAGTACTTCCAGCTGGCGCGCGGCAAGACGCCGACGATGTCCGGTGTCATGACGATCCCGATGATCGGCGGACTCTTCATCGCGTCCACCGTCTCGGGACAGGTCATCACCAAGACCGGCAAGTGGAAGGCGTGGCTGGTCAGCGGTGGTGTGCTGGTGACGGCGGGCCTCGGTCTGCTCGGCACGATGCGCTACGACACCCCGTACTGGCACCTCGCCGTCTACATGGCGCTGATGGGCCTCGGCATCGGCATGATGATGCAGAACCTGGTCCTGTGCACGCAGAACCAGGTCTCCCCCGCGGACCTCGGCTCGGCCTCCTCCGTCGTCGTCTTCTTCCGCTCCCTCGGTGGTGCGGTGGGCGTCTCGGCGCTCGGCGCGGTCATGGCCAACCGGGTCAGCCACTACGTCACCGACGGCCTCACCGCGCTCGGCCCGCAGGGCGCCGCGGCGGCCAAGAACAGCAGCGGTTCCGGCACCATCCCGGACCTCAGCGTGCTGCCCGCCCCGATCCGCACCGTCATCGAGAGCGCGTACGGACACGGTGTCGGCGATGTGTTCCTGTACGCGGCGCCGTGCGCGCTGCTCGCCTTCCTGATCACCCTCTTCATCAAGGAGATCCCGCTGCGCACCCGTGCGGTAGGCGCCGCCGAGTCCGAGCAGGCGCCCGCCGCCGCCCCGGCTCCCGCCCAGGTTCCCGCCCAGGCGGCGGCAGTTGAGGCCACCCCGGTGGCCGACACCCTGACCGCTCCCGTCCTCGACGGCATCCCGGTGCGCGGCACGGTCCGTGCGGCCGAGGGGGCGCCCGTCGCCTCCGCCGCCGTCACGCTGATCTCGCTCGGCGGCAGCCAGCTCGGCCGGGCGGTCGCGGGCCCCGACGGCGGGTACCTGCTCGCCGCGCCGGGCGCCGGCAGCTACGTCCTGATCGCGGCCGCCGACGGCTTCCAGCCGCAGGCCTCCACCATCGTGGTGGGCGTCGAGGCGCTCGCCTACGACATCCTCCTGTCCGGCACCAGCGGCCTCGCGGGTGCGGTGAAGGCCGCCGAGACCGGGGCTCCGGTCGAGGGCGCGATGGTGATCGTGACCGATGTGCGCGGCGATCTGCTGGCCACCGGAAAGTCCGGCGCGGCCGGCGAGTTCACCTTCGGTGAGCTGGTCCCGGGCCAGGTGACCGTGGCGGTCAACGCGGACGGCTTCCGCCCGCTGGCCCTGCCGGTGGAGATCTCCGGCTACGGCGTGACCCGCGTCGAGGCCGCCCTCCAGGCCGGCGCGCTGGTCCAGGGCACGATCCGGGGCGGCGGCGACCGCCGTCCGCTGGCCGACGCCCGCGTCACGCTGCTCGACGCGGCGGGCAACGTGGTCGCCAACGCCACCACGGGCGACGACGGCGCGTACGCCTTCGCCGACCTGAACTCCGGCGAGTACACGGTCATCGCGACCGGCTACCCGCCGGTGGCCGGCTCCCTGACCGTGGCCGGCCGCGGTGTCGACGGCCACGACATCGAACTCGCCCACCCGGGCGAGTAGTTGGGGGCACCCGGTCGGTCAGGCCGGATCCGGGAGCGGGGCCCGGTGCGTGCAGCTGCAAGGCGGAGGAGTGAGTCGACGCGATGGGGCTCCCCCTGTTCGAGCGGAGCCGAGAACGTGGGGGAGTCGGCGACCGACGACAACGCCGCAGATGCGCGTGCCGGGCCCCGCGAGCCCGGCCTGGCCGTCCGGGTGCCCCCGGACCCCCGGCCGCGTCCCGCTTCGAGCGGAGGCTGGACGCGGCCGGCGTGGAAATGGGCCCCGGGAGCGGGGCGGCGGGCAGGGGACGGCCGGCCGTCCCGCCCCGGGGCCCGGCCTTTTGACCCCAAGAGGCTTCTGCACTTGAAGAGGAGAGAAAACGGGATGGGACTGCGGGCACAGGTACGGACGCGCGACGGCTGGGCCGTTTCGCACGCCGTGGTGACGATGACCGACATGACCGGCACGCAGGTGCTGCGCGCCGCGGCGTCGGAGGACGGCTCGGTGTCGGCGGACGTGGCTCTCGCGCCCGGCCCCTACACGGTGATCGTGACGGCCGTGGGGTACGCCCCGGCCGCCTCCACGGCACTGGTGACGGCGAGCGGGCGGGCCTCGGTCGGCACGGTGGTGCTGGCCCGGCAGGGCGGCGTCGAGCTGCCGCCGCCGGGACCCTGGACGATCGACCCGGCGCATTCGTCGGTCGGCGCGGTCGCCCAGCACCTGGGGATCTCCAGCGTGCACGGGCGGTTCGGGGAGTTCGGCGGGCGCATCGAGATCGCGGAGGACCTGGAGAAGTCACGGGTCGAGGCGGTCATCGGCGCGGCCTCCATCGACACGGGGAACGCGATGCGGGACGGGCACCTGAAGTCCCCCGACTTCCTGGACGTCGAGCGCTTCCCGGAGATCACCTACCGCAGCACGGACCTGGTCCCGGCCGGACCGGACCGCTGGACGGTACGGGGTGAGCTGTCGCTGCACGGAGTGGTCCGCGAGGTCGACCTCGACCTGTCCTACCTCGGTACGGGCCCCGACCCCTGGGGCGGGGTGCGGGCGGCCTACCGGGCGACGGCGGAGCTGCGGCGGGAGGACTTCGCGATGAACTACAACCAGGTGGTGCAGGCGGGGATCTCGGCGATCGGCACGACGCTGAAGGTCGAGCTGGACATCCAGACGGTCCAGGGCGAAGCCCTGCCGACCGCCTGACCGGGGCGCCCGGGGGTCCTGGGCCCTCCCCTAGGTGCCCGGGGTCGGCCTGGGGAGCCCGGGGGGGGCCGGCCCGGAGTGCCCGGGGGCCGGCCCGAGTTGCCGGGGGCCAATCCGAGGTGCCCGGGGGGCCTGGGCCGCCCTCCCCGAGGTGCCCGGAGGTCGGCTTGGGAACCCCCGGGGGGGGCCGGCCCGGAGTGCCCGGGGGCCTGGCCCGAGTTTGCCGGGCCAATCCGAGGTGCCCGGGGGGGCTGGCCCGAGTTGGCAGGGGCCGGCCAGAGGTGCCCGGGCGGCCGGCCCGGAGAGCCGGGAGCCCGACCCGGGGTGCCCGGGGGGCCGGGGCCGCTGCGCGGCCCGTTCGCGCAGTTCCCCGCGCCCCTTGAGACCCGCCTTCGACTGCCCACCGTGCGGGGCTGGTCGCGCAGTTCCCCGCGCCCCTAAACCCGTTTCCGTCCGCGGACCGTGCCCGCTTCTCGCGCAGTTCCCCGCGCCCCTAAGGGTCTCGGTGCTGGCCCGCATGAGCATCTTCAGCCCGGCTGGCTGACCGGTACGGGCCGGTGGAGGCATCTCCAGCCCGTCCGACTGATCGGTAGGGGCCGGTGGAGGCATCTCCAATCCGCCCGGCTGATCGGTACGGGCCGGCATCGGGCACTTCAGCCCGTCCGGCGTTTGAGGACGAGCGCCCTCAAGGCGCGATACGGGGTCCGGGGCGGAGCCCCGAACCGGGGTGCAGGGGGCGCAGCCCCCTGCGGGGGTCCGAGGGGCACAGCCCCTCGAAGGGGGTCTGGGGCGCAGCCCCAGGGACCCGAACTCTTCAACCCGGCCGCACGGGCGGGGGGGCGGGCAAACCCCCCGGGGGTGCAGGGGGCAGAGCCCCCGCAGGGGGCTGGGGCGCAGCCCCAGGGGCCGGAACCCATCAACCCCGAGCAACGGGCGAGCGGGTGGGCAAGCCCCCAGGGCGTCAGGGGGAGCTCAGCGCCTCGATGCCGGCAACCAGCAGCGTCAGCGCGAAGTCGAAGTCCCGCTGCCGCATCTCCTCCACCGTCACCCCACCCCGCGCCGCCATCAACTCCGCCGCATCGGCGAACTGATCCCGGTACTCCGGCTGAGAGGCCAACGCCCCCATCGCCTCCGCGAAGAACTCGTCCTGCGTACGCCCCGCATCCGCACACCGCTGCACGAACGTCCCCTCGATCGTGCCGAACCCGTACACGAACTGGAACACCGCCGCGAGCCCGCCCATCTGCCCGTGCGCGGGCAGCCCCGTACGGGCCAGGATGCGCTGGGCCGTGCGCGAGAAGGCCATCGAGTGCGGCCCGATGTTGAGGTAGCGGCCGATCAGCGCCGACGCCCAGGAGTGCCGGACGAAGATCGCGCGATAGCCCACCACGACCGTGCGGAGCTGGTCGCGCCAGTCCGCCGACTCGTCATCCATGTCGGGGATCTCGATCTCCGCGAACACCGCGTCGAGGGCGAGTTCGAGGAGGTCGTCCTTGTTGTCGACGTACCAGTACAGGGACATCGCGGTGACTCCGAGCTCCGCCGCCAGGCGCCGCATGGAGAACTTGGCGGCGCCCTCGGCGTCGAGGAGGCGGACGGCCTCGGCGGTGATCCGGTCCCGGTCGAGCACGGGTCCGCCCTCGGGCGTCTCCGCCCGGCGTACCCGGCGACCCGCCTTGCTCCCGAGCCACACGCTGGTACGCGCCGCGTCCTTCGTACGGTCCGCCGCCGATACCATCGCTGCCCTCCTCGGTCCCCGCTGCTGCCGACCCATCAGGTCATGTCCGTAATCCGGGGCTCCCACCCCCGACGATGCTATGCCGCGGGAGCCGCCCCGGCGGGCGCGGGCGCGGATCGTTCGGCCCGGTGCAACAAGATCGCCGCGAGCAGCCCGCCCGCGAGTACCGCGACCGCGCCGACCAGCTGGCTGGTCTCAAGTCCCGAGGCGAACGCGTCGGCGATCCGGCCCCGTTCCGCATCGTCACCGGCGGCGGCCAGGGCCGCGGGCAGCGAGGCCGCGGCGACCGGTGCGAGCGCCGCGAACCGGGAGGTGAGCACGGCGCCGAGCACCGCGACCCCGAGCCCGTTGCCGAACTCCCCCAGTGTGCCGTTCACGCCCGCCCCCACGCCCGCCTTCTCCGGCGGGATCGCGCTCATGATGGCGTTGGCCATGGCCGGCATGGACAGCGCGATCCCGGCCCCCATCACGACCAGGCCGAACAGCGTGCCGCCGTAGTTGTGTCCGCCGAGCAGCGCGATCGAGGCGAGCCCGGCCGCGTTCGCGGTCATGCCGATGGCGATGGCGCGCGGGGTGCCGACCGTCGTGACCAGTTTGGCGCCGACGCCCGTCATGTTCAGCACGACCACACTGAGCGCGAGCGGGGCGGTGCGCAGGCCCGCCTCCAACGGGCCGTAGCCGAGCACGAATTGGAGGTGCTGGGTGAGCAGGAACAGCGATCCCCCCATGCCGAAGGCGACCAGGATCGACCCGGCGACCGCGCCGACGAACCGCCGGTCGCGGAAGAAGTGCATGTCCAGCATCGGGTGCTCGATGGACAGTTCCCAGCGCACGAAGGCCGCGAGGAACACGGCCCCGACGGCCGCCGAGGCCAGCACATGGCCCGAAAGCCAGCCGTGCCCCGGCCCGGAGATGATGGCGTACACGACACCGGTCATACCGACGGTGGAGAGCAGCGCCCCGAGCAGGTCGGGCCGGTCGCCCTGTGGGTTCTTCGACTCCGGTACGAGGACGACCACGGCCACCAGACCGAGCACCGCGACCGGGATGTTCACCAGGAAGATCGCGCCCCACCAGAAGTGGTCGAGCATGACCCCGCCGATGAGCGGGCCGGCCGCGAAGCCCAGCGAGTTGACGGTGGCCCAGATGCCGATGGCCTTGACCCGGGACTCCTCGTCGAAGACCTGCACGACGACGGCGAGCGTGGTGGTCATCAGGAGTGCCCCGCCGATGCCCATGCCCGCACGGGCGACGATGAGCTGGCCCACGTTCTGCGCGAGGCCGGCCACCAGCGAGCCGATGCCGAAGAGCGCGAGTCCCGCCGCGAGCATCTTCTTGCGCCCGTAGCGGTCGGCGGAGCTGCCCGCGGTGAGCAGCAGTCCGGACTGGACCAGCGAGTACGCGTTGATCATCCACTGGATGTCGGCGGTGGACGCGCCGAGCGAGGTGGTGAGCGAGGGGATGGCGACGTTGAGCACGGTGTTGTCGAGCAGCACCGTGAGCACGGCGAGGCAGATGACGCCGAGGATCAGCCAGCGCTGCGGATGCGGCTGCTGCCCGGTGGACGGAGTGGGTTTCTCGCCTGTCGGTGCTGTCATGGTGTCCCCCGGTTTCTTGGCGCGTCGGTCCTTATACGGCGTACATCGATGCCCGCCGTTGTACAGCGTAAGACGCTTCTTCTACGCCGTAAAGTCTTTTGCCGTCGCCCATGCGGACGGGGCGGACGGGGCCGGGGGCCGGGCGGGGGTACGCGGATAGCCGGCGCGGGCGAACGCCATCGGCCCCGCCCGAGGGGTCGCCGCGTGGGCGGGGTACGGCCGCCAGGACCGCGGCGTGGCCCCCGAACGCGCGACCCGGCCCGGCATGCGCCCCGCGACACGGCGATGTCCGCGGCGCCCACCGACGGCGCCCACCGACAAGGACGCCGACATCTCGCACCGATCAAGCCGGGCTCCCGCTCAACAGGCGACTGCGCAGAGGGAGTTCGGGACTCCACGCCCCCCAACCACCTCCCCCTGCCGACCGTGCGTATCTGCCCACGCAGTCCCTCGCGCCCCAACCCGTCGTCAGCCTCCCGCCGCGCGTTGCCACCCGCACAGTTCCCCGCGCCCCCGGCGTCGTCCCGTCCGCCGACCCTGCGTGGTCAGTCACGCAGTTCCCCGCGCCCCCAAAACCCGCTTCCGTCCGCGGATCGTGGGTGGCTGGTCGCGCAGTTCCCCGCGCCCCTCAACCCCCTTCCGGGTGCGGACCGTGCCCGCTTCTCGCGCAGTTCCCCGCGCCCCTGAGGGTCTCGGTGCTGGCCCGCATCGGGCACTTCAGCCCGTCCGGCTGATCGGTACGGGCCGGTGGAGGTATCTCCCGTCCGTCCGGCTGATCGATACGGGCCCGCATCGAGGCATTTTCAGCCCGTCCGGCGTTTGAGGACGAGCGCCGTTCAGGCGCGATACGGGGTCCGGGGCGGAGCCCCGAACCGGGGGTGCAGGGGGCGCAGCCCC
>NZ_JBIAGW010000020.1:0-150619 GCF_042869955.1 Streptomyces sp. NPDC006691
CCTCGGACCCCCGCAGGGGGCTGCGCCCCCTGCACCCCGGTTCGGGGCTCCGCCCCGGACCCCGTATCGCGCCTTAAGGGCGCTCGTCCTCAATCTCCCCCAAGGCCTTAAGGGCCAGGGGGGACCCCCATGACGGGCTGAAGATGCCCGATGCGGGCCCGTACCGATCAGCCGAACGGGCTGGAGATGCCTCCACCGGCCCGTACCGATCCGCCAGACGGGCTGAAGTACCCCACGCCGGCCAGCACCAAGACATTCAGGAGCACCTACAGGGGCGCGGGGAAACGCCGCGCACGGCCCTCGCGGCAGGCCGGGCTATTGGGCGGCGTCCAAGGGGAGGGTCGCCGTGACCTGCCAGCCGCCCTCGGGCGCGGGACCGGTGGCGAGGGCGCCGCCCATCGCGGTGACGCGTTCCGTCAGGCCCGCCAGGCCGAAGCCGCCGCCGCGGGCCTGCTCCGCGAGGGCGGCCGCGCTGGAGCCGTCGTCGGAGACCCGCACTTCGAGGCCGTCGCCCATGGTGCGGATGCCGATGCGTACGGCCGTCGCGTCGGCCGCGTGCTTGCGGACGTTGGTCAGCGCTTCGCGCACCACGCGGTGCGCGAGGGCCGCCGCGTCCCCGGGCAGCCGCTCCTCCAGGCCCGCCTCGACGTACAGGACGGCCGGGGGCCCGGCCCGGGAGAAGCGGGCGGCGAGTTCGCGGACCTGGGCGATCCCGGCGACCGGCTCGGTCTCGGGGTCGCCCTCGCGCAGCACCCGCACGAGGCGCCGCATCGCGCCGAGCGCCTCGCCGCCGGCCTCCTCGATGCGGGCGAAGGACTCGGCGGCGCGGTCGCCGGAGAGAGCGGTGAAGCGGGCGGCCTGGGCCTGCACGACGATGCCGGTGACATGGTGGGCGATCAAGTCGTGGAGTTCTCGGGCGAGTTCGAGGCGTTCGGCGGTGCGTACGGCCTCCAGGTCGCGCACGCGCTGGCCCGACTGGGCGCGCATCAGGAGCGAGAACGCGCTGACCACCACGGCGAGGACCGCGAACAGCAGGGTGAACCGGCCGGGATCGGCGTCGCGTACCGGGGCGGCCACGCAGCCGAGGCCGAGGACCGGGCCGAGGACGGCGGCTGTGCGGGCGGGTGCGTACAGCAGGACGGAGGAAAGCAGCACCAACAGGGCGATCGCCTCGCCCATGCCCCAGACAGCCTGGGGGCGGTCGGCGAGGAGCAGCGCGGTCGCGGTCCAGCTGACGGCGGCCGCGGTCCAGGCACGCGGGACCAGCGGGACCCTGGCCCATGGCACCGCGCACAGGCACACCACGATCCCGGCGCACCACACGATGGCGTGCGGCCGGGTGGGCTGGCGGGCCAGCGCCACGCCTTCGTAGGTGACGAGGGCGACGAGGAGGGCGGCGAGCAGCGGGCGGGCGCAGGCGGCGGCCCGAGGGTGGCGGCGCAACCAGCCGCGCAGGGGGCTCACGTCTGCCTCACGCGCGCGGCCCAGGGATCGCGGCGCAACCAGCCGCGCAGGGGGCTCATGTCTGCCTCACGCGGCGCTCGTGGCCAGTCCGCTCTCCCAGGCCCAGGCGGCGATCTCGACGCGGTTGCGGGCGCCGAGCTTGCCCTGGACGTTGGCGAGGTGGGTCTTCACGGTGGACAGGGAGACGTACAGCTCGGCGGCGATCTCCGCGTTGGTGGCGCCGCGGGCGAGGCAGCGTACGACGTCGCGCTCGCGTTCGGTGAGCGGCTCGGTGGGTTGGCGTACGCCGTCGGCGGGGCGGGCGGTGGCGAGTTCCTTCAGGAGCCGCACGGTGATGGCGGGCGAGACGAGGGAGTCCCCGGCGGCCGCGGCGCGCACCGCTTCGACGAGCATTTCGGGGCTGGCGTCCTTGAGGAGGAATCCGGAGGCACCGCCGTGCAGGGCCGCGTGGACGTATTCGTCGAGGTCGAAGGTGGTGCAGATGACGATGCGGGGGCGCTCGCGGCCGGCCAGGCGGCGGGTGACTTCGAGACCGTCGAGGCCGGGCATGCGGATGTCGAGGAGCAGCACGTCGGGCTGGAGGCGCTCGACGGCTTCGAGGGCGGCGTGCCCGTCGACGACGTCGGCGAGGACCTCGATGTCGGACCTGCTCTCCAGGATCATGCGGAACCCTGTCCGGACCATTTCCTGGTCGTCCGCGATGACCACTGTGATCGACATGCCCCTATATGACCAGGTTCGGCCGGAGGCCCGCAAATGCGGGGCGCCCGGCCGGGACGGGGCGAGTGCCGGGGGTCCCTTTGCACGGACGGTCCCCCGCGCGGGCAGCCCCCTTACAGTGGAATCCGGTCCGTGGTCCGGAACGGGGGTGGCAGCGTGGGCGTCGCGTCGAGCCCGGTGGTGCACGGCTATCCGCACCTGGCCACCGTGCGCGCGGCCATCACCGCACTGCACCGGCGGCTCTCCTACGACGGGCTGCACGGGTACGCGACGAGCGTGCTGCCCGTCGATGTGGCCTTCGCCGACCACGACGACCTGCATCTGGGCGCTCAGCGGGTGGCCCGTGCACTGGTCCAGCACCTGCGTCTGCCGGATGCCCGGATGGTCGTGGGCTTTCGCGAGATGGAGCACGCGGCGAGCGTCGAACTGGCCGCCGGGCCCGAGTACTTCATCGAGCTGAACGACCGGTTCCGCGGGCATCGCCGTGACATCGGGGCCGCGCTGGCGCACGAGATCACGCATGTGCTGCTGCACCGCCTGGACCTGTCGTTCCCGGGGACGCGTGACAACGAGATCCTCACCGACACCGTGACGACGTATCTGGGGGCGGGCTGGCTGCTGCTCGACGCGTTCCGTGAGGACGCGTTGACCAGCCAGAAGCTGGGTTACCTCACCCCGGAGGAGTTCGGGTACGTCCTGGCGAAGCGGGCGGAGCTGTTCGGCGAGGACCCCTCGCC
Organism: Streptomyces sp. NPDC006691; assembly: GCF_042869955.1. NCBI lineage: Bacteria > Bacillati > Actinomycetota > Actinomycetes > Kitasatosporales > Streptomycetaceae > Streptomyces > Streptomyces sp. NPDC006691. The sequence continues at coordinate 2,922 of NZ_JBIAGW010000020.1, forward strand.
CTGGTTCACCAGCCCGCAGGCCTGTCCCGCGTACACGGCGGGTGCGGCCCTGGCCCGCCGGGACGGGCAGCAGCCCCCGCTGACCGCGGCGGGCTGGTCGGGCCGGCGGCGCTACGCCAAGGACCGCCGCCACGCCCAGGAGCACGGCGGAGCCTGGGCGGACCCCGGCTCCCCCTACGCCTTCGAGCCCGGCTCGGACGGGCTGCGGGTCCGCTTCCCCTGCCCGACCTGCTGCCAGCGGATCCGGGTGCCGGTCCGGGGCCGGGTCCGGGCCCGCTGCGGCTTGTGCCGCACGGTCCTGGAGTGCGACACGTAGTCCCTCGCGGGGGGGGGCGGGGGCGCTTGCGGGGTGCAGGGCCCGTGCGGAGGCGGGGCCCCTGCGGAGGCGGGGCCCGTGCGGGGCCGTGCGGCGTCCTGGGCGCTTGCGGGCCCCCGCGGCGTGCGAGGCCGTGTCCCTCTGGTCGCGCAGTTCCCCGCGCCCCCGGGTTTTCCCCCACCCCGCCCCTTCCCGAGACCCTCCGGGGGACAGTGCGTCGACTGCGGACCGTGCGGGGCCGTTCGCGCAGTTCCCCGCGCCCCTCTCCGTACCGCTGCCGGCCCGCATCGGGGCATTTCAGCCCGTCCGGCAGCCCCCAGGGGGCCGGAGCCAGGCAACGCCGGGCAACGGACGGGAGGGTGGGAGAACGCCCCGCCCGCCAACCGCATCGCCCCGGCCGCCCGGCGTTAACCGGCCAGACACCCACCCCCTTCGTAATGGAGTTGTCTGTACAACAGTTGTCCGTACAACTTGGAGCTCCCGTGATCGCCCCCCGCATACGCACCGCAGGCCTCGCCGTGACCCTGGCCGCCTCCGCGTTCGCCCTCGCCGCCTGCGGCGCCAAGTCCGGGGCGTCCAGCGCCGCGGCCGACGCCGGCAAGGGCGGCAAGGGCGGCAGGAGCCTCGCGGCCGCCACTTCCCTCCAGGACGCGGGCGGCATGGACGCCCTGGTCGCCGCCGCGAAGAAGGAGGGCACGCTGAACGCGATCGCCATCCCCCGCGACTGGGCCAACTACGGCGCGATCATCGACGGCTTCCAGAAGAAGTACGGCGTGAAGGTGTCCGTCGAGAACCCGGACGGGGCCAGCGCCGACGAGATCAACGCCGTCAAGACCCGCAAGGGCCAGGACCGCGCCCCCGACGTCCTCGACCTCGGCGCCTCCTTCGCGCAGTCCGCGGGCGAGCAGGGCCTGACCGCCCCGTACAAGGTCGCGGGCTTCGACAAGATCCCCGCGGCCCAGAAGGACCCGCAGGGCCGCTGGTTCAACGACTACGGCGGCTATGTCTCCATCGGCTGCGACGCGGGCCGCGTCAAGGTCTGCCCGACGACCTTCGCCGATCTGCTCAAGCCCGAGTACAAGGGCCAGGTCGCGCTCAACGGCAACCCCACCAAGTCCGGTTCGGCCTTCGCCGGGGTGTACGCGGCCTCCCTCGCCAACGGCGGCTCGCTGGACGACATCCAGCCCGGCCTCGACTTCTTCGCCAAGCTGAAGAAGGCCGGGAACTACAACCCGGTGGAGTCCACTCCGGCCACGGTCGAGAAGGGCGAGACCCCGATCAGCATCGACTGGGACTATCTGAACGCCGGCTACGCCGACCAGTTCAAGAGCAAGGGCCTGGACTGGAAGACCGCGGTGCCCTCCGACGGCGTCTACGCCCAGTACTACTCGCAGGCCATCAACAAGGACGCCCCGCATCCGGCGGCCGCCCGCCTGTGGCAGGAGTACCTGTACTCGGCCGAGGGCCAGAACCTGTGGCTGAAGGGCTACGCCCGCCCGGCGCTCATGGCCGCCCTGGACAAGGACGGCACGCTCGACAAGGCCGCCGCCGCCAAGCTCCCGCAGGTCTCCGGCACCCCCGCCTTCCCCACCGAGGCGCAGAACTCCAAGGCGAAGACCGCCCTCGCCGGCGGCTGGGCCAAGGCGATCTCGGGCTGATCACTCCATCATGACTGTCGCCACCACCACCTCAACGCCCGCTGCGACCAAGGCAGTTGAGCGGCCGAAGGAACGCCGGGGCCGCAGGGGCCCCGGCGCCTGGCTCGCCGCGCTGCCGCTGCTCGCCTTCGTCGCGCTCGCCTTCGGGCTGCCGGCCCTCGCCATGCTGAACGGCGCGCTGTCCGTCGACGGCTCGTACGGGCTCGGCAATCTCAGCCAGACCGTGCACGGCGCCTACTGGACGGCCCTGCTCGGCAGTGTGAAGCTCGCGGCCACCACGGCCGCCATCGCGGCCGTGCTCGGGCTGCTGCTCGCGCAGGCCGTCGTCACCTCGCGCGGCAGGGCGCTGCGCGAGGCCGTGCTCACCGCATCGGGCGTGCTCGCCAACTTCGGCGGGGTGCCGCTCGCCTTCGCGTTCGTCGCCACGCTCGGCAACGCGGGCGTCCTGACCACCAAGCTGGGTCTGGCCGACCACGGCTGGAGCCTCTACAGCTTCTGGGGGCTCGCCCTGACCTATCTGTACTTCCTCATCCCGCTGATGGTGCTCACCGTGGCGCCGGCCCTGGACGGGCTGCGCCCGCAGTGGCGCGAGACCGCCCAGAACAGCGGGGCGAACGCCTGGCAGTACTGGCGCCACGTCGGCATCCCGGTGCTGCTGCCCACGCTGCTCGGCGGCTTCGTGCTGCTGTTCGGCAGCGCGTTCGCCGCGTACGCCACGGCCGCCTCGATGGTGGGCAGTTCGGTGCCGCTGGTCACCCTGCAGATCGCGGACGCGCTGTCCGGCAACGTGCTGGTGGGCCAGGAGAACGTGGCGCTGGCGCTCAGCCTCGACATGGTGATCGTCGCGCTCCTGGTGATGGCCGTCCATCTGCCCCTCCAGCGAAGGAGCGCCCGATGGCTCGCCTGACGCATCCCCTGCGCCCGTGGCGCGGCGCGGTCCTGCTGATCGCCGGGGCCTACTTCGCGGTGCCGCTGCTCGCCTCCCTGGTGTTCACGGTGGACGTGCCCGGGCAGGGCTTCACGCTGGACTCGTACACGCAGATCTTCGGCGCCGACGGGTTCACCGCGGCCCTGCTCAGGTCGCTGGGGCTCGCGCTGGCCACGGTGGCGCTCGCCCTGCTCCTGACACTGCCCGCCGCGCTCGCGGTGCGGCTGTCCGGCTCGGGGCGGCTGCGGGCGGTACTCGACGTGGTGTGCACGCTGCCGCTGGTGGTGCCGCCGGTCGCCCTGGTCGCGGGTCTGGGCACGGTCCTGAAGTGGGGACCGGACCATTTGGCGACGACGCCGCTGTACGAGACGTTCGTGGCGATCCAGAACCCGGCGTTCCCGCTGGTCCTGGTCTTCGCGTACGTGGTGATGGCCCTGCCGTTCGTGTACCGCTCCCTTGACGCGGGTTTGCGAGCGGTGGATGTGCGCACCCTGGTGGAGGCGGCCCGCGATCTGGGGGCTTCCTGGCCGCGGGCGCTGTTCGCGGTCGTGCTGCCCAATCTGCGCACCGCGCTGCTCAACGCCTCGTTCCTGGCGCTCGCCCTGGTGCTCGGCGAGTTCACGGTGGCCTCGCTGCTCGGGTTCCAGCCGTTCGCGGTGTGGATCGTGCAGGCCTCCGGCGCCAACGCCCAGCTGTCGGTGGCGGTTTCGCTGCTCAGCCTGCTGCTGACCTGGGGGCTGCTGCTGGTCCTGACCGGCCTCGCCCGCACCCGGGACGGCCGCACCGGCCGCATCCGCATCCTCCGCGGCACCCGCACGACTCGTAAGAAGGAAGCCGTCTGATGACCACCGCACCGCCGCGCACCGGCACCGCCCTCACGATCCGTGGCCTGCGCCGCACGTTCGGGCCGACCGTGGCCCTCGACGGGCTCGACCTCGACGTCGCGCCCGGTGAACTCCTGGCGCTGCTCGGCCCGTCCGGCTGCGGCAAGACCACCGCGCTCCGCGTCCTCGCGGGCTTCGAGCGGCCCGAGGCGGGCGAGGTGCTGCTCGACGGGGAGGACATCGTGCCGGTGCCGGCCAACCGGCGCGACACCGGGATGGTGTTCCAGTCCTACAGCCTCTTCCCGCACCTGAGCGCGGCCGACAACGTGGCGTTCGGGATGCGGATGCGCAAAGTGCCCGCAGCCCAACGGCGCTCCCGGGCGGCCGAGTTGCTGGAGCTCGTCGGTCTGCCCGAGCACGGCGGCCGCTTCCCGCACCAGCTGTCCGGCGGCCAGCAGCAGCGCGTCGCGCTGGCCCGCGCGCTCGCCCTCCGGCCGAGGCTGCTGCTCCTGGACGAGCCGCTCTCGGCGCTGGACGCCAAGGTCCGCGTCCAGCTGCGCGAGGAGATCCGACGGCTCCAGCTGGAACTCGGCATCACGACGGTATTCGTCACCCACGACCAGGAGGAGGCCCTGTCGATGGCCGACAGGGTCGCGGTGATGCGCGGCGGACGCCTCGAACAGTGCGCCGCCCCGGCCGAGTTGTACGACCGTCCGGCGACCGCGTTCGTGGCGTCCTTCATCGGGACGATGAACCGGATCCCGGGCACGGTCACCTCCGACGGCCTGGCCGAGGTGCTCGGCGTACGCCTGCCGGTGGACGGCCCGGCGACCGGCACGGTGTTCCTGCTGCGCCCGGAGGCCCTGGAGGTGACGGAGGGCGGCCCGGACACGGTGCTCAGCAGCGCCTTCCACGGCGCGAGCACCCGCCTGTCGGTGCGCCTCGCGGACGGTACCGAGGTCAAGGCCGATCTGCCCTCGCACGCCGCCGGTTCCTTCGGCGCGGGCGCCCGCGTCACCGTCGCACCGCAGCGGCGGCCCGTGCTCGCGGCCGGTGAGGCGGCATGAGCGGGCTGCGCGCCGTCCTGTTCGACATGGACGGCACCCTCGTCGACACCGAGGAGGCCTGGGTCGAGGTGGTCGAGCGGGTCGCGGCCCGCCACGGACGCACCCTGGCCGGCGAGCGGCGCCGGTCGGTGTACGGGCGCTCGGTGGAGGACACCGCCGAGCTGCTGCACGCCTTCCTCGGCGCCTCGCGCGAGCACCTGGCCGACGAGCTGGGCGCGGACTTCACCGCGCGTCTCGCGGACGGCGCCGAGCCGCGGCCCGGCGCTCTCCAACTCCTGCGCGCGCTGCGGGAGTCGGGGGTGCGGACCGCCCTGGTGTCGGCGTCGCCGCGGGCGATCGTGCGCCGGGTGGCGACCTCGCTCGACGGCCACCGCTTCGACGCGGTGTACGGGGCCGAGGACACCGAGCGCACCAAGCCCGCGCCGGACCCGTATCTGGCGGCGGCCGCGGCGCTCGGCGCGGATCCGGCGCGCTGTGTGGCGGTGGAGGACACCGCGACGGGCGTCGCCTCGGCGGAGGCGGCGGGCTGCGCGGTGCTCGCGGTGCCGTCGGTGGAGCCCATCGCGCCCGCCCGGGGACGGACGGTGGTGACTAGTCTGGAGGAGGCGGACCTCTCCTTGCTCCGCTCGCTGATTGCCAGTTGAGGGGGACGGAGTGTCCAGCAAGTCGCCGCTCTACCGGAAAGTGGCCGGGGATCTGCGGACCGCCATAGCGGCGGGCGAGTACGGTTCGGGCGCGCGGCTGCCCGCCGAGGACGAACTCGCCCGCCGCTACGGCGTGTCCCGGGGCACGGTCCGCCAAGCGCTCGCGGCGCTGCGCGCGGACGGCCTGGTGACCTCGCGGCGCGGCGCCCGGCGGGTGGTTCTGGGCGGGGCGGCCCGGCTGCAGAGCTTCGCGGAGCTCAGGTCGTTCTCGCGCTGGGCCCGTTCGCTGGGTGAGGAGCCCGGTGGGCGCACCGTGGCCGTCGATCCGGCGCGGGCCACCGAGGAGGAGGCGCACCACCTCCAAGTGCCGCTGGGAGCACGTGTGTTCAGGGTGCGCCGGGTGCGTACGCTCTCCGGTGCTCCGGTGATGGTGGAGCGCACCGCGTACCCGGAGCGGATCGGTGCGCTGGTCGCCGCGCTGCCGGTGGACGCGGTGTCGCACTCCGAGCAACTGGAGCTGCACGGCGTCCTGTTCACCGACGCCCATCACACCATCGACGTGACGCCGGCGGACCCGGACGACGCCGAGCTGCTCGGCTGCCCGGCCGGGCAGGCGCTGCTGCGCGAACGCCGCCGCTCCACGGACCCGGCGGGCACGCCGGTGGAGTGGTCCGAGGACCGCTATCTGCCGGGGACGGTGGCGTTCACGGTGCACAACTCGACGGCGACCAGTGCGCTCGGGCGCCGGCTCGGCGAGGACTGAGCCGGCGCTTCCGGGCCGGGGCTGCCGGACCGGCGGCGGCTGCTGGGCCGGCGGGGGCTCACTCCTCACCGGGCCGGGCGCGTCCGGCCCGTTCAGGCCGCCGCGTGGTCCGGCTTCAGGAGGCCTGCGAGCAGCGGCCTGAAGTGCTCGAAGCCGGGGGTCTCGCGGTCCGGGTCCTTGGCCTGTTCGTCCCAGCGCCGCACGGCGACGGCGTCCCTGGCACCCGGGTGCGCCGCGAACTCGTGGGCCTGCTCGGGAGACATGGGGCCGCCCTGCACCTGGAGGGTGTGCACGGACGCCTCGGACAGCAGGGCGAAGTAGCCGGGTTCCACGGTGCACAGATAGCGCTTGGCGGCGACGTGCAGCCGTACGGGTTCGGTGACCTCGGGCCCGAAGAACCGCGCCAGCCAGTCCGCGCCGGTGTGGCTGTGCCGGTTGTCGTGGCCGCCCTCCATCAGGTCGCGTCCGGTGACGGCGCCGTGGAAGTGTCCGATGTCGTGCAGCAGGGCCGCCGCCACCAGGTGGGCGGGTGCGCCCGCCTCCTCGGCGAGCGCCCCGGCCTGGAGCATGTGCTGGGCCTGGGTGACGGCCTCGCCGAGGTATTCGGCGCTGCCCTCGCCGTCGAAGAGGTCCGCGAGCCGGTCGAGCGGGTTCACGCGGCGGCCTCCTCGCGGCGCAGCACGGCGAGCGTCGAGGCGAGGCCGTCGAGGTCGGCGTAGGTGCCCTGGAGGTGGCGTTGCCCGGACTCCTCGAAGGCCGTACGGGCGTGCAGCAGCCGGGTGTTGTCGAAGACGAGGCAGTCGCCGGGCGCGAGGCGGAAGTCGAGCTGGAGCTCCGGCCGCAGCAGGATCTCGCCGAACCGGCGATAGGCGGCGTAGAACGCGTCGAGCCGCTCGGGCGCGTAGCGGAGCGTCGCGATGGACCGGTTGTTGAAGCGGATCTCGCGGATCCGGCCGAGCGGGTCGGTGGCGATCAGCGGCCGGTCGGCGCGCAGCTCGGTGTGCGCGTCCGCGAACGCGAACGGGACCGGGGTGCCGGTCAGCACGTCGAAGTCGGCGGGTGACTCCTCGCGCAGCAGGGCCGCGGCCCGGAAGCCGTCGACGAGCCCCGAGTCGCCGCCGCGGGCGTCGTTGGCCAGGCAGTGCAGGAGCTGGAGGGTGGGCACCGGGTCGCGGTAGGGGTTGTCGGTGTGCGGGGTGATGCGGGCGCCGGTGAAGGCGAGGTTGTTGGGGTCGGCCGCGACCCGGACCTCGAAGAGTTCGCCGTAGTTCGTCTCGCGGACGTAGCCGAACGTCCGTGCCACGGTGAGGACTTGGCGGTCGCGCCGCGGTACGTCACGCAGCAGCACGAAGCCGAGCCGCACGACCTGTTCCAGGGCGCGGGCCCGCACGCGGGGGTCGGCCGTGTAGGCGTCCCAGTCGGCCTCGGGGAGCCGGCCGTGCAGGTCGGAGGCGGCCCACAGGTCCTTGGTGTCCTCGGTGCGGCCGTCGCCGCCCGGCCCGGCGGGTTCGTCGAGCCAGGCCTGCTCGTAGACCGAGACGTGCCCGTCCGGGGCCCAGACGATCTCGCGTGCCGGGGTTCCGTCGGGGGTGTGCACCGCGCGCTCGGCGGCGATGGCGAGTGCCGCCGGGAGCTCGGTGATCTGGAAGAGCTTCTGGCCGTTGCGCGGGTCCCTGCACCGGGTGCAGGGGCAGTTGTCGCGCAGCCAGACGGGGTGGCGCATGGTGGTCTCCTGCCGGATTCGGCAAAGTTGTACAGACAACTTCGGACGGGTCGAGCCTGGCAGCCGGGGGTGACGCGGCGGTGGCCGAGAGGTGGACAGCCGAAAACCCGCGCCCCCGGGGAGGGGAGCGCGGGTTTCCGGTGCGGTGAAGTGCCGTGTCAGCAGCCGAAGTCGACCAGTCGGAACGTGGCGTAGTGGTCGGCGGTGTAGTAGTCCTCCTGGGACTTCTCGCCCGTGATGATCCGGCGGGTGCCGCGCGTCGGCGCGCCCGGGGTGATCACGGTGTACTCGTGGTAGTAGCCGCTGCTCTGCTGGGGCAGTACGCCCTCGCGGTTCTGGAAGACGACGCCGTCCTGGGAGTACGGGAACGGGCCGCCCTGGTCGATGAGGTGCAGGGTGTCGTGCGCCTGTGAGGGCAGTGCGGAGTAGCAGACGCTGCCGACCGAGGTCACGGACTGGGAGGCGGCGTCGGCGGTGACGGCCGTGGGGGTGGCCGACGCGGTGCCGGCGACGGGGCCGGCGAGGAGGGCGGCGGCGACGGCGAGGGCTCCGCCGAGGGCTTTGAAGCGTGGGGGGATCGTCATGTCCGCCATGATGACGCGCGTAGAGCAGGACGCGTCAACGCCAACTCGGCTGATTTTCCCACCTGTTAACCCGATCCGGCGGACGCGTAACGAAGGGGCCACGGGCGGTTAAGGCGCCCGCAACCCAAGATCGTCCGCTCCCCGTCGGGACGCGCCGGGACCGCGGGCGGATGCCTAACGGGTCCCGTACACCACCCCCGGAGTCCGCGACCGCGCGAGGAGCTTCAGGGCCGCCTCACCCGCCTCGCGCGGGGTCCAGCGGGAGCCCTTGTCGCTGGCCGGACCCGGCCGCCAGCCCTCCATCACGGTGATGCGGCCCGCCTCCGCCTCGAAGACCCGGCCGGTGACGCCCTCGCTCGCGGCCGAGCCCAGCCAGACCACGAGGGGCGAGACGTTCTCCGGGGCCATCGCGTCGAAGGCGTCCGCGTCGTCCGGTGCGGCCATGGTCTCGGCGAAGGTCCCCTCGGTCATCCGGGTGCGGGCCGCCGGAGCGATCGCGTTGACCTGGACGCCGTAGCGGCCCATCTCGGCCGCGGCCACCAGGGTGAGTCCCACGATCCCGGCCTTCGCGGCGCTGTAGTTGCCCTGCCCGACCGAGCCCAGCAGACCCGCTCCGGAACTGGTGTTGACCACCCGCGCCGCGATCTCGCGCCCCGCCTTCGCCTCGGCGCGCCAGTACGAGGCGGCGTGCTTCAGGGGCAGGAAGTGTCCCTTGAGGTGGACGCGCATCACCGCGTCCCAGTCGTCCTCGTCGAGGTTGACCAGCGTCCGGTCGCGCAGGAACCCGGCGTTGTTGACCAGGGTGTGCAGCGCGCCGAACTCCTCGACCGCCGCGCGGACCAGCGAGGCCGCGCCTTCGGTCGTGGCGATGTCTCCCCCGTGCGCCACCGCCTCGCCGCCCGCCGCGCGGATCTCGTCCACCACCGCCTGCGCGGGGCCGGCACTGCTGCCCCCGCCGTCCAGGGACACCCCCAGGTCGTTGACGACGACCCGCGCGCCCTGCTCCGCGAACGCCAGCGCGTGCGCCCGGCCGAGCCCCCGCCCCGCACCGGTCACGACCACGACCCGCCCCTCGCACAGTCCGCTCATCTTCCGTTCTCCTCAGCCTTGTTGATCACGTCGGTTGACCGTGGCGGCGTCCAGGAAGGCGGGGCGTTCGCCGCCGCCGTGGACGAGCAGGGAGGCGCCGCTGATGTAGGCCGCGCCGGGCGACGCGAGGAAGACGGCGGCCGCGCCGACCTCCTCGGGCTCGGCCAGCCGCCCCAGCGGCACGGTCGCGCCGACCCGCGCGACGCCTGCCGCGTCGCCGTAGTGCAGCGCGCTCAGTTCGGTGCGGACCATTCCGAGCACCAGCGTGTTGACGCGCACCTCGGGCGCCCACTCGACCGCCATCGAGCGGGCGAGGCCCTCCAGGCCCGCCTTCGCCGCGCCGTACGCGGCCGTCCCCGGCGAGGGACGCCCCCCGCTGACGCTGCCGATCATCACGACCGAGCCGTGCGCTGCCCGCAGGAACGGCCGGGCGGCCAGGGACGCGGTGAGCGGGGCCACCAGGTTCAGCTCGACGACCCGTGCGTGCCGCTCGGCCTCGCCCTCGTCGAGCAGCCGGTAGGGCGTGCCGCCCGCGTTGTTGACCAGGACGTCCAGACGTCCGCGGTCCGCCGCGACACCGGCGAAGAAGTCCCGCACGGCGGCGCCCTCGCGCAGGTCGAGCGGGCGGAACTCGGCCTGCCGGCCGCCCAGTTCGACCGGTTCGTCGGGCGGCCTGCGGGCGCACACCACGACGTCGGCGCCCGCCGCGAGGAAGGCCCTCGCGATTCCCGCGCCCACGCCCCGGGTGCCACCGGTCACGACGACTGCCTTCCCGGCCAGCTCCATCCGCTGCTACCTTCCTGACCTAACAAATGTTTGGTGGAAAGGTAGCTGATCCGCCCATGGGTGTCTCCACCGCAAGCCCCGCGAAAGGCATTTGCCTCGTCACGGTCGACTTCCCGCCCGTCAACGCCCTGCCGGTGCACGGCTGGTACGAGCTGGCCGACGCGGTGCGCGCGGCCGGCCGCGACCCCGAGAACCGGTGCGTGGTGCTCGCCGCCGAGGGCCGCGGCTTCAACGCCGGGGTCGACATCAAGGAGATGCAGCGCGACCGGGGCCACGCCGCCCTCATCGGCGCGAACCGGGGCTGTTACGAGGCCTTCGCCGCGGTGTACGAGTGCGAGGTGCCGGTCGTCGCGGCGGTCGGCGGGTTCTGCCTCGGCGGTGGCATCGGCCTGGTCGGCAACGCGGACGCGATCGTGGCGAGCGAGGACGCCGTCTTCGGCCTGCCCGAGCTGGACCGGGGCGCGCTCGGCGCCGCCACCCACCTCGCGCGCCTGGTCCCGCAGCATCTGATGCGGGCGCTCTACTACACCTCGCGGACCGTCACCGCCCGGGAGCTGCACGCCCACGGCTCGGTGTGGAAGGTCGTCCCCCGCGGACAACTGGCCGCTGAAGCGCTGGAGTTGGCGGCCGAGATCGCCCGCAAGGACGGCACGCTGATCCGCCTCGCGAAGGCCGCGATCAACGGCATCGACCCGGTGGACGTACGCCGCAGCTACCGCTTCGAGCAGGGCTTCACCTTCGAGGCGGGCCTCAGCGGCGTCGCGGACCGGGTCCGCGACACGTTCGGCACGGGCGGCCCGTCCGGCACCCCCGGCCCGAGCGGGCCGCCCGAAACACCCGGGACACCCGGGACAGCCGGGACACCCGGAACACGCCACACGACGACAGCGGCGGCCACTGAGGAGGCCTCTTCGTGACGGACAAGACCATGACGCCGGAGGACGTCGTCGCCCGGCTGAGCAGCGGCATGACGCTCGGCATCGGCGGCTGGGGCTCGCGCCGCAAGCCGATGGCGCTGGTGCGCGCCCTGCTCCGCTCCCCCGTCACCGACCTCACGGTGATCTCGTACGGAGGGCCGGACGTCGGCCTGCTCGCGGCCGCCGGGCGCATCCGCAGACTGGTCGCGCCGTTCGCCACGCTCGACTCGATCCCCCTGGAGCCGCACTTCCGCGCCGCGCGCCAGGCGGGCGCCTTCGAGCTGACGGAGGTCGACGAGGCGATGTTCATGTGGGGGCTGCACGCGGCCGCGAACCGGCTGCCGTTCCTGCCGGTCCGGGCGGGCATCGGATCGGACGTGATGCGGGTCAACCCCGGGCTGCGGACGGTCACTTCACCGTACGAGGACGGCGAGACCCTCGTCGCGATGCCCGCCCTGCGCATGGACGCGGCACTCGTCCACCTCAACCGTGCCGACCGGCTCGGCAACGGCCAGTACCTGGGGCCCGACCCGTACTTCGACGACCTGTTCTGCGAGGCCGCCGACAGCGCGTACGTCTCCTGCGAGCGGATCGTGGACGGCTTCGGGGCCGGCGACGGAGGCGGCCCGGGGGCCGTGGTGCCGCAGTCCCTGCTGGTGGGGAGGTACGCGGTCACCGGGGTCGTGGAGTGCCCGAACGGCGCGCACTTCACGTCCTGCGTTCCCGACTACGGGCGCGACGAGCCGTTCCAGAAGCTCTACGCGAGCACCCCCTGGGCCGAGTTCGCCGAACGCTTCCTGTCCGGGCCCGACGAGAAGTCCTACCAGTCCGCGGTGCAGAGCTGGCACGAGGAGCAGAAGTGACGACGAGCGCCGTGCGGGTGACCCGCGCCGAGTACTGCGTGATCGCCTGCGCCGAGGCCTGGCGCGACAACGGGGAGGTGCTTGCCAGCCCCATGGGCCTGATCCCCTCGGTCGGGGCCCGGCTCGCGCGGCGCACCTTCTCCCCCGACCTGCTGCTCACCGACGGCGAGGCGATGCTGATCGGACTCGACGGGAGGCCGGAGGGCTGGCTGCCCTACCGCCGGCACCTGACGATGGTGACCGGCGGGCGGCGGCACGTCATGATGGGCGCGAGCCAGATCGACCGGTTCGGCAACCAGAACATCTCCTGCATCGGCCCCTGGGAGCGGCCCGCCCGACAGCTCCTGGGGGTGCGCGGCGCGCCGGTCAACACCCTGAACAATCCGGTGAGTTACTGGGTGCCCAAGCATTCGACGCGGGTGTTCGTGCCGAAGGTCGACATGATCAGCGGCGTGGGATACGACAGCGCGGCGGCCGCGGGACCCTCCGCGACCCGCTACCACCGCATCCCGCGGGTGGTGAGCAACCTGGGCGTCTTCGACTTCGCGACCCCGGACCACTCGATGCGGCTGGCCTCGCTGCACCCCGGGGTCACCCTGGACGAGGTCCGCGAGGCGACGGGGTTCGAGCTCGCGGTGGCGGACGGGCCGGCGTACACCCGGGAGCCCACCGCCGCGGAGCTCCGCCTGATCCGCGAGGTCATCGACCCGGACGGGCTGCGCGAACGCGAGGTGCGGCCGTGACCGCCGCGCCCGGGGACCCCCGTATCGGGACGGCCCTGACCAAACTGGTGGGCGTGCGGCATCCGATCGTGCAGACCGGCATGGGCTGGGTCGCGGGCCCCCGCCTGGTCTCGGCCACCGCGAACGCGGGCGCCCTCGGCATTCTCGCCTCCGCGACGATGACGACGGCGGAGCTGCGGGGGGCGGTCCGCGAGGTCAAGTCCCGTACCGGAGAGGCGTTCGGGGTCAATCTGCGGGCCGATGCCGCCGACGCCCGCGAGCGGGTGCGGATCATCATCGAGGAGGGCGTGCGCGTGGCGTCCTTCGCGCTCGCCCCCTCCCGCGAACTCATCGCCGAGCTGAAGGACGCGGGGGTCGTGGTGATCCCCTCCATCGGCGCCCGCCGGCACGCCGAGAAGGTCGCGGCGTGGGGGGCGGACGCGGTGATCGTGCAGGGCGGCGAGGGCGGCGGGCACACCGGCGAGGTGGCGACGACCGTGCTGCTGCCGCAGGTCGTGGACGCCGTGGACATTCCGGTGATCGCCGCGGGCGGCTTCCACGACGGCCGGGGTCTGGTGGCGGCGCTCGCCTACGGCGCGGCGGGCGTGGCGATGGGCACCCGCTTCCTGCTGACCTCCGACTCGACGGTGCCGGACGCGGTGAAGGCGAAGTACCTGGAGGCGACGGTGAAGGACGTCACGGTGACCACGGCCGTGGACGGCCTGCCGCACCGCATGCTCCGCACGGAGCTCGTCAGGTCCCTGGAGACCGCGGGCCGCACTCGCGCCCTCGTGCAGGCGGTACGGCGGGCACGCGGATTCCGCAGGATCTCCGGCCTGTCCTGGCCCCAACTGGTGCGCGACGGCCTGGCGATGAGACACGGCAAGGAACTGACGTGGAGTCAGATACTGCTCGCGGCGAATACGCCGATGCTGCTGCGGGCGTCCATGGTCGAGGGCCGCACGGACCTCGGGGTGATGGCCTCGGGTCAGGTGGCCGGGCTGATCGAGGACCTGCCGAGCTGTGCGGAGCTGGTCGGCCGGGTGATGGACGAGGCGGCGCGCACGCTGGGCGCGTTGCGAAGCGTGCAGTAACGACCCGATCGCACAAGGGAGTTGATGGATCGCCATGAACCATTCCACCCGAAGGGTGACACGAGTCGCCAGAGGCGCGGTCGCCGCGTTCGCCACGGCCCTGGCACTGGCACTGGGTGCGCTGCCCGCACCCACGCCGGCGGCGGCCGCCGCGCAGCACCGCACCGCCTCACCGGTCCACCAGGTCGTACTCCAGGGCGCGGTGAACGTCCGCGACCTGGGCGGCTACGGGACGTACGACGGCGCGCGGGTCCGGTACGGGGTCGCCTACCGGGCCGACGCGCTGAACAAGGTGACGGACGCGGACCTGGCGACGCTCGGACGGCTCGGGCTGCGCGAAGTGGTCGACTTCCGCACACCGTTCGAGCTCCAGTACGACGGCCCCGACCGGCTGCCCTCCGGGCTCACCCCGACCTCGCGTCCGGTCACCGACAGCGGTCTGTACGCACAGATGCTGACCGCGATCGGGTCGCGGGATCCGGCGACGCAGGACGCGATGCTGGGCCACGGCAAGGCGGAGGCACTGATGCGCACGGTGTACGGGGCCTTCGTCTCCGACCCCGCCGCCCGCGCCCAGTTCGGGGCGACCCTCAAGGACCTGGCCGCGGGCCACGGCCCCCTGCTCCTCCACTGCACCTCGGGCAAGGACCGTACGGGGTGGCTGAGTTACCTGCTGCTGCGCGCGGTGGGCGTACCCGCCGCGACGGCCCAGACGGACTACCTTGCGTCCAACACCTTCCGGGCGGCGGCGGACGCGGCACTCCGGGCCGGCCTGAAGCAGTCCGGGGTGATGCAGAACCCGGATCTGCTCATCCCGCTCCAGGAGGTACGGGTCGACTACCTCGACGCGGCGCTGTCCCAACTCACCACGCAGTACGGGGACTTGTACGGGTACCTGACGCGGGGGCTGGGACTGACCCTGCCCGACTTGGCGGGACTGCGGGCCCGGATGGTGGCCTAGTCCGGATCGGGTTCCTCGCCCCGCAGCCGAGCGAGGAAGTAGCGGCGCTCTTCGCTCCGGTCCCACGGGTGCCCGACCACCGCGTGCACAAAGCCGAGTTCGACGCAGACCTCCAGGAGCGCCGGGTCCCGGGATGCGCACACCTCCTTGATGATCTCGACGACCATCGCGCACGCGGGGCAGCGCCCGGGGCCGGCGGGGCCGGGTCGTGGTCTGCGGAAGTCCGTGGTCCGCAGGGCGTCGAGGTCCAGCATCATGATCCGGTCCCCGCGTCCTCGGCCGCCCCGCCCAGGTGCTGGTACTCCAGCACGTTCGCCTCGGCCCGCCGCTCCTGCTCGGCCGGATCGGCCAAGGTCACCACCGCCATGTCCTGGACCGTGCGCGAGAACAGCGCGTGCCCCGAGTCGGCCGTGTGGTGGAGCATCTCCTGACTCGCCTTCTCGTGCTCGGCCGTCGGCAGCACGCTCCAGGAGCAGCGGTCGGCCAGGCAGTACACCGAGACGCTCAGCCCGCCGTCCGGGTGGGAGCTGACCCGGTAGCGAACGTACCGAGCCGTCGCCCGGGTGCTCATCGGAACCACGTCCGGCGCATCAACAACCCCTTTTCACGGGTGAGTTGAGCACTTGCGCACGGCCGGGCTCGGCGGCCGACAGGGGCCGCAGAGCCTCGGGCCGGGTGGCCCACTCGACGCCGCCACCCGGCGGGCGCAGGTACACGCTCCCCGTGAAGCGCTCCTGCACGACGCCGATCCTGTCGCCGTTCGCCGTATCCACCGCGTACTCGACGGCTTCCTCGGCC
This sequence comes from Streptomyces sp. NPDC006691, assembly GCF_042869955.1. Classification (NCBI taxonomy): domain Bacteria; kingdom Bacillati; phylum Actinomycetota; class Actinomycetes; order Kitasatosporales; family Streptomycetaceae; genus Streptomyces; species Streptomyces sp. NPDC006691. Next base: position 18,659 of record NZ_JBIAGW010000020.1, read on the forward strand.
GGGCATTGACGACAAGTCGGCGCCGGCGGACCCCCGACGGCCCTATCCTCACCAGACACGACAACTCCTCTCCGTAGCGAAATCACTACCAGGGGGAGTCAGCGTGGCCCAGACGAGGGAACCATTCAATCTGTTGGATCGGAACGAAAGGTCGGTGAACAGCCCTTGAACCGGAAGGAGTTGACGCCGGACGGCTCACCACAGGAGGCTTACGGGGCGCGTCTGCGCAGCCTGCGGGAGGGTCGGGTCTGGACGCAGGACCACCTCGGCGATCTCATGGACTACTCCAGCGTGCATATCTCGGCGGTCGAAACTGGTCGGAAGCCTGCGACTCTTCGCTTCTCGCGTAGCGCGGACCGGGTGTTCCGCCTCACCGGCAGCGCGGACGCGTTCGAGCACGAGTTCCGGAAAATGCGTCAGGGCTCCCTGCTGGAGGGATTCCCGGAGTACGTCACGCACGAAGCGCGGGCCGTAGAGCTGCGGCTGTACGAAGTGGGTGTCATCCCCGGCCTGCTGCAAACCAGGGAGTACGCGGCGACATTGGAGGCAGACGCAGTACGGCGAGAGGCAAGTACGCCCGAACAGGCGGAGGAACGCGTCGAGTTGGCGATCCGGCGTCAAGCCATCCTGGCTCGCACCCCGTCCCCCTTGATCCACGCTGTACTGGATGAGAGTTGCATCCGCAGGCCGATGGGGGACTCTTCAGTCATGGAGGCTCAGTTCGCCCGTCTGCTGGAGTTCGCGGAGATGCCGCACACGCTGCTCCAGGTCGCCCCGTTCACGATGGGAGCACGCAGACCGTTCAGCCTGCCGGTGACCCTGTTGACCATGCCGGACCGCTCGATCATGTCCTACGCCGAGTCGGCGCAGCGGAGCAACCTGGAGCGGGACAATGCCGCTGTCGTGCCCATATTGAAGGCGTACCATCAGCTTCAAGCCGAGGCGCTGCCTCAAGCGGCGTCCTTGGCCCTGATCGAGCAAGTAGGAAAGGGTTTCAAGTGACGACCGAATCCCCCCGCTGGTTCACGAGTTCGTACAGCGGCAACGGCGGCCAGTGCATCGAGGTCGCCACGAACCTCGCCGCCACGCGTGGCCTGGTCCCCGTCCGTGACTCCAAGGCACCCAACGGCCCTGCCCTGAGCCTCCGTACGCATGCCTTCTCTTCCTTCGTAGGAAGCATCAAGGCCGGAGAGCTCGGCGTCAGCTGAACGTCGCGAGCGCCACCAGCAAGCCCCGCCCTTTCGCTTTTCGAAGGGGCGGGGCTTGCGGCTGTCGAAGGAGATCAGGCTCCGGCCCGGCCCCGGCCCGCGCCGCCCTGTCCGCGCCCACGCCCGCCCGCGGAGCGAGCCGCCGACCCGCCCTGGGTGCGGGGTGCGCCGCCACCCTGGGCACGGGAGGCTGAACCACCCTGGGCACGGGAGGCTGAACCACCCTGGGCACGGGAGGCTGAGCCGCCCTGGGTACGGGAAGCCGCACCCTGACCCCGGCCGCCCTGGCCGCGGGAGGCGGCACCACCCTGGGCCGAGCCCTGGGCGCGGCCCGAGCCCTGGGCGCGGCCGCCGCGCGCGCCCCGGCTGCGGCCACCGGAGGCCTTCTTCGGTTCCGGCTGGGCCGGGACCTCGATGACGACCGGGACGCCGGACGGCTCGCGCGCGCCCGTGACCCGGACGAGCTCCTCGGAGCTCGACTTGATCTCGGCCGTGCGCGGCCTGATCCCCGCGAACGACATGAGCTTGGTCATCTCGCGCTTCTCGTCCGGCAGGACCAGCGTGACGACGCTGCCCGACTCGCCCGCCCGAGCGGTGCGCCCACCGCGGTGGAGGTAGTCCTTGTGGTCGGTCGGCGGGTCGACGTTCACGACCAGGTCGAGGTCGTCGACGTGGATGCCGCGCGCGGCGACGTTGGTCGCGACCAGCGCGGTGACCTGGCCGTTCTTGAACTGGTCAAGGGTGCGGTTGCGCTGCGGCTGGGAGCGTCCACCGTGCAGACCGGCCGCCCGGACCCCGCTCGCGAGGAGCCGCTTGACCAGCCGGTCCACCGAACGCTTGGTGTCCAGGAACATGATCACGCGGCCGTCGCGGGCCGCGATCCGCGTGGTGACGGCCTTCTTGTCGGTCTCGTCCATGACGTACAGGACGTGGTGTTCCATCGTGGTGACCGCGCCGGCCGACGGGTCGACGGAGTGCACGACCGGGTCGGTGAGGAACATCCGGACCAGGCGGTCGATGTTGGCGTCCAGGGTCGCCGAGAACAGCATGCGCTGACCGTCCGGCTCGACCTGCTTGAGCAGCGCCACGACCTGCGGCATGAAGCCCATGTCGGCCATCTGGTCGGCCTCGTCGAGGACGGTGATGCCCACGTTCTCCAGCGAGCAGTCACCCCGCTCTATGAGGTCCTTGAGCCGGCCCGGGGTGGCCACCATGACCTCGGCGCCGCGGCGCAGCGCGTTGGCCTGCTTGGTGATGGAGAGGCCGCCGACGACGGTGGTCAGGCGCAGGTTCACGGCCGTGGCGTACGGCGTGAGCGCGTCGGTGACCTGCTGGGCGAGCTCGCGCGTCGGTACCAGGACCATGGCGAGCGGCGCCCTGGGCTCGGCGCGCCGGCCCGCGGTGCGGGCGAGCAGGGCGAGGCCGAAGGCGAGGGTCTTGCCGGAGCCGGTGCGCCCGCGGCCGAGGATGTCGCGGCCCGCGAGCGAGTTCGGCAGGGTGGCGCCCTGGATCGGGAAGGGCTCGGTCACGCCTTGCGCGTCGAGCGTCTTGAGCAGCGCCGCGGGCATGTCCAGGTCGGCGAAGGCCTCGACGGCCGGCAGCGCGGGGGTGAGGGTCTCCGGGAGCTGGAACTCGCCCTGCGGCGCCATCGTGCGGCCCTTGGCGGACTTGGCGGACTTGGCGGCGGGGCGGCCGGAGCTCCTGCGGGCACCGGAACTGGAACCGGAACCGGAACGGGAGCCGGTACCGGCACCGGAACCGGCACCGGGGCGCTTGCTGGTCATGCGCGTCATACGGAATTTGCCTTCCTGGGACAAGACAGCACAAGCCGGGACCCGCACCTGAGGGTGCGGGCCCCGGCTGCGAAATTCGCGAGCCGCTGAATCAGCGGCTGCAAAATACGCCTCGTCGGCGATTAGGCGGGAACGATGTTCTCCGCCTGGAGGCCCTTCTGGCCCTGGGTGACCTCGAAGGAGACCTTCTGGCCCTCAAGGAGCTCACGGAAGCCGGAGGAGGCGATGTTGGAGTAGTGGGCGAAGACGTCGGGGCCGCCGCCGTCCTGCTCGATGAAGCCGAAGCCCTTTTCCGAGTTGAACCACTTCACGGTGCCAGTAGCCATGTCATTTCTCCTAAGACAGGGGCAGTTCCGGAAATCCGCGGATTTACGGATTCCTCGTCGCCGCATTGAGCCCATCCGGAGAAACCCCGGAAACAAATAATGCGCCTGAGGATCATTCCCGTCAGGCGCACATAAAGTATATGGGTACCAAAACTGCAACAGGCACCACGATAGCACGGCCCCCCGCGGCCCGTCCGTGGGCCACGTCACGGACGGGGAGGTCGCGTCAGAGGCGTTCGATGATGGTCACGTTGGCCTGGCCGCCGCCCTCGCACATCGTCTGGAGGCCGTAGCGGCCGCCGGTGCGCTCCAGTTCGTGCAGCAGGGTCGTCATCAGTTTCACGCCGGTCGCGCCCAGCGGATGGCCGAGCGCGATCGCGCCGCCGTTGACGTTGACGCGGTCCGGGTCGGCTCCGGTCTCCTTGAGCCAGGCGAGCGCGACCGGGGCGAAGGCCTCGTTGATCTCGACGAGGTCGATGTCGCCGATCTTCATCCCGGTCTTCCTCAAGGCGTGGGCGGTGGCGGGGATGGGCGCGGACAGCATGCGGATGGGGTCCTCCCCGCGTACCGAGAGGTGGTGGACGCGGGCGCGCGGGGTCAGGCCGTGTTCGGCGACGGCGCGGTCGGAGGCGATCAGGAGGGCGGCCGCGCCGTCGGAGACCTGGGACGAGCAGGCCGCGGTGATGGTGCCGCCCTCCAGGACGGGCCGCAGCGCCGCCATCTTCTCCAGGGTGGTGTCCCGGCGCGGCCCCTCGTCCGTGGCGACGTCGCCGTACGCGACGCATTCGCGCGCGAAGCGGCCCTCGTCGATGGCTCGCAGGGCCCGTTGGTGCGAGCGGAGGGCGAACTCCTCCATGGCGCGGCGCGTGATGCCCCACTTCTCGGCGATGAGCTGCGCACCGTGGAACTGGTTGACGGGTACGTCGCCGTAGCGGGCCCGCCAGCCCTCGCTGCCGAGGTAGGGGCCGTCGGTCAGGCCGAGCGGTTCGGCGGCCTGGCGCGAGGCGAACGCGATCGGGATCATCGACATGTTCTGGGTGCCGCCCGCCACCACCAGGTCCTGGGTGCCGGAAAGGACGCCCTGGGCGGCGAAGTGGACGGCCTGCTGGGACGAGCCGCACTGGCGGTCGATGGTGACGCCGGGCACTTCTTCGGGCAGGCCGGCCGCCAGCCAGGACGTGCGGGCGATGTCGCCGGCCTGCGGGCCCACGGTGTCCAGGCAGCCGAAGACGACGTCCTCGACGGCGGCCGGGTCGACGCCGGAGCGTTCGACGAGCGCCTTCAGTACGTGGGCGCCGAGGTCGGCGGGGTGGACCGCCGAGAGCCCTCCGCCACGCCGGCCCACCGGAGTGCGTACCGCTTCGACGATATAGGCCTCGGCCATGTCAACTCCCCAGATGCGTATACGAGTTGCGTGCGTATGCGAGTCATGTGCGGATGCGGTTCAGGTGCGCGGGCGGGTATGGGGCGGGTGGGTGAGGTGCGGATGCGGGTCAGGTGCGTACGGCGATTCCGTCCAGGACCATCGAGAGGTACTGGCGGGCGATCTCCTCCGGGCTGTGTCCGCCGCCGGGCCGGTACCAGGACGCGGCGACCCACACGGTGTCGCGCACGAAGCGGTAGGTGAGGCGGATGTCGAGGTCGGTGCGGAAGGCGCCCGCCGCGACGCCCCGCTCCAGCGTTCCCAGCCAGGCCTTCTCGAACTTCTGCTGGGATTCGGTGAGATAGCCGAAGCGGGGCAGCGCGGCCAGGTGCCGGGACTCCTTCTGGTAGATCGCGACGGCGGCGCGGTGCCGGTCGATCTCCCGGAAGGACTCGGTGACCAGGGCCTCGATGGTCTCGCGGGGGCCGAGTCCGGCGGCGAGTACGGCGTCGTAGCCCTCCCAGAGTTCGTTCAGGAAGGTCGAGAGGATCTCGTCGAGCATCGACTCCTTGGAGTCGAAGTGGTAGTAGAGGCTGCCCGCGAGCAGGCCCGCCTCGTCGGCGATCCGGCGCACGGTGGTCGCGTTGTAGCCCTGGGCGGCGAACACCTCGGCCGCGGTGGCCAGGAGTTCGCGCCGCCGCTCGGGCGAGGCGGTCACCTGCGTCTTCTTCTTGTTCGTCGGCACCTGACCATTGTGCTGCCCCGGCTAGGCGTGCTGGCTGCTGACGGAGACGACCTCGCCGGTGAGGTAGGAGGAGTAGTCGCCGGCCAGGAACACGATGACGTTGGCGACCTCCCACGGTTCGGCGTGGCGGCCGAACGCCTCGCGGGCGGTGAGCTCTTCGAGCAGTTCGGCGGAGGTGACCTTCACCAGGTGCGGGTGCATGGCGAGGCTGGGTGCGACGGCGTTGACGCGCACGCCGTACTCGGCGGCCTCGATGGCGGCGCACCGGGTGAGCGCCATGACGCCGGCCTTGGCGGCGGCGTAGTGGGCCTGGCCGGCCTGGGCGCGCCAGCCGACGACGGAGGCGTTGTTGACGATCACGCCGCCCCGGCCGCTGTCCCTGAAGGCGCGCAGGGCGGCCCGGGTGCAGCGGAAGGTGCCGTTCAGGGTGACGTCGAGGACCTTGGACCAGGCCTCGTCCGACATGTCGACGAGGGAGCAAGTGCCGCCCAGGCCCGCGTTGTTGACCACGATGTCGAGCCCGCCGTGTTCGTGTTCGGCGAGCGCGAGGAGGGCGGCGACCTGCTGTTCGTCGGTCACGTCGCAGGGGACGGAGGCGACGCGGTCCGCGCCGAACTCCGCGGCCAGCGCCTCCTCGGTCTCCTTCAGGCGGCGGGCGTGGGCGTCGCCGATGACGACGCGGGCGCCCTCTTCGAGGAACCTGCGGGCGGTGGCCCCGCCGATCCCGGCGCCGGCCGCCGCGGTGACGACGGCGGTACGGCCGTCGAGCAGGGCATGGCCGGGCACGTACTGAGCCGTGTTGGCCGCCGTCCGAGCTTCGCCGGCCGCCGCCTGAGCCTTGTTGTCCGTCACGGCGCCACGTTAACCTACCAAACACTTGTTAGGGAAGGATGGTGTGCCGTACCCATGGACCTGGACCCCACGCCCGACCAGGAGGCCTTCCGGGCCGAGGCGCGCGACTGGCTCGCCGCGCACGTGCCGCCCGCACCGCTTCCCTCGCTGGAGACCGAAGCCGGCTTCGCCGCCCACCGGGACTGGGAGGCGCGGCTGTTCGCGGACCGCTGGTCGGTGGTGTCCTGGCCGAAGGAGTACGGGGGCCGGGACGTCGACATCTTCCGGTGGCTGGCCTTCGAGGAGGAGTACTTCGCGGCGGGCGGCCCCGGGCGCGTCTCGCAGAACGGCATCAACCTGCTCGCGCCCACCTTGTTCGACCACGGGACGCCCGAGCAGCGGGCACGGATCCTGCCGGACATGGCGAGCGGCGCGACGATCTGGGCGCAGGCCTGGTCCGAGCCGGAGGCGGGCTCCGACCTCGCTTCCCTGCGGTCCAAGGCCGTCCGTACGGACGGGGGTTGGCTGCTCTCGGGACAGAAGACCTGGTCGTCACGGGCCGCGTTCGCCGACCGCGCCTTCGGCATCTTCCGTACCGACCCCGAGGCCGCCAGGCCCCACCAGGGCCTGACCTGTCTGATGTTCGACCTGCGGGCGCCGGGGGTGGGCGTGCGCCCCATCGGCCGCCTCGACGGCAAGCCCGCCTTCGCCGAACTCTTCCTCGACCACGTCTTCGTGCCGGACGGGGACGTGATCGGCGAGGTGGGCGCGGGCTGGCGGATCGCCATGGCGACGACCGGCAACGAGCGCGGCCTGATGCTGCGCTCCCCCGGCCGCTTCCTGGCCTCGGCCGCGCGGCTCGTGGAGCTGTGGCGCACGGCGGGCGACCCGGCGGACACCGCACTGCGCGACCGGGTCGCGGACGCGGTGATCGGGGCGCGCGCCTATCAGCTCTTCACCTGCGCGGGCGCCTCCCGCTTCGCCGAGGGCGGTGCGATCGGCGCCGAGTCGAGCCTCAACAAGGTGTTCTGGTCGCGGTACGACATCGCCCTGCACGAATGCGCGCTCGATCTGCTCGGCCCGTACGGGGAACTGTCGGACGACGCCGACGAGGCCCCCGCGCACGGGAGTTGGGCCGAGGGCCATGTCTTCTCGCTGGCCGGTCCGATCTACGCCGGGACGAACGAGATCCAGTGCGACATCATCGCCGAGCGGCTGCTCGGCCTGCCGAAGGGGCGCCGATGAGGTTTCTGCTCACCTCGCAACAGCTCGACTTCACCCGCTCCCTGGACGCGATGCTGAGCGCCGCCGACACGCCCGCCGCGATCCGGGCCTGGTCCGCGGGGGACGCGGGACCCGGCCGGGCCCTCTGGTCGCGGCTCGCTGGCGCGGGGGTGTTCGCGCTCGGGGTGCCCGAGGAGTACGAGGGGCTCGGGATGCTCTCGGTCGAACTCGCCCTGGCATGCGTGGAGTTGGGCAGGCACGCGCTGCCGGGTCCGGTCGTGGAGACGGTGGCCGCCGCCGCACTGCTGGCCCGGCTCGCGGAGCTCGGCGAGGAGGGCCCGGCCAAACGGCTGCTGCCCGGTATCGCCTCGGGCGCGTGCGCGGCGAGCGTGCCGCGGCCGGGCGGGGGCCCGTACGCACTCGACGCGGACGCGGCGGACGTGGTGCTCACCGTCGCGGACCAGGAGCTGCGGCTCGCCCCGGGGCACGGCCCCGTCCAGCCGTCGGCCGACCCGGCCAGGCGCCTCGCGCGACCGCTGCCGGGTGGCGAACTGCTGTACGCGGGGCCACAGTTGGAGGATGCCGTCGCGTACGCCACCGGGTGGGCGCGGCTCGCGGTGGCCGGGCAGTGTCTCGGAGTCGCCGAGGCGCTGCTCGCCCGGACGGTGGCGTACGTCAAGCAGCGCACCCAGTTCGGGGCGCCGATCGGCTCGTTCCAGGCGGTCAAGCACCGCCTCGCGGACACCCTGGTCGCGATCGAGTTCGCGCGGCCGCTGCTGTACGGGGCCGCGCTGTCGCTCGCGCCGGGCGAGGTGGCCGCGGCGAAGGTGACGGCCGGGGAGGCCGCGTACGGGGCCGCCCGCACCGCGCTGCACCTGCACGGCGCGGTCGGCTACACCCAGGAGCTCGACCTGTCGCTGTGGCTGCGCAAGGCACGGCCGCTCAGGGACGCGTGGGGCTCACCCGGGGAGTGCCGGGCACAGGTCCTCGCGGGCTGAGCGGGGGGTCAGTGGATCTGGCCGGTGGGGCGGACCACCACCTGGTTGACCTCGACCCCCGAAGGCTGGGCGAGCGTCCAGACGACGGCCTCGGCCACCTGGTCCGGGGCCATCGCCGGTCCGTCCGGGACCACGCCCGCGGGGTGGCTCTCCCAGAACGGGCTGTCCACCCGGCCGGGTGCGACCAGGGTCACGCCGACGCCCGATCCGGTGACCAGGACACGGGTGTTCTCGGCGAGCGAGGTGAGCGCGCCCTTGGTCACCGAGTACATGTTGCCCGGGGTGTTCTTGATGCCCGCGGTGCTGCCGACCATCACGATGCGGCCGCCGCTCTCGGTGAGCGCGGGCAGCGCGGCCTTCACCAGGACGGCGGGGCCCAGCACGTTGACCATCAGCATCTCGCGCCAGTGGTCGGGGTCGCCGTCGGCGAGGGTGTCGTGGGTGGAGAACCCGGCGTTCGCCACGACGTGGTCGAGCCGTCCGAACGTCTTCAGCGTCGCCTCGACCGCGGCGCCGATGGACGCGAGGTCGGTGGTGTCGGCGGCGACCGCCAACACCCGCTCCCCCGCGTCCAGTTCGGCCGCGAAGGCGTCCAGCCTTCCCTGATCTCGGCCGGTGACCGCGACCCGGTTCCCGGCGGCCAGGAGCCGTCGGACGGTCGCGGCGCCGATCCCGCTCGCCCCGCCGGTGATGAGTGTGACCGTGCCGCCGTCGTGCTCGCCGCTCATGGACTCTCCTCGGTCTCTCGAACCCGTCGCATGCCCGGGCGACTGTAACGCGCGACGGCCGGCGTCTCACGACACAGGGCTCACGGCTCACGACTCACGACTCACAGCTCACAGCGCTCGCGGTTCAGGCGTCCTCGCGCACCGACCCCTCGCCGCTGCCGCGCCTGAGGGTGCGCAGCGCGGTGCCGGGCCGCCAGACGCGCAGGACCATCTCCTCGTTCTCGATGCCGGTGTACACGACCTCGGTCGGCTCGACGCGGAAGAGGAGGAACGGCTCGGGCGGGGTCACCTGCTCGACGAAGGACGCCAGCGCCGACGGATCGGTGACCCGCACGGCGCGCCCGCTGACCCGTACGTCACCGTCGGCCATCTCGGCGTCCGGGCCCGGGTTGGCCTGGAGCGAGCAGCGCGGGTCGCGCAGCAGGTCGAGGGCCTTCATCGAGCCGGGCATCATGCCGAGCAGCAGCTCACCGTCCCGGAACTCCACCTCCAGGCCGGTCACCCGGGGCGAGCCGTCCTTGCGCAGGGTGCCGAGGACCTGGTGCCGGTACTTCTTGAAGCGGGCCTCGGTGAGGGCGGCGAACCGCGGCTCGGCCTGGTGGAACGCGCTCCAGGCCCGCGCCGGGGGTGCTGTCGGCGTGGTCGCCGTGTCTTGGTTTTCCATGGCCCCAGGAAACCTCGGATACCCGACAACCTCTGTCCGGATTACCGGGCCGGAAGGGTGACGACGGCCGTGTGCCCCTCGGCCCGTACCGCCGCCGTGCCCGGCGCGGTGAGCTGGGCGTCGTACGGGTCCAGGCGTACGCCGTCGACGCGGGCGGGCGCGTCCAGAGCGACGACCAGGGCGGGACCGGCGATCGTCAGGTCGCCCCGCACCACGGCGACCGTCGGCGCGGGGGTGCCCCGGCGGAACATCACGTTGAAGTTGACGACCGGGCCGGCCAGGAGGCGGCAGTCCGTGGGGGCGTCGCCGGGGAAGTGCTGGGGCACGAACCGCTCGTCCACGAGACGGCGTCGGCCGCCCACCAGGAGGTCCATGCCGGCGCCCTCGACGACGGTGAGGATCCGGTCCACCCCCGGGAATCCGGAGAACGGTCCGTCCGCCCCGACGTCGGCGAGGCTGACCCGCCACACGAAGTCGGCGGTGCCCGCGCCCTCGGGGTGGGCCACGATGTTCCGGGTCACCCCGCCGCCGTTGCGCCACGGCACGGCCTGCCTGTCGGCGGCTCGCAGTGTCCTCACCGTACGATCCCTTCCGCCCGGGCGGCGCGCAGCCAGTGCGGGAACTCGCCGAGCAGCCGGTCGTAGAGCTGGGCGTCCGTCACCCGGCGCGGGTCGGTGCCGGCCGCGAAGAAGCCCGCGTTGTCGACGCGGCGGCGCTCGGGGACGGCCAACTCGTCGAGCCTGCGCAGGAAGTCGAACTGGTGGCTGCGGGGGTCGCCGAACCCGATGAACTGCCAGAACATCGGCAGCGTCGCCGCCTTGCAGATGTAGCGCTCGGCGGCGAGCCTGCTGCTCGGGCCGCCGTCGGTCTGGAACACGACGAGCGCGGGGGCACTCGCGCCGCTCTCCAGGTAGTGGTCGATGACCGCGTCCATCGCCACGTGGTAGTTGGTGCGGCCCATGTGGCCGAGGTTGGCCACGATCCGCTCGATGCGGCCCCGGTGGTTGTGCAGGGCGATCTCCGTCTCGGCGTCGATGTCCGTGGAGAAGAACACGACCGGGACGCGGCCGTCGTCGTCGAGGTGTGCGGAGAGCCCGAGCACGCGGTCGGCGAGTGCCTGCACACTGCCGTCCCTGAAGTACGGGCGCATCGAGCCGGAGTGGTCGACGACGAGGTAGACGGCCGCGGTCTCGTCGTCGAGGCCGTACTTCTCCAGGGACGCGGCGGCGTGTTTGTAGAGGGAGACGAGCGCGGGGGCACGCTCCTCCACCTTCTGGAGGGACAGGGCGGGCATGCGTCTCCGTTCACTCGCCGGGGTGCGGGTGACGAGGTTACGCCGGTTCGTCACTGCGGGGCGGCTCCGCCCGGTCAGAGGTGTGCGGTGCCGCCCCGCGCCGGGGGCTTCAAGCTCCGCTCGGGGGTGGGATGTTGGGTGCGGGCCGTCTGTGGCTGGTCGCGCGGTTCCCCGCGCCCCTCAGCAGGGTGCCCGTACCCGGCACCGGGCCACCAGGCTCCGTCGCGCCCTCGCGGCGGAGCCGCACGTGTTGCGGCTTCCGTTCGCTTCCGGGTCAGTCGGCCAGCATGGACGCGTGGTCGCGGAGGGCGCGGGTCAGGGCGGCCGTCGCGGGGGGCGTGGGGCCGGGGCGGCGCACCAGGCTGATGCGGCGGCGTTCCTCGGGGAGGTCGTCCGGGGTGATGAGGCGGACGCCGGGTGGGATCGCGGACAGCAGCAGGGAGGGGACGGTCGTGATGCCCGCGCCGGCTGCGACCAGGTGCAGCTTGGTGAGCCAGTCGCGGGCGGCGTGGTGGACCCGGGGGCGTCCGGGCAGGCCCGGCCAGATGCCGAGCAGGGGCTCGTCGGTGACTGCCTGGCCGGCGATCCACGTCTCGTCGGCCAGCTCGCGCGCGGTGACGCCGGCCCGGTCGGCGAAGCGGTCGGCCGGCACCGCCAGGACGAGGCGGTCCTCCAGGAGCGGCTCGGTGCGCAGGGGCGGATCGTCGGCGTCGGGAGCGCGGTGCGGTGGCCGGGAGGAGAGCAGGGCGAGGTCGAGGGCGCCGGCGCGCAGCGCCCGCAGCAGCGCAGGAGTGGTCCCCTCCCGGGTGGTGACGCGTACCCGCGGGCTTTCCCGGCCCAGGGTCGCGAGGGCGCGGGCCACGAGCACCGCTCCGGCGGCGGGGATGAAGCCGAGCCGCACGTGGCCGCCGTCGTCCTGGGCGCCGCTCAGTTCCCGGTCGGCCGCCGCCAGCGCGTCCAGCGCGGTCACGGCGTGGCGCAGCAGGACCCGGCCCGCGGTGGTCAGCCGGACGCCGCCCGGATACCGGTCGAACAGCCGGGACCCGGTGGCCTGTTCCAGGCCGGCCACCTGCCGGGAGACGGCCGACTGCGTGTAACCGAGCGCCTGGGCCGCCGCCGTGAAGGTGCCCCGCTCGGCCACCTCGCGCAGCACCCGCAGGCCGACCACCGTGATGTCCATGAGCGATGAGCATATCCAGCATGCCAGCCATTCGCTGGCCGAATGGACCTCGGGTTCCTAGCGTGGGGATCGACGGCCCCTCCGGCAGTTCGGCCCACTTCGACTCCCCTGGTCACGAATTGCCGCCAAGTGCCACTCATTGCCACGAAGGAAAGTGAACGAGCATGCCACTGATCACCATCCACCTCCGCCAGGGCACCACCCCCGAGTACCGCCGGGACGTCTCCGCCGCGCTCCACCAGGCGATGATGGACGTTCTGAAGATCCCGCACGACGACCAGTTCCATGTCTTCCACGAGGTCACGCCCGACAACTTCCACATGCAGCCGGTCGTGTTCGGCCTGCCGCGCGGTGAGCGCACCATGCTCATCCAGCTGTCCTTCAACCACCGCACGGCCGAAGAGAAGAGCGCCCTGTTCCGGGCGATCGTCGATCAGCTCCGGCTGCGCGCCGGCGTCCCCGAGGAGGACGTCCTGCTGATGGCCGTGGAGACGGCCCGCGAGAACTGGTGGGCCGCCGGCCGTGTGGTCAACCCCGAGACCGGCTTCGACGTGCGCATGACCCCCGTCGAAGCCGTCGGCACGGACTGACCCCATCGCCGCGGGTCAGGGGGTCTCCGCCTGGTCCTGGAAGGCGGGCAGGGCGAAGACGCGTTCCTTGGCGGGGTCCGGCATCAGCTCCACCAGGGGCAGGACCAGGTCCCAGAGGTTCTGCTTGTCGACCTCGCGGGCCAGGGCGTCCAGGTCCGCGTCCGAGAGGTCTCCCGCCGCCTCGGCCACCACGGTGCGGGAGGGCTCGGGCAGCAGTTCCACCAGGGGGAGGAATTCCGCCCACAGAGCCGTGGCCACCACCGCCGGGACCACTCCGGACAGCACCTCGGGGTCGGTGAGGGACGGGAGGAGGGCCACCGCCCGGCGGTCCTCCTCGGACAGGAGGGCCACCAGCGGGAGCAGGGACTCCCACAGGTCCTGCTCCGCCGTCGTGCGGACCAGGGTGTCGAGGCGGTCCTGGGGCTGGCGGGCGGCGAGGGTGGCGATGCGGGCGCGCTGTTCTCCCGTCACCATGCCGGCGACCGCGAGGGCCTGCGGCCACAGCCCGTCGGCGGCCGAGGCGATGACCTGGGCGAGGCGCTCGTCACCCATCAACTCGACGATCCTGCCGAGGCGTTGGGGCTGGTCCACGGCGAACCCGGTGCGCAGCACCACCGCGTCGTCCACCTGCGGCAGGATGCGGGTGAGCGCGGAGTCGCGCAGGTGGCCGACGAAGCGGCCCATCGTGAGGTGGTCGCCGCGTTCGGCCAGGGCGACCGAGATCCGGACCAGCAGGTTCTCGTCGAGGCGGTCGACGATGCCCTCGATGCGCCGGGGGTCGAGGTGCGCGCAGGACGCGGCGGTGAAGGCGACGGGCAGCTTCTCGATGATGTCGGCGGCCCGGGCGGGTTCGAGGCGGCCCGCGACGGCGGCGGCGAGGCGGGGGCCGAGTGCCTTCTGCGAGATGGCGGCGGCGACCCCGGCCGGGACGAGTTTGGTGGCCCTGGCGATGCGGTCGAGCATGTCGGGCATGCCGTCGAACAGGGCGGCCACGGTCTGTTGGCGCAGGGTGCGCAGATCGTCGGCGGGCAGCTCGGCGAGGAAGGCGAGCCGTTCGGGGCGCTCGTCCAGCAGGGCGGCGAGCTTCTCGATCTCGGCCCGGACCCGGAGCGTGTCGCGAGTGTCCATGGCAGTCACCGGCCTCACTTGAAGAGGATGCGGCGGACGGGGCCGCGGGCCAGGGCGGGCACGAGCCCGAGGGCGGCTTCGGCGGCCTCACCGAGACCGGCCGCGCGGCTTTCGCGTTCCGCGCTCAACGCGCCTGCCAGGTAGGTGAGTTGATCCTCTGTCAGGTCGGCGAGGGAGGCTGGGGGCGGCGCCCCCAGCTCCGTACTCAGGTGGGACAGCGCTTCGTTGCTCACGGGACCTCCCGGTGACGGACGGCGGCTCGTCCCGAGACTGAGGCGCAATTGACTAATAGTCAATACGTGGCGCGGACCGGACCCGAAGCACGCAGCCCGGGCCCCGGACATGCCGCGGCGCCCGCCCAGTCGTCCGGTCGGGGACAGTGGGGCGGGCGCCGGTCAGTTCCGTACGTCGTTGTACGGGACGTAGAGGGGTCAGACCGTCAGGGCACGGTCCGTGGGGCGGATCGGGGCGGGCAGGTCGCTCGCACCGGTCAGGTAGCGGTCGACGCCGCGTGCCGCGGAGCGGCCCTCGGCGATCGCCCAGACGATCAGGGACTGGCCGCGGCCCGCGTCACCGGCGACGAACACACCGTCGACGTTGGTCGCGAAGTCGGCGTCACGCGCCACATTACCCCGCTCGTCCAGGTCCAGGCCGAACTGGGCCACCAGGCCGTTGGCCTGGTCGGTGCCGGTGAAGCCCATGGCGAGGGTGACCAGCTGGGCGGGGATCGCGCGCTCCGTGCCGGGCTTCGGGGTCAGCTTGCCGTCGATGAACTCGACCTCGGTCAGGTGCAGCGACTGCACGTTGCCGTCCTCGTCGCCCTCGAAGTGGGTGGTCGAGACGGAGTAGACGCGCTCGCCGCCCTCCTCGTGCGCGGAGGTCACCTTGTAGAGCATGGGGAACGTCGGCCAGGGCTGGCCCGGGTTCCGCTCGTCGCCCGGCCTCGGCATGATCTCCAGCTGGGTGACGGAGGCCGCGCCCTGGCGGTGGGCGGTGCCCACGCAGTCCGCGCCGGTGTCGCCGCCGCCGATGACCACGACGTGCTTGCCCTCGGCGGTGATCGGCGGGGTGACGAAGTCGCCCTCCTGCACCTTGTTCGAGAGCGGCAGGTACTCCATCGCGAAGTGGATGCCGTTCAGCTCGCGGCCCGGGACCGGCAGGTCGCGCGAGACGGTGGCACCGGCCGCGATGACGACCGCGTCGTAGCGCTTGCGCAGCTTGGCGGCGTCGATGTCGCGGCCGATCTCGACCTCGGTGCGGAACTTGGTGCCCTCCGCGCGCATCTGCTCGATGCGGCGGTTGATGTGCACCTTCTCCATCTTGAACTCGGGGATGCCGTAGCGCAGCAGGCCGCCGATGCGGTCGGCGCGCTCGTACACGGCGACCGTGTGCCCGGCCCGGGTCAGCTGCTGGGCGGCGGCGAGGCCGGCCGGGCCCGAGCCGATGACCGCGACGGTCTTGCCGGACAGGCGCTCGGGCGCCTGCGGCTTGACGTCACCGGTGTCCCACGCCTTGTCGATGATGGACACTTCGACGTTCTTGATGGTGACGGCCGGCTGGTTGATGCCGAGCACGCACGCCGACTCGCAGGGCGCCGGGCACAGCCGCCCGGTGAACTCCGGGAAGTTGTTGGTGGCGTGCAGGCGCTCGGAGGCGGCCTGCCAGTCCTCGCGGTAGGCGTAGTCGTTCCACTCCGGGATCAGGTTCCCGAGCGGACAGCCGTTGTGGCAGAACGGGATGCCGCAGTCCATGCAGCGGCCGGCCTGCTTGCTGATGATCGGCAGCAGCGAACCGGGAACGTAGACCTCGTTCCAGTCCTTGACTCGCTCGTCCACCGGGCGGGTCTTGGCGACCTCGCGCCCGGTGGTCAGGAAGCCCTTGGGGTCAGCCATTGGTCGCCGCCTCCATCATCTTCTCGGTGGTCTCCTGCTCGGAGAGACCGGCGAGCTCAGCGGCGTCCTTGGCGGCGAGCACTGCCTTGTACGTGGTCGGGATGATCTTGCTGAAGCGGTCCACGTTCTCGGACCAGTCGGCGAGCAGCTTCTCGGCGACCGTGGAACCGGTCTCCTCGAAGTGGCGGCGCACGACGTCGTGCAGCCACTGCCTGTCGGTGTCGTCGAGCGCCTCGACGGCGCCCAGGTTCCCGGAGTTGACGTTGTCGCGGTCCAGGTCGATGACGTAGGCGATGCCGCCGGACATGCCGGCCGCGAAGTTGCGCCCGGTCTCGCCGAGGACGACCGCGTGCCCGCCGGTCATGTACTCGCAGCCGTGGTCGCCCACGCCCTCCGAGACCACCGTGGCACCCGAGTTGCGGACGCAGAAGCGCTCGCCGGTGCGGCCGCGCAGGAACAGCTCGCCGCCGGTCGCACCGTACGCGATGGTGTTGCCGGCGATCGTCGAGTACTCGGCGAGGTGGTCGGCGCCCCGGTCCGGGCGGACGATGACACGGCCGCCGGACAGGCCCTTGCCGACGTAGTCGTTGGCGTCGCCCTCCAGGCGCAGGGTCACACCGCTGGGCAGGAAGGCACCGAAGGACTGGCCGGCCGAGCCGGTGAAGGTGATGTCGATGGTGTCGTCGGGCAGGCCCGCACCGCCGAACTTCTTCGTCACCTCGTGGCCGAGCATGGTGCCCACGGTCCGGTTGATGTTGCGGATCGCGATCTGCGCGCGGACCGGCTGGGCGGCCTCCGCGGAGTCGGCCTCCAGGGCGTCCGCGGCGAGCTTGATGAGCTCGTTGTCCAGCGCCTTCGCGAGGCCGTGGTCCTGCGGGACCAGCGCGTGGCGCACGGCGCCCTCGGGCAGCTCGGGCACGTAGAACAGCGGCTCCAGGTCGAGGCCCTGGGCCTTCCAGTGCGTCACGGCCCGGTCGGTGTCGAGGAGTTCGGCGTGGCCGACGGCCTCCTCGATGGTGCGGAAGCCGAGCTCGGCGAGGATCTCGCGGACCTCTTCGGCGATGAACTCGAAGAAGTTCACGACGAATTCGGGCTTGCCCGAGAAGCGGTCGCGCAGCGTCGGGTTCTGGGTGGCGATGCCGACCGGGCAGGTGTCCAGGTGGCAGACGCGCATCATGACGCAGCCGGACACGACGAGCGGCGCGGTCGCGAAACCGAACTCCTCGGCGCCGAGCAGCGCGGCGATGATCACGTCACGGCCGGTCTTGAGCTGGCCGTCGGTCTGCACCACGATCCGGTCGCGCAGGCCGTTGAGCAGCAGGGTCTGCTGGGTCTCGGCGAGGCCGAGCTCCCAGGGGCCGCC
Organism: Streptomyces sp. NPDC006691; assembly: GCF_042869955.1. Lineage (NCBI taxonomy): Bacteria > Bacillati > Actinomycetota > Actinomycetes > Kitasatosporales > Streptomycetaceae > Streptomyces > Streptomyces sp. NPDC006691. Next base: position 35,986 of record NZ_JBIAGW010000020.1, read on the forward strand.
CGCGTGCTTGAGCGAGGTCAGCGGGGACGCGCCCGTTCCGCCGTCGTGGCCGGAGATGAGGACGACGTCCGCGTGCGCCTTGGAGACACCCGCGGCGACCGTTCCGACGCCGACCTCGGACACGAGCTTCACGTGGATGCGCGCGGCCGGGTTGGCGTTCTTGAGGTCGTGGATCAGCTGAGCCAGGTCCTCGATGGAGTAGATGTCGTGGTGCGGCGGCGGCGAGATGAGGCCGACGCCCGGGGTGGAGTGCCGGGTCTTGGCGACCCACGGGTAGACCTTGTGGCCGGGCAGCTGGCCGCCCTCGCCGGGCTTGGCGCCCTGCGCCATCTTGATCTGGATGTCGTCCGCGTTGACCAGGTACTCGCTGGTCACACCGAAGCGGCCGGAGGCAACCTGCTTGATGGAGGAGCGGCGCGCCGGGTCGTACAGGCGGTCCGCGTCCTCGCCGCCCTCGCCGGTGTTGGACTTGCCGCCCAGCTGGTTCATGGCGATGGCGAGCGTCTCGTGCGCCTCGCGCGAGATGGAGCCGTACGACATGGCGCCGGTGGAGAAGCGCTTGACGATCTCGGAGACGGGCTCGACCTCGTCGATGGAGATCGGCTCGCGCTCCGAGGTGAAGCCGAACAGGCCGCGCAGCGTCATGAGGCGCTCGGACTGCTCGTTCACGCGGTCCGTGTACTGCTTGAAGATGTCGTAGCGCTTGTTGCGGGTGGCGTGCTGGAGGCGGAAGACCGTCTCCGGGTCGAACAGGTGGGGCTCGCCCTCGCGGCGCCACTGGTACTCGCCGCCGATCTCCAGGGCGCGGTGCGCCGAGGGGACGCCGGAGGCGGGATAGGCCTTGGCGTGCCGGGCGGCGACCTCCTTGGCGACGACGTCCAGGCCGGCGCCGCCGATCTTGGTGGCGGTGCCGATGAAGTACTTCTGCACGAAGGCCTCGTCGAGACCGACGGCCTCGAAGACCTGGGCGCCGCGGTAGGAGGCGACCGTCGAGATGCCCATCTTGGACATGACCTTGAGGACGCCCTTGCCGAGCGCGTAGATCAGGTTGCGGATGGCCTGCTCGGGCTCCAGGCCCTCGATGAAGGTGCCGGCCCGCACGAGGTCCTCGACGGACTCCATCGCGAGGTACGGGTTGACGGCCGCGGCACCGTAACCGATGAGCAGCGCGACGTGGTGCACCTCGCGCACGTCACCGGCCTCGACGAGCAGGCCCACCTGGGTGCGCTGCTTGGTGCGGATGAGGTGGTGGTGGACGGCGGCGGTGAGCAGCAGCGACGGGATCGGCGCGTGCTCGGCATCGGAGTGCCGGTCGGACAGGACGATCAGGCGGGCGCCGCCCTCGATCGCGGCGTCCGTCTCGTTGCAGATGGCCTCGATGCGGGCGGCGAGCGCGTCGCCGCCGCCGGAGACCCGGTACAGACCGGAGAGCGTGGCGGCCTTCATGCCCGGCATGTCGCCGTCGGCATTGATGTGTATCAGCTTCGCCAGCTCGTCGTTGTCGATGACCGGGAAGGGCAGCGTGACACTGCGGCACGAGGCGGCGGTGGGCTCCAGGAGGTTGCCCTGCGGGCCGAGCGTGGAGCGCAGGCTGGTGACCAGCTCTTCGCGGATCGCGTCCAGCGGCGGGTTGGTGACCTGCGCGAACAGCTGGGTGAAGTAGTCGAAGAGCAGCCGGGGACGGGCCGAGAGCGCGGCGATCGGCGAGTCGGTGCCCATCGAGCCGAGCGGCTCGCCGGCGGTGCGGGCCATCGGCGCGAGGATGACGCGTAGCTCTTCCTCGGTGTAGCCGAAGGTCTGCTGGCGGCGGGTGACCGAGGCGTGGGTGTGCACGATGTGCTCACGCTCGGGCAGGTCCTCCAGCTCGATCTCGCCGGCTTCCAGCCACTCCTTGTACGGGTTCTCCGTGGCGAGGGAGGCCTTGATCTCCTCGTCCTCGATGATCCGGTGCTCGGCGGTGTCGACGAGGAACATCCGGCCGGGCTGGAGGCGGCCCTTGCGGACGACCTTGGCCGGGTCGATGTCGAGCACGCCGACCTCGGAGGAGAGCACCACGAGGCCGTCGTCGGTCACCCAGTAGCGGCCCGGACGCAGACCGTTGCGGTCGAGGACCGCGCCGACCTGGACGCCGTCGGTGAAGGTGATGCAGGCCGGGCCGTCCCAGGGCTCCATCATCGTGGCGTGGAACTGGTAGAAGGCACGGCGGGCCGGGTCCATCGACTCGTGGTTCTCCCACGCCTCGGGGACCATCATCAGGACCGAGTGCGGCAGCGAGCGCCCGCCGAGGTGGAGGAGTTCGAGCACCTCGTCGAAGGACGCGGAGTCGGAGGCGTCCGGCGTACAGACGGGGAAGATGCGGTCGATCTTCCCGGCGCCGGAGTTGAACAGGTTGGACGCCAGCTGGGACTCGCGGGCCACCATCCAGTTGCGGTTGCCCTTGACCGTGTTGATCTCGCCGTTGTGCGCGACGAAGCGGTACGGGTGGGCCAGCGGCCAGCTCGGGAACGTGTTGGTGGAGAACCGCGAGTGCACGAGGGCCACGGCGGTGGCGCAGCGGCGGTCGGAGAGGTCCGGGAAGAACGGCTCCAGCTGGCCGGTGGTCAGCATGCCCTTGTAGACGATGGTCCGGGCGGAGAGCGACGGGAAGTAGACACCGGCCTCCCGCTCGGCGCGCTTGCGCAGCACGAAGGCCTTGCGGTCGAGCGCGATGCCGGCCGATTCGCCGTCGCCGACGAAGAGCTGGCGGAAGGCGGGCATGGTGGCGCGGGCGCCGTTGCCGAGCAGTGCGGGGGTGACGGGGACCTCGCGCCAGCCGAGCACGGTGAGCCCCTCCTCACCGGCGATCGTCTCGATCCGCGAGACGGCCTCCTCGGTCTCCTCCAGGGGCAGGAAGGCGATACCGACGGCGTACGAGCCGGCCTCGGGCAGCTCGAAGTCACTGACCTCGCGCAGGAACGCGTCCGGAACCTGGAGCAGGATGCCGGCACCGTCACCGGAGTCCGGCTCGGAGCCGGTGGCACCGCGGTGTTCCAGATTGCGCAGCACGGTCAGGGCCTGCTCGACCAGCTCATGGCTGGCAACCCCGGTGAGGGTGGCCACGAACCCGACGCCGCAGGCGTCGTGCTCGTTACGGGGGTCGTACATCCCCTGCTGGGCGGGGCGACCGTCCATGGGCGACCAGGCGTCGGAACGCATCGGCTCTCCCGTCGTCGTTGTGGCATTGGGGGCTCCCCCGCTCGATCGGATTCGAGAGCCTGGGGGGCGTTTTACCGAGGGACGACGCTGGCCCTCTTGAAATTTCGTGCAGGTTACATGATGGAACGTATCTCGGGAACCGGATAGCGCATTCCAACATGCGGACACCCCGACGTGAGCTTCGTTGCCCACGGGGGCGCACAGGAGTGCGGTTATGGGTGTGTACGGCCTATGCCCGGCGGTAAAAGATCCGAAACCGCTGAGTAACGATTAGTTATTCGGGCCGATGCATACTCCGCCATTCTACGGCTTGGGGCCGCCGAGTGCGCGGGACGTATGTCACACGGGGCGGTGCCGATCGGCACCGCCCCGTGTGGTGACCTCGGCGTTTCACCGCCCGAGGGTGTCGCGTCAGCCGATGGCCGTACCGAAGAACGAACCGATGCCGAAGGTGAGGGCAGCCGCCAGACCGCCGAGGGCCAGCTGGCGCAGGCCGCTGAACCACCACGAGCGGGCCGTCACCCGGGCGACCACCGCGCCGCAGCCGAAGAGGCCCACGAGGGCGAGCAGCACGGCCGGCCACAGCGCGGTCGCGCCGAGCAGATAGGGCAGCAGGGGAAGGAGCGCACCGAGCGCGAAGGAGGCGAAGGAGGACACCGCGGCCACGGTGGGCGAGGGCAGGTCCGAGGGGTCGATGCCGAGTTCTTCGCGGGCGTGGATCTCCAGGGCCTGCTCGGGGTCCTGCGACAGCTGCCGGGCGACCTCGCGGGCCAGCGCCGGCTCGACGCCCCGCGACATGTAGAGCTCGGCGAGCTCGCGCTCCTCGTCGGCCGGGTGCTTGCGCAGCTCCCGCCGCTCGATGTCGAGCTCCGCCTCGACGAGCTCGCGCTGCGAGGCCACCGAGGTGTACTCGCCGGCCGCCATCGAGAAGGCGCCGGCCGCGAGACCGGCGAGTCCGGTGATGATGATCGTGCGGTGCGAGACCTCGCCGCCGGCGACGCCGGTCATCAGGGCGAGGTTGGAGACCAGGCCGTCCATCGCACCGAACACGGCCGGGCGCAGCCAGCCGCCGTTGACGTCACGGTGGGTGTGGTTGTCGCGGTGCGCCTCGTGCAGCGTCGCTTCGGTCTCGATGATGGCCACGGTGGTCCCCTTACGTTCAGCAGCGGGCAGCAATCACGTCCCGCTCCCCCTCAACACCGTTGAACATACGCTCGATGTAAGGGCCCCGCCAGCAAGTAAGGCCTTACTCAGTGAGGGTGTGCTCAGTAAGCCAGGCCTTGCTGAATAGCAGGTCAGGGGCCGTTTCGCCCGTTCTGCACCGAACGCGCCGGGCCCTGCGCGGTCACCGAACCGGCCGCCCCCGGGAGACAATCCCGGCATGACCCGGATCACCGTGCTCGGCAGCACCAACATGGACCTCGTCGCCTACGTCACGACCGCCCCGCGCAGCGGCGAGACCGTCACCGGGCACGAGTTCCGTACCGTCCCCGGCGGCAAGGGCGCCAATCAGGCCGTCGCCGCCGCCCGGGCGGGCGCGGAGGTCGCGATGATCGGCGCGGTCGGCACCGACGAGTTCGGCGGCCGACTGCGGGCCACGCTCGAAGCGTCGGGCGTCGACATCGATCTGCTGCGCACCACCGAGGGTCCCTCCGGCACCGCCCACATCGTGGTCGACGGCGACGGGGCCAACTCGATCGTCGTCATCCCCGGCGCCAACGCCTCCGTCACCTCGCTCAGCCACGCGGACCGCGCGGTGATCGCCGAGGCCCGGTCCCTGCTGCTCCAGCTGGAACTCCCGATGAGCGCGGTCGTCGAGGGCGCCGAAGCGGCTCGTCGCAACGGCGTGCGCACGATCCTGACGCCCGCGCCCGCCCAGACGCTGCCGCCCGAACTCCTGGCCGCCACCGATCTGTTGGTGCCCAACGAGCACGAGGCCGCCACCCTCACCGGCATCTCGGGCGACCCGGAGCGCGCCGCCGGGGCGCTGCTCAGGCAGGTGCCCGAGGTCGTGATCACCCTCGGCGCGCGGGGCTGTCTGTACGCGTCCCGCGCGCAGCGGGAGCCGGTCGCGGTCCTCGCCCCGCCGGTCACGGCGGTGGACACGACCGGCGCCGGGGACGTCTTCGTGGGCGCCCTCGCGGTGGCCCTGGCCGAGGGCCGCCCGATGACCGACGCGCTCACCTGGGCGTCCAGCGCGGCCGCGCTCTCCGTCCAGCGGCCGGGGGCGGCCACGTCGATGCCGTACCGGACGGAGATCGACGGGTAGGCCTCCGAGGGGGTTCTCGGGGGCCGGCCAGGGTCATCATGCGCCCAGCAGAACGGGGGTGCGGGGGCTCTTGCCCCCGCACCCCCGCCGCTCAAGCCGAAGGGGCCGATCAGGCCCCTTCCCGGCCCCTCATGCCTTCTCGGGTTCCGACCTCACCGAATCCGGCCCCGAAGTCACCGACTCCGCCTTGGGTTCGTCGGTCGGCTCCGCAGGCTCCCCCGCGTCCTTCACGTCCTTCTTGTCCAGGGACACCGGCGCGTCGTCCTGTGCGCCGGGCTCGACGATCTCCTCGCGGCCGGGGCGCAGCTTCGCCGAGATGACGATGTAGGCGACCGCGAGGACGAAGACCCCGAGCGCGGTCCATTCGTTCAGGCGCAGCCCGAGCACGTGGTGCGCCTCGTCGATGCGCAGGCGCTCGGTCCAGAACCGGCCCACGCAGTACACCGCGACGTACAGCGCGAACGCCCGGCCGTGGCCCAGCTTGAAGCGGCGGTCGGCCCAGATGACCAGGAAGCCGGCGGCGAGGCACCACAGCGACTCGTACAGGAACGTCGGGTGGTAGGTGCCCGCGATCCGGTTGGGCCCCTCGCTGATCTTCAGCGCCCAGGGCACGTCGGTCGGCCGGCCGTACAGCTCCTGGTTGAACCAGTTGCCCCAGCGGCCGATCGCCTGGGCGAAGGCGAGGCCGGGGGCCAGCGCGTCGGCCCAGGCGGGCAGGGGGATGCCCCGGCGGCGGCAGCCGATCCAGGCGCCGACCGCGCCGAGCGCGACCGCCCCCCAGATGCCGAGGCCGCCCTCCCAGATCTTGAAGGCGCCGACCCAGTCCGCACCGTCGCTGAAGTACAGCTGGTAGTCGGTGATGACGTGGTAGAGCCGGCCGCCGACGAGCCCGAAGGGCACCGCCCAGACGGCGATGTCGGCGACGGTGCCGGAGCGGCCGCCGCGCGCGACCCATCGCTTGTTGCCGTACCAGACGGCGACGAAGACACCGATGATGATGCAGAAGGCGTAGCCGCGCAGCGGGATCGGTCCGAGGTGGATCACGCCGGTCGACGGGCTGGGGATGAAGGCAAGTTCCATGGCAGGGACGACGCTACCGTGCCGGGCGGGCGCAGCGGCAACCCGCCCGGCAACTTATGAGTAACGAGAGGCCCCGGACCTCAGGAGGCCGGACTCGCCTTTCCGGCCGGCTTGCCCTTGTTCGCCGCGGCCACCCACTTCTTCAGGTTGGCCGGAGTGATCTGCTCGGTGCCCTTGGCCGGGAAGATCGCCTCGCCGTTGAGCTGCACGGTCGGCGTGCCGTTGAACTTGCCCGCCTGGAACGCCTCGTTGGACTTCACGACCCAGCTGTTGTGCGTGCCGTTCTCGACGCAGGAGCGGAAACCGGCCGTGTCCAGGCCCGGCACCTTCTTGGCCAGATCGAGCAGCTTGGCGTTGTCCGCGTACGCGTCGTCCATCTCGTCGGGCTGGTTGGTGTAGAGCACGTCGTGGTACGCGGAGAACTTCCCCTGGTCCTGCGCGCAGCCCGCCGCGTTGGCCGCGTGGAGCGAGCCGCCGCCACGGGTCTTGTCGTCGATGAGGGTGGCCAGGTGGTACTGGACGCGGATCTGGCCCTTGTTCTCCAGCTCGTGGATCGTCGAGCGGAAGCCGTTCTCGAACGCGGCGCAGGCCGGGCAGCGGAAGTCCTCCCACACCGTGAGGGTGGACGGCGCGTCGGCGGCGCCGACCGGGATGGCCAGCTTGTCCTTGCCCTCGGCTCCGGTGGGCGCCACGACCGGGCCGTTGGTGGCGGCGTTCTTGGCGCTGTCGCCGCCGCCCGCGTTGGCGGCGATCACGCCGATCACCGCGGCCAGGGCCAGCACGCCCACCACGGCGCCGGCCACGATCAGCTGCCGTCGGCGGCGCTCGCCCGCCTTGTGCTGCTCACGTTCTTGGACGAGCCGGTCGCGCGCGGCCCTTTTCGCATCGGGGTTCTTGTCACTCACACCCGCAGCAACGAACCGGGGAGGCACGCTCGTGCCTCCCCGGTCCCACTTCCACCCGTACGGGTGAGCTGTGCGAAGCGCGCGTTACGGCGCCCTGCGAACGCCTTCGGCCAGCTCGGCCGCCAGTTCCCGTACGGCGGCGAGGCCCGCCGCGTGGTCGGGGGCGTCCAGCATGCGCTTGACGAAGGCCGAGCCGACGATCACGCCGTCGGCGAAGGCCGCGACCTCCTTGGCCTGGACGGCGTTGGAGACGCCGAGGCCGACGCAGACCGGGAGTTCGGTGGTGGCCCGGGTCCGGGCCACCAGGTCCTCGGCCGAGGCGCCGACCGACTCCCGAGTGCCCGTGACTCCCATCAGCGAGGCCGCGTACACGAAGCCGGAGCCGGCCGCCGTGATCGTGGCGAGGCGCTCGTCACGGCTGCTGGGGGCGACCACGAAGACCGTGCCGAGGCCGTGCTTCTCGGCGTGCTCGCGCCACACCGCGGACTCCTGGACCGGCAGGTCGGGCAGGATGCAGCCGGCGCCGCCCGCCTCGGCGAGCTCGGTGGTGAAGCGCTCCACGCCGTAGCGGTCGATGGGGTTCCAGTACGTCATGACCAGGACCGGCTTGCCGCTGGCCGCGTGGGCCTCGCGGACCGTGCGCAGCACGTCGGCGATCTTCACGCCGCCCTTGAGGGCGATGTCGTCGGCGGTCTGGATGACCGGTCCGTCCAGGACCGGGTCACTGTGCGGCAGACCCACCTCGACGATGTCGGCGCCGCCGTCGAAGACGGCCTTGGCCGCCTCGATGCCGCCGTCGACGGTCGGGAAGCCGGCCGGCAGATAGGCGACGAGCGCGGCCCGGTCCTCGGCCTTCGCCTTGGCGAGGGTGTCGCTCAACAGCTGTACGTTCCCGCTCACTTGGCGTCTCCCTCGATCTCGGCGAAGCCGGCCGCGTCGGGGGCGACCTCGGTGTCGGCGTCGCTTCCGTACAGGCCGAAGTAGCGCGCGGCCGTGTCCATGTCCTTGTCGCCGCGGCCGGACAGGTTGATCAGGATCAGGCCGTCCTTGCCGAGCTCCCTGCCGACGTCGAGCGCGCCCGCGAGCGCGTGCGCCGACTCGATCGCCGGGATGATGCCCTCGGTGCGCGAGAGCAGCCGCAGGGCCTGCATCGCCGCGTCGTCGGTGACCGCGCGGTACTCGCCGCGGCCGGTGTCCTTGAGGTAGGAGTGCTCGGGGCCGATGCCCGGGTAGTCCAGACCCGCCGAGATCGAGTAGGGCTCGGTGATCTGGCCCTCCTCGTCCTGGAGGACGTAACTGCGCGAGCCGTGCAGGATGCCGGGCTCGCCCGCGGTCAGGGTCGCCGCGTGCTCGCCGGTCTCGACGCCGTGGCCCGCGGGCTCACAGCCGACGAGGCGTACGGAGGCGTCCGGGATGAAGGCGTGGAAGAGGCCGATCGCGTTGGAGCCGCCGCCGACGCAGGCCACGGCCGCGTCGGGCAGGCGTCCGGCGCGCTCCAGGATCTGACGGCGGGCCTCGACGCCGATCACGCGGTGGAAGTCGCGGACCATCGCGGGGAAGGGGTGGGGGCCCGCGACCGTGCCGAAGAGGTAGTGGGTGCGGTCGACGTTGGCGACCCAGTCGCGGAACGCCTCGTTGATGGCGTCCTTGAGGGTGCGGCTGCCGGAGGCGACCGGGATGACCTCGGCGCCGAGCATCCGCATCCGGGCCACGTTCAGGGCCTGGCGCTGGGTGTCGATCTCGCCCATGTAGATGGTGCATTCGAGGCCGAACAGGGCGCAGGCGGTGGCGGTGGCGACACCGTGCTGGCCGGCGCCGGTCTCGGCGATGACGCGGGTCTTGCCCATGCGCTTGGTGAGCAGCGCCTGGCCGAGCACGTTGTTGATCTTGTGCGAGCCGGTGTGGTTGAGGTCCTCGCGCTTGAGGAACACCCGGGCGCCGCCCGCGTGTTCGGCGAAGCGCGGCACCTCGGTCAGGGCGCTGGGCCGGCCGGTGTAGTTGACCATCAGGTCGTTGAGCTCGGCGGCGAAGGCCGGGTCGTGCTTGGCCTTGTCGTACTCGACGGCCACCTCGTCCACCGCGGCGACCAGCGCCTCGGGGATGAATTTGCCGCCGTACGCGCCGAAGTACCCTTCGGCGCTGGGGACTTGACCCTCGGGGTCGGGTACGAAGAAGTCGGTCTCGTTGGGCATGCGGATTCCTCGCGGGGGGCGTTGGGGCCCCCGGTCCTGGGTTGGCCTGGGATGTGGATGCGCCCAAGCGCCGCAGGTGATCACGGAAGTGTGCGACTACCAGCCGTGGGGGGCCGGTAGCGCCCACGCGACGGAGTCGCACGGGTCACTTCCCCGCGCCCCGTCCGGGGCGCGGCTCACGCGGCGCTCGGGCCGCCGCGCCATCGCATGCCGTTGACCTGGCCCGGCTCCGAGCCGATCACATAGCGCACGCGCCGTCCGTGCACCCGGCGCGCCGGAGCGCGGCAGCCGCGGGGGCGGCAGCCGGGTGCGAGGCGGACGGAGAGGGCCATGGGTCAGCTCCGGCCGTGGCGCAGAGCGGGGTGGGCGCCGGCGGCAACCAGATCGGCGACGGCCGCGCGGGGGTCCTTGCCGGTGACCAGGGACTCGCCGACCAGCACCGCGTCGGCGCCCGCGTTGGCGTAGGCGATGAGGTCGTGCGGGCCGCGGACGCCGGACTCGGCGATCTTCACGATGTGGTCCGGGATCTCCGGGGCGACCCGGTCGAACGTGGTGCGGTCGACCTTGAGGTCCTTCAGATTGCGCGCGTTGACGCCGATGATCTTGGCGCCGGCCTCGACGGCCCGGTCGACCTCGTCCTCGTCGTGCACCTCGACCAGCGGCGTGAGCCCGATCGACTCGGCGCGCTCGATCAGCGACTCCAGGGCCGGCTGGTCCAGGGCGGCGACGATGAGCAGCGCCAGGTCGGCGCCGTACGCACGGGCCTCCCACAGCTGGTAGGCGGTGACGATGAAGTCCTTGCGCAGGACCGGGATGTCGACCTTGGCGCGGACGGCCTCCAGGTCGGCGAGCGAGCCCCCGAAGCGGCGCTGTTCGGTCAGCACGGAGATGACGGACGCCCCGCCCGCCTCGTAGTCGGCGGCGAGGGCGGCCGGGTCGGCGATGGCGGCGAGCGCACCCTTGGAGGGGCTGGAGCGCTTGACCTCGCAGATGACCTTGACGCCTTCGCCGCGCAGGGCCGCGACGCCGTCACGGGCCGCGGGCGCCTTGGCGGCGCGCTCCTTGAGCTCGTCGAGGCTGACCCGTGCCTGCCGCTCTGCGAGGTCGGCGCGGACGCCTTCGATGATCTCGTCGAGCACACTCACGCGAGCGGCCCCCTTCCGGGACGGTGATGTCGGTCAGAACGAGGGTGACCCCCAGTAGCGGTCACGATCAGCCATGACGATGGTATCCGCACCGGGCCCAAGGGATCGCATCCGGTTGCGCGGCGTCCCAATAATTGGGACGTCACCTGCGGGTTTATCGGTCCGTCATGGCGCGAGTACGGAGCCGAACGGCAGATTCCGGACCACCGAGAAGAGCAGTACGGCGGCCCCGACGAGCCACCACTGGCGGTCGCTCGGCGCGATCCGCAGCGGCAGACCGCGGGCCGAGCGGACGGCCCACAGCACCCAGCACACGCCGAAGAGCAGATAGCCGGCGACGGCCATCGCGTTGGAGTGCAGCGCCGCCGCGAAGTGCCCCGTGATGAAGTCGTGGGCGCTGCGCAGCCCGCCGCAGCCCGGGCAGTAGAGGCCGGTGAACCGGTACAGCGGGCAGACCGGGTAGTGGCCCGGCTCGTTCGGGTCCACCAGGCCCACGTACGCGAACGCCGAGGCCACCGCGCCGAGCGTGCCGAGCGGCACCAGGAGCCTGCGCAGCGGGGTGCCGACCGGGGCGGCCGGGTACGCCGGGTGTGCGGGCGCGGCCGGGTTCGGCGGGGCGGTCGGGTACGCCGGATACGCCGGGTGTGCGGGCGCGGCCGGGTTCGGCGGGGCGGTCGGGTACGCCGGATACGCCGGGTGTGCGGGCGGGTTCGGCGGGGCGGTCGGGTACGCCGGGTTCGGCGGGGCGGTCCGGTTCGGGCGGGGTGCGTCCACGGGGCGATTGTCGCCGTTCACGGGGAAAGGCGCAGCCCCTGGGGGCTGCGCCTCACACGGTGGCCTACGGGGTCAGCCGACCTGGGCCTCAAGGCGGGCGCGCACCTTGGCGGCCGCGTCCTCGCGCATGCGCTGGATCTCGGGCGTGTCCTTCGGGGTGCCGAGGCCGGCCATCTTCATGATCCCGCCGACGACGGCGGCGATGCCGAGGAGTGCGATGCCGGCCCAGAAGCCCACCGGGTTGGCGGCCACTATGAAGACGCAGGTCACGCAGAATCCGATGAAGGCAATGATGACACCGGTCCATGCTGCCGGGGTGTGGCCGTGGCCGCTCTTCGCCATGGGGGTTGCTCCTCGTAGGTGTTTCCGTGTTGTCGGCGTTGTCGTCGTCGGCGCTGCCGGCGATGTCACCGGCCCGGTTTCGGCGACGTGTCGCTTCGGCCGCTGTCGTCGAACCCGACGCTCGCTGCCATTGTCCCGCACCGGGGCGGGTGGGTGAGTGCGGGGGTCAGCTCTCGCGCGTCGGGTCCTCGCCGCGGTCGAGCGCCTTCCAGAGTTCCTCGGGGCGCTCGGGGTCGGGCGCGGTGCGCGCCTTGCGCGGGCGGGGGGTGCCGTCGCGCTCGTAACGGCCGCCCATCGCGGGCCAGGCCGCGCCGCAGCGGAGCGCGAGGAGCCCGGCGAGCAGCAGCAGGGCGCCGCCGACGACGGCGACGTAGGGCCAGCCGGTGTGGGTGAGCGCGCCGGCGGTGGCGGCCGCGTCGCCGCTGACCTTGGCCGCCTTCTCGTCCAGGGCCGTGCTGTCGCCGACGCCGAGCCAGGCGGTCGCGGCGGCGCCGGCGCCGCTGAGGGTGAGCAGCGCGGAGACGATGATCCGGCCGGCGCCGCGTACCGCGAAGACCGCGACCAGGGCGGCGAGCCCGACGATCGCGAGGGCGGAGGGCACCCCGGTGGTGGCGCCGCCGGTTGCCTCCAGCGACAGCACGCCGCCTCCGCCGACGGAGGCGTTGCCGCGCGTCCAGACCTGGCTGGAGGCCAGGAGGACGACGGCGGCGCCGACGGCTCCGGCGAGCAGTGCGACGGCCAGGCTGCGGCGGCCGCCGCCGCGGGCGGACGGCGCGGCGGCTTCGGCACGGGGCTGGGGTACGGATGCGGCACTCACGTACTCCACTATCACCTGCGCGCGCCCCGAACCCTCACCCGGGGCCCGCCTCGCGGCGCCCGGCGGGGGCCGGGAGGCGGGCCGAGCACGCCACGCCGGCACCCGGGCCGCGCCGTGCGAGGCACCAAGAGCGGGCAAGCGCTCGGCCATCGAACAACCATCGGGCCCCCTCGAACCGCCCGCGAACTGCTCCCGAACGGGCCGCGAAGGCAAAGCGGCGATAGAGATTCCGGCGCGCTCCTTGTTGGCATGGCCCAGTCAGCCTAGGTTCACCGCCGGTCCGGGTCGCGCACCACGCGGCGCGGCCGGCCCAGCGCACCCGCACGACTCCTGGTTCACCCACCACACGGAGGCAGTAAGTTGCGCAGATCCCTCTCCCCCACCGCCCTGGCCGCCACCTTGGCCGCGGCAGCGCTCGCCCTGGCCACTCCCCTCGCCCAGGCAGCGACCCCTTCCACCGGCGCACACGTCACCACCGTGCGCTCCTGTGCGGCCCCGACGCAGAAGGACGTCATGGCCTGCAAGGCGCTGAAGGTGACCGGCGGCACGGTGCAGTCGGCCGGCGCCGAACGCGCCCTGACCGGCGCGGCCGCGCCGTCCGGCTACGGCCCGTCCTCGCTCCAGTCCGCCTACAAGTTGCCTTCCTCGACGGCCGGTTCGGGCCGCACGGTGGCGATCGTCGACGCCTACGACGACCCCAACGCGGCGGCCGACCTCGCCAAGTACCGCTCCCAGTACGGACTTCCGGCCTGCACCGTGGCCAACGGCTGCTTCAAGAAGGTCGGTCAGACCGGCACGTCGACACTGCCGGGCGCGGACGCGGGCTGGGCCGAGGAGATATCCCTCGACCTCGACATGGTCAGCGCGGCCTGCCCGAACTGCAAGATCCTGCTCGTCGAGGCCAAGTCCGCCTCGATGGCGAACCTGGGCACGGCCGTCAACACGGCGGTCTCGCTCGGCGCCAAGTACGTCTCCAACAGCTACGGCGGCGGCGAGTCGTCCTCCGACACGTCCTACGACAGCCAGTACTTCAACCACCCGGGCGTCGCCATCACCGTGAGCTCCGGTGACGGCGGCTACGGCACCGAGTACCCGGCGGCCTCCCGCTATGTCACCGCGGTCGGCGGCACGTCGCTCAACTCGGCCTCGAACAGCCGGGGTTGGACCGAGAGCGTGTGGAGCGGCGCCGGTTCCGGCTGCTCGGCGTACGACGCGAAGCCGAGCTGGCAGAAGGACACCGGCTGCTCGAAGCGGACCGTCGCGGACGTCTCGGCGGTCGCCGACCCGAACACGGGTGTCGCGGTGTACGACACCTACGGCGGCGACCCGGGCTGGGAGGTGTTCGGCGGCACCAGCGCGTCCTCGCCGCTGATCGCCGCGGTGTACGCGCTGGCGGGCGTCCCGTCCTCGGGCTCCACCCCGGCCTCGTTCCCGTACGCCCACACCGGTTCGCTCAACGACGTGACGAGCGGCTCGAACGGCAGCTGCTCGCCGGCCTACCTGTGCAAGGGAGGCAGCGGCTACGACGGCCCGTCGGGGCTCGGCACCCCGAACGGGACCGCCGCGTTCACCGGCTGAGCCGGTTGGCCGTGTTGACCGCGCGCAGGACGGCGGCCGCCTTGTTGCGGCACTCGTCGTCCTCCGCCACCGGGTCGGAGTCGGCGACCACGCCGGCTCCGGCCTGCACGTACGCGGTGCCGTCCCGCAGCAGCGCGGTACGGATCGCGATCGCGGTGTCGGAGTCACCGGCGAAGTCGAGGTAGCCGACGCAGCCGCCGTAGAGCCCGCGGCGGCCGGGCTCCAGCTCCTCGATGATCTGCATCGCGCGGGGCTTGGGGGCACCGGAGAGCGTGCCGGCCGGGAAGCAGGCCGTCAGGACGTCGAACGCGGTGCGTCCCTCGGCGACCCGGCCGGTCACCGTCGACACGATGTGCATCACATGGGAGTACCGCTCGATCGACATGAAGTCCACGACCTCCACCGAACCCGGCTCGCACACGCGGCCCAGGTCGTTGCGGCCGAGGTCGACGAGCATGAGGTGCTCGGCGCGCTCCTTGGGATCGGCCAGGAGCTCGTCGGCGAGCGCCTGGTCGCGCTGCGGGGTGGCGCCGCGCGGCCGGGTCCCGGCGATCGGATGCAGCATCGCCCGCCCGTCCTCCACCTTGACGAGGGCCTCGGGGCTGGAGCCGACGACGTCGAAGCCGTCGAACCGGAACAGGTACATGTACGGCGACGGATTGGTGGCCCGCAGCACCCGGTAGACGTCCAACGCGCTTGCGCGGCACGGGGTTTCGAAGCGCTGCGAGGGCACGACCTGGAAGGCCTCGCCGGCCCGGATGCGCTCCTTGATGTCCTCGACGGCGTCCTGGTAGGCCGCCCCGCCCCACAGCGCGGTGTACTCGGGCAGCTCCGAGGCGGGCAGGGCGACCGGCGCGTACTCGGCGGGCTTCGCGAGGTCGGCCGCCATCGCGTCCAGCCGGGCCACGGCGTCCTCGTAGGCCTCGTCCACGCCGGTGTCGAGGTCGTTGTGGTTGATCGCGTTGGCGATCAGCAGGACCGAGCCGTCCCAGTGGTCGAGCACCGCGAGGTCCGAGGTCAGCAGCATGGTCAGCTCGGGCAGCCGGAGGTCGTCGCCCCCGTGCTCGCCGATCTTCTCCAGGCGCCGCACGATGTCGTAGCCGAGGTAGCCGACCATCCCGCCGGTGAAGGGCGGCATTCCGGCGACCAGGTCGCGCGGGGTGTGCAGGGCCTCGACGGTGGCCTTCAGGGCCGCCAGAGGATCACCCGAAGTGGGGACCCCGACCGGCGGTGTGCCGAGCCAGTGGGCCTCCCCGTCGCGCACGGTGAGGGTGGCGTCCGACCGTACGCCGACGAAGGAGTACCGCGACCAGGAACGGCCGTTCTCGGCCGATTCGAGGAGGAAGGTGCCGGGGCGCTCCGCCGCGAGCTTGCGGTACAGGCCGACCGGAGTGTCGCCGTCCGCGAGGAGGCGGCGGTGGACCGGGATCACGCGGCGGTCGACGGCGAGCTTGCGGAAGGTGTCGAGGTCCATGACTACTTCCCGAGGTCGAGCACGTCGGCGTCGAAGCAGGTGCGGTCCCCGGTGTGGCAGGCCGCGCCCACCTGGTCCACCTTGACCAGGACGGTGTCCGCGTCGCAGTCCAGGGCGACCGACTTCACGTGCTGGACATGGCCCGAGGTGTCCCCCTTGACCCAGTACTCCTGACGGCTGCGCGACCAGTACGTGCAGCGTCCGGTGGTCAGGGTGCGGTGCAGGGCCTCGTCGTCCATCCAGCCGAGCATGAGCACCTCGCCGGTGTCGTACTGCTGGGCGATGGCCGGGACCAGACCATCCGCGCCGCGCTTGAGGCGGGCGGCGATGGCGGGGTCGAGATTGCTGGTCATGCCCCCATTCTGCCGTGGCCGCGAGGGCTTCCGAGCGGTGCGTCCACTGTCCGGACGACCCCGGCGGCCGTACGCTGGCGGACATGTCGACCCATGCAAAGCGTGAACGGCTTCTGCTCGCCGACCTGTTGGAGGCGGCGGGCCCCGAGGCACCGACCCTCTGCGAGGGCTGGACGGCCCGCGAACTGGCGGCCCATGTCGTGGTGCGCGAGCGCCGCCTGGACGCGGCGGGCGGGATCCTGATCGGCGCGCTCAAGAACCGCCTCGACCGGGTCCAGGCGGAATTCGCCGCCAAGCCGTACGAGGAACTGATCCAGCTGATCCGCACCGGCCCCCCGAAGTTCTCCCCGTACAGCCTCAAGCAGGTCGACGAGGGCGCCAACGCGGTGGAGTTCTATGTGCACGCCGAGGACGTCCGCCGGGCCCAGCCCGACTGGACGCCCCGCGAACTCGACCCGGTGTTCTCGGACGCGCTGTGGTCCCGGCTGGAGAAGGCGGCCCGGCTGATGGGCCGCAAGTCGCCGGTGGGCATCGTGCTGCGCCGCCCGGACGGCCAGACGGTGGTGGCGCACAAGGGCACCCCGGTGGTCACGGTCACCGGCGCGCCGGGCGAGCTGACGCTGTTCGCGTACGGGCGTCAGGAGGCGGCGCAGGTCGAGATCGAGGGCGAGAAGGAGGCCTCGACCCGGGCGCTTGAGGCGAAGCTCGGGCTCTAGGGCCGGACGGGGGCTCGGCGCGCGGGGGGGTCCGGCGGGGCTCGGCGCGGAGGGGATGGGCCGGGGCCGGGGCTCAGCGCGGGAGCTCTGCCCTGCGCAGGTGGCCGGAGGCAAGGCCGGTCACCGCACCCGTCGCGCACACGCCCGCGCCGGCCAGGAACACCGGCGTGGTGCCCCAGAGGCCGATGGCCGCGCCCGCCAGGGGATAGCCCAGCGGTGCGATACCCATGGTGAACAGGGAGGCCACCGCGGTGACCCGGCCCAGGTAGGCGGGGTCCGTGGCGGTCTGCAACAGGGCCCCGCACAGGGCCCCGCTCAGTCCGGCGAGCAGTCCGATGAGGACCCCGGCGCCGGCGGCGAGCGCCACCGAGGGGGCGTACGCGAGGCCCGCGATGGCCGTCGTACCGCCGAGCAGCCGCACACGTCGAAGGGCCCGGCACGCTCATGCGTGCCGGGCCCTTCGGGGAGGCCGGGGTCAGCGGACCGGGTGGCCCGCCTTCGCCAGGGCTTCCTTGACCTCCGCGATGCGCAGGTCGCCGAAGTGGAAGACGGAGGCGGCCAGGACCGCGTCCGCGCCCGCCGCGATCGCCGGCGGGAAGTGCTCCAGACGGCCCGCGCCGCCCGAGGCGATCACCGGCACGGTGACATGGCGGCGGACCGCCGCGATCATCTCCGTGTCGTAGCCGTCCTTCGTGCCGTCCGCGTCCATCGAGTTGAGCAGGATCTCCCCGGCCCCCAACTCCGCGGCCCGGTGCGCCCATTCGACCGCGTCGATGCCCGTGCCCTTGCGGCCGCCGTGCGTCGTCACCTCGAAGGAGCCGGACTCCGTACGCCGGGCGTCGACCGAGAGGACCAGCACCTGGCGGCCGAAGCGCTCCGCGATCTCGCGGATCAGGTCGGGCCGCGCGATGGCGGCCGTGTTCACGCCCACCTTGTCCGCGCCCGCCCGCAGCAGCTTGTCCACGTCGTCCGCGCTGCGTACGCCGCCGCCGACGGTGAGCGGGATGAAGACCTGCTCCGCCGTGCGGCGCACCACGTCGTACGTGGTCTCGCGGTTGCCGGAGGACGCCGTGATGTCGAGGAACGTCAGCTCGTCGGCGCCCTCGGCGTCGTACAGCTTGGCCATCTCGACCGGGTCGCCGGCGTCGCGCAGGTTCTGGAAGTTGACGCCCTTGACGACCCGGCCGTTGTCCACGTCCAGGCAGGGGATCACGCGTACCGCGAGGGTCATGACGCGCCCGCCGTCCGCCGGTAGGCCTCCACCTCGACCTCGACGACCAGGCTCGGGTCGACGAAGCCGGACACGATCAGCATCGTGGCCGCCGGGCGTACGTCGTCGAACAGCTCCTTGTGGGCGCGGCCCACATCGTCGACGTCCCGGGCATGGGTGATGTACATACGGGTGCGGACCACGTCCTCGCGGCCGAGGCCCAGGGACTCCAGGGCCTGGACGGCGACGCCGAAGGCGGTGACGGTCTGCTCGTAGGGGCCGCCCTCGTCGATGCGGCCGTTGACCGTCGACGTACAACCGGCCACCAGGACGAGGCCGTTCGGGAGCTCCACCGCGCGGGAGTAGCCGAAGCGCTCCTCCCAGGGGGCGCCGGAGGAGATCTTGCGGACCTCGTCGCTCATGCCGAGACCGCCTTCAACGCCTCTTCGAGCGTGAAGGCCTTCGCGTAGAGGGCCTTGCCGACGATCGCGCCCTCGACGCCCTGCGGGACGAGCTCGGAGATGGCCCGCAGGTCGTCGAGCGAGGAGACGCCGCCCGAGGCGACGACCGGCTTGTCCGTGGCCGCGCAGACGTTCTTCAGGAGCTCCAGGTTGGGGCCCTGGAGCGTGCCGTCCTTGGCGATGTCGGTGACGACGTACCGCGCGCAGCCCTCGGTGTCGAGGCGGGCGAGCGTCTCGTACAGGTCGCCGCCGTCGCGGGTCCAGCCGCGGCCGCGCAGCGTGGTGCCGCGCACGTCGAGGCCGACCGCGATCTGGTCGCCGTGCTCGGCGATGACCTTGGCGACCCACTCGGGGGTCTCCAGGGCCGCGGTGCCGAGGTTGACGCGGGTGCAGCCGGTGGCGAGGGCGGCCGCGAGCGAGGCGTCGTCGCGGATGCCGCCGGACAGCTCGACCTTGATGTCCATGGCGCCCGCGACCTCGGCGATCAGGGCGCGGTTGTCGCCGGTGCCGAAGGCCGCGTCCAGGTCGACCAGGTGCAGCCACTCGGCGCCCGAGCGCTGCCAGGCCAGGGCCGCCTCCAGGGGCGAGCCGTAGGAGGTCTCGGAGCCGGACTCGCCGTGGACCAGGCGCACGGCCTGGCCGTCGCGGACGTCGACGGCGGGGAGGAGTTCGAGCTTGGGGGCCATCACAGGGTTCCGATCCAGTTGGTGAGCAGCTGGGCTCCGGCGTCGCCGGACTTCTCGGGGTGGAACTGGGTGGCCCACAGGGCACCGTTCTCCACCGCGGCGACGAACGGCTCGCCGTGGGTGGCCCAACTGACCCTGGGGGCACGGATCTTGGCGTTGGTGACTTCGAGGCTCCAGTCGTGCACGGCGTAGGAGTGCACGAAGTAGAAGCGGGCCTCGGCGTCCAGGCCCGCGAACAGCTCGCTGTCCTCGGGCGCCTCCACGGTGTTCCAGCCCATGTGGGGCACGACGGGGGCCTTGAGCGGGGCGACGACACCGGGCCACTCGTCGAGGCCCTCGGTCTCCACGCCGTGCTCGATGCCGCGCTCGAAGAGGATCTGCATGCCGACGCAGATGCCCATGACCGGGCGGCCGCCGGAGAGCCGGCGCCCCACGATCCAGTCGCCGCGGGCGTCGCGCAGCCCCTTCATGCAGGCGGAGAACGCGCCGACACCGGGGACGAGCAGCCCGTCGGCGTTCATGGCCCGGTCGTAGTCGCGGGTGATCTCCACGTCGGCCCCGACATGGGCCAGGGCCCGTTCGGCAGAGCGGACGTTGCCGAACCCGTAGTCGAAGACGACGACCTTCTTGGCGGGTGCGCTCATGACCAGACGTCCAGTCGCAGAATGCCGGCGGCCAGGCACATCACGGCGCCGAACGACAGGAGGACGATCAGGCTCTTCGGCATCCCCTGCTTGACGAAGGAGATGATTCCGCCGATCAGGAAGAGGCCGAGCACGATCAGGATGGTGTTGAGACCGTTCATGCTTTACAGGGCACCCTTGGTGGAAGGAAGGATTCCGGCAGCGCGCGGGTCACGCTCGGAGGCATAGCGCAGAGCCCGGGCGAGCGCCTTGAACTGGCACTCCACGATGTGGTGCGCGTTGCGTCCGTACGGTACGTGGATGTGCAGCGCGACCTGCGCCTGGGCCACGAAGGACTCGAAGATGTGCCGGGTCATCGTCGTGTCGTACGCGCCGATCATCGGCGCCATGTTCTCGGGCTCGGTGTGCACGAGGTAGGGGCGGCCCGACAGGTCGACGGTCACCTGGGCGAGCGACTCGTCCAGCGGGACGGTGCAGTTGCCGAAGCGGTAGATGCCGATCTTGTCGCCGAGGGCCTGCTTGAAGGCGGCGCCGAGCGCGAGCGCGGTGTCCTCGATGGTGTGGTGGGTGTCGATGTGCAGATCGCCGTCGGTCTTGACCGTGAGGTCGAACAGGCCGTGCCGGCCGAGCTGGTCGAGCATGTGGTCGTAGAAGCCGACACCCGTCGACACATCGACCTTTCCGCTGCCGTCGAGGTCGATCTCGACGAGGACGGACGTCTCCTTGGTGGTGCGTTCCACCCTGCCAACGCGGCTCATGCGCTCTGCTCCTTCTTGAGTTGACGGACCGCGTCGAGGAACGCGTCGTTCTCGGCCGGGGTGCCCGCGGTGACCCGCAGCCAGCTCGGTACCCCGTTGTCCCGGACCAGGACGCCCCGGTCGAGGATCCGCTGCCACATGGCGTGGCTGTCGTCGAAGCGGCCGAACTGGACGAAGTTGGCGTCCGATTCGGTCACCTCGTAGCCGATCGCCCGCAGCTCGGTGACCAGGCGGTCCCGCTCGTCCTTGAGCTGCTCGACATAGCCGAGCAGGGTGTCCGTGTGCTCCAGGGCCGCGAGCGCGGTCGCCTGGGTGACGGCGGACAGGTGGTAGGGAAGGCGGACCAGCTGCACCGCGTCGACCACCGCGGGGTGCGCCGCGAGGTAGCCCAGGCGCAGTCCGGCCGCGCCGAAGGCCTTCGACATGGTCCGCGAGACGACCAGGTTCGGGCGGCCCTCGATGAGCGGGAGCAGCGAGTCGCGGTGGCTGAACTCGACGTACGCCTCGTCCACGATCACCATCGAGGGCCCGGCGGCCTGGGCCGCCTCGTACAGCGCGAGGACCGTCTCGGCGGCGACCGCGGTGCCCGTCGGGTTGTTGGGCGAGGTGATGAAGACGACGTCCGGCGTGTGCTCGGCGACGGCCCGCTCGGCCGCGTCGAGGTCGATGGTGAAGTCCTCGTTGCGGGGCCCGGAGATCCAGCCGGTACCGGTGCCGCGGGCGATCAGCGCGTGCATCGAGTACGAGGGCTCGAAGCCGATCGCGGTGCGGCCGGGGCCGCCGAAGGTCTGGAGCAGCTGCTGGATGACCTCGTTGGACCCGTTGGCCGCCCACACGTTCTCCACCGCGACCGGGTGCTTGCCGGTGCGGGTGAGGTACCTGGCCAGCTCGGTGCGCAGCTCCACCGCGTCCCGGTCCGGGTAGCGGTTGAGGCCGCGGGCCGCCTCGGCGACCCGCTCGGCGATCCGCTCGACCAGCGGCTCGGGCAGCGGGTAGGGGTTCTCGTTGGTGTTCAGCTGGACGGGGGTGTCCAACTGGGGCGCCCCGTAAGGGGACTTGCCGCGCAGCTCGTCCCGTACGGGGAGGTCGTCGAGGGTCGTCGGACGGTCGGCGTCCGGCGTGTGCCCGGCGTGCGTCAGGCGCTGTGCGTCCGTCGTGCTTTCGGCGTTCGTCATGCGTTCGGCACCTTCCACTCGAAGCGTGCCTTGAGAGCCGCACCGTGCGCGGGCAGGTCCTCGGCCTCGGCCAGGGTCACCACGTGGTGGGCCACCTCGGCGAGCGCGTCGCGGGTGTAGTCCACGATGTGGATGCCGCGCAGGAAGGACTGCACGGACAGGCCCGAGGAGTGGCAGGCGCAGCCGCCGGTGGGCAGCACGTGGTTGGAGCCCGCGCAGTAGTCGCCGAGCGAGACCGGCGCCCAGGGGCCGACGAAGATCGCGCCCGCGTTGCGGACCCGGTCGGCCACGGCGGCGGCGTCGGCGGTCTGGATCTCCAGGTGCTCGGCGCCGTAGGCGTCGACGACCTTGAGGCCGTCCTCCAGGGAGTCGACCAGGACGATCGCGGACTGCCGTCCGGCCAGCGCCGGCTTGATCCGGTCCTCGATGTGCTTGGTGGCCGCGACCTGCGGCTCCAGCTCCTTCTCGACCGCCTCGGCAAGCGCGGGCGAGTCGGTGACCAGGACGGCGGCGGCCAGCGGGTCGTGCTCCGCCTGGCTGATCAGGTCGGCCGCGACGTGCACCGGGTCGGCGGTGTCGTCCGCGAGGACGGCGATCTCGGTGGGGCCGGCCTCGGTGTCGATGCCGATGCGGCCGGTGAAGTAGCGCTTGGCGGCGGCGACCCAGATGTTGCCGGGGCCGGTCACCATGTTGGCGGGCGGGCACCCGTCCGGGCCCGAGGTCCCGTAGGCGAACATCGCGACGGCCTGGGCGCCGCCGGCCGCGTACACCTCGTCGATGCCGAGCAGCGCGCAGGCCGCCAGGATCGTGGGGTGCGGAAGGCCGTCGAACTCCTTCTGCGGCGGCGAGGCGAGCGCGATGGAGCCGACGCCGGCCTCCTGCGCCGGGACCACGTTCATGATCACGGAGGACGGGTAGACCGAGCGTCCGCCGGGCGCGTACAGACCCACGCGCTCGACCGGCACCCACTTCTCGGTGACCGAGCCGCCGCGCACGACCTGGGTGGTGCGGGTGGTGCGGCGCTGGGCGCGGTGGACGATCCTGGCCCGCCGGATCGACTCCTCCAGAGCGGCCCTGACCTGCGGGTCGAGCTGGTCGAGGGCGTCCTTGAGCGCCTTGGCGGGCACCCGCACCCGCTCCAGCGTCACGCCGTCGAACTTCTCCGCGTACTCGATCAGCGCCGCCGTGCCGCGATGATGCACGTCCTCGCAGATGGGCCGCACCTTCTCCAGGGCGGCTTCCACGTCGAACTCGGCACGGGGCAGCAGGTCGCGCAGGGCGCCACCCTCGGGGAGGGTGTTGCCGCGCAGATCGATTCGGGAGATCACGTGACCAATTCTCTCAGACGCCCCCGGAGCACTGGACGCCTGTATCAGTGGCTGATACGCAACCCGGGGGTCACGCCCTGTCACCCGTGGCCACTAGCGTTCCTCCTGTCAGGGTGGACTCAGGGTGGACCGCGAGGGGGACGGCATTGACCGAGGCGCCCGATCCGGGTGAGGCACCGGACTGGCTCAGTCCGGCGGAGCTGGGCATGTGGCAGGCCTTCCGCAACGGCAGCACCTACGATCTGCGCACCCGCAATCCGGTGCGCGACGATCCGTTCGCGGCCCGGCCCTGGGGCCCCGAGCGCAGCGTGCGGGCCCGGGTGGTGGCGCTGCTCCTGCTGAGCGGGCCGCCCGCGCTGCCGGGCCGGGTCGCGGCCCTGAAGCTGAACGGCGTGCAGATCACCGGCACGCTCAACCTGTCCGGCGGCACGGTCACTCCGTACGTCGAACTGAACAACTGCCGGTTCGAGAACGAAGTCCTGCTCCCCGAGGCCCACTTCACGACCGTACGCATGGTGAGCTGCGCGATTCCGCGCCTGGAGGCGGCCCGGCTGACCACCGAGGGCGATCTGCACCTGCCGCGCTGCCGGGTCGCGGGCGGCATCCGCCTGACCGACGCGCACATCGGCACCGACCTCCTGCTCAGCCAGGTCGTGGTGCACGCCGACCGCAACGGCCGCTCGATCGCGGCCGACGGGCTCGCGGTCGCGCAGGACCTCCAGGCCGACCTCATCGAGTCGTACGGGGAGCTGAGCCTGCGGGCCGCGAAGATCGGGGTGACCCTGAGCCTGCGCGGCAGCCGCCTGATCAACCCGGACGGCCAGCGCGCGCTCAACGCACCGCAGCTGACCGTGGAGCGCACCCTGTACCTGACCTCGGCGGCCGTCTACCCGAGCGGCAACCAGGCGGGCACCACTCCCCCGTACGGGACGAACTACACCAACACGCCCGTCCGGGGGACCCTGATCCAGCCGTTCGAATGCCGGGGCGGGCTGCGCCTGGACGACGGGAGGTTCGGGGACGCGGTGGACCTGGCGCAGTCCCGGGTGGTGATGACCGACACCCAGGAACTGTCGCTGCGCCGCATCCAGACCCCGGAGCTGCGCTTCACCGGCCAGCGCCCCGAGCGCGGCAAGGTCGTCCTGTCCGGGGCCCGAGTGGTCAACCTGGTCGACATGGCGGCCAGTTGGCCCGGCCCCGGGCATCTGACGATGAACGGATTCGCCTACGAGAACCTCATCCCGATCGGCACCTTCACGCTCGCCCAGCGGCTCGGCTGGGTGACCGCGGCGACCCCCGAGTACGCGCCCGAGCCGTACGAGCGCCTCGCCACGGTGCTGCGGGGCTGCGGTGAGGACGCGGACGCCCGTGAGGTGCTCCTCGCCAAGCAGCGCAGACGCCGCGAGACGCTGCCGCTGGCCGCGAAGGCGTGGGGCGTGCTCCAGGACCTGACGGTGGCGTACGGGTACCGGCCGGGCCGGGCCGCGCTGTGGATGGCGGTGCTGTGGGCGGCGGGCACCCTCGCCTTCTCGCACTACGACCCGCGGCCGATCAAGGCCGACGAGCACCCGGACTGGAACGCGGCGCTCTACGCGCTCGACCTCCTCATCCCGGTGGTCAACCTGGGCCAGGACGGCTACTGGAGGCTGTCCGGCGCCTGGCAGTGGGCGGCGGCGCTGCTGATCATGCTCGGCTGGATCCTGGCGACGACCGTGGCGGCGGGCGCCTCCCGGCTGCTGCGCCGGGGCTGACCTGCCGGAAGGCGCTCGGGAGGGCTCCGGGACGTGTCCGGGAGGCACCCGGGTGGCACGCCTGCGCAGAGCGCGCCCGGGGGCCTGCCCCGAGGTCCCGGCGCGGGGCCGGCCGGGGCGTTTTCGCGAGCTCCGCGCGAAGTCTTCACGGGCTCCCCGCGCGGCCGTCCGCGGCTGAATTTGCCGGTCCTTGACCCCGGGTCGTACAACCCTCACCACCGATACGAAAGCTTCACAGTGGACCCCCTGGCGCCGCCCCCACCTGCGGATTTCAATGGTCCGCACCATGACATTCGTATCCGCGCTGATCCGCACCGCACGGCGGGCCAGGCACACACCACTTCTCGCCACGGGTCTGCCCGATGGCCGGGAAGTGCTGTTGGACGCCCCCGACGCCCGGCTCGCCCCCGCGCTGGTCTCGGCCGCGCTCGGCGAGTACGAGCAGGCGGCCAAGCTCCTCGCCACCACCCGCGAACTGGCCGAGTGGGAGAACCGCGACCGCTACACGGTCCGGCTCGCCGCCTTCGCGGTGAGCCGGCCGGAGTGGCTCGCCAACTGGCTGGCCGCATGCCCCCGGGACCCGGACGCCCTGCTCGTCAAGGCCGAGCTGGCGATCGTGCGGGCCTGGGGCTCGCCCGCCCGGGCCGAGCAGCTGCGCGAGGTGGCCCCGCTGATCCACTCGGCGGCCGAGGGCGACCCCGCCGACCCGGTGCCGTGGCGGATCGCCCTGGACCATGCCCGGGGCACACATGCGCCGCACACCGTTTTCGAGGAGTTGTGGGGCGAGGCCATACGCCGCTCCTCGCACCACTACGGCTGCCATGTGGCGGCGCTCCAATACCTGTCCGCCCAGTGGTACGGCTCGCACCGCGAGTGCTTCGACTTCGCCGAGCGGGCCGCCGAGGACTCCCTGCCGGGCTCCCTGATCCGGGCACTCCCGGCCCGCGCGGCCTTCGCCTATCTGGTGGGCGGCGGCGGCCACGCCATCCCGTACGAGCGGATCGACGCGGCGGCCGATCTCGGCATCGAGCTGTCCGCCGCCTACGAGCCGGGCGACCCGTGGCCGGCCGAGGTCCGCAATCTGCTCGCCTACGTCCTCGTCATGCGCCGGCGCTGGCCGGAGACGCTGGAGGAATTCCGGCGCATCGGGCCGTATGCCACCTCCTTCCCCTGGCTGCATCTGGCCGCCGATCCCCTGGGCCAGTACCTGGAACTCCGCGAGTTCGTCCGCACCGAGGCCGCCGCGGGCACGCCGTGGGGGCGCGAGCGCCCCAAGCCCGGACGAGCCCGCTCCGGCGGCCATTACGCTTGAGCGTTGTGACCACCGCACGCCTCCCGCTCTTCCCGCTCAACTCGGTCCTGTTCCCCGGCCTCGTCCTGCCGCTGAACATCTTCGAGGAGCGCTATCGCGCCATGATGCGCGATCTGCTGAAGACCGGCACCGACGCATCAGGCCCCTCCGAGGGCGAGGACGGCGACGAGCCGCGCCGCTTCGCCGTCGTGGCGATCCGGGACGGCCGCGAGGTCGCACCGACCTCGCCCGGCCTGCCGGACCCGACCGCGACGGCCGAGAAGGGCCCCGCCGCGGGCTTCGGCGCCGACCCCGCCCAGGCGTTCCACCGGGTGGGCTGTGTCGCGGACGCGGCCACGATCCGGGAGCGCCCGGACGGCAGCTTCGAGGTGCTCGCGACCGGCACGACCCGGATCCGCATCCTGTCGGTGGACGCGAGCGGGCCGTATCTGACGGCCGAGGTCGAGGAGATCCCGGAGGAGCCGGGCGAGGAGGCGGGCGCGCTCGCCGAGGGCGTGCTCCGCGCGTTCCGCTCGTACCAGAAGCGCCTCGCGGGCGCCCGGGAGCGCTCGCTCGCCGGCACCGCGGACCTCCCCGACGAGCCCTCGGTGGTGTCCTACCTCGTCGCCGCGGCCGCCGTCCTGGACGTCCCGGCCAAGCAGCGGCTGCTCCAGGCACCGGACACGGCGACCCGGCTGCGCGAGGAACTGCAACTGCTGCGCAAGGAGACCGCGGTCATCCGCCATCTGCCCTCGCTGCCCGCGGTGGATCTGACGCGCTCCCCGACCAGCCCCAACTGACCGACCGGAGGGCCGCCTTGGCCAAGAAGAAGCAGCAGAGCGGGGGCACCCCGGCGACGGTGGCCCTGACGGCGGCGGGCACCGCCTTCACCGTGCACGCCTACGAGCACGACCCGGCCGCCGCCTCCTACGGCGAGGAGGCGGCGCAGGCACTCGGGGTGAGCGCGGAGCGGGTGTTCAAGACGTTGGTGGCCGACGTGGACGGCGAGCTGACGGTGGCCGTGGTTCCGGTGGCCGGATCGCTCGACCTCAAGGCGCTGGCCTCCGCGGTCGGCGGCAAGCGGGCCGCGATGGCCGACCCGGCGGCCGCCGAGCGCACCACCGGCTACGTGCGGGGCGGCATCTCACCGCTGGGCCAGCGCAAGAAGCTGCGCACGGTCCTGGACGACTCGGCGTCCGGGCACGCGACGATCTGCGTCTCGGCCGGCCGCCGGGGCCTGGAGGTCGAGCTGTCCCCCGCCGACCTGGCGGCCCTCACCGGGGCGCTGATGGCCCCGATCGGGCGCGTTCAGCACCTCGACGTACCTCGCGTACTCGACTAGACACCGAGGGCGGGAGGTACGCCCATGTCGAAGCGGACCCGTAAGCGGAAGTGGCGCGTCAAGAAGGGCCGGGCCAACCACGGAAGGCGCCCGGCCTGAGCCCGTTCGAGCGGCCGGGCCCGTCCTTCCGGGGACCGGCCCGAGCCCGTTCCGGAGGCCGGACGAGTGTGGTCCGGGGCCTCTAGAGGCCGGAGGAGTCCGGCTTTCCCGGTCCCGGGTCCAGCGGCGGCACCTGCCACACGGGATCCGGGTCCCGGGGCCCGAACAGGGCCGTGAGGCCCAGGTGGACGGCCATGGCGGCGACCGGCCAGGCGAGCAGCGCGCCCTTGGCGTCGAGCTTCAGCGGGGCGTCGAAGGTGACGCCCGGCCCGGCCGCCTTCGCGGCGGCCACCACGTCCTGGTTCGGCCCGAGCCAGATGCCCAGGCGCCAGGCGAGGACCGAGCCGAGCAGGCTGCCGACCGCGAGCCCGGCGACCAGGGCGATGCCGCCCTTGCGGCGGAACAGGAAGACCGCGGCGGCGCTCAGCGCGCCGAGCCCGAGCGCCAGCAAGATGAACGTTCCGTCACCGCCGATCGCCTCCTCCCCCTCGGTGTCCTTGAGGAAGACGGCCTTGTCGTCGGCGATCAGCGGCACGCGCGGGGCGAGCCACAGCCACAGCAGTCCGAGCGCCACTCCGGCCACCGTCACCGCGACGGCGACGATCGCCGCGTCCCGCAGGTCCTTCCGCATGGCCAACGCCCCCTCACTGGGTTCGGGGTGTGCGCCCCCGGCGTGCGTCTGCCACGGGTCGTTTCCCGGGGGCTGCTCATGGGGCGGTGTCAGAGGTGCGGTCACCCTGACATCGTGCCAGGCGTGTCTGTGGGCTGCCTCACCGGACCGCCGCCCGGCGGTAGGCCCAGGCCGCCACGGCGAGCGAGACGACCCCCACGGCCGCGCACACGCCGAGGTCGAGCCCGATCAGAGCCCAGTCGGGGTGCGCGTCGAAGCTGTGCGCGAAGGCCTCCACACCGTAGGTGGACGGCAGCAGATCACGTGCGTACGCGATCGGCCCCGGCATCCGGGACGCCGGGAGCACGCCCAGCAGCAGCGCCGCCGACATCCCCAACTGACCGAACAGCGTGGCGAGTTCCTGCCGGGGCGCGAGCAGTCCGAGGGCCGCGCCGAGTCCGGAGAGCGCGGCGCCGGCGAGCGGGACCACCGCGGCCAGGATCCACAGATGCGCCATCGGGAGCCCGAACAGGACGCAGCCGAAGACGGCGGTGACGAACGTGCCGGGCACGGTGAAGGAGGCGTACGCGGCGGCGGTGCCGAGGACCACCGAGGCGGGCGGCACGGGCAGCGTCGCATAGTGGTCGAGGCCGCCGTCGGCCCGCAGCCGGCCGAAGTACTGGGCGAGCAGGTTGAGCGCGACGAAGGCGACGACGAGCACGCTGGAGCCGGCCACCACCGAACGGGCCTCGCTGCCGCCGTCCACCACGCCCCGCATCAGGATCATGATGCCGACGGACTGGAAGGTCGCGACGAACAGGAGCGGGATCCGGGCCACCCGGGCGCGGGAGAGCTGGGCGCGGTAGACCGCGGCGAGGGCGGGCAGCAGACGGGCGCGGGGGGCGAGCGGGGCCGCGTGCGAGGCGCCCGGGCGCGGGGTGGCGCCGCTCGCCGGGGCCCGGCCGGCCACGGTCTCCACGCTGCTCTCCAGCGGAATGGCGCTCACGCCTTCACCAGCCCTTCCGTACGGCCGCCGAGGGCGAGGTAGACGTCTTCCAGGCTCGGCGTGGCCAGGGTGAAGTCGTCGAGCGCGGCGAAGGCGGGACCGCCGGTGACGGTGGCGACGGCGGCCCGGGCCCGCTCGGGGCTGAGCCGCAGCGTCCAGCGCCGGCCGGCCTCCTGGGCCTCGGCGCGCAGTGCGGCGACCTCGGGGACCTCGATGGGGGCACGGTCGCGCCACACGAGCTCGACCCGCACCTCGTCGGCGACGCGGGCCTTGAGCCCCGCGGGGGTGTCGCAGGCGATCACCCGGCCGCGCTCGATGACGGCGACCCGGTCGAGGACGGTCTCGGCCTCGATGACGTTGTGGGTGACGAGCAGGACGGTCGCGCCGCGCTCGGCCCGCCTTCGGTCGACGGCGGCCCAGACCGCGCGCCGGGCCACCGGGTCCATGCCGGTGGTGGGCTCGTCCAGGACGAGGACGGGGCGCTCGCCGGCCAGGGCGGTGGCGAAGCAGGCCAGCCGCCGCTGACCGCCGGAGAGCTTCTTGAGCGGGCGCCCCGCGAACTCGTCGAGACCCAGTTCGGCGAGGACGGCGTCGCGTTCGGCACGGGCCTCGCGCAGGGGGAGCCCGCGCAGCCGGCCGGTGGTCTCGACGGCGAGCGAGACGGTGAGTTCGTCCAGCGCGGTGGACTCCTGGCCGAGGTAGGCGATGAGCCGGGCCGCGCGTTCGGGGTGGCGCACCAGGTCGTGGCCGAGGACGTCGACCGAGCCGGCGTCGGGCCGCATGAGCCCGGTCAGCTGGCGCACCAGGGTGGACTTCCCGGCGCCGTTGGGCCCGAGCAGCCCGAAGACCTCGCCGCGGTGCACTTCGAGGCTGATCCCGTCGGTGGCCCGCACCTCGGGCGTACCGGGCGCACCGCGCCGGCCCCGGGTCGCGGGGTACGTCTTGACCAGGCCCCGCACCGCGCAAACGGTGCCGGCCCGCGCCGCTGCTGTGCCGGTACTCACGGGGAACGAGCCTAAGGGGTCGAAGGACCCACCCGGCCCCGGGGGCGGCTTAGCGGACCCGCCGAGCCGCCCCGGGCCGCCGTGCTACTCGCCGGCCGGCTGGCGTTCGGCGGCGGCCCGGACATCGATCTCGCGCCAGAAGCCGGCCCGGATCGCGTACCGGTCGTGCTCGTCGATCTGGTCGTCCTTGTGCGCGAGGAGGCCGAACCGGGCGGCGTAGCGCAGGAGTTCACCGTCGATGCGGTGCGGGATGCGCGGGTACATGGTGGACAGCTTCTGGACGTGCGAGGGCTCGGGGAGGCGTTCCATCCAGCGCCGCGCGAAGACCTGGCCCACCTCGTAGGGGTCGCCGCCGACCGTGGTGATGTCCTCCTCACGGTCGGCCCAGCGCTGCTCCGCACTGGTGAGCTGGGCCAGTGTCGGCAGCGAGGCGGTCTCGGGCGACTCGCCGAGCGCGGAGCCGGGCCGCTCCACCCAGCCCTTGTCGGACGACCAGCGCAGGGTCGCCGAGGCCGGCGGCGCGGGGGCGGCCGGGGTGGTGCCGGGGCCGCGCAGGGAGGCCAGGTCCTTCGGGGTGGGTACGCCCTTGGCGCCGGTCGGCGCGGGCACGGAGGCGCCGTTCTCGCTGGGGGCCTCCGGGGGCGCGGTGCCGTTGCGGACCGCGGCGGCCTGGGCCTCGGCGGCCCGCTCGGCGGATGCGGCCAGCGCGGACTCGGGCAGCGGCGCGGAGAGGATCGCGGCGATCTCGGGCCGGGGCGCGGGCGCGGGGGCGCAGATGCCGGTGAGGTCGCGGGCGCGGACGGCCTGGGTGATCCAGGCCCGGTCGAGCACCCGGCGCTCGTCGGCCTCGGCGACCAGGTCCTCGGACTGGTTGTAGTCGCCGTCGGCGGCCTGGACGGCCCACAGGTGGACGGCCACGCCGTGTTCCTTGGCGGACATCAGGCCCGGCAGCAGATCGCCGTCGCCGGTCACCAGGACGACGTCCGAGCAGGCGCGGTTGCGGGCGAGTTCGGTCAGCTCGGCGTGCATGGCCGCGTCCACGCCCTTCTGCGCCCAGCGGCCGTCGCTGCGGGTCAGGGCGCCCAGGCGAACGGTGACCCTGGGCATCACGCGCAGCCGCCGGTGTTCTGGCTGCGGCACCCGGTCGGGAGCGCCGTCGAACCAGTAGATGCGCAGGAGCGGCTGCTGGGTATCGGCCTCAGCCCGCTCGCGGAGCCCCTGGATCAGGGCGGCGTGATCGACCGTGATGCGGGAACGGGCCGGTTCTCCGGCCAGCAGACTCGCGGCGGCACCGAGCAGGTAGCCGGCATCCACCAGGACGACGCAGCGGTCCATGCGTTCCACCCTCTTTCGGGAACGGAAAAGCCGAAGAAATAAAGAAATCAGGAACGGGGGTTCGGGAGATCACCGAATGAACTTCGGGTTTCCTTCGAGTCTGCCCGACCGCGCAAGGGTTGAGCACCGGAACTCGATCATCGGCGTGGCGGATTGGCGCGTCACAGCCCGCTCACGCACGGTAATGATCCGAAATGCGACCTTTGCCCACCTGTGTGAGTCTGACAGCGGCCCTGGCCCCGAGTTCCCCACAGGAGGCAGCACCATGGCCAAGAACAAGAACCGCAAGTCCGGCAGTCAGCAGGAGCGCTCCGAGGCCGCCGAGCGCGGCCAGGAGCAGTCGAAGTCGACCGCCTTCGAGTCCCAGGCCATGCCCCAGTCGCAGGCCCAGGGCAGCCCGGCGGATGTTGCCCGTAAGCACCAGCGTCGCTTCGGTCATAACTAGCCGTCATTGAGAAAAAGGGGCGCACCCGATGGGTGCGCCCCTTTTCGTGCGGTGCCGTACCGGAAAGGGCTCCGCGCGGCTCAGCCGGCCAGGCAGGACGGGCCGAGCAGCACCTTCAGGTCGCCGAAGAGGGCCGGATCCGGCTGGACCCGGTGCCGGTCGAGCCGCAGCACGGTGGTCGAGCGCGGGCCCTGGAGCTTGATCCGCACCTCGGTGTTGCCCCGGTGGTGCCCCAGGATCTCGCCGAGCCGGCTGACCATCGGCGGGGTGACCTTCACGGTGGGGATGGTCAGGACGACGGGCGCGTTGGTGCCCGCCGAGGAGAGGTCGGGGACCATCAGCTCCATCGCGACCAGACGCGGGATGTCCTCGCGCTTGTCGAGACGGCCCTTGACGAACACCACGGCGTCCTCGACGAGCTGGGTCGACACCAGCTGGTACGTCGCCGGGAAGAACATGCACTCGATGGAGCCGGCCAGGTCCTCGACGGTGGCGATCGCCCAGGCGTTGCCCTGCTTGGTCATCTTGCGCTGGAGGCCCGAGATGATGCCGCCGATGGTGACGATCGAGCCGTCCGAGTAGTCCCCGCCGGTGAGCTGGCCGATGCCCGCGTCCGCCTTGTCGGACAGGACGTGCTCCAGGCCGAACAGCGGATGGTCGGAGACGTACAGGCCGAGCATCTCGCGTTCCTGGGCGAGCAGATAGGACTTCTCCCACTCCACGTCGCCGAACTCGACGTCGAGGCCGAAGCCCGGCTCGCTGCTGTCCTCGTCCATGCCGCCGAAGAGGTCGAACTGGCCCTCGGCCTCCTTGCGCTTGACCTGCACCACGTTGTCGATCATGGGCTCGAACTGGGCGGTCAGGCCCTTGCGGGTGTGGCCCATGGTGTCGAAGGCGCCCGCCTTGATCAGCGATTCCGTGGTGCGCTTGTTGCAGGCGGCGGCCTCGACCTTGTCGAGGTAGTCGGGGAAGGAGGCGAACTTCCCCTTGGCCTTGCGGGAGCGGATGATCGAGTCGACCACGTTGGTGCCGACGTTGCGGACGGCCTCCAGGCCGAACAGGATCACGTCGTCGCCCTGGGCGGCGAAGTTGTGCACCGACTCGTTGACGTTCGGCGGCAGCACCTTGATGCGCATGCGCCGGCACTCGTTGAGGTAGATGGCCGACTTGTCCTTGTCGTCCTTCACCGAGGTGAGCAGCGCCGCCATGTACTCGGCGGGGTAGTTGGCCTTGAGGTACGCGGTCCAGTAGGTGACCAGGCCGTACGCCGAGGAGTGCGCCTTGTTGAAGGCGTATCCGGCGAACGGGACCAGAACGTCCCACAGGGCCTGGATCGCCGCGTCGGAGTAGCCCTTCTCCTTGGCGCCGGCCTGGAAGAGGACGAAGTTCTTCGCCAGCTCCTCGGGCTTCTTCTTGCCCATCACGCGGCGCAGGATGTCGGCCTCGCCCAGCGAGTAGCCGGCCACGATCTGGGCGGCCTTCTGCACCTGCTCCTGGTACACGATGAGGCCGTAGGTGAGGCCCAGGGTCTCCTTGAGCGGCTCCTCCAGCTCCGGGTGGATCGGGGTGATCTCCTGGCGGCCGTTCTTGCGCTCGGCGTAGTTCGTGTGCGAGTTCATGCCCATCGGGCCCGGCCGGTACAGGGCCGAGACGGCGGAAATGTCCTCGAAGTTGTCGGGCTGCATCTGGCGCAGCAGCGAACGCATCGGGCCGCCGTCGAACTGGAAGACGCCGAGGGTGTCGCCGCGGCAGAGCAGTTCGAAGGTCTTCGGGTCGTCGAGCGGGAGCGAGAGCATCTCCAGGTCGATGCCCTTGTTGGCCTTCACCATCTTGACGGCGTCGTCCATGATGGTCAGGTTTCGCAGACCCAGGAAGTCCATCTTCAGCAGGCCGAGCGACTCGCACTGCGGGTAGTCCCACTGCGTGATGGTGACGCCGTCGGTGTGCCGCACCCAGATCGGCGCGTGGTCGACGATCGGCTCGCTGGACATGATGACGCCGGCCGCGTGCACGCCCATCTGCCGGACCAGGCCCTCGACGCCCTTGGCGGTGTCGATGACCTTCTTCACGTCCGGCTCGTTCTCGTACATCCCCCGGATCTCGCCCGCCTCGCTGTAGCGCGGGTGCTTGGGGTCGGTGATGCCGGAGAGGTCGATGCCCTTGCCGAGGACGTCGGCGGGCATCGCCTTGGTGAGGCGGTCGCCCATCGCGTACGGGTAGCCGAGGACGCGCGCGGAGTCCTTGATGGCGTTCTTCGCCTTGATCTTTCCGTAGGTGCCGATCATGGCGACCTTGTCGGAGCCGTACTTCTCCGTCACGTACCGGATCACCTCGACGCGCCTGCGCTCGTCGAAGTCGATGTCGACATCCGGCATGGAGACGCGCTCGGGGTTGAGGAACCGCTCGAAGATCAGGCCGTGCGTGATGGGGTCGAGGTCGGTGATGCCCATGGCGTACGCGACGATCGAGCCGGCCGCCGAACCACGGCCGGGGCCGACCGCGATGCCGTTGTTCTTGGCCCACATGATGAAGTCGGCGACGACCAGGAAGTATCCCGGGAACCCCATCTGGATGATGATGTCCATCTCGTACTCCGCCTGCTTCTGGCGGTCGTCGGGGACGCCTCCCGGATAGCGGCGCTCCATGCCGACCCGGACTTCCTCCTGGAACCAGGTGACCTCGGTGTAGCCCTCGGGGATCTCGAACTTCGGCATGAGGTTCTTGGCCTCGAACATGCCGCTCGTGTCGATCTGCTCGGCGACCAGCAGGGTGTTGCGGCAGCCCTCCTGCCAGGCGTCCGAGGAGTCCACCGCGTACATCTCGTCGGTCGACTTCAGGTAGTAGCCGGTGCCGTCGAAGCGGAAGCGGTCCGGGTCCGAGAGGTTCTTGCCGGTCTGGATGCACAGCAGCGCGTCGTGCGCGGTCGCCTCGTGGGCGTAGGTGTAGTGCGAGTCGTTGGTGACCAGCGGCGGGATGCCGAGCTTCTTGCCGATCTCCAACAGGCCGTCGCGGACCCGGCGTTCGATCTCGATGCCGTGGTCCATCAGCTCCAGGAAGTACCGGCCCTCGCCGAAGATGTCCTTGTAGTCGGAGGCGGCCTGCACCGCCTCGTCGAACTGGCCGAGCCGCAGCCGGGTCTGCACCTCGCCGGAGGGGCAGCCGGTGGAGGCGATGAGCCCCTCCGACCACTGCGAGATCGTCTCCTTGTCCATCCGGGGCCACTTCTGCAGCCAGCCCTCGGCGTACGCGTCCGAGGAGAGCCGGAAGAGGTTGTGCAGACCGGTCTTGTTCGCCGCCCAGATCGTCTTGTGCGTATAACCACCCGAACCGGACACGTCGTCGCGCTTCTGGTGCGGCTGGCCCCACTGGATCTTGCGCTTGTTGCGCCGCGACTCGGGGGCCACGTACGCCTCGATGCCGATGATCGGCGTGACGCCCGCCTTCTTCGCCGAATGGAAGAAGTCGTAGGCACCGTGGAGGTTGCCGTGGTCGGACATGGCGATGTGCGTCATGCCCATCTCATTGCAGGCGTCGAACATGTCCTTGAGCCGCGCGGCACCGTCCAGCAGCGAGTACTGGGTGTGGACGTGAAGGTGCGTGAACGGTGTCTTGGACGTGCCAGTCACGGCTGTGGCCTCCAGCGGCAAGGGGGGTTCGCAGAGCGAGGGGGACAGCCTCGGAGTCTACGTCGCCCCACTGACAGCCGACGGTGAACCTCGGCGCGGGGCGCATCGGCGAGCAGCGCCGGCCGGTCGTCGCGGCGGGCACTCCGGGGTACGGTCGCGCGTTGGTAGGGGCATACCCTGCCCCGATCGTGACGCAGGCAGTACGCACCAGGAGGCACCCAGCGATGTCGGCCCCGCAGCCCAGCGCCCAGGCGCGCGGCGAAGAGATACTCGCCGTATTCGAGACGGCGTTCGGCCGGCTCCTGGCCGCCGACCCGGCGGCCTTCCGGGTCAAGTTCCGCAAGATGGCGGCCTCCGCGTTCGCCTTCTACCGGGGCACGGCCTGCCTGTTCTACGCGGACCTGGAGAAGGAGCGGCACGGCGGTCCCTACCTGGACGAGCGCACCGGCCGGGTCTGGATCCACGGCGACCTGCACGCCGAGAACTTCGGCACGTACATGGACGCCAACGGCCGGCTGATCTTCAACGTCAACGACTTCGACGAGGCGTACGTGGGCCCCTTCACCTGGGACCTGAAGCGGCTCGCCGCCTCGCTCGCGCTGATCGGCTACACCAAGGCGTTCAGCGACGAGCAGATCAGCGACCTGGTGCGCACCTACGCGGCCGCCTACCGCGAGCGCATCCACGCGCTGGCCTCCGGCGCCAAGGACGACGAGGTGCCGCCCTTCACCCTGGACACGGCCGAGGGCCCGCTGCTCGGCGCGCTGCGCGACGCGCGCGCCCGCACGCGGTTCGCGCTGCTCGACTCCATGACCGAGATCCGTGACTACGAGCGCCGGTTCACCGAGGGCGACGGCTCGATCGAGCTGGACGCGGCGACGCGCTACAAGGTGCTCGCGGCCTTCGACGGCTATCTGGAGACGCTGCCCGAGGAGAGCCTGGTGCGCCCGGACTCCTACCGCGTGAAGGACGTGGTCGGGCGGCGCGGCATCGGGATCGGCTCGGCGGGTCTGCCCTCGTACAACATCCTGCTCGAAGGGCACAGCGACGCCCTGGAGAACGATGTGGTGATCTACATCAAGCAGGCACAGACCCCGGCCGTCTCCCGGCACATCACGGACCCGGCGGTGCGCGGCTACTTCGAGCACGAGGGGCACCGCACGGTGATCTCGCAGCGCGCGCTCCAGGCTGCCGCCGACCCGTGGCTGGGCTGGACGGAGCTGGACGGCGCGGGCCAGCTGGTCGCCGAGGTCTCGCCGTACGCGGTGGACCTGGACTGGTCGGACCTCGACGACCCGGACGAGATCACGGCGGTCGTCGCCGACCTCGGCCGGGCCACCGCGGCGATGCACGCGGCGGCGGACGACGAGAGCGGCCACTCGGAGCTGGTCCCGTTCTCCACCGAGCGGGCCATCGACGCGGCGATCGCCGCCGACGAGGAGGGCTTCGCCGCCCTGCTCGTGGACTTCGCGCACTCCTACGGGTCGCGGGCCCGGGCCGACCACCAGATCTTCGTCGACCTGTTCCGCAACGGCCGCATTCCGGGCCTGTAGGCGTCCGCCGGCGGGCCGGGGCCAGGTGTTCCGGCCACGACCGGCCGGGCCGGTCCCGGTCTCACGGAACCTTTAGGCACGGCTGACAGCGGGACATGGCACACTCACCCGCGATGGACATATCGAGGACGCAGCTCAGGGCGGCACGCGCGGCGCTTTTCACAGCGCTCGTCGTGACGCTCTCGGCCGCGTCCCATGTGCTGCTCTCGCAGGTCCCGCTGCCCCTCTCGCTGGTGGCCGGCGCGGCCGGCGCGGTGTTCGTCATCGCGTACGCCCTGGCCGGGCGCGAGCGCGGCTACTGGGCGATCGCGGGGACCCTCGTCCCGCTGGAGCTGGCCGCCGACACCCTGTTCACCACGGGTCAGCACGTCTGCTACGGCCCGGCGGGCGGTCCCGTCGCGGGCGCCCTGCGCGCGGTCGGCTTCGACCTGCTGTGCGGCGGCGGCACGCTGGGGGCCGTGCACACCCCGGCCGGAGCGGCGACGCTCCTGACCCACCCGGGGCCGGCCGTGCCCTGGCTGCTGCTCGGCGCACACCTGGCCGTCGGGCTGCTCGCGGCCCTGTGGCTGCGGCGCGGCGAGGCGGCGCTGGCCCGGCTGCTGCGCGCGGTCGGCGCGTTCGCGTTCCGGCCGCTGCTGATCGCGGTCGCCGTGGTGCGGACCGCCGACGGCCACGGCCGCCCGCTCGCGCGCCCGGCGCACGCCGGGCCCGGCGGCTCGCGCACCCGCCTCCTGGTGCACTCCGTGGCACGAAGGGGACCGCCCAGCCCGGCGCTCGGTCTCCTCTGAGCTCCGAGCACCACGGTCCCCCTCACTTTCCCCACCTGCCATCCGGAGAAAAAGATCATGAGTTCCCGCAACAGCCAGGCCAACAAGGCTGCCGCCCGCGAGCGGCTGCGAGCGGAGCGCGAGCGCGAGGCCAAGAAGGCCAAGACCCGCCGCCAGCTCATCGTGGCCGGGTCCATCGTCGCCGTCCTCGCCGTGGCCGGCGGAGCGAGCTACGGGATCATGCAGGCCATGAAGCCCAGCGCGTGGGACGCCGCCAAGGACAAGGCCCTGGTGAAGCCCGCCAACTCGGGCAGCGACGGCACGACCGTCGTCATCGGCAAGGCGGACGCGAAGAAGACCCTCGAAATGTACGAGGACCCGCGCTGCCCGATCTGCTCGCAGTTCGAGCAGGCCGTCGGCCCGACGATCAAGAAGGACGTCGACGCGGGCAAGTACAAGATCCAGTTCATCGGCGCCACGTTCATCGACAAGGGCAGCCCGGGCACGGGCTCGAAGACCGCCCTGAGCGCGCTCGGCGCGGCCCTGAACGTCAGCCCCGAGGCCTTCCTTGAGTACAAGTCGGCGCTCTACTCGGCGAAGTACCACCCCGAGGAGACGACCGACAAGTTCAAGGACCGCGACTACCTGATCGAGATCGCGGACACCGTCCCGGCGCTCAAGGGCAACGCGGCCTTCGACAAGGCGGTCAAGGACGGCACCTACGACAAGTGGGCGCTCGTCATGTCGGACAAGTTCGACAAGAGCGGCGTCCAGGGCACGCCCACCCTGAAGATGGACGGCAAGAAGATCACCGCGGACGGCTCGGACAACGCCCCCTCGGACCCGGCCTCCTTCACGGCCGCGATCGACAAGGCGCTCAAGGGCTGATCCCCGGCGGGTCGATCCCCCACGCCTGTGAACGGGCGGTCCGGACCTCCGGGTCCGGGCCGCCCGTTCGGCTTCAGGGCCGGTGTGTGTACCGCGGGGGACAGACGCCGTGCAGGAGGTGGCCGCCGTCGTCCGTGCCGCGGGGCCGCATCACGGCGGAGGACGAAGCGAACCGTACGGTCGCGCGGCGGAGGCGGGCCGCGGTGTTCTCACTCAGCTGCGGCTCCGGGCGATTCCCTTGCAGATGAGTACGGCACACACCAGCACGGCAGCCAGCAGAACCGCCATGAGTGCCGCCTGCGCGGGACCCGACATGGTCAGATTGACGACCGCGAGCAACACGACGACCGGTGCGGCGATGAAGACGGGTATCAGAATGGCGGTGCGGTTCTGGCGTCCGCTGGACATGGACATTCCTTCGCTGATGGTGGTGTGAGGCCCGGTCACCCGGACACGGATCGCCCGGTGGCGGCAAGCTTCAGCCATCGGGGCCCCGCTGTGAGAGTTCACTCGGCCATCGGCCGAAGCGTCGTCGACTCCGCTGCCCACCAGGGCGAATCAGGTGACGATGCCCGCCCGCGGCGGCCGGACCGCTGTACGCCGGAGGGTGCTCCCGGGCGGGCGTACGCCTGACGGCCCGGGACGCCTGGGCGCAGGCCCGCTCCTAGGCGTCGAGCCCTTCGAGGAAGCCGAGGGCGGTGCGCCAGGTCAGTTCCGCCGCCGCCTCGTCGTAGTCCGGCAGGCCCGGGTCGGTGTAGAGGTGGCCGGCGCCCGGGTAGCGGTAGATCTCCACGTCCGCGCCGGACCGCTGCATCCGCAGGTACCAGGAGTTGAGCCAGTCCCCCGTCTCGAACGGGTCCGGGTCGGCGATGTGCAGCTGGACCGGGAGCTCGTCCACGGAGGCGTGCTCCGCCATGTCCGAGGTGCCGTGGAGCAGCAGCAGGCCGCGGGCCCTGCTGTCGCCGAGCGCGAGGTTCTGCGCGATGGAGCCGCCGAGCGAGAACCCGGCGTAGACGAGACCGCTCTCCGAGTACGGGGCGGCGGCCAGGACGGCTCGTTTCAGGAGTTCGTCGGCGCCGATCTCGTCCTTGATGTCGCTGCCCTCCTCGACGGTCTCCGCGGTGCGGCCCTCGTACAGGTCGGGGACGTGCACCTGGTGTCCTGCGGCCCGCAGCCGCTCGGCCGCCTCCTGTACGGCGGGGCGCAGACCGTAGACCGAATGGAAAAGCATGATGTTCATGGGGCCATCGTGCCAGTTACGGTCGAGGGCATGGAGAACGTACTGCGTCCGTTGATCGTCATCGGCGGCTCGGTCGTGCTCACACTGGTTGTGGGGTGGCTGGCCGACCGACTGCTGCTCAGGGAGGACTCGCGTCATCGCGAGACGCCACTGTGGGGACTGCTGCGCCGGTGCCGCGTTCCGCTGAACCTCGTCCTGCTCACCGCGATACTGCGCGGCTCGTTCAACAGCATCAAGTGGAAGCCGGTCCAGGAGCACCAGGCGGGCCTGGCCCAGATCCTGACCCTGGTCCTGATCGGCGCGAGCTCCTGGCTGGTGGTGCGGATCGCCACGGCCGTCGTGGAGTCCTCGTACACCCGCTACGCCACCTCGACGCGCGATCCCGCCCGGGTGCGCCGGGTCCGCACCCAGGTCACGCTCATCCAGCGGGTGGTGAGCGCGATCGTCATCGTGGTGGCGGTCGCCGCGATGCTGCTCACCTTCCCGGCCATGCGGGCGGCCGGCGCCTCCCTGCTGGCCTCGGCGGGCATCGTGGGCGTCGTCGCCGGTGTGGCGGCCCAGTCCACCCTCGGGAACCTGTTCGCCGGGCTCCAGATCGCCTTCGGCGACATGGTCCGGATCGGTGACACGGTGGTGGTGGACGGCGAGTGGGGCGTCGTCGAGGAGATCACGCTCACCTTTCTCGCGGTCCGCACCTGGGACGAGCGCCGCCTGACCATGCCGGTGTCGTACTTCACCAGCAAGCCGTTCCAGAACTGGTCGCGCGGCGGCGCCCAGATGACCGGCACGGTCTTCTTCCACCTGGACCACTCGGCGCCGCTCCCGCTGATGCGCGAACGGCTCGCCATGATCCTCAAGGAGTGCCCGGCCTGGGACGGCCGCGACTTCTCGCTCGCGGTCACCGACACGACCCCGTCCACGATCCAGGTGCGGGCGGTCGTCACGGCCAAGGACGCGGACGACATCTGGACGGTCCGGGTGACGGTCCGCGAACAGCTGGTGGCCTGGCTGTACGCGGAGCATCCCTACGCCCTGCCGAGGATCGTCACCGATGCGATCCAGCCGCCGGCTCCCGGTACGGGTACGGCACTTGAGGACGAGCGCCGCATCGAGGACGGGCGCCGCTGAGCCGCGCGGGGCCGGGGTGCGCGGGGCCGGGGTGTGCGGGGCCGGGGTGTGCCGGGCGGGGCGCGCAGGATCGGGGGGCGCGAGGCCAGGGGTGCGAGGTCAGCGCAGGCTGCGGACGTCCAGCTGGCGCAGCACCCGGTCGACGATCTCGGGATCGGCCCCGGGCTCGCTGCGCGCCGAGAGCACCTCGTGCCGGGCGGCCGACATCATCTCCCGCTGGATGCGCTGCACGGCCCTGATCCGCTCCACCCGCTTCGCGTAGGACTCCCGGCGCTCCTCGTCGACCATGTCGGGGCTGATCCGCGCGCCCACGTCGTAGGCCCGGCGGTGCAGCTGCTCCATGACCTCCTCGGGCAGCTCCTCGACGTCCTCGATCTCCTTCAGGCGCCGCTTGGCGGCCTTGGCGGCCCGGATCGCGAGGTCCCGCTCCAGGGTGCGCTCGGCGTCCGTGTCGGCCCGTACGCCCAGCTTCCTGACCAGCCAGGGCAGCGTGAGCCCCTGGAAGACCAGGGTGGTCATGATCACGGCGAAGGCGATGAAGATGACCTCGTCCCGGCCGGGGAAGGGCGCCCCGTCCTCCGTCTTGAGCGGGATGGCGAGGGCGAGGGCCACGGAGGCCACGCCGCGCATCCCGGCCCACCACATGACGATGGTCTCCCGCCACGTGGTCGGGATCTCCTCGTCGTAGTCGCGCAGGGTGTGCAGCCGCTTGGCGAGCCACGTCGCCGGGAGCAGCCACAGCAGCCGTACGCCCACGACGACGCCCACCACGGCCGCCGCCCAGCCGAACATGTGCGCTTCGCGGCCGGTCGCGGTGCCGAAGACGTTGTGGAGTTCGAGCCCGATGAGGCCGAACGCGACGCCGGTGACCAGGGTGTCGACGATCTGCCAGAACGTGGCCCCCGCAAGGCGGCCCTGGACGTCGTCGGCGTCCATCGTGTGCTCGGCCAGGAACAGCGCCACGGTCAGTACGGCGAGGACGCCCGAGCCGTGGAACTCCTCGGCCAGGACGTAGCCCACGAACGGCACGAGGAGGGTGAGGCCGATCTGGAGGGTGGGGTCGCCGAGCAGGCTCATCAGCTTGTTCGCGGCCCAGCCGAGCGCGAGGCCGACCGCGACGGCGACCACGGCCGAGAGCACCAGCTGGCCTGCCGCCTCGGCCCAGGAGAAGGTGCCGCTCACGGCCGCGGCGATCGCCACGTGGTAGAGCACGATCGCGGTGACGTCGTTGAACAGGCCCTCGCCCTCCAGGATCGACACCAGGCGGCGCGGCAGACCGAGCGAGCCCGCCACGGCGGTGGCCGCGACCGGGTCGGGCGGGGCGACGAGCGCGCCGAGCGCGACGGCGGCGGCGAGCGGCAGGCCCGGCACCAGCGAGTTCGCGATGGCCGCGACGGCGGCCGTGGTCACGAAGACGAGCGCGACCGCGAGCAGGAAGATCGGCCGCACATTGGCCGTGAACTGCCGCCAGGAGGTGCGCTGCACGGAGGCGTAGAGCAGCGGGGGCAGCACCAGCGGCAGGATGAGCTCCGGCTCGATGTCCACGTTGGGCACGAACGGCAGCAGCGCCATCACGATCCCGCCGAGCGTCATGAGCACCGGCGCGGGAAGCCCGAGCCGCTCCCCCAACGGGACCGTCACCACCGCCCCGAGCAGGAGCACGAGCAACAGGGCGAGCTGGTCCACGGGATGCCCTCCGGGCGGTGCGGGCCTGGACGGCCTTGAGGATCAAGACCTCAAGCGTGCCACGCAACCCGCACCAACCGCCCACTGGGGGGCAAAAGGGTTCGGTTCGAACCTTCGGGGTACCCGGCTACGGAACTGCGGTCCAGGGCCCGCCGCATCGCCCGGTGCGGGATCCCGGCGTCCGGGAACTCCGGGCCGTACGCCTCGTATCCGAGCCGCTGGTAGAAACCCAGCGCATGCGTCTGCGCGTGCAGGTCGACCGCGCTCAGGCCGCGCGCACGGGCGGCGTCCTCGATCGCGCGCACCAGGGCCGCGCCGACGCCGAGCCCCCGGGCCGCCGCGGTGACCGCGAGCCGGCCGAGCGAGCCGGTGTCCTCGCCGCCGGTCCTGGCCAGCACCGCGGGGCCGTACAGGAGCCGCCCGGTGCCGAGCGGGCCCCCGGCGCCGACGGCCAGCACGTGCAGGGCGCCGGCGTCGTACGCGTCGTACTCGATCTCCTCGGGCACCCGCTGCTCGACCACGAACACCTGCTTGCGCACGGCGAAGCAGGCCTCCAGGTCGGCCTCGCCCTCGGCGACCCGGACCCGGTACCCCGTCATTCGCTCTCGGCCCGGATGACGTCGAGGGCGTGCTGGAGGTCGGCCGGGTAGGTGCTCTCGAACTCGACCCACTGGCCGTCCGAGGGGTGCTCGAAGCCGAGCTTCACCGCGTGCAGCCACTGGCGGGTCAGGCCCAGGCGCTTGGCGATGGTGGGGTCGGCGCCGTAGGTGATGTCGCCGACGCAGGGGTGGCGGTGGGCCGACATGTGGACGCGGATCTGGTGCGTGCGCCCGGTCTCCAGCTTGATGTCGAGCAGCGAGGCGGCGCGGAACGCCTCGATCAGGTCGTAGTGCGTGACGGACGGCTTGCCTTCGGCGGTCACGGCCCACTTGTAGTCGTGGTTGGGGTGGCGCCCGATCGGGGCGTCGATGGTGCCGCTCATCGGGTCCGGGTGGCCCTGGACCAGGGCGTGGTAGCGCTTGTCGACGACGCGCTCGCGGAACTGCTGCTTGAGCGAGGTGTAGGCCCGCTCGGACTTGGCGACGACCATCAGGCCCGAGGTGCCGACGTCGAGGCGGTGCACGATGCCCTGGCGCTCGGCGGCGCCCGAGGTGGAGATGCGGTAGCCGGCCGCGGCGAGGCCGCCGATGACGGTGGTACCGGTCCAGCCGGGGCTCGGGTGGGCGGCGACGCCCACCGGCTTCATGATCACGACGATGTCGTCGTCGTCGTGCACGATCTCCATGCCGTCGACGGGCTCGGCCACGATCTGCACCGGGGCCGGCGCCTGCGGCATCTCGACCTCCAGCCAGGCCCCGCCGTGCACCCGCTCGGACTTGCCGACCACGGCGCCGTCGACCTGGACCTTCCCCGCCGCGGCGAGCTCGGCCGCCTTGGTACGGGAAAACCCGAACATGCGGGAGATGGCGGCGTCGACGCGCTCGCCTTCGAGGCCGTCGGGAACGGGCAGGGTGCGGATCTCGGGAATCGTGCTCACCCGTCGAGTATGCCTTGCCCCACCGACATCGCCCGCCGCGCGTCCGGCGGTCGGACCCGTGGCCGGCCTCGGTGCCGGACCCGTGGGCAGGCTCGCGGCCGGACCCGTGGGCAGGCTCGGTGCCCGCTCAGTCCTTGTGGACGCTGCCGTCCGGGTCGAGGCCGCGGAAGGACAGGATCACGATCAGGATGCCGCCGCAGACGATCGCCGAGTCCGCGAGGTTGAAGACCGCGAAGTCCTTGGGGGCGATGAAGTCGACGACCGCGCCCTCGAAGATCCCGGGCGAGCGGAAGATCCGGTCGGTCAGGTTGCCGAGCGCGC
Organism: Streptomyces sp. NPDC006691; assembly: GCF_042869955.1. Classification (NCBI taxonomy): domain Bacteria; kingdom Bacillati; phylum Actinomycetota; class Actinomycetes; order Kitasatosporales; family Streptomycetaceae; genus Streptomyces; species Streptomyces sp. NPDC006691. Next base: position 80,717 of record NZ_JBIAGW010000020.1, read on the forward strand.
CACCGAGCAGCAGGCCGAGCGCGATGGCCCACGGCAGGCTGTAGAGCTTGCGCGCGAGCCGCGCGATCACCACGATCACGGTCGCCGCGATGATCGTGAAGATCACCGTGAAGGCCTCGCCGATCCCGAAGGCGGCGCCCGCGTTGCGGATCGCGTTCAACTGGAGCAGGTCACCGATGACCGCGATCGGCTCGTGGTGCTCCAGCCTGGCCACCACGAGCATCTTGCTGCCGAGGTCGAGAAGGTAGGCGACGACCGCCACCGTGAACAGCACGGCGATCTTCCGCTTGCCCTTCGGCTGCTCGGCAGGGGCCGCCTGCTCGTCGGCCCCTTCCACATCCGGCGTACCGATGACGCTCTCCGCCTCTGCCACGTGAGTCCCTCGACCGTCTAGGTTCCTGACTGAGCACGAGAGTACGGCACACCTGTGCGGACTCAGCCCCGCCGTTCCTGCTTCTGCTTGTCCTCCACGCAGAGGGTGGCGCGCGGGAACGCCTGCATCCGGGCTTTGCCGATCGGGTTGCCGCAGATCTCGCAGTACCCGTACGTCCCGGCGTCGAGCCGCTCCAGGGCGTGCTCGGTCTGCTCCAGGGTCTCGCGGGCGTTGGCGGCCAGCGACATCTCGTGCTCGCGGGTGATGTTCTTGGTGCCGGTGTCGGCGTCGTCGTCACCCGCGCCGTCGCCGGAGTCGCGCATCAGGCCGGTCAGCGCCGCCTCCGACGCCTCGATCTCGCTGCGCAGCCGCAGCACCTCGCTGGACAGCTCGTTGCGGGCCTCGGCGACCTCCTCCGGGGTCCAGGGATCCTCGCCCGGACGGACCGGAAGCTCGCCCGGGGCGGTCGTGGCGACGGCACGGGCCGCCGGCACCGCCGACGCGGCGGCGGCCCCGGCCGCCGTCGTCCTTGCCGCGGTCTTCTTCGCAACCACCTTGTTGGCTCCCGTCTCTTCCGCGGCCTCAGCCGCCCCCTGGGCCGCGGTCGCGGCCTTCTTGGCGCGCGCCCCGGCGGATGCCGCCGAAGCCGTCGTGCCGGTCGCCCTGTCCTTGCCGGTCGCCTTGTCGGACGCGGTCCGCGCCGTCCCGGTTGCCTTCGCGGCCCCGGTCTTCTCGGCGGCCGCCTTCTTCACGACAGCCTTCTTGGCCACGGTCTTGGCCACGGTCTTGGTCGCGGTCTTGGCTGCGGTCTTGGCTGCGGTGGCCTTCTTGGCCGCGGTCTTGGCCGCCGTCTTGGCCGCCGTCTTGGCCGCCGTCTTGGCCGCGGTGGCCTTCTTGGCAGGAGCCGCCTTCTTGGCTCGTGCGGTCTTCTTGGCGGCCCCGGCATGCTCGGCCGATGCCTTTTCGGCTCCTCCCACCTCGGCCGACGCGGTCTTCGCGGCGGGCTCGGCGGGGGCCGCCTTCCCGGCCGCGGCGCCGGCCGCGGCACTCTTCGTACCGGTCGTCGCCTGGTCCGCAGAGCCCGTGTCGGCACCCGCGGCGGCACTCGTGGCGTCGGCTCTCGCGGACGCCGTTGTGGTCTCTACGGCGGTCTTCTTCGCCACCATGGCCGCGGCCCCTTCACATATTGTGATCTTGCTCGCGAATCGTGCTGGGACGATAAATCGACCCCAGGCCCGCGGCAACGGGGCACGCCGCCGGTTCGCCCCGCCCCGGACCGGCGGCACGGCGAACCTGCATCGGTTGTGCCCAGCTCCCGCCCCGGTGAATCCGCCGGACGGGCGGCGCCGGAGCCCGCCGGGGCCCGTATGGCCATTCGGGTCATGGACACGCTCTGCCGCAGGCCCCCCGTAAACCGGTCGGCCGTGCTTCCCCGGGCCCCGTACACTGGCCGCAGCGAGAGGCGTGGACGGGACGAGTAACGGCGTACGCGGCCAAGAGCGATCCGGGGACGGTGTGAGCCCGGAGGCGAGCGCGCGGTGAAGATCACCCCCGAGCCGCCGGAAGAAAGACCCCGGGTTACCGGGGTCCGTAGAACCGGCTTCGCGACCCCAATGAGGGGGCGGTGTTCCGCACACCGCCAAGGAGGGTGGTACCGCGGGAAGCGCCCCACGAGGGCCGCCTCTCGTCCCTCCGACGGAACCGCACGACGATCCGCCGGAGGATGACCGGATGTCGCAGTACCGCCAGGTGCCCGCCCAGGTAGACCTGCCCGCCCTTGAGCACGCCGTGCTCGACTTCTGGGAGCGGTCCAAGGTCTTCGCCAAGAGCCTCGAACAGTCCGAGGGCCGCCCGGAGTGGGTCTTCTACGAGGGCCCGCCCACCGCCAACGGCATGCCGGGCGCCCACCACATCGAGGCCCGCGTCTTCAAGGACGTCTTCCCCCGCTTCCGCACGATGCAGGGCTACCACGTGGCCCGCAAGGCCGGCTGGGACTGCCACGGCCTGCCCGTCGAGCTCGCGGTCGAGAAGGAGCTGGGCTTCAACGGCAAGAAGGACATCGAGGCGTACGGCATCGCCGAGTTCAACGCCAAGTGCCGCGAGTCCGTGACCCGGCACACCGACGCCTTCGCCGACCTCACGACCCGCATGGGCTACTGGGTCGACCTGGACGACGCCTACCGCACGATGGACCCGCAGTACGTCGAGTCCGTGTGGTGGTCCCTGAAGGAGATCTTCAACAAGGGCCTGCTCACCCAGGACCACCGCGTCGCCCCCTGGTGCCCGCGCTGCGGCACCGGCCTCTCGGACCACGAGCTGGCGCAGGGCTACGAGACGGTCGTCGACCCCTCGGTCTTCGTGCGCTTCCCGCTCACCGGCGGCCCGCTCGCCGGCGAGGCGGCCCTCCTGGTGTGGACGACGACCCCCTGGACGCTAGTGTCCAACACGGCGGTCGCGGCCCACCCCGAGGTCACCTACGTCGTGGCGACGAACGGCGAGGAGAAGCTCGTCGTCGCCGAGCCCCTCCTGGAGAAGGCCCTCGGCGAGGGCTGGGAGGCCACCGGCCAGTCGTTCACCGGCGCCGAGATGGAGCGCTGGACCTATCAGCGCCCCTTCGAGCTGGTCGAGTTCCCGAGCGCGGGCGAGGGAACCAACGGACTCAGCCCCGTGCCCGCGCACTACGTGGTGAACGCCGAGTACGTCACGACCGAGGACGGTACGGGTCTGGTCCACCAGTCCCCCGCCTTCGGCGCCGACGACCTCCTGGTCTGCAAGGCGTACGGGCTTCCGGTCGTGAACCCGGTCCGCCCCGACGGCACCTTCGAGGAGGACGTCCCGCTGGTCGGCGGCGTCTTCTTCAAGAAGGCCGACGAGAAGCTCACGGAGGACCTCAAGGAGCGCGGCCTCCTCTTCCGCCACGTCCCGTACGAGCACAGCTACCCGCACTGCTGGCGCTGCCACACCGCGCTGCTCTACTACGCGCAGCCGTCCTGGTACATCCGCACCACCGCCGTCAAGGACGCGATGCTGCGGGAGAACGAGAAGACCAACTGGTTCCCGGAGTCGGTCAAGGAGGGCCGCTTCGGCGACTGGCTGAAGAACAACATCGACTGGGCGCTGTCCCGCAACCGCTACTGGGGCACCCCGCTGCCCATCTGGCGCTGCGAGGAGGGCCACCTGACCTGCGTCGGCTCGCGCGCCGAGCTGACCGAGCTGACCGGCACCGACCAGTCCGCACTCGACCCGCACCGGCCGTACATCGACGAGGTGACCTTCACCTGCACCGCCGAGGGCTGCTCGCTCGAAGCGGTGCGCGTGCCCGAGGTCATCGACGCCTGGTACGACTCGGGCTCGATGCCGTTCGCGCAGTACGGCTACCCGCACCAGAGCAAGGAGCTGTTCGAGAGCCGCTACCCGGCCCAGTTCATCTCCGAGGCCATCGACCAGACCCGCGGCTGGTTCTACACGCTGATGGCGGTCGGCACCCTGGTCTTCGACAAGTCCAGTTACGAGAACGTGGTCTGCCTCGGCCACATCCTCGCCGAGGACGGCCGCAAGATGTCCAAGCACCTGGGCAACACCCTGGACCCCATCCCGCTGATGGACCAGCACGGCGCCGACGCGGTGCGCTGGTTCATGGCGGCCGGCGGCTCCCCGTGGGCGGCCCGCCGGGTCGGCCACGGCACCATCCAGGAGGTGGTGCGCAAGACGCTGCTCACCTACTGGAACACCGTCGCCTTCCAGGCCCTGTACGCCCGTACGTCCGACTGGGCGCCGAGCGCGGCCGACCCGGCCCCGGCCGACCGCACGGTCCTGGACCGCTGGCTGCTCAGCGAGCTCAACTCGCTGGTGGGGCAGGTGACTTCGGCCCTGGAGTCCTACGACACCCAGCGGGCCGGAAAGGCCCTGTCCTCCTTCGTCGACGACCTCTCCAACTGGTACGTGCGCCGCTCGCGCCGCCGCTTCTGGCAGGGCGACAAGGCGGCCCTGCGCACGCTGCACGACGTGGTCGAGACGATCACGCGCCTGATGGCGCCGCTGACGCCGTTCATCGCCGAGCGGGTCTGGCAGGACATGGTCGTGCCGGTGACCCCGGACGCCCCGGAGTCGGTGCACCTCTCCACCTGGCCGGCCGCGGACGCCTCCGCGATCGACCCCGCGCTCTCGCAGCAGATGGCGCTGGTCCGCCGTCTGGTGGAGCTGGGCCGGGCGACCCGTGCCGAGTCGGGCGTCAAGACGCGTCAGCCGCTGTCCCGGGCGCTGGTCGCGGTGGCGGGCTTCGAGGCGCTCTCCCCCGAGCTGCACGCGCAGATCACGGAGGAGCTGAACGTGTCGTCGCTCGCCTCGCTCTCCGAGGTGGGCGGCTCGCTGGTCGACACCACGGCGAAGGCCAACTTCCGGGCGCTCGGCAAGCGGTTCGGCAAGGGCGTCCAGGACGTGGCGAAGGCCGTGGCCGCGGCGGACGCGGCGGCCCTTTCGGCGTCGCTGCGCGACACCGGCTCGGCGTCGGTCGAGGTCCATGGCGAGCCCGTGTCGCTGGCCCCCGACGAGGTCATCATCACCGAGACCCCGCGCGAGGGCTGGTCGGTGGCCTCCGACTCCGGTGCGACGGTCGCCCTCGACCTGGAGATCACCCCGGAGCTGCGGCTCGCGGGCCTGGCCCGGGACGCGATCCGGCTGATCCAGGAGGCGCGCAAGAACAGCGGGCTCGATGTGGCGGACCGGATCGCGGTCCGCTGGGAGTCCGCCGACCCGGAGGTCTCCTCGGCCCTGTCGGCCCACGCCGCCCTGATCGCGGACGAGGTCCTGGCCACGGATTACGCGTCGGGCTCCGCGGACGACTCCTACGGCGCCCCGTTCACGGACGAGCCCCTGTCCCTGACGTTCCGCCTCCGCAAGGTGTAACCCCACCGAACGGCCCGAACGGCCCGCCCCCGCGGTTCTGGGGGCGGGCCGTCGTGGTTCGGCCGTACCGGTGCTGGGGCGCTTCAGCCCGTCATGGGGGTCACCTGGCCCTCAAGGCCTTGGGGAGTTCGAGGACGACCGCCCTCAAGGCGCGAACGGGGTCGGGCACGGAGCCCCAGCAGTCAACCGTCAGCCACCCACACCCCCGGAGGGCTCGGGAAGGGGCGGGGTGGGGACGCCGCCCGTCGCAGGCGACCACCCGCCCGGGTACGGCGAAGGGCCGGTACCGGGGGAAACCCGGTACCGGCCCTTGCAGCCTGCCGACGGCTACGCGCGGGGCACGCGCGTAGAGCCCGTCAGTTGTCGTCCTCGTCGATCAGGAACCCGCGCATCGGCGAAGGCGCCTGCTGCATGGGCGAGGGCCCCTGCGGCCGCACCGGCGCCATCGGCTGGGTCATGGCCGGCGACATCTGCTGCTGGCCACCGTAGGACGGCGCGCTCGGCATGGACGGCTGCCCGCCCATGGACGGCTGGCCACCCATCGGGTGCCCCATCGCGCCGGCACCGGCCGACGCCATGGAACCGCTCATCTGCGGAGCCGGCGGCAGCGACGCGGTCGCCGGGGTGCGCGGCGGCGCGAGCGAGTCGTCGGCCTGGGTCTCCAGCTGGCGCAGCTGCGACTCCAGGTAGGACTTCAGACGCGTACGGTACTCGCGCTCGAAGCCCCGCAGGTCCTCGACCTTGCGCTCCAGGGTGGCGCGGGCGGACTCCAGGGAGCCCATCGCGACGCGGTGCTTCTCCTGCGCGTCCCGCTCCAGGGCGTCGGCCTTGGCACGGGCGTCGCGCTCCAGGCCCTCGGCGCGGGACCGGGCCTCGCCGACGATCTTGTTGGCCTCGGAACGGGCCTCCGCGATCGCCTGGTCGGCGGTCTGCTGCGCGAGGGAGAGCACACGGGCGGCGCTGTCGCCACCGGGCGCCTGGGCCGGCTGTCCCATCTGCGGACCGTGACCGCCCATGGGGCCGCCCATCGGCTGGCCCATGGGGCCCTGGCCGAGCTGGTTCTGACCCATGGGGCCCTGACCCAGCTGGTTCTGGGGGTGGTTCTGCTGGCCCATCGGACCCTGACCCATGGGGCCCTGACCCATCGGACCCTGGCCGTGCTGGCCCTGGGGGCCGTGGCCGCCGGGTCCCGCGGGCAGCTGCGGAGCGCCGCTGGGCAGCTGGGGCGGGCCCATCTGCGGCTGCTGCTGCTGAACCTGCGGCGGACCGGATATGGCCGCGGGTACGGGCGCGCCCGGGCCTCGGCCGTCCTGCGGCTCCTGCTTGCGCATGCCCTGCTGCTGCTGGTTCTGCGCGGCGGCACGGGTCGCGGCGGCCAGCTTGGCGCGCAGATCCTCGTTCTCGCGCAGCAGTCGCGTCAGCTCCGACTCGACCTCGTCGAGGAAGGCATCGACCTCGTCCTCGTCATAGCCTTCTCGGAGGCGGACGGTCGTGAACTGCTTGTTCCGCACGTCCTCGGGGGTCAGCGGCATCTCTTCTTCACCTCTACGTAGTCGTCGGCAGTCGGCAGGACCGAATCGTTCACAACCTGACCACGATGCTGATCAGGATGTAGACGATGATCATCAGAACGAAGAAGGACAGGTCGAGTGCCACGCCCCCGAGACGCAGCGGCGGAATGAACCGCCGCAGAAGCTTGAGCGGTGGATCGGTGACAGTGTAGGTGGCCTCAAGAACGACCACCATCGCCTTGCCGGGTTGCCATGAACGGGCGAACTGGAAGACGTAGTCCATGACGAGCCGGAAGATCAGCACGATGAGGAAGCACATCAGCGCGATGTAGACCACCTGTAGTGCGACGCCCATCTCGCGCTTCCCTCTCCCCTTGCATCAAAGCTCCGGCCTGTTGTCGGCCGGTTCGTTCCCGGTGTCGTGTTCTCAGCTCTGGTTGAAGAATCCGCCCTCTGCGATGCGGGCCTTGTCCTCCGCCGTGACATCGACGTTAGCAGGAGACAGCAGGAACACCTTCTGCGTCACCCGTTCAATGCTGCCATGCAGACCGAAGACCAGACCGGCGGCAAAGTCGACAAGTCGCTTCGCGTCGGTGTCGTCCATCTCGGTGAGATTCATGATCACCGGAGTGCCCTCGCGGAAGTGTTCCCCGATGGTACGGGCCTCGTTGTAGGTCCGCGGGTGCAGCGTGGTGATGCGGTACGGCTCCCGCTCGGACACAACCTTGGGCATGATCACCGGCGCGTTCTTCTCCAGGCTCGGACGTTCAGGTGTGATGGACGCCACGGGTGCAATTCGCGCCGGACGTCCGCTTTCTACCGATAGCTGAACCGGTTCTCTCGGCGCTGGAGGCTGAGTTACTCGTACCGGTTCGTCCCGTTCGTCCTGGAGCGGGGACTGGTGCGGGGGCTGGTGCCGCCGACGGTCGCGCTCCGGTTCGGGCTCGGGTTCGAAATCGTCGTCGGGGTCGAACCCCCGGCCGTCGTACCCATCGTCCTCCACGAGGCCGAGGTAGACCGCCATCTTGCGCATCGCGCCGGCCATGCTCAGATTCCTCCGCTCTGTGGTGGATCGCTCCTGTCGCCAACTGGCAGCGTCACCAAGGGCCCACGATCCACGCGGTCTGCCCACCGAAGAGTGGGAATGACCATATTTTCTGCTGTGGTCCGACTTGCTTCGCGACGTTACCCGAGCCGGGGTCGGTCTCCGAGCACCGCCGTTCCGACGCGTACATGTGTCGCTCCGGCCGCGACGGCCTCTTCGAGGTCCGCACTCATCCCTGCTGACACCATGTTCGCAGCCGGATGGTCCGCGCGCAGGCGGGATGAGAATTCCAGCAGCCGCTCGAAAGCCGCCCGTTGCCGTCCGGCGTACTCACCGGCCAGCGGTGCCACGGTCATCAGACCGTCGAGCCGCAGCCCCGGCGCCCCGGCGATCAGCTCGGCCAACTCCCCGATCCCGTCCGGGGCAACGCCTCCGCGCTCGCCCCGCTCGCCCGACTCCGCGTCGAGCGCGACCTGGATCAGACAGCCCAGTTCACGCTCGGCCCGGACGGCCGCGGTGGAGAGCGAGGTGATGAGCCGGACCCGGTCGACCGACTGCACGGTGTCGGCGTAACCGGCCACCGAACGCACCTTGTTCGTCTGGAGCTGGCCCACGAAGTGCCAGGTCAGATCGAGGTCGGCGCAGGCGGCGGCCTTGGGGGCGGCATCCTGGTCGCGGTTCTCCGCGACTTCGCGCACGCCCAGTCCGTGGAGCAGCCGCACGTCGCTCGCGGGATAGGTCTTGGTGACCACGATGAGGGTCACGTCCGCCCGTGCGCGCCCGGCCGCGGCGCAGGCGGAGGCGATTCGTTCCTCCACCCGGGCCAGGTTCTCGGCGAGTTCGGTCTTGCGATCCGTCATGAGTCGTCAGTCCAGCCAGACATATCCGGCGAGCCGCCCAGTGGTGCGGTCGCGGCGGTACGAGAAGTGGTCGAGCGATTCGAGCGTGCAGACCGGCGAGGTCTCGATGTCGCCGACGCCGAGGGCGGCGAGCTGTGCGCGCACCCCCGCGGTGACGTCCACGGCGGGCGTTCCCCAGCTGGTCTCGGACCAGGCGGCGGGCTCGGCCTCGGCGACCTCGGCCCGCATGGCCTCGGGCACTTCGTAGCAGCGGCCGCAGACGGCGGGCCCGGTACGGGCGACGATCCGGGCCGGGTCCGCGCCGAGCGAGACCATCGCCCCGACCGCGGCGGGCACCACGCCCGCCACCATTCCGGGCCGGCCCGCGTGGGCCGCGCCGGCGATCCCCGCCACCGGATCGGCGAGCAGTACCGGGGTGCAGTCGGCGGTGAGCACGGCGAGCGCGGTTCCCCGGCGGCCCGTCACCACCGCGTCCACGGCGGCCGGGTCGCCCGGCGCGAAGGGGCCGTCGACGACGGCCACATCGCGCCCGTGCACCTGGTTCATCCAGACCACCCGGGCCGGGTCGAGCCCGAGCTTCCCGGCGGCGAGCCCACGGTTGGCACGTACCGAGGCGGGGTCGTCGCCGACCGCACCGCCGAGGTTGAGCTCCTCGTACGGAACGGCGCTCACCCCACCCCACCGGTCGGTGAAGGCGAAGTGCGCGCCGCTCACATTGCCCTGCTCTCGTATCACTTCAAGAGGCCGCTTCGAAACGCTTCGCTCACTTGAGGAAGTCCGGAACGTCCAGCTCCTCGGCCTGGCTGTCCGGGTAGGGACGGGCCGTCGGAACGTGCGGCGGAGCCGCGGGGGCCTCGTTGACCGGGGCGGGCTCGACCGGAGCCGGCGCCGGGGCCGGGGTCTCCTCGCGGCTGCCGACGGTGCCGAGTCCGCCGAGCGGGCGGGATGCCTCGGACGGGCGCGAAGGGGCGGGCTCGTCGCGCTTGTTGGAGGCGCTGCCGAGCACGGTGTCCCGGCGGGCCGGCGGCTGGCCGCCGTCGAATCCGGCGGCGATGACGGTGACGCGCACCTCGTCGCCGAGGGCGTCGTCGATGACCGCGCCGAAGATGATGTTCGCCTCGGGGTGGGCGGCCTCGCTGACCAGCTGGGCGGCCTCGTTGATCTCGAACAGGCCGAGGTCCGAGCCACCGGAGATGGAGAGCAGCACACCGCGGGCGCCGTCGATGGACGCCTCAAGGAGCGGCGAGGAGATCGCCATCTCGGCGGCGGCCACCGCGCGGTCGTCGCCGCGGGCCGAACCGATGCCCATGAGGGCCGAACCGGCTTCCGACATGACCGACTTGACGTCGGCGAAGTCGAGGTTGATGAGGCCCGGCGTGGTGATCAGGTCCGTGATGCCCTGGACACCGCTGAGCAGCACCTGGTCCGCGGACTTGAACGCGTCCAGGACGCTGACCTGGCGGTCGGAGATGGAGAGCAGCCGGTCGTTGGGGATGACGATGAGGGTGTCGACCTCTTCGCGGAGCTCGGCGATGCCGTCCTCCGCCTGGTTGGCGCGGCGCCGGCCCTCGAAGGTGAACGGGCGGGTGACCACGCCGATCGTCAGGGCGCCGAGCGAACGCGCGATGTTGGCCACGACGGGGGCGCCACCGGTGCCGGTGCCGCCGCCTTCGCCGGCGGTGACGAAGACCATGTCGGCCCCCTTGAGGACCTCCTCGATCTCCTCACGGTGGTCCTCTGCCGCCTTGCGTCCGACTGCCGGGTTGGCTCCGGCCCCGAGGCCGCGGGTGAGTTCACGGCCGACGTCGAGCTTGACGTCGGCGTCGCTCATCAACAGTGCTTGTGCGTCAGTGTTGATCGCGATGAACTCGACGCCCTTGAGACCGACCTCGATCATTCGGTTGATGGCATTGACACCACCGCCGCCGACACCGATGACCTTGATGACTGCGAGGTAGTTCTGCGGTGCTGCCACGTCGAAGGCCTCTCGCCTCGAGTTACGGGTCGTCACTTCGCGGTTGCCGCAAGGTGACGACGAATGCCGATTGGGACGGTCCGTATCGCCGACCCGAACCCTAACGTTGAAGTTTAGGGTTACCAGTGTGTCTGTTCGCTGGACTCTTCCGAACAGGACACTAAGTCGACAAGTGGCGCGCGTTCAACGAACACGCCGAACCTCCCGTTTTTCTTTTCACCCTATGTGATCACCCGTGTCGCTGACCAACCAGGGTGCTGGCCAGGGCGTATGTCCGTCAACTGCCCGACACCGCAGGGGCGGTGGGGGCACTCACATCGAAGCGGACCGACTTCGGCCGCGCTTTCATCAGTGCACTGAGGGTACGTCCCTTCAGCTCACCTTCCTCGTCGCTTCCCCATCGAACGCTGCGGCCGCCGGTCAGCTCAAGGGTCACGGAGTCGTACGAGGAAATCTTGACCGACCGCGTCTCCTTGGCCACGGCGGGCGGGAGTTCGCCCGTGATGCGCACCGCTTCGAGGACCAGCCGGTCGGCGCCGAAGCGACGCAGACTCGGGGACTGCGAGACCGTCAATTCCAGCTGGGGGATGCCCTTCAGGGGCTGTGCGACCGTGGCGAAACGCACACCCTTCGCGTCCACTTCGTCGAACTTCGCACCGTTCTTCATGACCAGGGCGGGCTTGCGTTCGGTCACTTTCAGACCGATCCCGTGCGGCCACGAACGAACGACTTCGACCGAGTCGATGCGCGGCAGCTTCTGTCGCAATCGCTCGCCCATCGCGTCCGTGTCGACGGAAATCAGCGGCGATCCGATCGGCACGGCGGCGACCGCTTCGACCTCACCGGGCGTCAGAACCTGTGTCCCCGTGGTCTTCACGTGCTCCACGCGCAGCCAGGTCGAGCCGTACAACAGCCAGATGACGCCCGACCCGAGCAGCACGGCGGCGACGGCGAGCACGAGGAGCCCGCGCCGGCGGGGCAGCCGGAAGCGGCGCCCGCGGGCGGGACGGGGGCCGGACCGGCCGGACTTCGCGGACTTGTCGGTCCCTCTGCCACCGCGCTGGGCGGTCGCCTGTCCGGCCACGGTCCCTGCCTTCCGTCAGTTGATCAGCGTCCTGCGATGGCCTCGTACACCATCTGTACGAGGAGTTGGTCGGCGTCGCGCCGGCCGAACTCGGCTGCGGAGCGCGACATCTCGTACAGCCGGTGCGGGTCGGCGAGTACCGGGAGGACGTTGCCCTGCACCCATTCCGGGGTGAGTTCGGCGTCGTCGACGAGGAGGCCGCCGCCGGCCTTGACCACCGGCTGGGCGTTCAGCCGCTGTTCGCCGTTGCCGATCGGCAGCGGTACGTAGGCGGCGGGCAGCCCGACGGCGGAGAGTTCGGCGACGGTCATCGCGCCCGCGCGGCAGAGCATCATGTCGGCCGCGGCGTACGCGAGATCCATCCGGTCCACGTACGGTACCGGGACGTACGGCGGCATCCCGGGCATGTTGTCGACACGCGGCAATTCGTTCTTCGGGCCGACGGCGTGCAGGATCTGGATGCCGGAGCGCTGGAGCACCGGGGCGACCTGCTGGATCACCTCGTTCAGGCGGCGGGCGCCCTGCGAGCCGCCGGAGACGAGCAGCGTCGGCAGGCCGGGGTCGAGCCCGAACGCGGCGCGCGCCTCGGGGCGGACCCGGGCCCGGTCGAGGGTCGCGATCGAGTAGCGCAGCGGGATGCCGATGTAGCGGGAGTTGCGCAGCTTGCTGTCCGGGGTCGCGACGGCCACGCCGGCCGCGTACCGCGAGCCGATCTTGTTGGCCAGGCCGGGCCGGGCGTTGGCCTCGTGGACCACGATCGGCACCCCGAGCCGCTTGGCGGCCAGATAGCCGGGCAGCGCCACATAGCCGCCGAAGCCGACGACGCAGTCGGCCTTGGTGCGCTCCAGGATCTGCTCGGCGGCCTTGATGGTGCCGCGCAGCCGCCCGGGGACGGTGATCAGTTCGGGGGTGGGCCTGCGGGGCAGCGGGACGGCCGGGATGAGCGCGAGCTCATAGCCGCGCTCGGGCACGAGCCGGGTCTCCAGACCCTTCTCCGTGCCGAGTGCCGTGATCCCCACGGTGGGGTCCTGCCTGCGCAGGGCATCCGCGAGGGCGAGCGCGGGCTCGATGTGGCCGGCGGTCCCCCCACCGGCGAGTACGACATGCACCGAAATTCACCGCTCTCCGGACGGACGCTTCTTGACGCGCCGTCTCATCGACTTCCAACTCACCCGAGGCTGCCGCATGGCAAGGGCCGCCCGCGCAGCGGGGTCGTCCCGCGCGAACGCGATCAGGAGCCCCACGGCGAACATGGTCGGCAGCAGCGCGGACCCTCCGTAGGAGAACAGCGGGAGCGGGACTCCGGCGATCGGCAGCAGGCCGAGCACCGCACCGATGTTGATCACGGCCTGCGCCACGATCCAGGTGGTCACACCTCCCGCGGCGTACCTCACGAAGGGGTCCTCCGTGCGTCCGGCCACGCGGATACCCGCATAGCCTAGAGCCGCGAAGAGGGCGACGACCGACAGCGTCCCCGCCAGACCCAGTTCCTCGCCGGTCACGGCGAAGATGAAGTCGGTGTGGGGCTCCGGGAGTTGACCCCATTTCTCCACACTCGCACCCAGGCCGGATCCGAACCAGCCGCCCGAGGCGAGCGCGTAGATTCCGTGCACGGCCTGCCAGCACTGGTCCTGCGGACCCGGGTCGGTGGCGCCGATGCAGTTGAGCCGGCCCATCCGGTGCGGGCTGATCTTGATGAAGAGCGCGGCGAGCGTGCCCGCGACCGCGAGCACTCCCGCGAAGAGCCGGGTCGGGGCGCCGGCCAGCCAGAGCAGGCCGAACAGGATGGCGGTCAGGATGATCGTCGTGCCCATGTCGCCGCCGAGCATGATCAGCCCGAGCAGCACGAAGGCGACCGGCACGAGCGGCACCAGCATGTGCTTCCACTCGCTCAGGAGCCGTTTGTCCTGCTTGCGCGCGAGCAGGTCGGCGCCCCACAGGAGCAGCGCCAGCTTGGCGAACTCGCTGGGCTGGAGCTGGAAGGGGCCGCCGAGATAGATCCAGTTCTGGTTGCCGTTGACGGATTTCCCTATCCCGGGGACCTGCACCAGGATCAGCAGGAAGACCGTGCCGGCCAGTATCGGGTAGGCGAGCGCCCGGTGGAGCTTGGCGGGCATCCGGGCGGCGGCGACCATCAGGCCGCCGCCGATGAGGGCCGCGAGGAACTGCTTGCGGAAGAAGTACGAGCCCGGCAGCGACAGTTCGAGCGCCTTGATCATCGAGGCGGAGTAGACCATCACGAGGCCGAGCACGGTGATGAGCAGGGCGCTGCCGAGGATCAGGTAGTACGCCGTCAGCGGCCGGTCCCAGGCCCTCCTGGCCTGCTCCAGCAGGCGCCGGGGGCCGCGCGGACCGGGCCGCCGGGGCGATCCGGTGCCGCCACCGCGGACGGCCGGGCCGCGCACGGCTCCGGCGGTGCGGCTGCGCAGGAGGAGACCGGCGAGTGCGGGCACCCCGCGCGGGCCGTCCCCGGAGCCGCCAAGAACATCGGCCGCCATGTGTGCTGTCCCCTCCAGTCGTGCCCGGCGCCGGCCGGTCCGTGGAACGGGTGGTCCGGCTAGGCGCGCCCTGCGGCGAGTTCGCGGACCGCTTCCGCGAAGGCCTCGCCGCGCTTGTTGTAGTTCGCGAACATGTCCATCGAGGCGCAGGCCGGGGCCAACAGGACGGTGTCCCCCGGCCGGGCGAGCCCCGCCGCCTCGCGGACCGCCGCCGACATCGCCCCAGTGTCGGTCCGGTCGAGGTCCACCACCGGGACCTCGGGGGCGTGTCGCGCCAGGGCTTCGGCGATGAGGTGGCGCTCGGCACCGATGAGGACGACGCCGCGCAGCCGCTTGGCCGAGCGCTGGACGAGCTCGTCGAAGGAGGCACCCTTGGCCAGTCCCCCGGCGATCCAGACGATCGGGTCGTACGCCGCCAAGGAGGCCTCGGTGGCATGGGTGTTGGTGGCCTTGGAGTCGTCGACGTAGGCGACCTCGGCGACGTCGGCGACGTGCTCGATGCGGTGGGCGTCGGGCCGGAAGGCGCGCAGTCCGTCGCGGACCGCCTTGGGTTCGACGCCGAAGGCGCGCGCGAGGGCCGCGGCGGCGAGCGCGTTGGCGATGTTGTGCGGGGCCGGCGGGTCGACGTCGGCGACCTCGGCGAGCTCTTGGGCGTTCTTCTGCCGGTTCTGTACGAAGGCCCGGTCGACGAGGATGCCGTCGACCACGCCGAGCTGGGAGGGGCCCGGGGTGGCGAGGGTGAAGCCGATCGCCCGGCAGCCCTCCTCCACGTCGGCCTCGCGCACCAGGTCCTCGGTGGCCTTGTCCTGCGCGTTGTAGACGCAGGCGATGTGGTTGCCCTCGTAGACGCGGCCCTTGTCGGCTGCGTACGCCTCCATGGTGCCGTGCCAGTCGAGGTGGTCCGGCGCCAGGTTGAGCACGGCGGCCGAGTGGGCGCGCAGCGAGGGCGCCCAGTGCAGCTGGTAGCTGGAGAGCTCGACGGCCAGGACGTCGTACTCCGTCTCGCCGAGGACGACGTCGAGCAGCGAGACGCCGATGTTGCCGACGGCGGCGGTGCGCAGGCCCGCCGCCTGAAGGATCGAGGCGAGCATCCGGGTGGTGGTGGTCTTGCCGTTGGTGCCGGTGACCGCGAGCCAGGGAGCCGGCGTGCGGCCGTCCAGGTCGCGCAGGCGCCAGGCCAGCTCGACGTCTCCCCACACCGGCACGCCCGCCTCGGCGGCGGCCGCGAACAGCGGCTTGTCGGGCCGCCAGCCGGGCGTGGTGACGACGAGCTCGGTGCCCTCCGGCAGGGTGGCGCCGTCGCCGAGGCGCACGGTGACGCCCTGCGCCTCCAGCTCCGCGGCCTGGGCGCGCGAGCGCTCGTCGGCGCCCTCGCTGACGGCCGTGACGACGGCGCCGAGTCCGTTCAGGACCCGGGCCACCGGCATGCCGGAGACGCCGAGACCGGCCACCGTCACGCGCTTGCCCTGCCAGGTGGTGCTCACTTGTCGGCTGCCCATCCCGCGTAGAAGAGTCCGAGTCCCACGATCACGCACATGCCCTGGATGATCCAGAAGCGGACCACGACAAGGACTTCGGACCACCCCTTGAGTTCGAAGTGGTGCTGGAGCGGCGCCATCCGGAAGACCCGCTTGCCGGTCATCTTGAACGAGCCGACCTGGATGACCACGGACATCGTGATCAGTACGAACAGGCCGCCGAGCAGGGCGATCAGGAACTCCGTGCGGGAGCAGATCGCCAGGCCCGCGAGCGCGCCGCCGAGGGCGAGCGAGCCGGTGTCGCCCATGAAGATCTTGGCGGGCGAGGTGTTCCACCACAGGAAGCCGAAGCAGGAGCCCATCAGGGCGGAGGCGACGACCGCGAGGTCGAGCGGATCGCGCACCTCGAAACAGGCGTTGGGGTTGGTCAGGGTCTGCGCGTTGGCGCAGGACTCCTGGAACTGCCACAGGCCGATGAAGGTGTACGCGCCGAAGACCATCACCGACGCGCCGGTGGCCAGGCCGTCCAGACCGTCCGTCAGGTTCACGCCGTTCGACATGGCGAGGATCATGAACAGCGCCCACACCACGAAGATGACCGGGCCGACGGACCAGCCGAAGTCGTTGATGAACGACAGCTTGGTGGAGGCCGGGGTGTTGCCGCGGGCGTCGGCGAACTGGAGGGCGAGCACCGCGAAGGCGATGCCGACGATCAGCTGTCCGGCCATCTTCGCCTTGGCCCGCAGGCCGAGCGAACGCTGCTTGACGATCTTGATGTAGTCGTCGAGGAAGCCGACCATGCCCATGCCGGCCGTCAGGAAGAGCACCAGCAGGCCCGAGAAGGTCGGGTCCTCGCTGGTGATCACCTTGGTCAGCGCGTACGCGATCAGCGTGGCCAGGATGAAGGCGATGCCACCCATGGTGGGTGTGCCCTTCTTCCCGGCGTGGCCGCGCGGGCCGTCGTCACGGATGAACTGGCCGTAGCCCTTGCGGGCGAGCAGCTTGATGAGCAGCGGGGTGCCGACCAGGGTCAGGAAGAGACCGATGGCTCCCGCGAAGAGGATCTGCCTCATCGGGCGGCGACCTCACCCTCGGCAGCGCCTTCGAGCAGCGCCAGTGCCACCCGCTCCAGGCCGATCGACCTGGACGCCTTCACCAGCACGACGTCTCCCGGCCGCAGTTCACTGCGCAGCAGGTCGACGGCCGCCTGTGCGTCGGACACGTGCACCGACTCCTCACCCCACGAACCCTCGTTATATGCGCCCAGTTGCAGCCAGGACGCCTCCCGGCCCCCGACTGCCACGAGCTTGCTGACGTTGAGCCGGACGGCGAGCCGTCCGACCGCGTCGTGCTCGGCCAGCGCATCGTCGCCGAGCTCGGCCATCGGACCGAGCACCGCCCACGTACGTCCCCCCCGTGCCCGTGAGGCCTCGCCCATTGCCGCGAGCGCGCGGAGAGCGGCTCGCATGGATTCGGGGTTCGCGTTGTAGGCGTCGTTGACGACGGTCACACCGTCCGGACGCTCGGTGACCTCCATACGCCAGCGGGAGAGGGAGCCCGCCTCCGAGAGCGCGCGGGCGATCTCGTCTGCGGACATGCCCAGCTCATGGGCGACGGCGGCCGCGGCGAGCGCGTTCGACACGTGGTGCTCACCGTACAGGCGCAAGGTCACATCGCCGCACCCGGAGGGTGTGTGAAGGCTGAAGGAGGGCTGTCCGGCGTCTGTGAGCCGGACGTTCTCGGCCCGTACGTCCGCGTCCGCGGCTTCTCCGAAGAGCAGCACGGGCGCCTTGGTGCGGGACGCCATGGCCCGTACCAGCGGGTCGTCCGCGTTCAGCACGGCGCAGCCCGACTCGGGCAGCGCCTCCACCAACTCGCCCTTGGCCAGGGCGATCTGCTCCTTGCCGCCGAACTCGCCGATGTGGGCGGACCCGACGTTCAGGACGAGACCGATGGTGGGCGGGGTCAGGCCGGTGAGGTAGCGGATGTGGCCGACGCCGCGCGCGCCCATCTCCAGGACCAGGTGTCTGGTCTCCGCGGTCGCGGTGAGTGCGGTCAGCGGCAGGCCGATCTCGTTGTTGAGGGAGCCCGGCGTGAACACCGTCGGCGCGTGGCGCTGGAGCACCTGCGCGATCAGGTCCTTGGTGGACGTCTTGCCGGACGAGCCGGTCAGGGCGACGACTTCGGTGCCGAGCCGGCGCACGACGTCACGGGCGAGCGCCCCGAGGGCGGCCTGCACGTCGTCCACGACGATCGCGGGCACGCCGACCGGGCGGGCCGCCAGGACCGCCACCGCGCCCGCCTCGAAGGCGCGTTGCGCGTAGTCGTGGCCGTCGACGTTCTCACCGGCGAAGGCCGCGAAGAGCGAACCGGCCGCCACCTGGCGGGAGTCGATGACGACGGGGCCGCTGACCTGGACGGACGGATCCGGTATGTCGTGCGGCTGCCCGCCGACGATTTCGGCGATCTCGGCGAGGGAGAGGGCGATCACTACTTCATCCCTGACTTTTCTGGATGGCGGCGCGGAGGACCAGGCGGTCGTCGAAGGGACGGACCACTCCGTGGATGTCCTGGCCCTGTTCATGACCCTTGCCCGCGACGAGCACGGTGTCGCCGGGCTCCGCGAGGGCGACGGCCGACGCGATGGCGGCGGCACGGTCCTCGAAGACCTGGACCTGACCGCGCTCGTGGGCCGGCACCTCGGCGGCGCCCGCCAGCATCGCGGCGAGGATCCCGAGCGGGTCCTCGGAACGGGGGTTGTCGGAGGTCAGTACGGCGGTGTCGGCGAGCCGGGCCGCCGCGGCGCCCATCGGGCCCCGCTTGGTCTTGTCGCGGTCGCCGCCGCAGCCGAGCACGATGTGCAGCCTGCCCTCGGTGACCTTGCGCAGCGAGCGCAGCACCGACTCGACGGCGTCCGTCTTGTGGGCGTAGTCGACGACCGCCAGATAGGGCTGGCCGGCGTCCACCCGCTCCAGGCGGCCGGGCACGCCGGGTACGGCGGCCACTCCGTCGGCTGCGGTCTGCGGGTCGATGCCCGCGACGGCGAGCGTGACGATGGCGGCAAGGGTGTTCGCCACGTTGAAGGGGCCGGGCAGCGGGGCGGTGGCGGAGATCCGCTCGCCGCCCGGGGCGACCACGGTGAAGGTGCTGCTGTCCTGGCGCACCTGGACGTCCTCGGCCCGCCAGTCGGCCTCGGGGTGGCCCTCGGCCGAGAAGGTGGTGATCTCGATGCCGGCCTCCTTCACCAGGCGCCGGCCGTACTCGTCGTCGAAGTTCACCACGCCGCGCTTGGCCCGCTGCGGCGTGAACAGCTGCGCCTTGGCCTGGAAGTAGTCCTCCATGCCGGAGTGGAACTCCATGTGCTCCGGGCTGAGGTTGTTGAAGACGGCGACGTCGAAGACGCAGCCGTCGACGCGGCCGAGCACCAGGGCGTGGCTGGAGACCTCCATGGCGACCGAGTCGACCCCGCGCTCGCGCATGACCGCGAACAGGGCCTGGAGGTCGGTGGCTTCGGGGGTGGTGCGCTCGGACTTGATGCGCTCGTCACCGATGCGCATCTCGACCGTGCCGATCAGGCCGGTCGCGTGTCCGGCGCCGCGCAGGCCGCCCTCGACCAGGTAGGCGGTCGTGGTCTTGCCGGAGGTTCCGGTGATGCCGAGCTGGAGCAGATCGCGGCCGGGGTGGCCGTAGATCTCGGCGGCGAGCTCGCCCATCCGGCCCCGCGGGTCCCCGGCGACCAAGACCGGCAGGCCGGTCGCGGCGGCGCGTTCGCGGCCCGCCGGGTCGGTGAGGACGGCGACCGCGCCGAGGCTCGCGGCCTGGGCGGCGAAGTCGGCGCCGTGGGTGTTGGCGCCCGGCAGCGCGGCGTACAGGTCTCCTGGGCGCACCGCCCGGGAGTCGTGCGTGATGCCGGTGACCTCTCCCGGTCCGGGGCTGTTCGTCCCCAGTCGCGCGGCCAGTTCGCCGAGCGGGGTCGGACGGGCCTGTTCCGGTCGGGGCGCTCCCGGCTGTTTCACGGGGGCGTCCTGCTGGGCGGTTCGGTACTGATCAGCGTGTGGCACGGCGGTGAGCGTACCGGGCGTACCGGCCGGGTCGCCAAAAGAGGGGGGCACGTCGTCCTGGGTCCCGTCCTGGTTCCCAGGACCCTGGGTGATGGTTGTCACTGAGGCTTCCGGATTCAGTCGTTGCCGCCGAAGGTGACGGGCAGGTTGGGCGGCTGGGCTCCGCTCGGCGGGATCTGGAGGGTCTTGAGGGCGAACTCCATGACCTGCTTGTAGATGGGTCCGCAGATCTGGCCGCCGAAATAGCTGCCCTTCGTCGGGTTCTGGATGGCGCAGTAGACGGTGATCTTGGGGTTGTCCGCGGGGGCGAACCCGGCGAAGGAGGCGGTGTAGCCCTTGTAGGTGCCGGTCTTGGGGTCGACCCGGTTGGCGGTGCCGGTCTTGCCCGCGACGCGGTAGCCGGGGATGGCGGCCTTGGTTCCGGTGCCCTCGGCGTCGCCGACGACCGATTCGAGCATCTGGGCCAGCGTCTTGGCGGTCTTCTCGCTGACCACGCGGGTCTGCTGGGGCGCGGGCGCCGGGGTGAAGCGCCCGTCCGGGCCCTTGGTGCCGCGTACCAGCGTCGGCTGGATGCGGACGCCGCCGTTGGCGATCGTCGAGTACACCGAGGCGGCCTGCATGGCGTTGAGCGAGAGGCCCTGGCCGAACCGGACCGTGTACTGCTGCGAGGTGGACCACTTGTTCGCGGGCGCGAGGATGCCCGGCGTCTCACCGGGGAAGTCGAGCCCGCTGGGCTTGCCGATGCCGAACTTGCGCAGGTAGGAGTACAGGACGTTGTCGGCCTGGGCGTCGGTCTTGCCGAGCTGTTCGACGGCGAGGATGGTGCCGATGTTGCTGGACTTGGCGAGCACGCCGTTGAGCGTCAGGTTCCAGGTCGCGTGGTCGACGTCGTCCTTGAAGAGCCGGTCGCCGCGCTGGAGCCGGTTGGGCACCACCACATGGGTGTCGGGCGTGGCGACCCCCTCCTCCAACACCGCGGCCATGGACATGACCTTGGCGGTGGAGCCGGGTTCGAAGGCGTCCTGGAGCGCCGCGTTGCCCATGGCGGCGGAGTTGGCCTGGGCGATGTTGTTGGGGTCGAAGCCCGGCGCGTTCGCCATGGCCAGGACCTCGCCGGTGTCGGACCGCTGCACTATGACGTACCCGCGGTCGGCGTGGGACTCGGCGACCTGGTCGGAGATCGCCTTCTGGGCCATCCACTGGATGTCCCGGTCGATGGTCAGCTCGACGTCGGAGCCCGGTACGGCCGGGGTCTCGTGGGTGCCGGCCGTGGGCACCCGGCGGCCGCCGGACTGGGCGTAGGAGATCTTGCCGTCGGTGCCGGCCAACTCCTTGTTCAGGGAGGACTCCAGGCCGCCGCCGCCCTTGCCCTCGGCGTTGACGTAGCCCAGTATCCCGGCGGCGAGGTCCCCGTTGGGGTACACCCGCTTGGTGCTGGACTCGTTGAGGACGCCGGCCAGCACATTGGCGCCGGGGCCGCCCTTGGCGCGGTCGGCGGACGCCTTCTCGCCGAGGACCTTCTTGAGGTCCTTGATCTGGTTCCACACCTGCGGGGTCTGCCGGCGCGCGAGCACCACGTACCGGGTCTTGGGCGTCTTGAGCTTCTTGGTGAGCTCCGCCTGGTCCTTGCCGATGAGCGGCGCGAGCAGCGCGGCCGCCTGCTCCGCGGCGTCGGGGATCCTGGTGGACTCGGGGGTGAACAGCGTCGGGTCGGCGGTGATGTCGTACGCGTCGACGCTGGTGGCGAGCGCGATGCCGGCCCGGTCGGTGATCCGGCCGCGCTCGGCGGGCAGCGCGTAGCTGGCGTACCGGTTCTTGTCGGCCTTGGCGGCGTACGCGCTGGCGTCGACCGCCTGCACCTGGAGCAGCCGTACGACGAAGGCCAGCATGACCAGGGTGAGTCCGAGGCTGACCAGGCGCAGCCGGGGCCGGTGGCTGCCGAGCTTGAGCTTCTTGGCGGCCGCGGGGCGGCGGGCCGGCGGCCGGGAGCGCGCGGGCGGGGGCACCCGGCGGCGCGGGGGTTCCTTGGGGCTCACTGCGTCACCTGCCGGGGTTCGGGGAGGTCTTCGCGGGCGGGCGGGGCTGCTTGGGGGCCGCGGTGTGGTGCTGCCTGGGGTGCGGCGCGGGAGCCTGGCTCTGCGCCGCGGGCAGCGGCGAGGGCTCGGCGGCCTCGGCGGGCGAAGGGTCGCCGGCCGTGGCGGGGACGCCCTTGACGGTGCCGTCGGGGCCGAGGAAGACGGGGTTGCCGCCGGGGACCATGCCGAGGTCGCCGGCCCGGCGGGACAGCGCGTCGGGCGCGGACAGATCGTCCACGTCGCGTTGCAGTGCCTGCTGCTCGTCGGTGAGTTCGGTGGTCTGCCTGCGGTACTCGCTGAGCTTGAACGAGCCCGCGTTGAGCGCCGAGTTGAGCACCAGGAGCGCGATGAGCCCGCCGCCGAGGAGGGCCACGACGAGGAGCACGAACGGGGTGCGGGCGGCACTGTTGGCCCCCTGCGAAGGCATCAGCCTGCCGAGCCGCGCGGCCGTGCCGCGCAGCTGCCTGGCCGGTTTGCTCACACGTCCTCCCTGATCCGCTGGGCCCCTCGGAGCCGGGCGGGGGCCGCGCGCCGGTTCTCGGCGACCTCCTCCTCCGTGGGGAGTTCGGCACCGCGGGTGAGGAGCTTGAGCCGCGGCTGGTAGCGCTCGGGCACCACGGGGAGCCCGGGCGGCGCGGTGTTGGCGGCGCCGGCCGCGAACACCTGCTTGACGATGCGGTCCTCCAGGGACTGGTAGGAGAGCACCGCGACCCGGCCGCCGACCGCGATGGCCTCGACGGCCGCGGGGATCGCCCGCTCCACGCTGGCGAGTTCGCCGTTGACCTCGATGCGCAGGGCCTGGAAGGTGCGCTTGGAGGGGTTGCCGCCGGTGCGCTTGGCGGCCTGCGGCAGCGAGTCGCGGATCAGTTCGACGAGGCGGGCGCTGTTGGTGAAGGGCTCCTTCTCGCGCTCGCGCACGATCGCCGAGACGATCCGCTTGGCCTGCTTCTCCTCGCCGTACGCCCGCAGGATCCGGACGAGTTCGCCGGGCGGGTAGGTGTTGAGCACCTCGGCGGCGCTCATCCCGGTCGACTGGTCCATGCGCATGTCCAGGGGCGCGTCCTGGGCGTAGGCGAAGCCGCGGTCGGCCTCGTCGAGCTGCATGGAGGAGACGCCGAGGTCGAACAGGACGCCCTGGACGCGCGGGGTGCCGAGCCGGGCGAGCACGTCGGGGAGCTCGTCGTAGACGGCGTGCACCAGGGTGGCGCGCTCCCCGAAGGGGGCGAGGCGCTCGCCGGACAGGCGCAGCGCCTCCTTGTCGCGGTCGAGGGCGATCAGGCGCACCTCGGGGAACCGGGTGAGCAGGGCCTCGCTGTGGCCGCCGAGGCCGAGGGTGCAGTCGACGACGACCGCTCCGGGCTCGGTCAGGGCCGGGGCCAGCATGTCCAAGCATCGCTGGAGCATCACCGGGACGTGTCGCTGGCTCAAAGCCGCCCTCTCAAGGATCCGGCGCACCGCCACGCATACGTACCCGGTCCCCGCTCCCCCTGGGGTGGGGGGCGAACGGCTGGCGCCGGGGAAGGGGCGTCAGCCGACCGGAGGGCGGGAGGAGGCCGAGCCGTACGTGCGCCGCGCACGCGGGTAAACGTAGGTCCGGGAGGTCGCGCTTCCCGGAAGCTGGGGTTCCGTCAAGGGGGAGACCATGGGTCACGCCTCCCGCTTCGCGCCACTTTAGTCCACTCGCCCTTCGGGTCAATCAACCCTCCAGCGCGCCGCCGGGCACTTTTTTCACCCGTTCGGGTGAGCCCCGCTCAGGCCTGTGGGTTAGCTCACAGGCGCCCGAGTTGACGGTCTTTTTCCACCCGCACGACGCGACCGGACGATCAGCGGCGGCTACCGTCGTATACATGTCGACTCCTGCGCACATACCCGCAGAGCCCCCCGCCTCCCGTCCGCACCTGACCGTGAGGAGCGGCGGCACGGTGACCGACCGCCTGGTGGAGGCGAACCGCCGGTACGCCGACGCCTTCCGCGATCCCGGCATGGACGCCCGTCCGGTGCTGCACGTGGCCGTGGTGGCCTGCATGGACGCCCGGCTCGACCTGCACGCGGCGCTCGGCCTCGAACTCGGCGACTGCCACACCATCCGCAACGCGGGCGGGGTGGTCACCGACGACGTGATCCGCTCGCTCACCATCAGCCAGCGCGCGCTCGGCACCACCAGCGTCATGCTGGTGCACCACACGGGCTGCGGCATGGAGACGCTCACCGAGGACTTCCGGCACACCCTGGAGGACGAGGTGGGCCAGCGCCCGGCCTGGGCCGTCGAGGCGTTCCGGGACGCCGACCAGGACGTACGGCAGTCGATGCAGCGGGTGCGGACCTCGCCGTTCCTGCCGCACACCGAGGACGTCCGCGGCTTCGTCTTCGACGTCACGACGGGTCTGCTGCGGGAGATCGATCCGGCCGGCTGACCACGACGGGAACGGAAATAGGGGGACAACTCACAATGAATCCCCCTCAGTTGTCCACAGGCGAGTGACACGACCTGGCAACGGCAACAAGAATGCGGATGTGACACCGGGTCGAACCGTTCGGCCGCGCTGTCCGTATTCCGGGGTGGGCCGGGCCGCTGGCAGTGCATCGGCCCGGATGAAAGGGCCGAGGAGGGCCGGGTGACGACCTATGACGATCGAGCGAGCCTCAGCGATCTGACCGCCACAGCGGAGCGAGTCCGCGGGTCGGTGGAAAGCGTGATCGAGGGCAAGCCCGAGGTCGTACGGCTTTCGCTGACCGTACTGCTCGCCGAAGGGCACCTCCTGATCGAGGACGTGCCGGGCGTGGGCAAGACCATGCTGGCCAAGACCCTGGCCAGGTCCATCGACTGCTCGGTGCGGCGCATCCAGTTCACGCCGGACCTGCTGCCCTCGGACATCACCGGGGTGTCGATCTACGACCAGCAGCGGCGGGACTTCGAGTTCAAGCCCGGCGCGATCTTCGCCCAGATCGTGATCGGCGACGAGATCAACCGCGCTTCGCCCAAGACCCAGTCCGCGCTCCTGGAGTCCATGGAGGAGCGGCAGGTCACCATCGACGGGCAGACCTACGAACTGCCCAGCCCCTTCATGGTCGTCGCCACCCAGAACCCGGTGGAGATGGAGGGCACCTACCCGCTGCCCGAAGCCCAGCGCGACCGCTTCATGGCCCGGGTGTCGATGGGCTACCCGACGCCGGAGGCCGAGCTCCAGATGCTCGACGTGCACGGCGCGGTCTCCCCGCTCGACGACCTCCAGCCGGTGGCGCACGCCCACGACATCGTCAAGCTGATCGACGCGGTCCGCGGGGTGCACGTCGCCGACGCGGTACGGCGCTACGCGGTGCAGCTGGTCGGCGCCACGCGCAACCACCCCGACCTCAGACTCGGCGCCTCGCCGCGTGCCACGCTCCATCTGCTGCGCGCGGCGAAGGCGTCCGCCGCCCTCAGCGGCCGGGACTACGCGCTGCCCGACGACGTGCAGGCCCTGGCCGTCGCCGTCCTCGCCCACCGGCTGCTGCCCACCGCACAGGCCCAGCTCAACCGGCGCACCGCCGAGCAGGTCGTCCTGGAGATCCTCCAGCGCACCCCCGTTCCGCAGGCCGGGAACCCGCTGTACGGCCAGCAGCCGCCCGGCGCCCGGCGGCTGTGATGGCGGCGGCCGGG
Source organism: Streptomyces sp. NPDC006691 (assembly GCF_042869955.1). Classification (NCBI taxonomy): domain Bacteria; kingdom Bacillati; phylum Actinomycetota; class Actinomycetes; order Kitasatosporales; family Streptomycetaceae; genus Streptomyces; species Streptomyces sp. NPDC006691. The sequence goes on from NZ_JBIAGW010000020.1 coordinate 106,222, forward strand.
GGTCTCCCCGCCGAATCCGCCGACGAGCAGGGCCGGGGCGGCCTCTGGGCCGCCCTGGCCGGCCTGACCACCCGCGGCCGGTCCTTCCTCGCGGCCGGCGTCGCAGCGGCGATCTGCGCCTTCGTCCTCGGCCAGGAGGACCTCCTGCGGGTCGGGCTGCTCCTCGCCGTGCTGCCCCTGGTCTGCACGGTGGTGCTCTACCGCACCCGCTACCGCGTCGCCGGCAGCCGCCGCCTCGATCCAGGCCGGGTCCCGGCCGGCTCCGAGGCCCGGGTCCACCTGCGGATCGACAACGTCTCGCGGCTGCACACCGGCCTGCTCATGCTCCAGGACCGGGTGCCGTACGTGCTCGGCCCGCGCCCCCGCTTCGTCCTGGACCGGGTCGAGGCGGGCGGCAGGCGCGAGGTGTCCTACCGGGTCCGCTCCGATCTGCGCGGGCGCTATCCGCTCGGCCCGCTCCAGCTGCGCCTCACCGATCCGTTCGGGATGTGCGAGCTGACCCGGGCCTTCAGCGCGTACGACACCCTGACCGTGATCCCGAGGACCGAGCCGCTGCCGCCGGTACGGCTCTCCGGCGAGGCCGCCGGATACGGCGACGGGCGGCACCGCTCGCTCGCCCTCGCCGGCGAGGACGACGTCATCCCGCGCGGCTACCGGCACGGCGACGACCTGCGCCGGGTGCACTGGCGCTCCACCGCGCGCTACGGCGAGCTGATGGTGCGCCGCGAGGAGCAGCCGCAGCGGGCCAGGTGCACGGTCCTGCTCGACACCCGGGACCTCGCGTACGCGGGCGCGGGCCCCGACTCGGCCTTCGAGTGGGCGGTGTCGGGGGCTGCCTCCGCCCTGACGCACATGCTGGAACGGGGCTTCTCCGTACGCCTGTTGACCGACACCGGCAGCTCGGTGCCCGGCGAGGGCGCGGGCGGGTTCGCCGGCTCCACCCAGGACTCCTCGGACTCGGCGGGCCTGATGATGGACACCCTCGCGGTCGTCGACCACTCCGACGGCGGCGGCCTCTCGCGCGCCCACGACGTGCTGCGCGGCGGCAACGAGGGGCTGCTCATCGGGTTCTTCGGCGACCTCGACGAGGAACAGGCCGCGGTCGCGGCGAAGATGCGGCGGCGCAGCGGGGCCGCGGTGGCCTTCGTGCTCGACAGCGTGCTGTGGACGCGGGGCGGCCCCGAACGCGGCCCGGTCGAGGAGCGGCTGCGGCTGCTGCGCGAGGCGGGCTGGACGGCACTCGCGGTGCGGCCCGGTGACGCGCTGCCCGACCTGTGGCGCCAGGCGGGCCGGGAACGTACGAACGCGGGGGCGGCGTCCGGTGGCGCGGCCGGCACGGCAGGGGGATGGTCATGAGCGGGCGCGGACGGCTGGCGCTGTGCGCCTATCTGGCCACGGTGATGGCGGCGTGCTCGATGCTGCCGCTGGTCGCCCCGGCGAGCTGGCTCCTCCAGGCCGCCTTCCTGCTCGCGATCCTGACCGGGGTCGGCGCGCTGGCCCGGCGGGTGCCGCTGGCCCGGCCGTTGACCGTGCTCGCCCAGGCCGTGGTGGCCCTTCTGCTGCTGACCCTGGTCTTCGCGCGCCACCAGGCGCTCGGCGGGGTGCTGCCGGGGCCCGACGCGTTCGTTCAGCTCAACTCGCTGCTCCAGCAGGGCGCGACGGACGTGGGGCAGTACGCGATACCGGCACCCGCGACCTCGGGCATCCGCCTGATGATGGTCGGCGGGGTGCTCGTCATCGGCCTCGCGGTGGACGCGCTCGCGGTGACGTTCCGCAGCGCGGCCCCGGCGGGACTGCCGCTGCTCGCGCTGTACTCGGTGGCCGCGGGGCTCTCCTCGGGGGGCGCGAGCTGGCTGTGGTTCGTGCTCGCCGCGGCCGGCTATCTGCTCCTTCTGCTCGCCGAGGGCCGCGACCGGCTCTCGCAGTGGGGGCGGGTCTTCGGCGGCTCGGCGCGGGCGCCCGGGCGGGCCCAGCAGGGCGTGTTCGAGCACTCGGCGCCGCTCGCGCCGGTGCGGACCGGACGGCGGATCGGGGCGCTGGCGCTCGGCATCGCGCTGGTGATCCCGGCGATGCTGCCGGCCCTGGACAGCGGGCTGCTCGGCACCGCCGGTACCGGCGGGGGCGGCGACGGCACGGGCGGGACCATCTCGGCGGTCAACCCCCTGGTGTCGCTCCAGAACAGCCTGAACCAGCCCGAGGACCGCGAGGTGATGCGGTACAACACCAACACCCAGGACACCAAGGAGATGTATCTGCGGATCGTCGCGCTCGACGAGTTCGACGGGGCGTCCTGGAAGTCCTCGGAGCGGCACATCAAGGACGTGCCCGATCCCCTGCCCCGGCCCGACGGGCTCAGCCCGGCGGTCGCCACCAGCGATGTCCAGACCAGCGTCTCGGCGGCCGGCTGGTACGCGCAGAGCTGGCTGCCGATGCCGTTCCCCGCGACCCGGGTGAACATCAAGGGCGACTGGCGGTTCGAGCCGGTCGGACGGACCCTGGTCGGCGACCGCAAGCAGACGACCCGGGGCGCGCAGTACACCGTCTCCAGCCTCCTGGTGCGGCCGACGGCGGCCCAGTTGGCGGACGCGCCGGCCCCGCCGGCGGCGCTCCTGAAGGAGTACACGCGCGTCCCCGACTCGCTCCCCTCCGTGGTGAGCGCCACCGCTCGGCAGGTCACCGGCGGCGCCGCGAACAGCTACGAGAAGGCCGTCAAGCTCCAGGACTGGTTCTCCATCAGCGGCGGCTTCAGCTACAACACCCACGTCCAGTCGGGCAGCGGCACCGAGGCGATCGCCAACTTCCTCAAGGAGAAGGAGGGCTTCTGCGTCCACTTCTCCTTCTCGATGGCCGCGATGGCCCGCACCCTGGGCATCCCCGCCCGGGTCGCGGTGGGCTTCACCCCCGGCACCCCTCGGCCGGACGGCACGATGTCGGTGGGCCTGCGCGACGCGCACGCCTGGCCCGAGCTGTACTTCGAGGGCGTGGGCTGGACCCGCTTCGAGCCGACGCCGACGCGGGGTTCGGCCCCCGACTACACCCGGCAGCAGACTCCGGTGGGCAGCCCGAGCAGCCCGGCCGAACCGTCGAAGCGCGCCTCGGCCGAGCCGTCGGCCGCGCCCTCCGCGAGCGACTCCTGCCCGCCCGCCGACCGGCGTCTGGGCGACTGCGGGCCCTCGGCCGCGGCGGGTGTCGCGGGGCCGACGGACCGCGGTCCCTCGGCCCCGGCCCTGATCGGTACGGTCCTGGGGGTGGCGGCGCTGCTCGTGCTGCCGCTGCTTCCGCTGCTGTGGCGCAGGCGGGTCCGGGCCCGGCGGCTCGGCTCCGGCGGACGCACCCCGGCGGACGCGGTGGCCCGTACGCTCGCCGCCTGGCGGGAGATCACCGACACCGCCTGGGACCACGGCATTGCGCCCGACGAGTCGCAGACGCCCCGCAAGGCGGCGGCACGAGTGGTCGCGCTGGGCCGCCTCGACGGCCCGGCGGCCGAGTCCGTCCACCGCGCGGCGAGCGCGGTGGAGCAGGTCCTGTACGCCCCCGAACCCCGGCCGACCCCCGGTCTGGTGGACGATGTGGCCCGCGTGACGGCCGGCCTGCACGCCGCGGCGGGCCGCCGCCAGGCCTGGCGGGCGATTTTCGTGCCCCGCTCAGCTGTCCGGGTGATCTGGGCGGTGTCGCTGCGCTGGACCCTGCTGAGGGAGGCGGTGACGACCCGCACGCGCATCCTGGCGGAGCGCCTGCGGCCTCGCCGCCGCGAGGTCCCCCCACCGGAGTCAGCACCTGGCACCTGACCCCTGGGGGCCGCCCCCCCGTTCGCGCCTGAACGGCGCTCGTCCTCAAACGCCGGACGGGCTGAAGATGCCCGCGCGGCCCACCACCGAGGCCTCGCCACAACGTGCACGAACCTCCGGCTCCGGGCCACCTACAGGGGCACGGGGCTGCGACACTCACGCGGCCCCGCCACAACAGGCGCGAACATCCGGCTCCGGGCCACCTACAGGGGCGCGGGGAACTGCGCGACCAGCCCCCACCGGGCCGCAGACAAGACTGGGACCGGGGCGAAGCCCAAGGGGACCGGGGCGAAGCCCAGGCGGATCGGGCGAAGCCCAAGGGGACCGGGGCGAAGCCCCAGCGGGAATGCCCCAGGGGCGGCCACCTCAAGAAGGTGACCGCCCCTGGGGTTCAGGTCAGAAAAGGGCGGGGCTAGCGCCCCTCATCGCGGCGCCGCTGCCACCGCTGCTCGATCCGGTCCATCATCGAGCGCCGCTGACGAGCCTGCCGCGGCGCGGCGGAACCACCGGAACGCACCTCACCGGGACGCGGCGCCTTGCGCCACCCGGTGACCGCGAGCACCGCACATCCGAGCATGACGAGGAACCCCACCACACTGATCCAGATCTGCTGCGCGACCATTCCTGCCATGAGGAGCGCGATACCCACCAGGAAGCCGGCGACCGCCTGGTAGACCCGTCGCCGGGTGTACGTACGCAGCCCGCTTCCCTCAAGCGCTGTCGCGAACTTGGGATCTTCGGCGTACAGCGCTCGCTCCATCTGCTCGAGCATGCGCTGCTCGTGCTCCGAGAGCGGCACGGAGTCCTCCTACTCGTCGGTCGCGGGGGGCGACCGGATGCGGCCCCTTCAGGATAGGCAGGGAATCGCCCCCGTGAAACCCGCCCTCTACGCCAAATCGCCAGCCGGGCCGCCACGGCGGCTCGGCTGTGGAGATTCAATTCCCCAAGAGCCGATCCGTCATGCCGGACGGTGTCCCCCGATCATACGGGGCGAAGCCGCCGATCGGGGGGCCTGTGGCGTACTCCATGCGGCACAGCGTCGCTGATCAGCCCGCCGGGGGCCGTCGGAGCGGAGTCAGCCGCGCTTCTCGCCCAGTACGTGCAGCTGGGTGGCGACGGCGTGGAAGGCGGGCAGCTCGGCCGCCGCGGCCTCCAGCTTCAGGAGCGCGTCCAGGGCGCCCGGCTCGGTGTCCACCAGGACACCGGGCACCAGGTCGGCGAAGACCCGGACGCCGTGCACCGCGCCGGCGGTGGCACCGGCGGCGCCGACGAGCTCGATGAGCTGCTCGGCGGTGAACCGGTGCGGCACCGGGTCGCCGTCGCCCCAGCGCCCCGCCGGGTCGGAGAGCGCGTGCCGGGCCTCGGTGAAGTGCCCGGCGAGCGCACGGGAGAGCACCGCGCCGCCGAGGCCCGCCGCGAGCAGGCTGAGCGCGCCTTCGGGCCGCAGCGCGTCCACCGCGTTGCGTACGCCTTCCGCCGGGTCCTCGACGTACTCCAGGACTCCGTGGCACAGCACCGCGTCGTAGCCGCCGCGCTCGACCACGTCGAAGAGGCCGAGCACATCGCCCTGGACGCCCTGCACCCGCTCGGCCGCCCCGGCCTCGGCGGCCCTGCGCTCCAGCGCGAACAGCGCGTTGGGGCTGGGGTCGACCACGGTGACCCGGTGGCCGAGCGCGGCGAGCGGGACCGCGAAGTTGCCGGAACCGCCGCCGGTGTCCAGGACGTCCAGGGCCTCGCGTCCGGTCACCTTGACCCGGCGGTCGAGCGCTTCCTTGAGAACCTCCCAGACCACGGCGGTACGAAGGGAGGCGCGGGGGCGCATGGGGTCCGACACGGCAGTTGACTCCTTGGCGCGGTGCCGCCGCGGACGCGGCGTGGGAAGGGTGAAGACCCGTCCACCCTATTGCCTCCCCGGCCCGCGCCGGATCAGCCGCGGGGCGCCGTGCCCGGCGGTGTCCGGGCCCCGCCGTCCCGGTCAGCCCACCCCCCGCTCCTCGCCCCGCTCCGCCTCCGGCTCGCGCGGCCTGGGCTGGGGCAGTACGGGCTGGAGGACGAGCAGTCGCTCGACCAGGCGCAGGAACATCGCCGCGTCGCGGAGCAGGTCGTCCGCGTCCCGGGTGGAGGCGGCGCCCTGGATGCCGGCTTCGGCGCGGGCCCGCCGGTCCGCCCCCGAGGCGAACAGGGCGCTCCACTCCGTCAGTTCGGGCGCTATCTCCGGCAGCACCTCCCAGGCGCTGCGGATGCGTTGGCGGCGCCGCGGGCCGGTCTCCGGCCGGCCGCGGGCGGCGAGTACGGCTGCCGCGGTGCGCAGCGCGGCCAGATGGGCCGTCGCGTACCGCTCGTTGGGGGCGTCGAGGGCGGCCGCCTCGTCCAGGCCGCCGCGGGCCTGGGCGAGCAGGTCGAGGGCGGCGGGCGGTGCGCCCTCGCGGCGCAGCACCGGGTGGACGTCGTTCGCGGGGCCTCCCGCCGGACCGTTCAGTGAGGGTGCAGGGCTGCTTGCGCGGCGCCGGGGTACAGCTGCTGCGTGGGAGCTGGCCATGACGAACCTCCTGTCGTCGTGTGACGGCACTGTGGCCGTATGTGTCCATCGTGACGGGCACCACTGACAATCTGCCCGGACTAGGCCCTGACCAGCCCCTTTGCCTCGCATGGGGGTTCGAGCTATCTTTTGTACTGACCAGTCAGTTCAATAGATGTCGGTTCGGCGAAGGGGCCGGGGTTCCGGTCCGGGGACGCGCAGAGCAGGGGGGAATGTGGACAGCCCGCACTCGGAAGTGACCGGCGCGGCGATCCGTGCCGAGGGCTTCGGACTCAAGGGGCCGCGCGGCTGGGCCTTCCGGGGGGTGTCCCTGGACGCCGCCCCCGGCTCGCTCGTCGCGGTCGCGGGCCCCTCCGGCTCCGGCCGGACGTGCCTGCTGCTCGCCCTCACCGGCCGCATGAAGCCCGCCGAGGGCTGGGCGCGGGTGGCCGACCACCAACTGCCCCGCAAGATGGCCGCCGTGCGGCGGATCAGCGCGCTCGGCCAGGTGCCCGGGGTCAGCGAGCTCGACCCCGCCTTCACCGTCGCCGAGCACCTGCGCGAGCGGGTCATGCTGCGGCGCCGCTACGACGGCTCGCTGCGGGCCCTGCTGCGCTCCCCCGCCCGGCGCCGGGCCGAGTCCCGCGCCCTGATCGACGAGGCGCTGGCCGGGGCGGGTCTCGACCCCGGCTCGCTGCCCAAGGGCGACCGCACCTCCGTACGCGATCTCGAACGCCTGGAGGCGCTGCGCCTGGGCGTGGCCCTCGCGCTGATCCAACGGCCACGGCTGCTGGCGGTCGACGACACCGACATGAAGCTGTCGGACGGCGAACGCAAGGCCGCCTGGGCGCTGCTGCGCTCGCTGGCGGACGCGGGCACCACGGTCCTCGCGGTGTGCAGCGAGGCACCCGCCGAGGCGGACATCACCGTGACGACGGAACCCGGCGCCGAGGACGGTGCCACGAACGAGGAGGGGGCGGCGGATGCGTTCGCCACGACTGGCAGCGCTTGAGCTGAAACGGTTCGGCAGGGGGAAGCTGCCGAGGGCGGCCCTGATCGCACTGCTTCTGCTGCCGCTGTTGTACGGCGCGCTCTACCTGTGCTCGTTCTGGGACCCCTACAGCCGTCTCGACCGCATACCCGTGGCGCTCGTCAACGACGACCAGGGGGCCGAGGCAGCCGGACAGAAGCTCCGGGTCGGCGACGAGCTCAGCAAGAAGCTGCTCGACAGCAAGACCTTCGAATGGCACGAGGTCAGTGACGCCGAGGCGCGCAAGGGCCTCGAAAAGGGCACGTACTACCTGTCGTTGACCATGCCCGCCGACTTCAGCAAGAGGATCGCGTCCAGCTCCGGCCAGGCCCCCGAGACGGGCGCGCTCCAGGTGCACACCAACGACGCGAACAACTACATCGTGGGGTCGATCTCGCGGACGGTGTTCGCCGAGGTGCGCGCCGCCGCCTCCACCAAGGCCTCGCGGTCCTTCCTCGACAAGATCTTCATCTCGTTCGGCGACCTCCACGACCAGACCGCGAAGGCCGCCAAGGGCGCGGGCGACCTCAAGGACGGCCTCGGCAAGGCCAAGGACGGCGCCAAGGAGCTGGCCGATCGCCTCCAGGACGCCAAGGACGGCAGTAGCAAGCTGGCCGACGGCATAGCCAAGCTCGACTCGGGCGCGGGCACTCTGGCCGGCGGCGCCCAGCAGGTCGCCGACGGCACCCAGCAGATCGCGGACAAGGTCAACGCGGCGGCCGGCCAGGCACGCCCGTACCTCAAGGACAACGGCAAGACGGTCGGCGACGCGGCGAAGCTCCTCGCGGACTCGATCCAGCCGGTGCGCGACCAGCTCACGCACATCATCGACCTGGCACCCGGCGCCGCGGCCGGCACCGCCAAGGCCTCCCAGGACCTGGACAGCCTCTACCAGCGGCTCTGTGGGGACACGTCCACCGAGGGGCAGGTCTGCCCGACGCTGAAGGAGGCCAAGAAGGCGATGGCCACCGGCGCGACCCTCACCGCGGACGTGAACAACCTCGTCAAGGACCAGGGGGGTGATTTCAAGAAGCTCGACAAGAGCCTCCAGGACCTCCAGACCAAGGCCCGGGACCTGGCCGCCAAGGCGCCGCATCTGTCCAGCGACCTGAACAAGCAGGTCGCCGACATCAACAAGCTCAACAAGGGCGCGCACGACGTCGCCAAGGGCGCGGCCGACATCCACACCGGCCTCGGCACGGCGAAGAAGGGCTCCACCGACCTCGACACGGGCGTCGGCAAGCTGGAGAAGGGCGCGGGCGACCTGGACGGCGGGATCGTGAAGCTCTCCGACGGCTCGGTGCAGCTGTCCAACGGCCTGCACGACGGCGTCGGGAAGATCCCGGACTACGACAAGCAGCAGCGCGACCAGCGCACCGAGGTGATGGCCGACCCGGTCAAGCTGGCCTCGCAGGCGATGCACAAGGCGCCCAACTACGGCACCGGCTTCGCCCCGTACTTCATCCCGCTCTCCCTGTGGGTGGGCGCGATGGTCGCGTACATGCTGATCCAGCCGCTCAACCGGCGTGCGCTCGCGGCCGGGGCCTCGGCCTGGCGGATCGCGTTCGCGGGCTGGCTGCCGGTGGCGGCCATCGGGCTCGCGCAGATCGCCGCGCTGATGTCGGTGCTGCACTTCGGGCTCGGCCTCGAAATGCAGCGCACGGCCGGGACGATGGGCTATCTGGCCCTCACCGCCTGCTGCTTCACGGCGATCGTGCAGTGGCTGAACGCCAAGTTCGGGGCGGCCGGACGCATCCTGGTGCTCGCCGTCCTGATGCTCCAGCTGACCTCGGCGGGCGGCACCTATCCCGTCCAGACCAGCCCGGGCTTCTTCAACGCCATCCACCCCTACCTGCCCATGAGTTACGTCGTGGACGGCCTGCGCAGGCTGATCACCGGCGGCGACCTGGGTGTGGTGTGGCAGGGCTGCGCGGTCCTGGCGGCCTTCACCGTGGGCGCCCTCGCGCTGACCGCGCTGTCCGCCCGGCAGAAGCAGGTGTGGTCGCTCGATCGGCTGCACCCCGAGCTGAGCCTGTGAGAATCGACGCCATGGAGAGCAGCAGCACCAGACGGCAGGCGACCCGGCAGAAGCTGTACGAGGCCGCCGTGACGCTCATCGCCGAGCAGGGCTTCTCGGCCACCACGGTCGACGAGATCGCCGAGCGGGCCGGGGTCGCCAAGGGCACGGTCTACTACAACTTCAAGAGCAAGACCGAGCTGTTCGAGGAGCTGCTGCGGCACGGCGTGGGTCTGCTGACCGCGTCCTTGCAGGCGGCCGCGGACGAGACCGACGAGCGCGGCGGCACCAAGGTCGAGGCCCTGGACGCGATGATCCGGGCCGGTCTGGACTTCATCCACCGCTACCCCGCCTTCACCCAGCTCTACGTGGCCGAGCTGTGGCGCACCAACCGCGCCTGGCAGTCCACTCTCCTGGTGGTGCGCCGCGAGGCGGTCGCCGTCGTGGAGAGGGTGCTGCGGGACGCGGTCGGCGCGGGCGAGCTGAGCGAGGAGATCGACATCCCGCTCACGGCCGCGGCCCTGGTCGGGATGGTCCTGGTGGCCGCCCTGGACTGGCAGGCCTTCCAGAGCGAACGCTCCCTCGACGACGTCCACGCGGCGCTCTCCAGGCTGCTGCACGGCCGGGTCAGCGGGCGCTAGCGGCAGGGCCGGAGACGACAGCACGCCGGGCCGGTGCGGCTCATTCCCCCATGAACCGCACCGGCCCGGCGCTTCCCCCGTACGTCCCCCCGTACCTCATCACGTCCGGGGAGCCGCGCCGGTTCCGCCACCCCGTGTCGGCGGTACCGGCGCCGCGCCCCTTCCGTGGCCTCCACCTTCCCGTCCCCGCAGGTGGGAGCCCATCCGCTCGGGTACTCATCTCACCTCCTGAGTACGGATACTCAGACGTCCGCGCCCAAGCTCATTCGGGGACGCCCCGAGCTGGCTAACATCGCGACCGTGTCCGTACTCCCCCTCGTGTTCACCAGCGGCTGGGCGAGCGGGGTCAACGCGTACGCGGTGGTCCTGCTGCTCGGCCTCTTCGGCGCCACCGGCCTCAGCGACCAGGTGCCCGCCGCCCTTGAGCGGCCCGACGTCCTGATCGCGGCCGGCGTGCTGTTCCTCTGCGAGGCGGTCGCCGACAAGATCCCGTACGTCGACTCGGTCTGGGACTCCGTGCACACGGTGATCCGGCCGATCGCGGGCGCGGTCGTCGGGGCGCTGCTCGCCGGGCAGAACGGATCGCTGCCGGACCTCGCGGCCGGGGCCGTGGGCGGTTCGACGGCGCTGCTGAGCCATCTCGTCAAGGCCGGGACGCGGATGGCGGTGAACACCTCGCCCGAGCCGTTCAGCAACATCGCGCTGAGCACGGCCGAGGACCTGGGAGTCGCCGGGATCATAAGCTTCGCGATCTTCCATCCGCTCGCGGCGGCCGTGATCGCGGGCACCCTGCTGCTCATCGGCCTCGTGACACTGGTCGTCCTGTGGCGGAAGATCCGCCGCTTCCGGCGGCGCAGGGCGCAGCGCCGGGAGGAGAAGCGGCTGGCGGCGGCGGGGGTTCCGCGCCCGCCGGAGTGAGGTGTCAGTGGCGGCGGATAAAGTCGCCGGCATGGCACGGATTGCGGTGATCGGCGCCGGTGTGGGCGCCATGGCGGCTGCTGCCCGGCTGGCCGTGGCAGGCCACCGGGTGACGGTGTACGAGCGCTCGTCGACGTACGGCGGCGCACTGGGACGGTTCGAGCGGGACGGTTTCGTGTTCGACACCGGCCCCGGTCTGCTGCGGCTGCCCGCCGTCTACCGCGACCTGTTCGTGAAGACCGGCAAGGAGCCGCTGGAGAGCGTCGTCGAGCTGGCCCCGGTCGACCCGGCCGCGCGCCACGTCTTCGCCGACGGCAGCGAGGTCACCCTGCCCAACGCCTCGCGCGCGGGCGTGATGTCCGCGCTGGACGACGCCTTGGGCGAGGGCGCGGGCGAGCGCTGGGGAGCCTTCCTGATCCGCGCCCGCGAGGCCTGGGACCGTACGCGCCGGCCCCTCCTGGAGGAGCCGCTGTGGCCCAACTGGGACGTGCTGGCCCGCGAGCCCTACCCCGCGCCCAAGCAGCGCAGGCTGCTTCGCGCGCCCCGGCAGGCGGCCACGCTCGGCGAGGTCGCCGCGTGGGAACTGGGCGGCGGCCGGCTCGGCGCGCTCCTGGAGGGCTACGCCCTGGAGTACGGCCTCGATCCGCGGACGGCCCCGGCCGCCGCGGCCGTGCTGCCGTACATGGAGCAGACCTTCGGCAGTTGGTATGTGCGCGGCGGCATGCGGGAGCTGGCGCGTGCGGTGCACGAGCGGTGTCTGGCCCGCAAGGTCGCGTTCGTCTTCGGCGCCGAGGTGCGGCGGGTCGTCGAGAAGGACGGCCGGGCCGCCGGGGTGGAGCTGGCCGACGGCACGGTGGCGGAGGCGGACCACGTGGTGTGCGGCGCCGATCCGCGCGGGCTCGAACGGATGCTGCCCGGACGGGAGTTGTGGCAGGCGGGCACGGTGCGTCCGGCCGCCGAGGTGCGGCCGGGCCGGTTCACGGTGCTGCTCGCGCTGCGCGGCGCCCGCCCGGCCGGCGCCGCGCACCGCACGGTGGTGCACTCGCCGGACGCCTCGGCCGAGGCCCGCGCGGCCCTCACGGGCCTGGGCATCGAGCCGCCCACGGTCACCGTGCTGCGCCCCGACGACCCGGCGGTGCGGCCCGACGACGACCACGAGGCGCTGACCCTGACGGCGACGGTCGCCCCGCACGGCCCGGTCGACTGGACGGACGAGACCCTGGTGCGGCGCCGCACCGACGAACTGATCGCGGCCGCCGAACGGGCGGTGCCCGATCTGCGTGAGCGCCTTCTCTGGCACGAGTCCCGCACCCCGGCGCACCTCGCGGAGGCCACCGGCGCCGAGGGCGGCTCGGTGCCCGCGCCCTCGCTGGCCGGGGCCGGGGCCGCGTTCCTGCACCCCTCCAACACCACCGCCCTGCCGGGGCTCCACCTCGCGGGCGGCTGGGCGCACCCGGGCGGCGGGCTCGCGCACACCGGCATGTCGGGCGCGCTCGTGGCCGGCCTGATCGTGGAGGGGGACGGCTTCCGGGGCTCGCAGTGAGCCCCGGCCCCGGGCGGGCAACGCTCAGTAGCGGTAGGGCTGTTGCTCCGGGTGCTGCGGCACGTCCGGGTGGTTCTGCTGGTCGTTCTGCCGGCTCGCGTGGTTCGGGTCGTACGGCGGCTGGGCCTGCTGCTGCTCGTAGGGCAGGTACTCGCCGTCGCGCTGCTGAGGCACCCAGACGCCACCGGGCGGGGTGTCCGTCCCGTACTGCGCGGCGAGCGGGTCGGGGTAGGACTGCTGGCCGCCGAAGCTGTCGTAGCCGGTGTAAGCGCCGTATGCCTGGCCGCCGTTGCCGATGTACGGGTCCGAGTAGGCGGCGTACTGCTGCTGCCCGGCGCCGGTCTCGTCGTACTGCGGGGCGTACGGATCGGCGTACGGCTGCTGCGGGTCGTACGCGCCGTACTGGGGCTGCGCCTCGGCCTGCTGGGCGGCGCCGTAGACGCCGTACTGGCCGGTGTCGTCGGGCATCGGCAGCGGCTCGTAGACCGAACCGGGGTGCGCCGCGAGGTCGTTGGCGTCCAGGGGGGCCGCCTCGGTGACCTCCTCGTACTGGAGGTCCGAGACCTCCAGGACCGGCTCCGCCTCGGGGGCGCCCCGGCGGCCCGCCCTGCGGCGGCGGCTCGCGCCGGGCCGGCCCCCGATCGCCCACCCGGTGGAGAAGCCCTTGCGGAAGGACAGGGTCACGTAAGCCTGCCCGACGGCGAAGGCGATCGCGCCCAGGATGATCACGAAGACGGACGGGACGAGGACGCCGACGACCACGCCGAGGAAGCCGGTGAAGGCGAGCAGCCGCCAGCGCAGTCGCGCCTTGTACTGCAACAGCACCTCGCCGAGCAGCCACAGCGCGACGATTCCGAACGCGATGTAGAGGACCGTCCAGCCCATGTACGCCCCTCATTCTCCTGCCCCGGGTACAGCTGTCCCCTGACCCGGGTACCGGTTTCCGGCTACGCCTGCTGGTGCAGGCCGAGATTCTCGTAGATTTCGAGCGTCGCCGTGGAGTTGTTGAGGGTAATGAAGTGCAACCCGGGAACGCCATCGGCGAGCAGCCGCGAGCAGAACTCGGTGGCGAACTCGATGCCCATGGAGCGTACAGCGGCCGGGTCGTCCTTGACCGCAAGCATCCGGTCCCGGAGGTCCGCCGGGAAGACCGCGTTGCTGAGCTGGGGCAGTCGCTCCAGCTGCTTCACGCTGGTCACGGGCATGACCTCGGGGATGATCGGGGTCTCGCAGCCGGCCGCCGCGACCCGGTCGCGCAGCCGGGAATAGTTCTCGGGCTCGAAGAACATCTGCGTGATGGCGTAGTCGGCACCGGCCCGGCATTTGTCCACGAAGTTACGGATGTCGGAATCCCAGTCCGTGGAGCGGGGGTGCATCTCGGGGAAGGCCGCGACGCCGACGCAGAAGTCGCCCGACTCCCGGATCAGCGAGACCAGTTCGGCCGCGTACGTCACGCCCTCGGGGTGCTTGACCCACTCGCCCATCGGGTCGCCCTTCGGGTCGCCGCGCACCGCGAGGATGTTGCGGATCCCGGCGTCGGCGTACTGCCCGACCGTGTGGCGCAGCTCGGCGACCGAGTGTCCGACGGCGGTGAGGTGGGCGACCGGCGTGAGGGTGGTGTCCTCGGTGATCTGCTGGGTGGCCTCGACGGTTCCGCTGCGGGTGGTGCCGCCGGCGCCGTACGTGACGGAGACGAAGTCGGGGGCTACCGCCTCGACCCGACGCAACGCGTTCCAGAGGTTCCGCTCGCCCTTCTCCGTCTTGGGCGCGTAGAACTCGAAGGAATACGTGGTCTCGCCGGTCGCGAGCATGTCGCGCACGGTGCGTGCGCGATCAGTCCTGGTGGAAGCAGTGCCTAGGGCCATACTGGCAGGTTAGCCACGGGGGCCCGGCACCCCAACCACGCGCGGGCGAATTGTCTCAATTGCCGGACTTCTGTCCACCCCTCGGACGGCGGGCCTCCCGGCGGCCCCCCAGTGGCCCCCCGGCGGTCGCCCGCAGGCCACTCAGCGGGCGCCGAGGCGCTCCCGGACGCGCTTGGCCAGGTCGGCGGCGGCCGCGGCCGGGTCGTCGGCCTCGGTGATCGCCCGCACCACGACGACCCGGTCCGCGCCCGCGTCCAGGACCTCGTCCAGGTTGGCCGCGTCGATCCCGCCGATCGCGAACCAGGGCCGGTCCGGCGCGAGCGAGGCGGTGTGACGCACCAGGTCGAGGCCCGGCGCGTGGCGGCCGGGCTTGGTGGGGGTGGGCCAGCAGGGGCCGGTGCAGAAGTAGTCCACGCCGGGCTCGACGGCGGCCGCGGCGGCCTCCGCCCCGGCGTGCGTGGAGCGGCCGATCAGGACGCCTTCGCCCAGGATCGCGCGGGCGGCGGGCACCGGCAGGTCTCCCTGGCCCAGGTGCAGCACATCGGCGCCGATGGCGTGCGCCACGTCGGCGCGGTCGTTGACCGCGAGCAGCTTGCCGTGCCGGCGGCAGGCATCGGCCAGGACGGCCAGGTGTTCCAGTTCCTCGGCGGCCTCCATGCCCTTGTCGCGCAGCTGCACGATGTCCACGCCGGAGGCCAGGACGGCGTCCAGGAAGGCGGGCAGATCGCCCTGGCGCTTGCGCGCGTCGGTGCACAGGTAGAGCCGGGCGTCGGCGAGCTGCTCACGGGCCGTGGGCATGGAAGGTCCCCCGTTGTGTTCGTCTTCGGCCGGGCCGCGCGGTGTACGGCCGGGTGGACCGGACCGTACACCGCGCGGCTCGCGGCACTGTCGGGTGGGCTCGGCTCAGAGAGCGAGCGCCTGGGCGCGGCGCTTCACCTCCGTGCCGCGATTCTCGCTGAGGGCCTCGGCGGGGGTGCCGGGGAGCGTCGGGTCCGGAGTGAACAGCCACTCCAGCATCTCCTCGTCGGAGAAGCCGTCGTCCCTCAGCAGCGTCAGCGTCCCGGTCAGGCCCTTCACCACCTTGTCGGTGTCGATGAAGGCGGCGGGCACCTGGAGCGCCCTGTTCTCACCGCGGCGCACGGCGATGAGCTGGCCCTCCTTGACCAGCTGCCGTACGCGCGTCACCTCCACGTCCAGCATCTCCGCGATGTCGGGGAGGTGGAGCCAGGCGGGGACGAGAGCATCAATCTTTGCGTCAATCTCGGTCACGGTCCAAGCGTGCCACCTCGCACGGGCACTCGGTACCGGGGTGACCCCTCGGGGGCTGTGCCCCCGTGCCCCTTCCTGGGGGCGGCGCCCCCAGGCCCCCTTCCGGGGCTGTGCCCCGGGCCCCCTCCGGGGCTGTGCCCCCGAGCTCCATTCCGGGGGCGCTGCCCCCGGGCCCCCGCTCCTCAAGCGCCGGAGGGGCTTCATTCGGTTCGGCCGCGGGCCCGGACTCGGCTGCGGGTCCGTGCGGGGTTGCTCGCGCCGTTCCCCGCGCCCCTGACCCCCTTTCGGCCGCGGACCGTGCTCGCTTCTCGCGCCGTTCCCCGCGCCCCTGTAGGTGGCCCCGAGCCCCATGGCGGAACCACGGTCACGCCGGGCCGCGGGCCCGGACTCGGCTGCGGGTACGTGCGGGTTGCTCGCGCCGTTCCCCGCGCCCCTGTAGGTGGCCCCGAGCCCCATGGCGGAACCACGGACACGCCGGGCCGCGCCCCTGTAGGTGGCCCCGAGCCCCATGGCGGAGCCCGGAGTCGCCGTGGGGCGGGCGGGGGTTCTCGTTACGGCAGCGTTGCCGACTTCAGCGGGATGGACGGGTCGGCCGTCTTCGACGGGTCCATCCGGGCGCCCGCGTCGATCAGCTTGCGGCCCTGGGCCAGGTCTCGGGGGCGGCCCACCGCGAGGAGTGCCACCAGGGCACCGTTCCTGAGCCAGCAGACGGACCAGGGCGTCGAGGACGGGTCGCCGCGGTGGATCAGTTCGTCCGTGTCGGTGTGGTGGCCCGCGTACTGGACGAAGCGGCCGAACTGCTCCGACCAGAAGTACGGGACCGGGTCGTAGTCGGTGGGGGCCTCGCCCACGATGTCGGCGGCGACCGTGCGCGGGCCCTGGAGCGCGTTGTCCCAGTGGTGGACCAGGAGGCGCTCGCCGAAGCGGGCCGAGGGGAACGAGGCGCAGTCGCCGACCGCGTACACATCGGGCAGCGAGGTGCGCAGGCGGGCGTCCGCGGTGATCGCGCCCTCGGGGCCGAGCGCGATGTCCGAGCCGGTCAGCCAGCCGGTCGCGGGGCGGGCACCGATGCCGATGACCACCGCGTCGGCCGGCAGCCGGCGCCCGTCGGCGAGCAGCACCTCGCCCGGCACGACCGCCTCGACCCGGGCGCCGGTGAGCAGTTCGGCGCCGGACTCGGCGTACCAGCCGGTCATCGGGGCGGCGACCGCCGCGGGGAGCACCTCGGCCAGCGGGCGATCGGCGGCCTCCACGACGGTGACCTCGCAGCCCGCGTCCCGCGCGGCCGTCGCGAACTCCGCGCCGATCCACCCGGCGCCCACCACCACGATCCGGTGCCGCTGGTCGAGGACCGGGCGCAGCCGGCGCGCGTCGTCGAGGGTGCGCAGGAGGTGGACGCCGGGCACCCCCTGGCTGCCGGGCAGGGTGAGCGGTTCGGCGCCGGTGGCGATGACGAGGGTGTCGTACGCCACCTCGCCCGCCTCGGTCACCACGCGGTGCTCGCCGGGGCGCACCCCGGTGACTTCGAGGCCCAGGCGGAGATCGACGCCGAGTGCCTCGAAGTCCACCTCGAAGGCCGAGCCCTCGGCCTTGCCGAGCAGGACGGCCTTGGACAGCGGGGGCCGGTCGTAGGGCTGGTGGGGCTCGGCGCCGATGAGGGTGATGGCTCCGGTGAAGCCCTGTTCGCGCAGGGCCACCGCGGTCTGTACGCCGGCCATGCCCGCGCCGACGACGACCACGTGCCGCGCTTCGGATTGCGTCTGCTGTTCGCTCACCCGATCACCATAAGCAGCTGACTATTTGTCAGGTAAGGGGCCGGGCCGGGGCGGGCGCCCGGACGCTCCCTTACTGCGCGCTGGGGGCTCGGGCTATGGTGGCAGGCGTAAAGCACTCGCGGGAGCCCGGACGCACCGGGCTGAGAGGGAGGCTGGGCGGCCTCCGACCGTACGAACCTGATCCGGGTCATGCCGGCGAAGGGAGGGGCTGGACGCCCATGCGTTCTTCACAGCGAGGGCCCGGGAACGGGTCCGACGTCCTCGTGGTCGGGGGCGGCATCATCGGGCTCGTCACGGCGTGGCGGGCCGCCCAGCGCGGAATGAGCGTCGCGCTGGTCGATCCGGAGCCGGGCGGCGGGGCCGCCCAGGTCGCGGCCGGGATGCTCGCCGCCGTCACCGAACTCCACTACGGCGAGCAGACGCTGCTCGCCCTGAACGTCGAGTCCGCCCGGCGCTATCCGGCCTTCACGGCCGAGCTCAGCGAGGTCACGGGCCTCGACACCGGCTACCGCGCCTGCGGCACCCTGGCCGTGGCGCTCGACTCCGACGACCGCGCCCACCTGCGCGAGCTGCACGCCCTCCAGGCCCGCTGCGGCCTGGAGTCGGAGTGGCTGTCCGGGCGCGACTGCCGGCGTCTGGAGCCCATGCTCGCGCCCGGGGTGCGCGGCGGGCTCCGCGTGGACGGCGACCACCAGGTCGACCCGCGCCGACTGGCCAAGGCCCTGGTCGCCGCCTGTACGGGGGCCGGGGTGCGCTTCGAGCGCGGCTGGGCCGAGCGGCTCTCGGTGGTACGTGAGCGGGCGGCGGGAGTCGTCCTCGCGGACGGCACCGAGCTCGCGGCCGGCCAGGTGGTGCTCGCCGCGGGCAGCCTCAGCGGTCGTCTCGCGGGCCTACCGGACGAACTCCTTCCGCCGGTGCGCCCGGTGAAGGGCCAGGTCCTGCGCCTGACCGTGCCGCCCGCCTACGCGCCGTTCCTGTCCCGGACCGTGCGGGCGGTGGTGCGGGGCAGCGACGTGTACCTCGTACCGCGCGAGAACGGCGAGCTGGTCGTCGGCGCCACCAGCGAGGAACTCGGCTGGGACACCACGGTCACCGCGGGCGGGGTCTACCAACTCCTGCGCGACGCCCATGAGTTGGTGCCCGGGATCACGGAGTTGCCGCTCACCGAGACCCGGGCCGGGCTTCGTCCCGCCTCCCCCGACAACGCGCCGCTGCTCGGCCCGACCGCGCTGCCCGGGCTGCTGCTCGCCACCGGGCACTACCGCAACGGGGTGCTGCTCACGGCGGTCACCGGCGATGTCATGGCCCATGCCCTGACCACCGGTGAACTGCCCGACGAGGCACGCCCGTTCACCCCTCGACGCTTCACCTCCGCACCTCGGGAGCTGACGACCGCATGACCATCTCCGTCAACGGCGAGCCCCGCGCGCTCGTCCCCGGGACCACCCTCGACGTCCTCGTCGCCGCCCTCACCCCCTCGCGCTCCGGGGTCGCCGCCGCCGTCAACGAGACGGTCGTGCCGCGCGGCGCCTGGCCGACGACCACGCTCGACGAGGGCGACCGCGTCGAGGTCCTCACCGCCGTGCAGGGGGGCTGACCATGGCCGACGACCTGCTGTCCATCGCCGACACCACCTTCGAATCCCGCCTGATCATGGGCACCGGCGGGGCGCCGAGCCTCGACGTCCTGGAACGCGCCCTCGCGGTCTCCGGCACCGAGTTCACCACCGTCGCGATGCGCCGCCTCGACCCGAGCGTGCAGGGCTCGGTGCTCTCCGTCCTGGACCGGCTCGGCATCCGGGTGCTGCCCAACACCGCGGGCTGCTTCACCGCGGGCGAGGCCGTGCTCACCGCGCGCCTGGCCCGCGAGGCGCTGGGTACGCACTGGGTGAAGCTGGAGGTCGTCGCGGACGAGCGCACCCTGCTGCCCGACCCGATCGAACTCCTCGACGCCGCCGAGGTGTTGGTGGACGACGGGTTCACCGTGCTGCCGTACACCAACGACGACCCGGTCCTCGCACGCAAGCTGGAGGACGTCGGCTGCGCGGCGATCATGCCGCTCGGCTCCCCCATCGGCTCGGGCCTCGGCATCCGCAACCCGCACAACTTCGAGCTGATCGTGGACCGGGCGAACGTCCCGGTGATCCTCGACGCGGGCGCCGGCACCGCGTCCGACGTGGCACTCGCGATGGAACTCGGCTGCGCCGCGGTGATGCTGGCCTCGGCGGTGACCCGGGCCCAGGAGCCGGTCCTGATGGCCGAGGCGATGCGGCACGCGGTGGAGGCGGGCCGGCTCGCCCATCGCGCGGGCCGCATCCCGCGCCGGCACTTCGCCGAGGCGTCCTCGACGATGGCGGGCCGGGCCGCGCTCGACCCGGAGCGGCCCGCGTTCTAGTCCCGAGCAGGTCCGGCTCCGGGCCCGCGCGGCCCGCCTTCCGGCTCGATCCGCGTCACAGCTCGGCTTCAGAAGGGCCCCCGGAACGCACGCGGCGTGAAGGGGGCCGGGCGGCGCTCGTAAACTCTCCCCCGTGGATACGACCCTTCATGACCCCCTCGTCGGGCAGGTGCTCGACGGCCGCTACCGCGTCGACGCGCGCATCGCCGTCGGCGGTATGGCCACGGTCTACCGGGCCGTCGACACCCGCCTCGACCGCGTGCTCGCCCTCAAGGTGATGCATCCGAGCCTCGCCGCCGACGCCTCCTTCGTCGAGCGCTTCATCCGGGAGGCCAAATCGGTCGCCCGGCTCGCGCACCCCAATGTGGTCGGCGTCTTCGACCAGGGGGCGCAGGACCAGTACGTGTACCTCGCGATGGAGTACATCGCGGGCTGCACCCTGCGCGATGTGCTGCGCGAGCGCGGCGCGCTCCAGCCGCGCGCGGCCCTCGACATCCTGGAGCCCGTCCTCGCGGCCCTCGGCGCCGCCCACCGGGCCGGGTTCGTGCACCGGGACATGAAGCCCGAGAACGTTCTGATCGGCGACGACGGCCGGGTCAAGGTCGCCGACTTCGGCCTGGTCAGGGCGGTGGACTCGGTGACCAGCACCACCGGCTCGGTGCTCGGCACGGTCTCCTACCTCGCCCCCGAGCAGATCGAGCACGGCACCGCGGACACCCGCGCCGACGTGTACGCGTGCGGGGTGGTCCTCTACGAGATGCTGACCGGCGCCAAGCCGCACGTCGGGGACACCCCTGCCCAGATCCTCTACGCCCACCTCCACGAGGGGGTGCCCGCGCCCTCAGCGGCCGTGCCGGGCCTCGCCCTGGAGCTGGACGAGCTGGTCGCCTCCGCGACCGCCCGCAACCCGGAGGTCCGCCCGCACGACGCGGTGGCCCTGCTCGCGGAGACCCTCACGGCCCGCGCGGCCCTGGGCGAGGAGCAACTGGACGCGGTCCCGCCGGGCGCCCGCCCCGCCGCCGGCGGGTCCGGTGCCGAGGACCGGACGAGCGTGATCCCGCGCGCCCTGCCGACCCCGGCACCCGGCGCGCTGCCCGCCGACGCCGTGCCCGACCAGAGCGCCCACCGCACGACCCGGCTGCGGCCCGACGCGTCCGTCAACCACACCAGCCGCCTGATCATGCCGCAGCGGATCGAGGACGAGCCGGAGCCGCGGGGGCCGCGCCGATTGCGCGGGCGCCTCGACAACCGGCGCGGCCCGGTCGCGGTGGTGGCGGCGCTGCTCCTGATCCTCGGGGTCGGGGCCGGGATCTGGTACATCAACTCCGGCCAGTTCACCCAGGTTCCGGCCCTCATCGGGCAGACCGAGGACACGGCGAAGAAGAAGCTGTCGGGGGCCGGACTCGACGTCAAGAAGGTCGACCGGCAGTTCAGCGACACCGTCGACCGGGGCCAGGTCATCTCGACCGACCCGGCGACCGGCGCCCGCATCCGTGGCAACGGCGCGGTGACCCTGGTGATCTCGCGCGGCCCCGAGACGGCCCAGGTGCCGAAGCTCGACGGGATGCCGCTCGACCGGGCGAAGGACGAGCTCCAGAAGGCGGGCTTCGCGCCGGGCGACACCTCCAGCGAGTTCAGCGACGACATCGCGCAGGGCGCGGTGATCCGCACCGATCCGGCCGCGGGCATCAAGCGCCACACGGACACGGCGGTCGCGCTCGTCGTCAGCAAGGGCGCCCCGGTCGATGTGCCCAACGTGGTCGGCGACTCGGTGGCCGATGCCACGACCGCCCTCCAGGACGCCGGGCTGAAGGTCACGGTCGCGCCCGACCAGGTCGAGTCGCAGCAGGACGCGGGCAAGGTGGCGGCCCAGTCCGCCGCCGAGCACGCCCGGCTCGCCAAGGGCGACAGCGTCACCCTGACCGTGTCCAAGGGCCCCCGGATGGTCACCGTGCCCAAGGTGACCGGCGAGAAGTCCGCGGACGCGCAGCAGGACCTGGAGAAGGCCGGCTTCAAGGTGAAGGTCGACCGCGGCTTCCCGTTCCTGAGCGACGAGGTCTCCAGCCAGTCCGTCGCCGCCGGCGCTCAGGCACCCGAGGGCTCCACCATCACCATCACCACCAAGGGACTGTAGGTAGTCACCCCATGCGCAACCCCATCGGCGGCCACGTCCCCGTGGCCGGCGGCCTCGCCACGGTCGGCCTCTCCTACGCGCGCGAGATCGGCGCCGAGACCGTCCAGGTCTTCGCCGCGAACCCGCGCGGCTGGGCCACCCCCACCGGGAACCCGGCCCAGGACGAGCGGTTCCGGGCCGAGTGCGCCGAGGCGTCGATACCGGCGTACGTACACGCTCCGTACCTGATCAACTTCGGTTCGCACACCGAGGCGACGGTGGAGAAGTCGGTGGAGTCGCTGCGGCACTCACTGCGCCGGGGCCGGGAGATCGGCGCGCTCGGCGTGGTCGTGCACACCGGCTCGGCGACCGGCGGACGGCCGCGGGCCGAGGCGCTCGCGCAGGTACGGGAGCACCTGCTGCCGCTCCTGGACGAACTGACCCACGACGACGACCCGTTCCTGCTCCTGGAGTCGACCGCCGGGCAGGGCTCCTCGCTGTGCTCGCGCACCTGGGACTTCGGCCCGTACTTCGAGGCCCTGGACGCCCACCCCATGCTGGGCGTCTGCCTGGACACCTGCCACATCTACGCGGCCGGGCACGACCTGGCCGGGCCCGGCGGGATGAAGCAGACCCTGGACCTGCTGGTGGACACCGTCGGCGAGGGACGGCTGCAACTGATCCACGCCAATGACTCCAAGGACGTGGCGGGGGCGCACAAGGACCGCCACGAGAACATCGGCTCGGGTCATATCGGCGCAGAGCCGTTCCGGGAGCTGCTCGGGCATCCGGCGACCGACGGCGTACCGCTGGTGATCGAGACGCCGGGCGGCAAGGAGGGGCACGCGAACGACGTGGCCCGGCTGAAGTCGCTGCGGGCGTAGGCCCGCGGTTCGCCGGGAGCCCCGGCCCTCCGGGAGCCCGGATCACCGGGAGCTCAGAGCTCGGGGCCGTCCCCGGGCTCCTCCTGGTAGGAGTAGCGCTGCTCGCGCCAGGGATCGCCGATGTTGTGGTAGCCCCGCTCCTCCCAGAAGCCGCGGCGGTCCGCCGTCATGTACTCGATGCCGCGGACCCACTTGGGGCCCTTCCAGGCGTACAGGTGCGGCACCACCAGGCGCAGCGGGAAGCCGTGTTCGGCGGTGAGCAGGTCGCCGCCGTTGTGGGTGGCGAAGAGCGTGCGGTCGGACAGGAAGTCGGCGAGCCGCAGGTTGGAGCTGAAGCCGTATTCGGCCCACACCATCACATGGGTGACGTCGGCGGCGGGGGGCGCGATGCCGGCTATCGTGCGGGCGCCGACCCCGCCCCATTCGGCCCCGAGCATCGAGAACTTGGTGACGCAGTGCAGGTCGGCGACCACGGTCTCGAACGGCAGCGCCGAGAACTCCTCGTGGTTCCAGCAGTGCTTCCCGCCGTCGGCGGTGGCCCCGAAGACCCGGAACTCCCAGCGCTCCGGCTTGAACTTGGGCACCGGTCCGTAGTGGGTGACCGGCCAGCCGCGCTGGAGGCGCTGCCCCGGCGGAAGCTCCGTGTGCGCTGCTCCCTGCCGCTCCCGGCTCTCCGGCTGACCCATGACTCCATGGTGACAGACCCCGGGGGGTGGTGGTGACCAGGGACGTCCGTATGCGGGCAACTCCTACTAAGCATGCACTTACTGGACGGGTTCTGATCACGGTGCGAGGATGCGCGCAACTTGCCCAGTAACCGCTTGGAAGGAGCCTCTGCGATGCAGGGCGACCCCGAGGTCATCGAATTCCTGAATGAGCAGCTGAGTGCCGAGCTGACGGCGATCAATCAGTACTGGCTGCACAGCGCGATGCAGGCCAACTTCGGCTGGACGAAGCTGGCCAAGTACACGCGTCACGAGTCGATCGACGAGATGAAGCACGCGGAGGTGCTGACCGACCGGATCCTGTTCCTGGACGGTCTGCCGAACTTCCAGCGGCTCTTCCATGTGCGCATCGGGCAGACGGTCACCGAGATGTTCCAGGCGGACCGGCAGATCGAGGTCGAGGCGATCGACCGCCTCAAGCGCGGCATCGAGGTCATGCGCGCCAAGGGCGACATCACCTCGGCGAACATCTTCGAGTCGATCCTGGCCGACGAGGAACACCACATCGACTATCTCGACACCCAGCTGGAGCTGGTGGAGAAGCTCGGCGAGGCGCTCTACATCGCGCAGCTCATCGAGCAGCCGGAGAGCTGACGGGCACCGTCGGCCACCGGGGCGGCCGGGCCGGGTGTCAGGCGGCGTCGTCGAGGGCCGTGGCGGCGAACTCGGGCTCCGGGGCGACGGCGGTGAGCGCGGGCCTGCCCTGCTCCACCAGCTCGCGCCGCGGGCACGCGCCGCGGCCGAGCAGCGACTGGATGCGGCGCACGCACGAACCGCAGTCGGTGCCGGCCTTGGAGGCGGACGCTATCTGGCGGGGGGTGCAGGCACCGCCCTCCGCGTGCTTCCTGACCTGCTCCTCGGTGACACCGAAGCAGTTGCACACGTACACGCGGTTCACCTCCCGAGATGATCGACACGGGGTCGATGGACATGCCGTCCCGATCGACCGGTTCCCGTTTCGTCGGTGAGGCAACCCTAACCTTACCCGGCACCCCGGGAGCGCGACAGCCCCGGTACGCCAGTGGGGCGCGGATCACATGGATCCGCGCCCCACTGTCGCTGCGTACGGGAATCAGCTGCGTACGGGAATTACTGGTCGCGGTACATCTCTGCGACCAGGAACGCCAGGTCCAGGGACTGGCTGCGGTTCAGGCGGGGGTCGCAGGCCGTCTCGTAGCGCTGGTGCAGATCGTCCACGAAGATCTCGTGGCCGCCGCCCACGCACTCGGTGACGTCGTCACCGGTGAGCTCGACGTGGATGCCGCCCGGGTGGGTGCCCAGCGCCTTGTGGACCTCGAAGAAGCCCTTGACCTCGTCCAGGACGTCGTCGAAGCGGCGCGTCTTGTGGCCGGAGGCCGCCTCGAAGGTGTTGCCGTGCATCGGGTCGGTGACCCAGGCGACGACCGCACCGGAGGCGGTGACCTTCTCGACGAGCTCGGGCAGCTTGTCCCTGACCTTGTCCGCGCCCATGCGGACGACGAAGGTCAGCCGGCCCGGCTCGCGGTCCGGGTCGAGGCGGTCCACGTAGGTGAGCGCCTCGTCCACGGTGGTCGTCGGGCCGAGCTTGATGCCGATCGGGTTGCGGATCCGGGACGCGAACTCGATGTGCGCCCCGTCCAGCTGCCGGGTGCGCTCGCCGATCCACACCATGTGGCCGGAGGTGTCGTACAGCTCGCCGGTGCGCGAGTCCACGCGGGTCAGCGCCGACTCGTAGTCGAGGAGCAGCGCCTCGTGGGAGGCGTAGAACTCGACGGCCTTGAACTCGGCCGGGTCGGTACCGCAGGCCTTCATGAAGTTCAGCGCGTTGTCGATCTCGCGGGCGAGCTGCTCGTAGCGCTGGCCCGAGGGGGACGACTTCACGAAGTCCTGGTTCCAGGCGTGCACCTGGCGCAGGTCGGCGTAGCCGCCGGTGGTGAAGGCGCGCACCAGGTTGAGCGTGGAGGCGGAGGCGTTGTACATCCGCTTCAGGCGCTCGGGGTCCGGGACGCGGTCCTTCTCCGTGAAGGCGAAGCCGTTCACGGAGTCGCCGCGGTAGGTCGGCAGGGTCACGCCGTCGCGGGTCTCGGTGCCCTTGGAGCGGGGCTTGGAGTACTGGCCGGCGATGCGGCCGACCTTCACCACGGGCACGGAGGCCGCGTAGGTGAGGACGGCGCTCATCTGGAGGAGGGTCTTCAGCTTGGCCCGGATGTGATCGGCCGAGACGGCGTCGAAGGCCTCGGCGCAGTCGCCGCCCTGGAGCAGGAACGCCTCGCCCTGGGCGACGGCTCCCAGACGGGCGCGCAGCTGGTCGCACTCGCCCGCGAAGACGAGCGGCGGATACGATTCGAGGTCCGCGATCACATCGCGCAGAGCCTCGGCATCGGGGTACTCGGGCTGCTGCGCCGCGGGAAGGTCACGCCAGGTGTTTACGTTCACGGTCACCGGACCCACATTACGGGGTCGGCCAACCCGTCCACCCCAGCGACCACCAAATGAGACACCGGCCACGCGGACACGGGGGCGAGGACCGCGAGGGCAGTCATGCCGTCCGGGAGGTCCTGACCGTGACTGTTCATGATCATCCCCTGTTAATCTCACGCCAGTTACTGAATTGCGGACAAAGGTGACCAGGGGTGGGCGTGAGCCGGAGCGAGACCAGCAGGCAGCGGAAACACACGAAGAGGAAGCTTCTCGGGTACGGGGTGGCCGGGGCCCTCGCCCTCACCGCGCTCGGCCCGCGGGCGCTCGCGGCGCCTGCCGCCCCGGCGGCCGGCGGTGCGGCGGCCTCGGAATTGCAGGGCCAATTCGCCCGCGCGGCACGGGAGTTCAAGGTTCCGCAGAGCGTCCTGATGGCGGTCTCCTACCGCCAGACGCTCTGGGAGGACCACAACGGTGAGCCCAGCACCTCGGGCGCGTACAACGTCATGGGCCTGACCCGGGTGCTGCCCGGCGACGTCGAGCGGCCCACCGCGCAGGACCGGCTCGCCCATCTCGACCTGAGCGGCGACCCGGCCGTCATGAAGCGGTTCGACGCCAGGCAGGTCCCGGCCGCCGAGCCGTCCGTCGACACCACCGACCCGCGCCTGCACACCCTGGACGAGGCCGCGAAGCTCATCGGCGAGCCGGTGGACGCGGTCCGCACCGACGCCGGGCAGAGCATCCGGGCGGGCGCGGCGCTGCTCGCCCGCTACCAGCGCGCGGCCACCGGCTCGCTGCCCGCCGACCCGGGTGCCTGGTACCCGGCGGTGGCCCGCTACAGCCAGTCCCCCGACGCCAAGGGCGCCGACACCTTCGCCGGGCGCGTCTTCGACTCGGTGCGCTCGGGCGAGAGCCGGGTCACCGCGGACGGCCAGCGCCTCGCGCTGCCGGCCGACCCCGGGGTGAAGCCCGCCGGGCCGACAGCGAAGGCGACGAGGGCGGCGGCCGCCCCGACGGCCCCGACGCCCGAGTGCCCGGCCGGGCTGAACTGCGACTACAAGCCGGCCGACCCGAACAACTACAACGTGGCGAACCGGCCGGACAACGGCTTCGACATCCGGCAGATCGTGATCCACGACACGGAGGGGACCTACGAGGGCTCGATCAGCACCTTCCAGGACCCCAAGAGCTCGGCCAGCACGCACTACATCGTCAAGGACGACGGCAGCCTGGTGACCCAGGTGGTGGCGACGAAGGACGAGTCGTACCACGCGGGCAACAAGACGGTGAACATGCACGCGCTCGGCATCGAGCACGTGGGCTTCGCGATGAAGACCGGCAGCTGGTACGGCGAGCCGCTCTACGACGCGTCGGCGACGCTGGTGAAGTACCTCGCCGACCGGTTCTCCGTCCCGCTGGACCGCGAGCACATCATCGGCCACGACGAGGTGCCGGGCCCGCTGGACGGCTATGTGGCCGGGCAGCACTGGGACCCGGGCCCGTTCTGGGACTGGAACCACTACATGTCCCTGCTCGGCGCCGACGACTGCACCGGCGGCCGGATGCCCGCGGCCGGGCAGGTCGTCAAGGTCGTCCCGCCGTTCACCCCGCGCACGACGACGTACTACGACCCGGCCACCAAGACCCGCACCACCTTCGACGAGCCGGTCAACTTCGGCTATCTGTACGCCGCCCCGTCCACGGACGCGGCCGCGCTGACCGACCCGTACCTGGGCGGCCAGGTCGCGACCGAGGGCCCGAACTGGGCCAACAAGGTCGTGGCGGGCGGCCGGTACGTCGTCGCGGACCGGCAGGGCGACTGGACGGCGATCTGGTACGGCGGGCAGAAGGCCTGGTTCCAGAACCCGGGCGGCCGCTACACCTCGGTCGTGGCGCGCTCGGCGGCCCCGGTCGTCCTGAAGGCCAAGGGCACCGCGCCGGTGCAGGTCTACGGGCGGTCCTACCCCGAGGACGCGGCGTACGCGGGCACCGGGGTGCCGGTGCAGGGCAGCAACTCGGCGTCCCTGACGAAGTACACCGTCCCGGCCGGGCAGGCCTACGTGGCCGCCGGTGACCCGGTCGCGGGCGACTACTACTACGGCGGCACCACGCTCGGCACCCTGGTCAAGGGCGCCCAGACCTTCTACCCGATCCGGTACAACCACCGGATCGCCTGGGTGAAGACCGCCGACGTCCAGGTGGTCACCCCGGACAACCGCTAGCCGTTCTCCCGATGGCGCCGCCACCGGCGGTGCCATCGGGTAGAGTGCGCCGCATGTTCGCGCACTCGATCCAGAACTGGTGGTGGACCGCTCATCCGGCGGCCCGCTGATCTCTGCGCTGACACAGACTCGCGAAGGCCGCCCCGAGGGGCGGCCTTCCGTGTTTCCCGGGCCGTTCCTCTCCCGCTCACACCGCCGGAAGGAACCCCGACTCATGCTGATCCAGAGGCTGTTGGACGAGAACTGCCCGCCCTTCGCGCTGCTGCGCAGGCGCACCCCGGGCCGCGACCACGAGGTCGTCGAGCTGTTGATCGGCGAGGTCCACGAGGCCGAGCACCTCGCCGACCTGCCCGTCCGGGACCTGCCCACGCTCGGCCTGGTGCCGTTCCGGCAGATCCGGGAGCGCGGATTCGACGTCCGCGACGACGGAACCCCGCTCTCGGTCCTGGTCGCGGACGAGGCCCACGAACTGCCGCTCGACGAGGTCCTCGCGCAGCTGCCCGCGCACGAGGTGCGGGTCGAGGGCGGTTCCTTCGACGTCGGCGACGAGGAGTACGCGGGGATCGTACGGCGGGTGATCGACGACGAGATCGGCAGCGGCGAAGGCGCCAACTTCGTCATCCGGCGCACCTTCACCGGCGAGATCCCCGGCTTCGGCCGGGCCGACGCGCTCGCCCTGTTCCGCCGGCTGCTCGCGGGCGAGCGGGGTGCCTACTGGACGTATGTCGTGCACACCGGCGACCGCACCCTGGTCGGGGCGAGCCCCGAAGTGCATGTGCGGATGTCCGGCGGCACCGTCGTCATGAACCCGATCAGCGGGACCTACCGCTATCCGGCCGGCGGCCCCACCCCCGAGGACCTGCTGACCTTCCTCGCCGACCGCAAGGAGACCGACGAGCTCTCCATGGTCGTCGACGAGGAGCTCAAGATGATGTGCACGGTCGGCGACATGGGCGGCGTGGTGATCGGCCCCCGCCTCAAGGAGATGGCCCATCTCGCGCACACCGAGTACGAGTTGAGGGGCCGCTCCTCGCTGGACGTGCGCGAGGTGCTGAAGGAGACGATGTTCGCCGCGACGGTCACCGGCTCTCCGGTGCAGAACGCGTGCCGGGTCATCGAGCGGTACGAGGACGGCGGCCGCGGCTACTACGCGGGCGCGCTCGCGCTGCTCGGCCGGGACGCGGGCGGCGCCCAGACCCTGGACTCCCCCATCCTGATCCGCACCGCGTACGTCTCCCCCGACGGCCGCCTCACGGTCCCGGTCGGCGCCACCCTCGTCCGGCACTCCGACCCGGCGAGCGAGGTCGCCGAGACCCACGCCAAGGCGGCGGGCGTACTGGCCGCGCTCGGGGTGCGCCCGGGCCGCCCGGCCGTCGAGTCCGTACGGCCGCGGCTCGCCGACGACACCCGGGTGCGGGCCGCCCTCGACGCCCGGCGGGCCGACCTGGCGCCGTTCTGGCTGCGGATGCAGGACCGGCCGGCCGAACCGAGCGGATCGGCCCTGGTGGTGGACGGGGAGGACACGTTCACGGCGATGCTCGCGCATGTGCTGCGCTCGGCGGGCCTGGAGGTCTCGGTCGTACGCTACGACGCACCGGGACTGCGCTCGCGGGTGCTCGGCCACGAGGGCCCGGTGATCCTGGGACCCGGTCCTGGCAACCCGGTGGACGCGGCCGACCCGAAGATGCGGCTGCTCCGCCCGCTCGCGGCCGAGCTGCTGCGCTCGCACCGGCACGGGCTGCTCGGCGTGTGCCTGGGCCACGAGCTGATCGCCGCGGAGCTGGGCCTGGAGATCGTGCGCAAGCGGGAGCCTCACCAGGGCGCGCAGGTGCGGATCGACCTGTTCGGGCGCGAGGAGACGGTCGGCTTCTACAACAGCTTCGCGGCGCGCTGCGCCGGCGAGCTGCCCGGCGTGGAGGTCGCCCGCGACCCGGTGACGCACGAGGTGCACGCGCTGCGCGGCTCCGGCTACGCGGGCATCCAGTTCCACCCGGAGTCGGTGCTGACCCTGCGCGGTCCGGAAGTCGTCAGGGATCTGCTCGCGGGGGTCGCGGCGGTCCGCTGAATCCGCCGCTCACTTCGCGGCGGGGACCAGGACGTTCTCGGTGTGGCGGCCTTCGGCGTAGGCCGCCACGTTCTCCACCGTCGCCTCGACGATCTGCGTCACCGCGTCCCGGGTGTAGTAGGCCTGGTGCGAGGTGACCACCACGTTGGGGAACGTCACGAGGCGGGCCAGGGTGTCGTCCTCGACGGCCTCCAGGGACTTGTCGAGGAAGAACAGGCCCGCCTCGGCCTCGTACACATCCAGACCGACCCCGGCGAAGCGGCCCTTGCGCAGCTCGCCGACCAGCGCGTCGGTGTCGACGAGCCCGCCCCGGCTGGAGTTGACCAGGATCGCGTCGTCCTTCATCGCGGCGAGTTCCTCGCGCCCGATGATGTGGTGGGTCGAGGGCAGCAGCGGCACGTGCAGGCTGATCACGTCGGCGCTCGCGAAGAGCTCGTCCTTGTCCACGTACTTCATGCCGAGCTCGACGCAGGCCGGGTTCTGTGCCACGTCCCAGCCGAGCAGGTTCATCCCGAAGCCGTGGGCGATCCGGGTGAACGCCTCGCCGATCTTGCCGGTGCCGAGCACCCCGACGGTGCGGCCCCGCAGATCGCGGCCGAGCAGCCCGTCCAGGCGGAAGTCGAAGTCGCGGGTGCGGTTGGAGGCCCGCACGATGCGGCGGTTCACCGCCATCGCCAGGGTCCAGGCGAATTCCGCGACCGAGTACGGCGAGTAGGAGGAGACCCGGGCGACGGTGAGGCCCAGGCGCTCGGCCACGTCCAGGTCGATGTTGTTGAACCCGGTGGAGCGCTGGGCGATCATCTGCGTGCCGCCGACGGCCAGGCTCTGGAGCACCCGGGCATTGAGGTTGGCATTGACGCTGGTGGAGATCACCTCGTACCCGGTGGCGATCGGCGCGGTGTCCTCGGTCAGGAAGACGTCCAGGCAGCGGACCTCGTGACGGCCCTCGAAGGCCCTCTCGATCAGCGGCTTCTCGTCGGCCTGCACGCCGAATGCCAGGATTTCCACGACTCTCCCCTTCAGGGCGCTCTCCGGCACGTGCCGGATATGAGGGCTATGGGCCGGATATCGCGAATATACGGCCCACAGCCCCGCCCCGCCCGGCCTGCCGACCCGGGCCGGCCCGGGGTACCCGGGTCAACGGGGTCGGCCCGGGGTGGCAGGCTCGGCCCGGGCCAGGAGGCTCAGCCGAAGAAGACGCCCACCTCCGCGTAGAGCGCGGGGTCCACGGTCTTCAGCTTCGCGGTGGCTTCCGAGATCGGCACCCGCACGATGTCGGTGCCGCGCAGCGCGACCATCTTGCCGAAGTCCCCGTCGCGCACCGCCTCGATGGCGTGCAGCCCGAAGCGGGTCGCCAGCCACCGGTCGAACGCGCTCGGGGTGCCGCCGCGCTGCACATGGCCGAGGACGGTGGTCCTGGCCTCCTTGCCGGTGCGCTTCTCGATCTCCTTCGCCAGCCACTCGCCGACCCCGGAGAGCCGGACGTGGCCGAACGAGTCGAGCGTGCCGTCCTTGAGCACCATCTCGCCGTCCTTGGGCATGGCGCCCTCGGCGATGCAGACGATCGGCGCGTACGAGGCCTTGAAGCGGGAGGTGACCCAGTTGCAGACCTGGTCGACGTCGAAGCGCTGCTCGGGGATGAGGATGACGTTGGCGCCGCCAGCCAGGCCGGAGTGCAGGGCGATCCAGCCCGCGTGGCGGCCCATGACCTCGACGACCAGGACCCGCATATGGGACTCGGCCGTGGTGTGCAGCCGGTCGATGGCTTCGGTGGCGATGCCGACGGCGGTGTTGAAGCCGAAGGTGTAGTCGGTGGCGGACAGGTCGTTGTCGATCGTCTTGGGTACGCCGACGCAGTTGATGCCGTACTCGTCGCTGAGCCGGGCCGCGACACCCAGGGTGTCCTCGCCGCCGATCGCGATCACGGCGTCGATCTCGTACTTGGTGAGGTTCTCCTTGATGCGGCGGACGCCGTTCTCCGCCTTGAGGGGGTTGGTGCGCGAGGAGCCGAGGATGGTGCCGCCGCGCGGCAGGATGCCGCGCACCGCCGGGATGTCCAGCTTGACGGTGTCGCCCTCCAGGGGCCCGCGCCAGCCGTCCTTGAACCCGGTGAACTCGTAGCCGTACTCCTGCACACCCTTGCGGACGATGCCCCGGATGACGGCGTTGAGCCCGGGGCAGTCACCGCCTCCGGTCAGTACTCCGACCCGCATGGAATGGTCCCTTCACCTGGGAGTGACGTACGCGGTCCACGCTAGTGGTGACGTACGTCACTCCGGGATGGGGCGAAAGGTCAATTCCCGTCATGGGCAAGGGAGTTGATCAGCGGCCGTTCACTCGTACGGGGGATGGCTCGCTCAGGCGTCGTCCAGGCCGCGCTCGATCGCGTAGCGCACCAGCTCCACCCGGTTGTGCAACTGGAGCTTGCCCAGGGTGTTCTGGACGTGGTTCTGCACCGTGCGGTGCGAGATGACCAGGCGCTCGGCTATCTGCTTGTAGCTCAGGCCCTTGGCGACCAGCCGCAGCACCTCGGTCTCGCGCTCGGTGAGCTGCGGGGCCTTGGGCTCGTCGGCGGTGGCGGGCGCCGGGTCCCTGGCCAGCCTGCGGTACTCGCCCAGGACGAGGCCGGCCAGACCCGGGGTGAACACCGGGTCGCCCACGGCCGTGCGGCGCACGGCGTCGATCAGCTCCTCGGCCCCGGCCGACTTGAGGAGGTAGCCGAGCGCGCCGGACTTCACCGCCTCCAGGACGTCCGCGTGCTCGCCCGACGCGGACAGGACGAGCACCCGCAACGCCGGGTTGGCGGCGACCAGTTCCTTGCAGACCTGGGCGCCGGACAGGCCCGGCAGGTTGAGGTCGAGGACCAGGACGTCGGGCGCCGCGGCCTGGGCGCGGCGCACCGCCTGCGGTCCGTCACCGGCGGTGGCCACAACGTCGAACCCGGCGGCCGCGAGGTCACGGGCGACCGCGTCGCGCCACATCGGGTGGTCGTCGACCACCATCACCTTCACCGCCGCGTCCGCCCGTTCCCCGTGCTGTTCCGTCATCCGTGCCGTCCTGCCTTCCCCCGTGGGACCTTCAGTTCAACTTCCGTGCCCTGGCCCGGCACGGAGACCAGCTCCGCGGTGCCGCCCAGGTCGCGCAGCCGGCCCCGGATCGAGAGGGCGACGCCCAGGCGTCCCTCCCCCTCGGCCTGGTCGAGCCGGCCCGGCGGGATTCCGGGCCCGTCGTCCCGTACCGTCACGACCACTTCGTCCCCCCAGTCCTCGATCAGGATCCAGGCCTGCGCCGAATCCCCCGCGTGCATACGGACATTGTCCAGGGCGGCACTGACA
Source organism: Streptomyces sp. NPDC006691 (assembly GCF_042869955.1). NCBI lineage: Bacteria > Bacillati > Actinomycetota > Actinomycetes > Kitasatosporales > Streptomycetaceae > Streptomyces > Streptomyces sp. NPDC006691. Next base: position 139,721 of record NZ_JBIAGW010000020.1, read on the forward strand.
GCGGCCGCCAACTCCCCGGCCGCGACGGGTGCGAGCGGGACCGGGGCGCCGGGTTCGGCGAAGGAGACCTTCGACCCGGCGTGCCGGGCGAGGAGCGAGCGCAGGTCGACCAGGTCCGTCCCAGCCGGCTCGTCGGCGACCTCCACGGCCCGTACGACGGCTCCGTTGGCGGTGTCCTCGGAGGCGCGGGTGGGCGGCACCAGGCCGCTGGAGACCAGGGTGCGCAGCGCGACCTCCTGCTCGCCCGCCATCCGGCCGAGCTCCGCGGCCTCGCCGCCGAGCGCGCTGCCGCGGCGCTGCACCATGGCGAGGACCTGGAGCACGCTGTCGTGGATGTCCCGGGCCAGGCGCTCGCGCTCGCGGGTGGCCGCCTCGATCTCCAGGGCCCGGGCGAGCGTCGCCTCACTGGCCCGGGCCACCTCGACGATGTAGCCGATCGCGATGGAGGCGATCCACACCAGGAGCACGTTGTGGAAGGTGTCCCGGGTGGGGTGGGCGCGCTCCACGATGTTGGCGACGGCCACCAGCGAGGAGGCGAAGGCGGCCCAGCGCCAGCCTCCCTTGATCGCGAAGGCGAGCACGGCCCCGGCCGTCGCTATCGACGGCAGCGTCGGGCCGTCGACGTGCTGGGCGTCCAGGTCGGCGAGCGGGGTCAGCAGGATGCCGGTGAGCACCATGGTGAGGTCGGCGACGAGGAAGCGCCGGGTGCAGGCGGCCGCGTTCGCCACCCGGGGCAGCGTCGCGAAGTTCCACACCGTGAGCACCGCCAGGTAGGCGATGCCGACCCAGGGCCGCTCGAACTTCTCGTAGCCGCTGGCGAAGATCGCCAGCGCGTAGAGCGTGGTGAGCACCCGGTAGCCGGTCAGCGCCCGCCACAGCGGCAGCTCCACCGACATCCGTACGACACGTTCGCGCTTGGCCATCTCCCCCACCCCTGACCGGCCCCCCGGACCGGACGCCTAGGCTCCGGGCTGTTCCGCCCGCTTGGCCTGCTCGGCCTCGCGGGCCCGCTCCGCCTTCTCGGCGGCCTTCTGCTCGTCGGCGACGCGCTTGGCCTCGTCGGCGATCTGCCGCTTGGCGGCGGTCGCGTAGATGTCGACGTACTCCTGGCCGGAGAGCTTCATGATCTCGTACATGACCTCGTCGGTCACCGAGCGCAGGATGAAGCGGTCGCCCTCCATGCCCTGGTAGCGGCTGAAGTCGAGCGGCTTGCCGATCCGGATGCCGGGGCGCATCAGCTTCGGGACCACCTTGCCGGGCGGCTGGATCTTCTCGGTGTCGATCATCGCGACCGGGATCACGGGGGCGCCGGTGGCCAGCGCGACCCGGGCCAGGCCGCCCGGCTTGCCGCGGTAGAGGCGGCCGTCGGGCGAGCGGGTGCCCTCCGGGTAGATGCCGAAGAGGCCGCCGCCCTTGATGACGTCGATGCCGGCGTTGATCGCGGCCTCGCCCGCCCCGCGGGCGCCCGAGCGGTCCACCGGGAGCTGGCCGACGCCCTTGAAGAACGCGGCCGTCAGCCTGCCCTTGACCCCGGGCGACGTGAAGTACTCGGCCTTCGCGATGAAGGTGACCTTGCGGTCCAGGACGGCCGGGAGGAAGAAGGAGTCCGAGAACGAGAGGTGGTTGCTCGCGAGGATCGCCGGGCCCTCGGCGGGGATGTTCTCCAGGCCCTCCACCCACGGCCTGAAGGCGAGCTTCAGTGAGCCGCCGATGGAGAACTTCATAGCGCCGTAGATCAACTCGGATGCCTTCCTGTGCTTGTCGAACAGACCTTAACCCGTGCCGGGCCCGGCCTCCCGCGCGACGGCCCTGGTCGGTGTCGGTCCGGTCGCGTACCGTGAAGTAGGACTCCCCCGCACAACCCCCGCCCCTGCTCATGAACAGGAGACCCCTGGTGCCGGTCCTCCCTGGAGCCGAGCCGTTCCGCCACGAGGGCGGAGAGGTCGGCGTCCTCCTCTGTCACGGTTTCACCGGTTCCCCGCAGTCGATGCGGCCCTGGGCCGACCACCTGGCGGAGCGCGGCCTCACGGTCTCGCTGCCGCTCCTTCCCGGCCACGGCACCCGCTGGCAGGACATGCAGCTCACGGGCTGGCAGGACTGGTACGCGGAGGTGGACCGGGCCCTGCGCGAGCTCAAGGAGCGGTGCACCCAGGTCTTCGTCTTCGGGCTCTCCATGGGCGGCGCCCTGGCACTGCGGCTCGCCGCCAGGCACGGCGACGCGGTCAGCGGCCTGGTCCTCGTCAACCCGGGCAACAAGGTGCACGGCGCGGCCGCCCACGCACTGCCCGTGGCCCGTCACTTCGTACGGTCCACGAAGGGCATCGCGAGCGACATCGCCAAGGAGGGCTCCACGGAGGTCGGCTACGACCGGGTGCCGCTGCACGCGGCGCACTCGCTGCGCACCTTCTTCAAGATCGTGGACGGTGAACTGCCGCAGGTGACACAGCCGTTGGTGGTTCTGCACAGCCCCCAGGACCATGTGGTGCCGCCGGTCGACTCGGCCCGGATCCTCAGCCGGGTCTCCTCCACGGACGTCGAGGAGATCCTGCTGGAACAGAGCTACCACGTGGCGACGTTGGACCACGATGCGGAGCGGATCTTCGAGGAGAGCTACTCGTTCATCGGCCGCCTCGCTCCGAGCGTCGGGAAGAAGGGGAGCACGACCGGTGGCTGAACACGACGCGGACCGCGAACCGCAGCCGATCGACGAAGAGGCTGCCTGGGCGGCGATCGTGGCGGGATACGGCGAGGAACCGGCCGATCCGCCCGGCACCAGACCCTTCAGACCGGTGGAGGACCTGGACCTGGCCCTGATCGAGGACGAGCCCGAGGCCGGGACAGGGGCAGGGGCAGGGGCAGGGGCCGGGGTGGACGGGAAGGGCGGCGGGGGGTCGGCGGCACCCGAGTCCGGCCCGGGCGGCGAGCAGGACACCGACAAGGGACTCGACAAGGGGCTCGACAGGAGCGCCGGCACCGGGTCCGACAAGCCCGCGCTCGGCAGCTCGGTGGTGTTCGCCCCCGGCGTGGGCGGCCCGCGCGACTTCACTCCCGCCGAGCCTTCGGACCCCTCCGACCCGTCCGACGAGGGTCACTTCGTGCCGCCCGAGCCGCCGCCGCTGCCGGAGGCGGACGCGGCGGCCAAGTTCGCCTGGCTCGGCGTGATCGGCGGTCCGCTGCTGCTGATCCTGGCGGCGATCTTCGGCTGGGACATCACGTGGTGGCTCACGCTGCTGGGCGTGGGCGGCTTCCTGGGTGGCATCGCGACGCTGTTCGCGCGCATGCAGCCCGACGAGGAGGACGACGATCCGGGGCGCGGCGCGGTGGTGTGACGTTTTGCGGGGCGTTCGAAGTGCGGCTCCGCCGAAGCTCTGGGCCCGCCTTTCCCCGCGCCGCTGACCCCGCCTTCCCCTGCGGGCCGCGCGTGGTTGCCCGCGCAGTCCCCGCGCCCCCGAACCCTCGGCGCCGGCCCGCATCGGCAACCCCGGCCCCTCAGCCGGCCGGGGTGGGGATTCTCAGGGCGGCCAGGACCGGCAAGTGGTCCGTGGCGGCGAGCAGGTCGCCGGGGTCCGCAAGGCCCAACGGCACGCCGCAGCCCAGGACTTGGACACCCCGCGTGGCGAAGATCGCGTCGATCCGCTGGTGCGGCTCCCGCGGCGTGGACGTGAACTCGCCGCCCCACGGCGCCACTTGGCGGCAGTCCTGGAGCGCCCCCGCGAGCCGGGCGAAGCTGCGCCCGCCGGGCCGTTCGTTCAGGTCGCCGCCCGCTACCGCGTGCTCCACGCCCATCCCGGCCAGCCGGTCCAGGAGCGCCCCCGCCTGCTCGTACCGTTCGGCCGCCTGAAGGCTGAGGTGGGCGCTGAGCACCCCGAGCCTGGCCCCGCCGACCCGTACCACCGCGGTCGCGAAGCCGCGCCGGTGCAGCCCGGGGGTGAGCGGGAGCAGCACGTCCTCGGTGCGCTCCACGATGGCCCGCAGGGAGCACAGCAGCATCGGGCCCGCGGCCGTGGCGCCCCCGCTCAGGACCACCAGATCGGTCGCCGCCGCGAGGCGGGCCGCGGCCTTGCGCCAGCGGAAGAAGCGGGGGGCCTCCTGGATCAGGACAAGGTCGGGCTCGCAGGCGCGGATCACCCGCGCGAGGGCCGCGTTGTCGTCGCGCATCGAGCGGATGTTGTAGCTGAGGACGCGGATCACGGCCGAGCCGTTGTCGGTCGCGGACGCGGGCAGGTCGTCGGCGGGAGTCGTCATGGTCCACAACGTATGACAGGCCACCACGTATGACAGACCACCACGTATGACAGCGCCCGCCGGTCCGGGAGGACGCGGCGGGCACTGTCGGTGGTGCGTGCGGTACCCGGGGCGTTACATGATCGGGTCGGGCTGGCGGGCGAGGTCGGCCGCGCCGACGAGACCGGCCTTGTTGCCGAGCTGGGCCGCGATGACATCGGCGACCGGGCGCCAGTTCCCGCCGACCAGCCAGCGCCGGTAGGACTTGCGGATCGGGTCGAGCACCAGCTCGCCCTCGTCCGAGAGCCCGCCGCCGACGATGAACGCCGACGGGTCGAAGAGCGAGGCCAGGTCGGCCAGACCCGCACCCGCCCAGCGCGCCAGCTCGCGGTAGGAGTCGACCGCCACGGGGTCGCCCTGGCGGGCGGCCATCGAGATGTGCTTGCCCTCGATGCCGTCGGGGGTGCCGTCGCCCAGCCCGAGCAGGAACTCCGCGCGCTCGGGGGTGGCGTTGGCGCGCTGCTTGGCGTAGCGGACCAGGGCCCGGCCGGAAGCGTACTGCTCCCAGCAGCCCTGGCTGCCGCAGCCGCACAGCAGGCCGTCCGGCACCATCCGGATGTGGCCGAACTCGGCGGCCACGCCGAAGTGGCCGCGGCGCAGCTTGTTGCCGATGATGATGCCGCCGCCGAGGCCGGTGCCGAGCGTGATGCAGATGACGTTCCGGTGGCCCTTGCCGGCCCCGAAGCGGTACTCGCCCCAGGCCGCGGCGTTGGCGTCGTTCTCGACGACCACCGGGAGGCCGACGCGCTGCTCGACCTTCTCCTTCAGCGGTTCCTGACGCCAGTCGATGTTGGGCGCGAAGTAGACGGTGGACCGCTGCCGGTTGACGTAACCGGCGGCTCCGATGCCCACGCCCACGATCTCGTGTCCGGCGCGCGCGCCGTCCACGGCCGAGGCGATCGCGTCCACGATGGCATCGGGCGTGCCGGGCGTCGGCACCTTGTGCGTGGAGAGGATGTTGCCGTCCTCGTCGACCACGCCCGCCGCGATCTTCGTGCCGCCGATATCGACACCGATGGTGAGTCCCATGAATCCCTCAGTTCGGTCGAGCCCCGCTACGGCCAACCGTACCCGAGCCGGGGCGCCACCCAGCGTGCCGAGCCCACCGTTCGCCTCAGGGGTGGGACGGCGGTCGGCGCTTTGTCCGCACCGGTCCGGGTCCCGGCGTCCCGGTCCCGGCGTCCCGGATCCGCACGCGGCCGACCGTCGCCCGGGTCTCAGTCGTCGAGGTCGATGTGCTCGGCCGGCCCCGGACCCTCGTCGCGCTTGCGGTCGTCGTCGGACGTCCAGCGCCGCTCGTGGCCCTCGACGGCCGAGCGATAGGCGGCGAGCAGCTCGCCGCCGGCCGCGGCGAGGTGGTCGAACACCTCGGGGTTGCGCTCGATGACGGGCCCGACGGCCGACTTCGCCTGGCTGATCAGCTGCTGCACGGCACCCTGGGCCGCCATCCCGGACAGCCCGGCGGGGCCGTCGAAGAGGCCGGACACCTTGTCGGTGACGGCTTCGAACAGCTTGCGCAGTTCCTCGGCGGCGGATCCCGGTGGCGTTCCGTACTGCTCGCGGCGGCGCGCCTTCTCGGCGGCCAGGTCCTCCGCGCAGGCGTCGGCCCAGGCATCCGCGTCGGGGGCGGGGCGCTCGGTGGCTTCGCTCATGGCCAACTCCAGCGGCTGGTTTTCCTACGGGTCTGTTTCCTTCGACGTTACCCGAACGGGGGTACCCCGTTCAGCGGCCGCGGGGCCACAGCTCGGGATCGGGCGCGAAGCGGATGTCCAGGACGCCGTCGTGGAGCCCCGCCCCGGTGACGGCGCAGCGGCGCAGCGCGGAGGGCAGCGGCACGATCCGGCGGAACGGGCCGACGGTGAGCAGGAGTTCGTCGCCGCGCCGCACCAGCGCGAGTCCGTCCTTGACCGCGCCGGGCAGCGGCAGGCGCCACACCAGGACGTCGTCGTCGGCCAGCCGGTCCTCGATCTCCCAGCGCGGGGCCGGGGCCGGGGCGGCGTCCGGCTCGGGGCCGGTGAGCAAACGCTCCAGGTCGTCGTCGCCGCGCGGATCGCGTCCCAGGTGGGCCACCTCGCGCACGACGGGGAACTCCTGGCCCAGCTCGTCCAGGTGCTTGCGCTGCTGGGCGACCAGACCGGCCAGCCAGGGGTCGGGGGTCTCGGCGGGCAGCAGCCTGTTGGCGATCACCGCGTCCAGGGCGAGCCCGTGCACGGCGACGCCGAGCCGGGCGGTGCGCAGGGCCTCGGCGGCGGCAGGGCCCGGCTCCGCGACCAGCCGTACGGTCGTGCCCGGGTCCTCGACGACGGCCTGGACGGCGGTCAGTTCGAGGTCCCAGCGGGCCGCGGTCTCGTACAGCCACTGCGCGGGCATGGGCACCCCGGCGAGCTGGGCGAGGACCGGGCGCAGTGAGCGGGCGGCCTGGCGCTCGGGCGGGAGGAGCCGGCGCAGATAGCGGCGCAGCTGCTCGGGCAGGGCGAGGGCGGCGAGCGCCCGGTCGGCCGGCGGCAGGTCGACGACGAGCAGGTCCGGCCGGTCGGCCGCGGCCTCGCGCAGGGCGCTGAGCAGGGCGAGCTGTTCGGCACCGGGGAGTTCGGTGAGCTCCTCGGCGTCCAGGCGGGAGGCGCCGAGCAGGTCGAGGGCGGCACCCGCGCGGTCCTGGAAGGCGAGGAGCTCGGCGCGGAAGTGGGCCGCCGAATCGATTCGCCGGACGGTGACCCCGCCGAGTCCACCGGGCAGCCGGTCCGAGGTCAGGAGCGTGACCCGGGTGCCCCGGCGGGCCGCCGCGAGTGCGGTCGCCGCCGCGATGGTGCTGCGGCCCGCGCCGCCGGGGCCGGTGACCAGGACCGTACGCACGTCTAGAGCTTCTCGGCCCCGTCGGCGGCACCGGCCCCGGTCTCGCCCGGGCCGCTCTCGACGCGCTTCTTCAGACCGGCGAGGGCGCGGTCGATGATGACCTTCTCCGCCTTGCGCTTGATCATGCCGAGCATCGGGATCTTGACGTCGACGGTCAGCTGGTAGGTGACCTCGGTGCGTCCGCCGGGGGCGTCGGCGAGCGTGTACGAGCCGTCGAGGGTGCGCAGCATCTGGGACTTGACCAGTGTCCAGCTGACGGTGTTGCCGTTCCAGCTGTAGGCGAGGGTGTGGTCGTCCTTGATGGCGCCCGCGTCGAGCAGCAGCCGCACCTTCTCGGCGTGGCCCTGGGCGTCGGTGGCGAGCACCTCGGCCTCCTTCACCTCTCCGGTCCACTCCGGGTAGCGGGCGAAGTCCGCGATCACCCCCATGACGTCGGCGGGGGCCGCCTCGATGGTGATAGACGAGCTGGTGTGTTCCGCCATCGTCGTGGCTCCTCCAGTGCGCGGTCCGGTGGGTCTGGGTCTCCCCCGCCCGGCGGGGCCGTCGGCGGTGGGGAGGTGCCCGTGCAGGCTATCGCGTACGGGCCGGTCGCCGGTCCAGTGGCCTGATCACCACTCCAGGGCGAACGGCCGGGAGGTGGCCGCGAAGTGGCCGACGTTGACGCACTCGGTGCGCCCGATCCGCATCCGCCGGGCCAGCGGCTGGTGGACGTGGCCGAACAGGGAGTAGCGGGGCCGGGTCTTCTCGATCGCCGCGAGGAGGGCGCGCGAGCCGCGCTCGAAGCGGCGGGCGACGGTGTCGTACACCAGCTCCGGAACCTCGGGCGGGATGTGCGTGCAGAGCACGTCGACCTCGCCGAGCGCCTCGATCTTGGCGGCGTACTCCTCGTCGGAGATTTCATAGGGCGTTCGCATCGCCGTGCGCAGCCCGCCGCCGACGAAGCCGAAGACCCGGCCGGCTATCTCGATCCGCTGCCCGTCCAGGACGGTGGTGCCCGGGCCCGCGTACTGCGGCCACAGGGCAGGCATGTCGACATTGCCGTACGTGGCGTACGTCGGGGTGGGGAAGGCGGCGAACAGCTCGGCGTACTGGCGGCGGACCGCGGCCTCGATCGCGGCCTCCCGGTCGAGCCCGGCCCACAGCGAACGTCCCAGCTCGCGGGCGTCCTCGAAGCGGCGGGCGGTGCGCAGGGCGACCAGTCGGTCGGCGTTCTCGACGCCGAAGAGGTCGGGGAAGATGCCGCGCGAGTGGTCGGCGTAGTCGAGGAAGAGGACCAGGTCACCGAGGCAGATCAGGGCGTCCGCCCCCTCGCCCGCCCTGGCCAGGCCCTCGGCGTTCCCGTGCACGTCACTGACCACATGAACTCGCATGGGGATCACCCTAGGCCGTCGGACCTGCGGTTACTTCCGGGTCCTGAAAGGTGTGGACTATCGTGCGCGAAGCAGTGTCAAAGATGTGTGACGCACCGAACATCTGGCCGGAACCCCCTATCCGGAACCGCCTACCCATGGGTAACGTCCGGGCAGTCCAGTCGTGCTCGTCAGTTCCGCCCCCCACGGATCCGCCGGGCACCTGCCCGATCTTGGACCGCAGCCGGTGCGTCACACAGAGCCGTGGCACCGGCGCCCGATGAGGAGCAGCAGTCTTGCGCGAGTTCAGCCTTCCGGCCCTGTACGAGGTCCCTTCGGACGGCAACCTGACGGATCTGATCCGCCGCAATGCCGCTCAGCACCCCGATGTAGCGGTGATGGGCCGCAAGGTCGCGGGCGCCTGGGCCGATGTCAGCGCCCGCCAGTTCCTCGCCGAGGTGCGGGCCGTGGCCAAGGGGCTGATCGCCGGCGGTGTCGAGGCCGGCGACCGGGTGGCCCTGCTCTCGCGCACCCGCTACGAGTGGGTCCTGCTCGACTTCGCGATCTGGAGCGCGGGCGCGGTCACCGTGCCGGTGTACGAGACCAGTTCCCCCGAGCAGATCCAGTGGATCCTCGGCGACTCCGCCGCCACCCTCGCGATCGTCGAGTCCGAGGCGCACCGCGCCTCCGTGGCCTCGGTCCAGGACGCGCTGCCCGGCCTCAAGACGATCCTGAGCATCGAGACGGACGCCGTCGCCGGGCTCACCGCGTCCGGCGCGGACGTCTCCGACGAACTCCTCGACGCCCGGATGTCCTCCGCGCACGCCGACGACCCGGCGACGATCGTCTACACCTCGGGCACCACCGGCCGCCCCAAGGGCTGTGTGCTGACCCACCGCGCGTTCTTCGCGGAGTGCGGCAACGTGGTGGAGCGGCTCAAGCCCCTCTTCCGTACCGGCGAGTGCTCGGTGCTGCTGTTCCTGCCGGCGGCCCATGTCTTCGGGCGCCTGGTCGAGGTGGCTTCGGTGATGGCGCCGATCAAGCTCGGCTGCGTCCCCGACATCAAGAACCTCACCGATGAACTCGCCTCGTTCCGGCCGACGTTGATCCTCGGGGTGCCGCGCGTCTTCGAGAAGGTCTACAACTCGGCGCGCGCCAAGGCGCAGGCGGACGGCAAGGGCAAGATCTTCGACAAGGCCGCGCACACCGCGATCGCCTACAGCACGGCGCTCAGCACGGACGCGGGACCGTCGATCGGTCTGAAGCTCAAGCACAAGGTCTTCGACAAGCTCGTCTTCAGCAAGCTGCGGGCGGTGCTCGGCGGGCGCGGCGAGTACGCGATCTCCGGCGGGGCGCCGCTGGGCGAGCGGCTCGGCCACTTCTTCCGCGGCATCGGCTTCACGGTCCTGGAGGGCTACGGCCTGACCGAGTCCTGCGCCGCGACCGCGTTCAACCCCTGGGACCGGCCGAAGATCGGCACGGTCGGGCAGCCGCTGCCGGGGTCGGTGGTGCGCATCGCCGACGACGGCGAGGTGCTGCTGCACGGCGAGCACCTGTTCCAGGGCTACTGGAACAACGAGGCCGCGACGGCCGAGGCGCTGGCCGACGGCTGGTTCCACACCGGTGACATCGGCACGCTGGACGAGGACGGCTACCTCGCGATCACCGGCCGCAAGAAGGAGATCATCGTGACGGCGGGCGGCAAGAACGTCGCCCCCGCGGTCATCGAGGACCGCATCCGCGCGCACGCCCTGGTCGCGGAGTGCATGGTCGTCGGCGACGGGCGGCCGTTCGTGGGCGCGCTGGTCACGCTCGACGAGGAGTTCCTCGGCCGGTGGGCCGAGGAGCACGGCAAGTCCGTGGCCACGGTGGCCGCGCTGCGGGACGACGCGGAGCTCCTGGCGGAGGTGCAGCGGGCCGTGGACGACGGCAACGCGGCGGTCTCCAAGGCGGAGTCGGTCCGCAAGTTCCGCGTTCTGGGGGCGCAGTTCACGGAGGAGGCGGGGCACATTACGCCGTCGCTGAAGCTCAAGCGGAATGTCGTGGCCAAGGATTTCGCGGACGAGATCGAGGCGATCTACACCCGCTGAGCCGCAGCGGGCCCGGCCTCTGATACGCCACCCTGTGCCGCCCGGCCCCCGGGGCTCTGCCCCCGACCCCGGGCCCCGGGCCGTTTGCCCGCCCTCCCGCCCGTGGCCCGGGGTTGATGGGTTCGGCCCCTGGGGCTCCGCCCCAGACCCCGGGCATCCTGCCCACCCGCCCGCCCGTGCGGCGGGTTGGATCAGCTGAGCCCTGGGGCTGTGCCCCAGACCCCCTTCGAGGGGCTGCGCCCCTCGGACCCCCGCAGGGGGCTGCGCCCCCTGCACCCCGGTTCGGGGCTCCGCCCCGGACCCCGTATCGCGCCTTAAGGGCG
>NZ_JBIAGW010000021.1:0-121608 GCF_042869955.1 Streptomyces sp. NPDC006691
GCCGCGGCCCTGCGCAGGGCCTCCTCCTTGGCGCCGGGCGCGTCAAGGGGACCGTCGACCAGACCCGCGAAGCCGATCGCCACGCGGTCACCGCCAATGGGGACCAGGCCGACCTCCTCGCTCTCGCCGGGCCCGAACCTCACCGAGGAGCCGGCGGGCACACACAGCCGCATGCCATAGGAGGCGGCCCGGTCGAAGTCGAGCCGCGGATTGGCCTCGAAGAAGTGGAAGTGCGAGGTGACCGAGACGGGCACGGCCGCGGTGTTGCGGACCGTCAGCACACATTCCGGCTCGGGGCCGCGCACGTCCCCGGCGCCGGGCAGCACCGCCCCCGGAGCGAGCGCGCCGAGGCCTCCGCCGCCGAACGGATCCCCGACCACGGCGATCCGGCTTCCGTCGTCGAACACCGCCTCCACATGGATCTCGGTGACGACATCGGGCACACCGGGCAGCACGTCCTCGGGTCCGAGGACCTTGCGGGCCGCGGCGACGGCCTCGGCGAGCCGGGCACCGTCCCGGGCCGCCTCGCAGACCGCGTCGGCGATGAGCGCGGTCGCCTCCGGCACGTTCAGCCGCAGCCCCCGGGCCCTGCGGGCCCGGGCCAGCTCGGCGGCACCGAACAGCAGGAGCCGGTCGCGTTCCGTGGGGGTCAGCCGCATGTCCGCGACTCCGGCGGGACGCCCGGCACGGGAACCGGGACGGGGGCGTTGACAGGCATGAGGGAACCTCTTTCGACGAGGGCCTTTCGGTACGGGCCGGTCCTGTGGCGGGTCGGCGGCCCGAGGCCTGAACATCTCACTGACTGAAAATTCAGTCAAGACATCGGACGAGAAGACGTCGGCAGCATGAGCGCTCACTCCCGGCCGGCCGAACGCGGTCCGGCCGGCCGGATAGGGTGGGCGACCGTGGGTGACCGGAGAACAGCGATCATGGAAGCGGCCGCGCGGGTCATCGCCCGGCGCGGGGTGCGGGGACTGCGGGTGGAGGAGCTGGCCGCCGAGGCCGGAGTGTCCACCGCGCTGATCTACTACCACTTCAAGGACCGGGCCGGAATCCTGCGCCGCACCCTGGAGTTCATCAGCGACCGCGCCGAGCGCTACACCTCCGAGCGCGAGACGCCGGCCCGGCCGCCGGACCCGCGCCGGGAGCTGGAGCAGACCCTCCTCCTGGAACTCCAGGACGAGCCCGTGGTCCGGGAGAACAGCACCGCCTGGGGCGAGCTGCGGGCGAACGCCGTCTTCGATCCCGAACTGCGCGAAGACCTCGCCAAGGCCACGCTGATCTGGGTGCAGGAGATCGCCGAGCTGCTCGGCCGGGTCAGCCCCATGTCCCCGGCCGCGAGCCTGGCCGCGTCGGCCGAGCGGCTCACCGCACTCCTGGAGGGGCTCAGCATGCGCTGGCTCAGCGGCATCCTTCCGCTGACGCACGCCCGCACCCTGCTGCTCGAAGCCGTCGCCGTCGAGCTGGCGCGTCTCGACCGCGAGTAGCCGGGCGCCCGGGGCTTGCCCCGCACGGCGAGCGCACCGCTGTTGACTGGTTACTGTACGAACGTGAGTACTCGACGTGCCAAGCTGCTGGAAGCGACCTGCCGAGTGATAGCCCTGCGGGGCGTCCGGGGGCTGCGGGTGGAGGACGTCGCCGCCGAGGCGGGCGTCTCCAAGACGCTGATCTACTACCACTTCCGCGATCGCGCGGGCCTGGTCACCAGCGCCCTTGAGTACGTCAACGACCGCGCCGAGGGCTACGCGGACATCGCGGAGGACGACGACTCCCCGGCCCGGGACCTGCTCCTTCGCCTGCTCGCCGCGGAGTTCCAGGACGACGCCGCGGTACGGGAGAACTCCGCGGTGTGGGCCGAGGTCCGCGCGGCGGCCACCTTCGACGAGGGGCTCAGGCCCGTCCTGACCGCACTCACCGAACGCTGGCTGGTCGACCTGGCCGAGCTGATCGCCGACGGCCAGGACGACGGCACCATTCCCGCCTCGGTGGACTCACGAGCCGCCGCGATCCGGCTGACCGCCCTGGTCGAAGGCCTGAGCGGTCGCTGGCTGGCCGGCCTGGTCACCACCTCGGAGGCCAGGGCCCACGTGGAGGCGGCCCTGGATCGGGAGCTCCTGCCCACCGCGTAGGTCCGCCCGGCCGGCCCCGACGCCCCTCACGCCGAGTGCGTCCAGGCCCGCCCTCGTCTTGATTGAATTTTCAGTCAGTGCAAGAGTGGAAGCACAGCCGACGTCCGGGCCTCCGGTGCGCCCGGTGTACGGGGCGCACCCTCACCGTGTACACAGAGCGCCGTACCCACGGGCAGCGCGGTACGCACAGGAGCCCCGCGTGCCCCGAGTCCGCGTCGGCCCGTCGGGAGGCCGTCCGTACACCGAGGCCACCCTCGATCCACAGCACGCGATGCGGAGCACCACCCATGAGCCACCTCCCCCCAGGCAGGCGTCTGCTGGATGCCCTCTTCGGCACGCGCCCCTCCGCCGCACCCGCCGCCGGTCGCGTGAACGGCGCCTGGCGAGTACCGGCGGACGATGTGCCGCATGCCAGGACCTGGATGTCCTGGCCGACCCGCAGGTCCATCTGGGGGCGCCAACTGGGCGGCGTGCAGCGGGACATCGCGCTGATCGCCCGTACGGTCGCGGCGTACGAGCCCGTCGTCCTGTGTGCCCCGGACGACTCCACGGCCGCGCAGGCCAGGGCCGCGTGCGGTCCCGGCGTCACCGTCCTCGACTCGATCCCCACCGACGACCTGTGGATGCGGGACACCTGCGCGGTCTTCCGCCGCGACGGCCACGGCGGCCTCGACGCCGTGGGCCTGGGCTTCAACGGCTGGGGCCGTAAGCAGGCCCATCACGCCGACGCCGAAGTCGCCGCGTGCGTGGCCGAGTTCACCGGCCTCGGATTCCACCGGGCCGGCTTCGTCGGAGAAGGCGGCTCGGTCGAGACCGACGGCGACGGTACGGTCATGGCCACCGAGAGCAGCCTGGTGAACAAGAACCGCAATCGCGGGGCCGGCCGCCCGGAGATCGAGGAGGCCGTGCTCAGGGCGTACGGCGCCGAGAAGATGATCTGGGTTCCCGGAGTGCGCGGCCGCGACATCACCGACAACCACATCGACGTCACCTCCCGCTTCGTGCGCCCCGGTGTCGTCCTGGTCCAACTGCCGCCCGAGGACCGGGACGACGTCTGGGCCCGCGACGCGCGCGAGCAGTTCGCGATCCTGTCGGCGGCCACCGACGCCCGCGGCCGCCGGCTCCAGGTGATCCGGGTGGACGGTCCCGCGACCGTACGGTCGCGGAGTTCGGCGTTCGTCGATTCCTACCTCAACTTCCATCTCGTCAACGGCGCGGTCCTCACGGCGCAGTTCGGCGACGACGCGAAGGACGCCGCGGCCCGCCGGGTCCTGGCCGAGGCGTTCCCCGGACGCGAGGTGGTCCAGCTGGACGTGGACCGCCTCATGGCCGGAGGCGGCGGCATCCACTGCTCGACGATGCAGCAGCCGCACCTCTGATCCAGGATCCGCCCGCACGGCGGCCCAACACGCACGCCCGCCCCGGGTGCGCGCAATGAAAAACACCCTCGGCTACTTTCCTCCCAAGGGACCGCTCTTCGGGTTCTGCCCGGCATCCGTCCGGCTCCGTACGCCCCGAACGGCGACCCACCAGAACGACGCAGGAGTTTCTCCGTGACCCCTCCCCCCATGTCCCGGCGCACCGCGCTGCGCACGTTCGCCGGCTTCGGCGCCCTCTCCCTCACCGCCGCGGCCTGCGGCCCGGGGGACGCCCCGGCCGGACCTTCCTCCGACTCCCCCGCGGCTGCGGGCGAGCGGACGGCGGGTGAGCGGACGGCAGGCCGTCGCTTCGGCGCCGAGTGGGACAGTCACGTCCGTACGTTCATGTCGTGGCCCGCCCTCGACTCGGTGTGGGGCGAGCAACTCCCTTCCGTGCGGGCGGACATCGCTCGGGTGGCACGCGCGGTGGCGGAGTACGAGCCGGTGGTCCTGATGGCCAGGCCCGACCAGCAGGCGGCGGCCCAGCAGGCGTGCGGCTCCCAGGTCGAGGTCATTCCGCTGGCCGTGGACGACCTGTGGGCCCGTGACACGGTGCCGGTGTTCGTGGAGGAGGACGGCCACACCCTGGGCGTCGACTTCAACTTCAGCGGCTGGGGCAACAAGCAGGTCCACACCAACGACGCGCAGGTGGGCCGTCTGCTGCTCGCGAAGTACGGCATCGCCCGCGCCAAGGCTCCACTGGTCGCCGAGGGCGGCTCCTTCGAGACCGACGGCGAGGGAACGCTGATGGTCACCGAGAGTTCGGTGGTCAACAAGAACCGCAACCCCGGCACGTCACGGGACCGGATCGAGGCCGAGCTGAAGAGCAGCCTCGGCGTGAAGAAGGTGCTCTGGCTCGCCGGGGTGCGGGGCAAGGACATCACGGACGCGCACGTCGACAGCATCGCCCGCTTCACCGCGCCCGGCGTCGTCCTGGTCGACCAGGCCTTCCCCGGCAGCCCGCCGGACGTCTGGTCGCAGTCGGCGGACCAGGCCAGGTCGGTCCTCAAGCGGGCGACGGACGCCCGGGGCAAGCGACTTGAGGTCATCGACCTGCCGCAGCCCGACCTCGACAGGATCACCGGCCGGGGCGACTCCTTCGTCTCCACCTATGCGAACTTCTACGTCGCCAACGACTCCGTGTTCATGCCCCGCTTCGGCGACGCACAGGCCGACGACCGGGCGAAGGGCATCCTCCAGGAGCACTTCCCCAAACGTGACATCGTGATGGTGAAGATCGACACGATCGCCTCCGGCGGCGGCGGCATCCACTGCTCTACCCACGACCAGCCCGGCAAGCCCGCCCAGTAGCCGCCCGGATCCGCTGCGGCTGGACGTCCGGAGGCGGGCTATGCGCCGTGGACGGTGGTGAGGTCGCTGAGGCCCGAGATGGTCAGGACGGGGTCCAGCAGGGGGTTGGTGACGAGTTGGAGCCGCTCGGCGTGCGGGAACAGGACGCTGAGGCCGGCGCTGTCGAGGTATTCCACACCGGTGAGGTCGAGGACCAGGGGGCCGGCCGCGGCCGCGAGGGCGGCGGCCAGCTCAGCGGCGTTGCTCATGTCGATCTCGCCGACCGCGGTCAGCAGCCCGGTTCCGTCTGGCCGTCGTCCGTGGGTGAGGGTCAGGGCAGTGGTCATCAGACGATCCTCGTGTGCATGTCGACGGTGGTACCGGACGGCCCGGGGGTGACGGTGACGTGCTGCATCAGCGCCCGCATCAGTCTCATCCCCCGCCCGCGATGGGTGTTGAGTTCCGGCTGCGGGGCCTTCCAGCGGCCCGTGTCGGCGATGGTCAGACGCAGATTGTCGACGTAGGCCTCGGCCCGGAAATGGATGGTCTCGCCCGGGGCGTCGCGGTGGCCGTGCTCGATGGCGTTGGCACAGGCCTCGCCGGCGGCGACCAGAACGTTCTGCACCGTGGTGGGCGGCAGGTCGCACTGGTCGAGCCAGCTGCGCAGCGACTTGCGTACGGGGGCGAGCTGGGAGGACTCGGCGGGGAACGACATCTCCAGCGGGGCCGGATGGCGGTAGAGGAGCAGGGCGACGTCGTCGTCGTAGCCGCCGACGGGGGCCAGCTTGGCCATGACGTCGGTGGCGAGCTCGTCGACCGCGCTGTTGCGGCCGTCCTGGAGGGCGGCGCTGGCCTGGTCGATGCCCGCGCTGAGCGGACGGCGGCGGCGCTCGACGAGCCCGTCGGTGTACAGGAGCAGCGTGGACCGGGCCGTTATGACGCAGGTGCCCTCGGGCCGCTGCCTGCCGGTGCGGACGGCCAGCGGAAGGGACCGCCCGTCTTCGAGGAGCAGGGTGGTGCCGTCCGGGTGGACGAGGATGCCGGGCGGGTGGCCCGCGCTGGAGTACGTCAGCTGTCCGGTGTCGGCGTTGAGGACACCGCAGAAGACGGTGGTGCAGACGGCGCCCGGAACACCGGCGGCGAACTGGTCCAGGGCCATCAGCGTCTGGGCCGGGCTGGCGTCCTGGAGCAGCAACGCCCGGCAGGCGCTGCGCAGTTGACCCATGACGCTGGCGGCTTCGAGACCCCGGCCGACACAGTCGCCGACCACGATGCCTATGCGGCCGTCCGGCAGGGTGACGGTGTCGTACCAGTCGCCGCCGACCTCCAGGGGCTGGGTGGCGGGCTCGTACCGGACGGCGAATCCGTCGGGCAGCTGTGCGGGGCCGAGGATGGCCCGTTGCAGGGCGATGGCGGTCTCGCGCTGCTGGTCGAACTGGTGGGCCCGGTTCAGACCCTGGGCGAGGTGGCCGGCCAGGAGGGAGAGCAGCAGCTGGTCCTCCCCGGTGAAGGGCCGGTTCTCTCCCAGGTCGATCCACAGGGCGAGCGGGCCGTCGGGGAACTCCAGGAGGACACCGGCCCCGGTGGGGTCGGCGGCCGGGGTCAGGATCGGCCCCTGGCGAAGGGAGTCGAGGGTGTCGCGCCGTTCGGCGGGCAGCTCCGCCCAGCGCGGCGTCCCGTCGGTGGAGGTCAGGGTGGGCTCGTCGGCGTGGTCGAAGACGGCTGCCATGACCCATCGGGCGCGCCAGAGCTTCTTCAGTTCGTCCAGAGCCCCGGCCAGCGCCTGGGGCAGGCTCGTGGCCCGGGCCAGGCAGGTGCCGAGGGCGGCCAGGGCGCTTTCGCGTTGGATGGCGTAGTGCTCGGCCGTCACGTCCCGGAAGGTGCCGACGGTCACCCGGCGGCCGGTGTCGGGATCGTCGACCTGGTTGAACGTGGCCGTGACCCACAGCCGGTGCCCGTCCCGGTGGGTGATCGGAATGGTGTAGGAACCCTTGGTGCTGCCGAGCAGCTGCGCGAAGGCGTCGCTGACCTGCTGGTGCGCCTGGGAGTCGGTGGCATCGGGCCACCAGGGGTGGACCGGCCGGTAGGGCAGGCCTTCCGGTCCGTAGCCGAGGATGTCGGTGAACGCCGTGTTGATCTCGACGACGGCGCCGTCCTCGTCACAGACGAAGAAGGCTTCCTGGAGGGAGTCCACCAGCGCGGTGCGCCAGCGGGCGTGATGGCTGCGCAGCCGTGCCAGCTCGATGTTCGCCCGGACCCGGGCGAGGAGCTCGGCGGCCGCGAACGGCTTGACGAGGTAGTCGTCGGCGCCGGCCCGCAGGCCCTCGATGGACGCCTCTTGGCCGGCCCGCGCGGACAGCAGCAGCACGGGGAGCGAGGCGGTCCGTGAGTCCGCGCGCAGCGCCGCGACCAGGGCGAGTCCGTCCATGTGGGGCATCATGACGTCGCTGATCACCAGGTCGAAGGCGCGCGCGCGGACGGCCCGCAGCGCCTGTCGGCCGTCGTTCACCGCGCTGACCCGGTGCCCCGCGCCGCGCAGCAGCCGCATGAGGTACTCGCGCATGTCGGCGTTGTCGTCGGCGACGAGCACATGAGCCGACTCGGCGCCGGGGTCCTGGCCGTCGGCACTCGCGTTCGCGTCGCTCCCGACCGCGACCGGCATCGTCATGGCCTGCTCGCCGGGCAGCCAGCGCAGGGCCTCCTGCACGAAGGGGTCGGCCGTGGCAGCCGCGCCCTTGCCCGGCTCGGCGAGGACGGCATCGGCCGGCAGGTGTGCGGAGCCGAAGGGCAGCCGGATGGTGAAGCTGGTGCCCCGGCCTTCGGTGGAGGTGGCGCTGATGTCGCCGCCGTGCAGTCCGACCAGTTCCTTCACCAGGGCCAGGCCGATGCCGCTGCCCTCGTTGGAGCGGGAACGGGCGTTCTCGATGCGGTGGAACCGCTCGAACAGGCGGGGCATCTCCTGGGCCGCGACCCCGATCCCGGTGTCGTCGACGGTCACCACCGCCCTGCCGTCCTCGACGCCCACGGCGACCCGGATCGAGCCGTCGAAGGTGAACTTCAGCGCGTTGCTGAGGAGGTTGAGGACCACCTTCTCCCACATGCTGCGGTCGACGAAGACCGGTTCGGGCAGCGGCGGGCAGTCGACCCGGAAGTCCAGACCGGCCCGGTCGACGGCGGAGCGGAACACGCTGGCCAGTTCGCCGGTCACCGCGGCCAGGTCGACGGGCTCGTACTGGGCCTGCATCCGGCCGGCCTCGATGCGGGAGAAGTCGAGGAGGGTGTTGACCAGCTTGCCCAGGCGCAGTCCGTTGCGGTGGATGACCTCCAGTTCCGCCCGCCCGTCCGCCTCCGTGAGCCGGTGCCTCAGCTCCTCGACCGGCCCCATGATCAGCGTCAGGGGCGTGCGGAACTCGTGGCTGATGTTGGAGAAGAACGTTGTCTTCGCCCGGTCCAGCTCCGCGAGTTCCTCCGCGCGGCGCTGCTGCGCCTGGTAGCTGCGGGCACTGGCGACGCCGGTGGCGACATGGCCGGCGACCAGTTCGACGAAGCCGCGGTAGCCGTCGTCCAGATCCCGGTACCGGTTCAGACCGACCACCATGAACCCGTAGGGGGCGCCGCCCTGCTGCCGCAGGGGCACCACCAGCGCCTGGAGGGGCGCTTCGGCCCACTCCCCCGTCGGGAGATCCGCGAACGTGGCGCCGTCCAGCGGTGTCAGCACGGACTCGCCCCGCGCCGGAGCCCCCGTCGGCCACACGGTCTCGGATCCCGCCGGGAGCAGCTTCTCGGCGGCCGGATGGCCCGCGTCGATTCCGGTGACGGCGGCCAGCGCGGCACTGCCGTCGTCCTGGAACAGATAGGTCAGCGTGAACGGCAGGTCGTGCGGGTTCCGGCCCAGCTGTACGCACGCGAAGTCGAGCATCTCCTGTTCCGTGCGCACCACGCTCGGGTCGGATCCCAGGTCGCGCAGCGTGGCCATCCGCCGCTCCCCGATGACCCGTTCGGTCTCCTCGCTGACCACGCACAGCATGCCGACCACGAGGCCCGCGTCGTCCCGCAGCGGGCTGTAGGAGAAGGTGTGGTAGCTCTCCTCGGGGTACCCGGAGCGCTCCACGAACAGCAACAGCGCCTGGTCCCAGGTGGCTTCGCCGGTGGTGAGCACGGTGTCGATCCGGGGACCGATGTCGCTCCAGATCTCCGCCCAGACCTCGCTGGCAGGCCGCCCCAGCGCCCACGGGTACTTGCGTCCCAGGGTGTCGCGCCGGTAGGCGGCGTTGCAGAAGAACGTCAGTTCCGGTCCCCAGGCCATCCACATCGAGAACTTCGACGACAGCAGGATGCTGACGGTCGTCCTCAGGCTCTGCGGCCAGCCTTCCGGGTCCCCGAGCGGCGTGGTCGCCGCCCAGTCCACCAGGGCCAGGTCCCGGCCGATCGCCGTGTCCGCGCCGAACACATCGGTTCCGGCCGCCGCCGTGTCCTCCGGCCCGGCATCCTCGGAACGCGTCACTGACCACCCCTTCGTTCACGGCAGCCGTCGCCGGAGCACCTGTCAGTGCCGGTCGTGCTGCCGCCCCGCCGCGCGTCATGCCTGCTCGACCATGAGATACCCGCATGATCGCCGGACCATCCGGGCCGAGCCCGTTGACGTGATCCGTAGGATAGGACAGCCGTGCCTCGCACCAACAGGCACGGTCGACCAGGAGGGACGGGGGGGTGACATGGCGGCGGTCGACTACGCCGTGCCCCGGGACGTACGCGCCGAGATCCTGGGCGAAGAGCGGCGGCTCACCGCGCTGTTCGGCATCTTCCACGCTGCCTCGGCCGGGCCCTCGACCGTCGCCCCGGCCGGCGACGGGAGCACGCTCGGCGAGCGGGGGCAGGCCCGCCGTCCGCGCGCGCCGGTGGTGGGGCCGGCAGTTCGACGCCTCCGGCGCACAAGCTTTTCGCCGAACTGGGTACTGGGGTGAGCGACGACACCGCGTTGCCCGCCCTGTCCGTCCCGCCCCACCGCACGCCCCCATCCGCTCAGGAGAACCGGTGACCGACCCCACTCTGACCGCCACCCGACACACCCACTCCCGCGGGGCGACGGTTTTGGCCGTGGCCGGCGAACTCGACCACCACACGGCGCCGCAGCTCTCCCGGCTCATCCAGGAAACCTCCTTCGGCACCGAAGCCCCGGTGCTGATCGATCTGTCCGGGCTCACCTACTGCGACTCCACGGGCATCACCGTGCTGATCGGCGCCGACCGGCGGGCGCGCGAGGCCGAGGCCCCGCTGTCCCTCGTCGGCGTCAACCCCGACCTGATGCATGTGTTCCGCATCATCGGCCTCGATCAGCTCTTCAACTTCCAGCCCACGATCGAGGACGCCATCGACGCGCTGCACGCCTGACCCGGTTCTCGTCCGGCCCAGGTCTCGGACGAGGCGGGCGCGCGCCATCTGACGCTCCGTCAACTCCTGCTTCGGCGAGCCCGGTTGGAAGCAGGCCCGCCCGGCGGTGGTGCGGTTCGGGAGCCCGGGCGTCACGGCCTCTCGGCGTTCTCCAGCGGCGGCCCGCTCACGGGAGCGGGGGTGATCCCCAGCCGCTCCGCCACGGTGGTGAGGGCCGCTCCCAGGGGGAGTGCGATACGCGTGGTGGCGTGGCGGTCGCCCCTGGTCGGGTCGCGGTTGATGATCAGCACCGGCCGGCCTTCCTGGGCCGCCTGGCGGACGAAGCGGAGGCCGGACATGACCGTCAGGGAGGAGCCGAGGACCAGCAGCGAGGACGCCTCGCGGACCAGAGCCCGGCAGTGCTCGACCCGCCGCGGCGGCACGGTTTCGCCGAAGAAGACCACGTCCGGCTTGAGGACGCCGCCGCACAGCGCGCAGGGCACCACCTGGAAGTCCTTGACCTGCTCGTCGGTGAGGTCCGCGTCACCGTCCGGGTTGATGGCGGCCGCCACCGGCGCGAAGCCCGCGTTGGCCTCCTCCAGCCGCTCCGCCAGCTCGCGGCGCGGGCTGAAGGCGCCGCAGGAGAGGCAGACGACGCGGTCCAGGCTGCCGTGGAGCTCCACGACGCCCTCGCTCCCGGCGGCCTGGTGCAGACCGTCGACGTTCTGGGTGATCACGCCCGAGAGCAGGCCCTGCCGCGCGAACGCGGCCACCGCCAGGTGCCCGGTGTTGGGACGGGCGCGGCCGAAGGTCCGCCAGCCGAGATGGCTGCGGGCCCAGTACCGGCGGCGGGCCTGAGGGCCGGCCGTGAAGTCCTGGTAGGTCATCGGGGTGTGTCGGCTCAGGCTCCCTCCCTCACCCCGGTAGTCCGGGATGCCCGACTCCGTGGAGATGCCCGCCCCGCTGAGCACCAGCACTCCCCCGCCGCCCAGCGCTTCGGCGACCGGCTCCAGGTCCGTGGTGCCCGGCGCGATCTCCCCGGTGGGGGTCCAGCTCAGGGTGGGACGTATGCGCATGCGTCCAGGGTACGGAACGGGCCGCCGCCGCCTCGTCCGCCGCGGGACGGCCCCGCGGCGGACTACTGCGGGATGTCCATGTGCAGGCGGATGGTCGTGCCCTGGTCACGGGTGGACCGGATCTCGACCAGGTCGCACAGCTGGTGGGCGAGCCAGAGGCCGCGGCCGCCCATCTGCTCCGCCGTGGGGCGGGTACGGCCGGCCAGCCGGTCGGAGATGTATCCGGCGTCCCGGAACTCGCACAGGAAGGTCGCGTCCCGCGCCCAGGTCCGCAGCGTTCCCCTCCCCCCACCGTGCCGGATGCTGTTCGTGGCGATCTCGGTCACGGCGACCGCCAGCTTGGGCAGCCGGTCCTCGGGCACGCCCGCGTCGGAGGCGCACTGGGAGACCTTCGACCGGACCGCGGAGAGGTCACCGTGCGTATAGGCCAGCTCCTGGAGCGGATCGCAGGGATCGGGCAGGGCGTCGAAGACGTAGTCGTCGGTGCTGAGATAGCCCTCGTTGCGTACGGACTGCCCTTCCTGATGGATCAGTGGATGACAGCGCGAGACCGACCGCAGCGCGCTCTGGTCCTCGTCGGCGGCGTCGTAGGGGCACAGCATCGACCAGGCCGGGCTGCGGGCGAAGGCCCGGTTGAGCAGCCATTCGTTGTAGCGCAGCTCGGAGAGGTGCGCCGCGTTCCGCGCCAGGCGCCAGGCGGTCTCGCCGATGCCGCGGACCGGCCTTCCGCCCTCGCCCCGCTCGCTCATCCAGGCCGTCCAGGCCGCGATGTGGCGGCCGGGGTTGGCTCCGGCCGTCGACGCCTCGACGAACGTGACGGCCGGCTCGTCGGTGAGTTCCCCGCGCAGCAGCGACGCCTTGTCGGAAGGGACGGCGATGATGATCGCCTCCCCCGCGTCCAGGGCCTCCCGGATGAAACCGAGCGTGCCCGTCAGGAACTGCGTGTCACCCCGGTACGGGTACAGCTCGTGCCGGAAGGGGGACTCCTGTCCGGCGGATGTCTTCGAGGTCCGGGGGACGCTCATGCGCCCATCACCACCGAGAGGTCGGCCGTCTGGTAGCCGGCGAGTTCCCAGCACAGGCGGACGGTTTCGTTGGCGCCTTCCACGACGATGCGGCGGGACGGCAGCCGGCGGGCCGCGTCGACGAGGGCGTGCATCCCGGCCGCGTCGATCATTTCGAGGGTGTCGAACCGCAACGTCACGGTGGGTGCCTGAACGATGGCTGCGCGCAGCGCCGCGTTGAACGCCGACGCGCCCTCCGAGTCGATCACCCCGTCCACGCTCCAACTGTCGGCACCCGTGCTGAACATCCGGAAGGCCGGGCGTTCAGCACGTGTGCCCACCTCGTGCGGGTGCACACATGCCATGTGTTCCAGCGTAGGCGCGTTCCACCGCGAGGGCCTGAAGGCACACACCACGATCGCACCGCTCTCGGACGCGAACTGGTCGAGCTTGAGCTCCTGGTCCAGCAGCTCCTCGACCCCCTCGGGGGCCGCCTTGGGAACCCGCTCGGTGAGGACGCGTACGGAGCGGAAGCCCTCCCGCAGCGCGGTACGTGCCTCGCGGCGCACCGCGGCCAGGACCGAGGCGCTGTCCGCGGCCTCCGAGAAGTCGAGCACGACCGAGGCCGAGGGCACGGCATCACGCGGAAGGTCGAAGGTGTCGCCCGTGCCGCCGATGACGACGATCTTGTCCCCGTACAGGGCGCCATCGGCCACGAAGGCCCGCGCGTCGGCCAGGAGCGCCGCCGTGGGGTCCATGCGCCAGCAGACGTGGTCCCCAAGCCCGACCTCGTCCAGCGTGGCCAACGCCCGTGCCGCTCTCACCCGACCCCCTTCCGGCCGCCGGTCGATCTCTCGGCGGAGTATGCACAGACCTCTGAGCCTAGCCGAGCGCCGGCTCGGCATCCGCCCCGTTCAGCGGGGCCGTCAGACCGTTCCCCAGTCGAGGCGGAGCACGGCCAGGTCGTCGGAGTGGCGTCCGGCGTTCAGTGCGTAGGTCTCCTTGATGAGGCGGTCCACATGGGCGGCCGGGTCGGTCGGCGGCAGCTGGTGGATGAGGCTGAGCAGGCCTTCGACGCCGAGCCGGCCGTCCGCCGTGCCGTTGTGCCCCTCGGTGAGGCCGTCGGTGTAGAGGGTCAGCGCCCCGCTGTCGGGCAGCGGGATCACGGTGGCCGGCCAGTCGCGCTGTTCGGGCGCGATGCCCAGGGCGATGCCGTGCGCGGCAGCCACCTCCTGGGTTCCCGTAGGCGTGGTGAGCAGCGGCTCGTGGTGGCCGGCCAGGTGGAGGGTGGCGGTGCGGGTCTTCTCCTCAAGGGTGAGCAGCGCGCAGGTGGCGAACAGGGTGTGGCTGTCCCGTTCGGCGATCAGGATGCGTTCCATGAGGTGCAGCAGTTCGGGGCCCCGGTGTCCGCCCAGGACCAGCGAGCGCCAGGCGATGCGCAGGCACACGCCGAGCGCGGCCGCGTCCGGGCCGTGGCCGCTGACGTCGCCGACGACGGCGCACAGGAGTCCGTCGTCGCACTCGACGACGTCGAGGAAGTCCCCGCCGAGCAGGGCCAGTTCACCACCGGGCAGGTAGCGCGAGGTGACCCGCACCGTGGAGGTGTCGAGGATCGGCTGCGGCAGCAGGCCCCGCTCCAGACGGGCCATCTCCTCGGCGCGCAGCCGGGCGGCCTGGGCCTCGGCGCCGGCGCGTTCGGTCTGGCTCCGGTAGACGGCGTAACTCACGGTGCGGCGCAGGAGCTCCGCCTCCACCTTGCCCTTGACGAGATAGTCCTGGGCACCGGCGGCCATCGCTTCGGGGCCGGCCTGGGCCTCGGACAGGCCCGTCAGGACGATCACCGCGGTGTGCGGGGCGAGGGAGCGGACGGTGGTGACGGCGTCGGTTCCCGCCACGTCCGGCAGGTGCAGATCGAGCAGGATGCAGTCCAGGGGCGCCGCGGCCAGGTCCGCACGGGCGTCGGCCAGGCTGGACCGGCTGGTGAGTTCGAAGCGCAGGCCCGTGTCGTGGAGCAGCTCCTCCACGAGCAGGGTGTCGCCCTCGTCGTCCTCGATCAGGAGGACGCGGTACACCGGCTCCCCGGGCCGGGTGCCGTGGAGCGTGGTCGCCGAGCTGGTCATGGCGTCGGCTCCGCCCCGGACCGGATCGCGGCCGGTTCCACCCCCGCGCTCTTGCCCAACTCGGCTCCGCTGCGCGGCGGTTCGGGCTCCCGAAGCGGTCCGGCCACCGCCGGGGGTGCTTCGGCGAGGGTGAAGGTGATGCGGGCGCCGCCCGTGTGTTCCGGGTCGACGGCGATGGTGCCGCCGTGGAACTCGACGATCTTCTTGCACATCGCGAGCCCGATGCCGCTGCCGCTGTAGGCGTCCTTGGTGTGCAGCCGCTGGAAGATCACGAAGACCTTCTCGGCGTACTCGGGCGCGATGCCGATGCCGTCGTCGGTGACCGAGAACCGCCACAGCTCGCCCTCCCGGGCCGCCGTCACGTGGATGCGCGGCGGATGTCCGGGGCGGCGGAACTTGACCGCGTTGCCGATCAGGTTCTGCCACAGCATCCCCATCTGCGTGGGATCCGCGACCAGGGTCGGCAGTTCCTCGCAGCTGATCTCGGCGCCCGTCTCCTCGATGCTGACACTCAGGGCGGACAGCGCGCTCTCCACCACGGCATCGAGAGCGACGCTCTCCTGGGTGTGGTGCACCCGGCCCACGCGGGAGAAGTCCAGCAGGTCGTTGATCAGGGTCTGCATGCGGTTCGCGCCGTCGACCGCGAAGGCGATGTACTGGTCGGCCTTGGCGTCGAGCCGGCCCGCGTAGCGGCGCTGGAGCAGCTGGGTGAAGCTGGAGACCTTGCGCAGCGGCTCCTGGAGGTCGTGCGAGGCCACATAGGCGAACTGTTCGAGTTCCGCGTTGGACCGCTGGAGTTCGGCGGCCTGTGCGTCCAGGTGCTGCCGCGCCTGTTCACTGACCTCCAGCTCCCGCACCAGGCGCTGCCGCATCGCGTCGATCTCTCCGCTGAGGTGGCGCAGGTCCGCGGGTCCTGTCGCGACGATGGGGCGGCCGAAGTCGCCCGCGGTCACGCTGCGGGCGTCCCTGCCGAGCCGCTCCAGCGGCTTGGTGACGCCGCGGCGCATCGCTTCGAAGATCAGCCCGGCCAGCGCGGCGATGACCAGTGCGATCGCGGCGAACAGCCAGTTCCGCAGCCGCATGGTGGCCACCAGGTCAGCACGCGCGGCGTCCTGGTCGGCCCGCAGCCGCTCCTGCTGCCGCGTCATGGCGGCCCGCAGCGCGTCGAATTCCGTCTTGCCCTCCGCCGCGCGTTCGGTCGCCAGCGCCGAGGGCGCCCCGGCCGGCGAGGCCGCGATCGGCCGGGCGATCCGTGCCTGCCACGTCTCGACCGCGTCCTGGACGCCGCGCAGATCGCCCAGTTCGGCGCGGTCCGCGCCCAGCAGCCGGGAGAGCGTGGCGACGTGCGTCGACTGATCGGCGAGACCCTGCTGGTACGGCTTGAGGAAATCGGGGGCGCCGGTCAGCCCGTAGCCCCGGATGCCGGTCTCCTGGTTGAGCAGTGCCGACTCCAGCCGGAACGAGGTGCTCAACGCCGGGGACTTCACGTTCACCAGGGCGTCACTGATCGAGGTCGTACGCCCCAGCACCCACGCCCCGGTCGCGCCCAGCACGGTCAGGACGGCCAACGAGACGGCCACCCCGACGCGCAGCCACCGCCGCGTGGTCCACCCGGAAAGCCGCCGCCCACGCGGTAGCTCCTCCTCGCCGGTCATCCCTGTACCCCTCCGCCTGTGCCGCCACGAATCGGCGCCGCGCACACTGTAGAGCCTCCACGACAACAGATGTTGTCGCGGGGCCGCTGAGGGGCCTAAGGTGCCAGACATGCCTGGCAAGAACTACCCGTCCCGGACCCGGCCGCAGGAGACGGCCGAGGTCACGGACCGGGCGGTCGGCGACCTTGCGCGGCGCATCGCCGACATGCCGCGAGATCCCGGGCAGCCGGAGGGCGATGGCGCAGCGCGGGCGCTGACCCTGCTGCACGTCCTCGTCCAGGTCCAGCGGTCCGCCGAACGTCTCCAGCGGTCCGCGGCCGAGCGAGCCGCACATGCCGGTGCCGGGTACCCACAGATCGGCGAAGCATGCGGCATGACCCGTCAGGGTGCCCGCCGACGTTGGCCGGAACTCTTCCACCACTCCCCCGAAGCACCCACGGAGCAACCGATGACGACCGCCCCCGCCCGCGCCTTCGACGTTCTGCTCGTCGAGGACGACATCGCCGACGCCATGCTCATCGAGGAAGCGCTCTCCGAGCGCGGAGCCCGCAATCTCGTGCAGGCCACCGACGGAGTGGCCGCCCTCGAACACCTCCGCGACCCCGGCAAGGTGCGCCCCGACCTCATCGTGCTCGACCTCAACATGCCCCGCATGAACGGCCGCGAGCTGCTCCGGGTCCTCAAGACCGACGGCGATCTCCAGACCATTCCGGTCGTCGTGCTCACCACGTCCTCCGCCCCGGACGACGTGACGGACGCCTACAGCAGCCACGCGAACGCCTATGTGACCAAGCCGGTCAACCTCCAGGAGTTCGAGCAGGCGGTGCAGAGCATCGACGCCTTCTACCTGGAGACGGCGACCCGCCCGCCGCACAGCTGAGCAGTCGCCCCGCCCACCGCGCGCGGGCCGGGACCACGCCGGGAGCCCTCAGCTGCCGGGGCCGCTCGGCGCCTGGTCGATGTCCGGGTGTTTGCCCGGTTCGATGATCTTGTCGAGCACCGATCGCACCACCGTGAACGCGCCGGCCAGCTCGGCACGCGCGGAAGCCACCTCCGCCCCGGGGGCCGCGTCGGCCTCGGCGCGGAGCCTGGCCTCCTCATCGATCGCCCAGTCACGGGCCCCGCGAATGCGCCGCAGGAGTTCGTCTCCGTCCACCGCGTCAGCCATGGGTGACGTCTACCCACAACCACCGCCGGGGAAGCGGCGGTTGGGCCCCGCGGATCCGGTGGGCTCCGGCCCGGCCTCAGCGCGGGGTGTCGGCGTCGGGGCCCGGAATCCCGTCCCTGCCGTGCTGTGTCCGGTAGGAGGCGATCCATTGCTGGACGGTGGCCACCGGGAGCCGGGCGTCCTGCGCGAGGGCCTGGAGGGGTACGCCGGTGCGCCAGGCGTCCACAACCGCTCGGTGCAGGGCCGCGATACAGGCGTCCAGGTCGCCGAGGACGGCGTCGGCGGACAGGTGCGGTGGCCGCTCGGTGAGGCGCTGGGCCGCTCTGCGCACCGCCCGCCGCCGCTCGATCAGCAGGATCCGGTACGCGCGGGGAGTCCGGCGGGGGCGCGCCGCGGAGCCGCGGGAACGGCACTTGCCGGCCCGCTCCGCCAGGAGCCGGGCCGCATCGGCCCGGAGACCCAGCAGGCCGACGAGGCTCGGCGCGTCGTGGCCGCGCAGGGCGAGCGTCCAGGCCAGGTAACAGCTGTTCAGACCGGGCGGGTCGGCCCGGAGCAGCAGCGGCCGCAAGGCGTCCATCGGGAAGTGGTCCTCATGCCGTGCGTCGGCGCACGCGGCTGCCGCCCGGACATCGGAGTCCGACCACGTGCCGTTTCGCCGCGCTCGCCGGTGGGCGACGAACAGGGCCAGGCCGGCGGCGGCCGTGCCCGCCACGGCGCAACCGAGCAACGCCCGTGCTCCCGGCGGGGCGTACGCGAAGCCCAGCGCCTCGATCGTGGCGCAGAGACCGAGGGTCGCGGCAGCCGTACCGACCGCGCCGGGCCGGTGACGTGAGATTTTCATGCGGCAGGCCCCTGTTCGACAGCTGCCCGGATCTAAGCACCGCTTGCGCAACTAGGCAAGTGTTTCCAGTATGCTGCGGAGGCACATCGCGCCCATCGGGGCCTCCACCGGCGGAGGTTGGGGTGTGACCGGTCCGAGCACCGCCGAGTGCCGCGATCCGGCCACGCGGGCATGGGGTGTGACAGCGGAGCACCGGGTGCTCACGAGCGGGGGGAGGCGGGATGGACAGTGGTCCGGGCCATAGTCGGCCCTCCCTGCTGTGTTCTTCGCCGTCTCTCCGCGACACCGGATGACCGCCGCTCCCCGTGGTCCCGTTCGAGCCCCGCTCCTTCGTCCCCGGAGCGCGTCTGGCGTGACCCGGTGTTGCCCGGTCCCGCCGTGGCGGGTTCAGGGGGTTCGCCTTGTCTGCCAACCATCTCCTCATGACCACCTCCGCGCGGCTGCGCGACCGCCGCGTCGAGCTCGCCCGCCGCGCCCTCGCCGCCAAGACGGTGCGCGGCTCCCTGGTCTCCGTGGCCGGCCTGGTCAAGGGCCCCGTCACCAACCAGGCCGGCGACGACGTCGGCCGTGTCGTCGACGTGGTCGCCCGGCTGTACGGCACGGACGCCTACCCGCCGGTGACCGGGCTCGTCATCCGCGTCGGACGCCGGCGCGCCTTCCTCCAGATCGACACGGTCGAGCGGATCGACGCCGGACGGGTACGCCTGCGGACCGCGCGGATGGACCTGCGCGAGTACGAGCGCCGACCGGGTGAGGTGCTGCTCGCCCGGGACGTGCTCGACCACCAACTCGTGGACGTGGACGGCATTCAGGTCACGCGCGCCGCCGACCTGTACCTTGCGCCGCTGGCCGAACGCATCGTCCTGGTGGGCGTGGACGTGTCGCTGCCCACCCTGCTTCGCCGGCTGGGACCACGGCGCTGGCAGGCCCGGCCCACTCCCGAGCGCGTACTGGACTGGCAGTCGATCGCGCCGTTCGCCGAACACGCCACCGAAGGGCCGTCCGAGGTCAGCCTGCGCGGCACGCGCGCCTCGCTGCACCGGCTCAGGCCCGCGGACTTGGCGGACGTACTGGAGGATCTGGGCCGCGCCGAGCGGCAGCAGTTGCTGACCTGGCTCGAACCCGGGCACGCCGCCGACGCCCTGGAGGAGATGGAGCCCGGCGAGCTGGAGAACCTGCTGCGGGAGGCCGGGCCCTCGTACGCCGCTCAGATGCTGGGCGAGATGGAACCCGACGAAGCCGTCGACGCGTTGCGCGATCTGGGCGCGGGCGAGCGCTCGAACCTCCTGGACCGCATGGCGCCCACCCAGGCCACCGGCCTGCGCGGACTGCTCGCCCGCCCCGAGGACACCGCGGGCGGCGCCATGACCACACGTCTTGTCACCGCGCTGCGCGAGCACAGCGTCGCCCAGGTCCGCGGCCGGCTCGCCGAACAGGCCGAGCACCGCACCGAGATCGACGCCGTCGCCGTCGTCGACGCCGGCGGACGGCTGATCGCGGACGTACCGCTGTTCCACCTCACCGTCGCCGAGGACAGCTCGCCCCTGGGTGATCTGGTGGACTGGCTCGTCCAGTTCGGGCCACAGGTCGCGGTACGTCCCGACACCGCGCTCGACGAGGTCGCCGACCATCTGCTCGCCTCGCGTGCCTCGTCCGTCCTGGTCGTCGACGAGAACGGGACCCCGTTGGGACGCCTGCTCGCCGACGACATTCTCGACGCGCTCCTGCCCGAGCGCGGGCGGCGCCGCTTCCGGAGGTTCCTGCGATGACGAGCGACACGGACACCACCGCGGCGGACGTCGCTCCGCACGGCACGCGGCAGCGGAAGCCCCGGACGGGGTGGCGCAGGGTGGTCGCCGTATCGGCGGTCGCGGGCCCGGGCCTCGTAGCGGCGAACGCGGGCAACGACGCGGCGGGCATCGCCACCTACGCCTCGGCCGGCTCGCAGTTCGTCTACGGCACCCTGTTCTTCATGGTGCTGGTCACCATCGCCCTGGTGATGGTCCAGGAGATGGCGGTCCGGCTCGGTGCTCACACCGGCAAGGGCCTGGGTGCCCTGATCCGCGAGCAGTTCAGCCTGCGCCTGACCGCACTCGCCCTGTGCTGTCTCCTGCTGGCCAACACCGGCCTCGTCGTCTCCGAATTCGCCGGCATCGGCGCCGCCTTCGAACTCCTCGGCGTACCCAAGTGGGCCGTCATCCCGCCGGCCGCCCTGCTGCTGTGGGCCCTGGTGCTCTTCGGCTCCTACCGGTGGGCCGAACGCATCTTCCTGATCATGTCGCTGGCCTTCTTCGCCTATCCCGTCGCCATGGTCCTCGGCCACCCCGACTGGGGCCGGGTCGGCTCCCATCTGGCACTCCCCCATATGGAAGGCAGCCAGGCGTTCATCCTGCTCGCGGTCGCGCTGATCGGCACCACCGTCAGCCCCTACATGCAGTTCTACGCCGCCGCCGGAGTCGTGGACCGCGGCGCGAAGCCCGAGGACTACCGGCTCATCCGGGCCGATGCCGTACTGGGTGCCGTGTTCGCCTGCCTCATCAGCCTGACCATCATCATCGCCACCGCCGCGGCCATCGGCGGCAGCGGACCGCTGCGGTCCGCGGCCCAGGCCGCCCAGGCACTCGAACCCGTCGCCGGACAGGGCGCGGAGCTCCTTTTCGCGTTCGGCCTGATCGGCGCCTCCGCGCTGGCCGGAGCGGTGGTGCCGCTGTCGGCCAGCTATGCCATCGGCGAGGCCGCCGGGGTCGAGCGCTCGGTCTCCCGCCGCTTCCGCGACGCGCCGCTGTTCCTCGGCCTGTTCACCGCCCAGATCATCCTGGGCGCCGCCGTGGCCCTCACCCCGGTCAACGTGATCCAGCTGCTCATCGGCACCCAGGTCCTTCAGGGGCTGATCAGCCCCATCGTCCTGGTCTACCTGCTCGTCCTGACCAACCGCCGTTCCGTCCTGGGCTCCGCGGCCAACGGACCGCGCTATCGCGTCGCCGCCGCCCTCGTCGTCCTCGCCGTCGCCGCCATGTCCACCATCCTGCTCGTCCAGACCGTCCTGACGTGGCTCGGCCTGGCCTGACGGACGTGGTCGGCCGCGTACGCGGCCGGCGCGGTGAGAGCTCGGACCCGCGTCGAAAGGGGGTGGCTGAGCGCGGTGACCGAGGGGGCGCGGGCTACTGGGCCGCGCGGTCGTCGCGGCCGAACCAGTCGAGGCAGACGACGAGTTCGTCGTCGTCCGCCGTGTCGCCCCGGTGGGCGGCCAGCTCGCCGAGGATGGCGCGCGGGACCGCGGCGGCGGGCAGCAGACTCGCCGCTTGGATGACCCGCGTCAGCGCCCGCTCCCCGTACGCCTCGCCGCGTTGGCCGGCGGCTGCGTACACCCCGTCGCTCACGAAGATCAGCCGGTCGCCCGGGCGGACTTGGAAGCTCTGGGCGGCATAGGGCGTCTCGTCGAACATGCCCAGGGGGAACTGCGCCTCGATGGGGATGCGTTCGACGGTCTTGTCGCGCTGGCGCCACAGTTGCGGGGATCCGGCGTCGACGATCTCCACGTGACCGGTGGCGAGTTCGAAGGACAGCAGCAGGGTGGACACGTACTGGGCCCCCGCGTGCTGGGCGTAGAGGGCCTGGTCGGCGAGGGCGGCCTGATCGGCGATGCCGATGCCGGCGCGGCGGGCGTTGCGCAGGGCGTTCACGGCGAGATTGGTGAGCAGCGAGGCCTGGATCCCCTCGCCCATGCCGTTGGTGATGGTGAGGGTGAGGCGCTCGGCGGTGGTGGCCCAGTCGAAGTTGTCGCCGTGAATGGCGTAGGCCGGCTCCAGTTGGGCGCCGATCGCGTATTCCTGGCGGGCGCAGGAGCGTCCCGGCAGGAGCTGCCACTGCATTTCGGCGGCGAGGGTCAGGCGGCTGGCCCGCCGGGCCTGCAAATAGAGGTCGGTGTCCCGCTCGGCGACGATGATCTCGTGCCCCAACAGCTCGGCGAGGCTGGTGAGTTCATCGACGGCCTGCGGGCTGCATCTGTGTTTGGGCAGGCGCACCGTGAGGATGCCGAGTCTGTCGCCGCGTACGGTCACGGGCAGGTGCAGGTCCACCGCGCCGTCGTGTGCGGTGTACTGGCCGAAGGGTTCCTGGCTGCCGAAGGCGCGCCCTTCGGGGCTGGTGTGCAGGGGTAGCGGCTGGGCGGTGTGGGGCAGCGCGGTGACCGGTTGCAGGACGGTGAGGCCGTAGTCGGCCATCAGGAGTTCCACGCCGTGGGCCTCGTAGTGCTGCACGAGGGCGGCGCGCGCGGCATCGAGCAGAGCGTGCGGGGGCGCACCGCGCACGGCGCGTTCCACGGCCAGGAAACGGCTCACCGTCAGCCTGCCTTCGTTCAGGGGGTTGGGGTCCGGACGCAGTAGCGTACCGGCACCGCGGGGCCCTCAAGCACGTGTTTCCCGGAGCACCGGGCGCGCTGTGCGCCCTTGACCCAATCATTGACTCCCGAGAACTGTTGTCTTTTTGCAACGGTTGGCGCTACGGTGGGTCCAGTCGCCCGATCGGGTTGTCCTGACGGGGCCTCCCCTTTACGACTACGGGAGTTTTTGAGCTCCCCATCGGGCCTCAACCGGCTTCACCGCCACCATTCGAGGGGCCAGTTTTGGACACCCCAATCACCGATCAGCGGATGTTCCTCGTCACCCACCACCGTGCGGACACCGTCGTTCTCGCCGTGGAGGGCGAAGTCGACCTCGACTCGGCTCAGCCCCTGCGGCTGGCGCTGGACGAAGCCACCCGCTATGGCGCGGGCCCGGTCGTGGTCGATCTGTCGGGGGTCCGGTTCGCCGACACCGCCATCGTCAACACCCTGCTGCGGGCCCGCTCGGGCCTCGGGGACCGGCTGCGCATCGCCGCCCCGTCGTGGCCCGTTCTGCGGCTGCTGCGGATCCTCGGCATGGGCGGTGTCTTCGCCATCCACACCGGCCGGGCCGCCGCGCTCCGCGACGGTCCTGTCCACGTGTAGGAACCGGCGGGGATCAGCCCTTCGGAAGCTTCACCACGGTGACGAAGAAGTCGTCGATCTGGCGGATGGCCAGGATGAACTGGTCCAGGTCCACCGGCTTGGTGACATAGGCGTTGGCGTGCAGCTTGTAGCTGCGCAGGATGTCCTCCTCGGCCGAGGAGGTGGTCAGCACGACCACCGGGATGTGGCTGAGCTCCGGGTCCGCCTTGATCTGCTCCAGCACCTGGCGGCCGTCGTACTTGGGCAGGTTCAGGTCCAGCAGGATCAGGTCCGGCCTGGGCGCTTCGGTGTGGTCCCCGCGCCGGTAGAGGAAGTCGAGCGCCTCCAGGCCGTCGCGGACCACGTGGAGGGTGTTGCCGATCTTGTTGTCCTCGAACGCCTCACGGGTCATGAGTTCGTCGCCCGCGTCGTCCTCCACGAGCAGGACTTCGATGGGCTGCGGCGGAGGTGTGGTCATGAGGCGACTCCTTCGGATGGCGAGGCGGACGGTGCCGGGCCCTCGGGCACGGAAACACCGGGGAGCGTGAAGACGAGCCGGGTCCCGTCCGTGTGGGCGGTGTCCACCCAGATGCGGCCGCCCCGGTGCTCGATGATTTTGCGGCATACGGAGAGACCGATGCCCGTGCCCCCGTAGGCGTCCCTGCTGTGCAGGCGCTGGAAGATGACGAACACCTTCTCCGCGAATTCGGGGGCGATGCCGATCCCGTTGTCGGTGACGGCGAACCGCACGAAGCCGGGTTCCTCGTCCGGCTCGGCACTCACCCGGATGTGCGGGGGCCGGTCGGGGCGGCGGAACTTGACCGCGTTGCCCAGCAGGTTCTGCCACAGCATGGTGAGCAGGGTGGGATCGCCGGTCACCCCCGGCAGTTCGTCCGGACGGTCGATGCGGGCCTCGTGCTCCTCCACCGCGGCGGCCAGGTTGCGCAGCGCGCGGTCCACGACGGTGTTCGTGTCGAGGGCTTCGCAGGCGTCGTTGACCCTTCCGACGCGGGAGAAGGTCAGCAGGTCGTTGATGAGGGTCTGCATGCGCTTCGCACCGTCGACGGCGAACGCGATGTACTGCGTGCCGCGCTCGTCCAGCCGGTCCCCGTACCGCTTCTCCAGGAGCTGGCAGAAGGACGCCACCTTGCGCAGGGGCTCCTGGAGGTCGTGCGAGGCGACGTAGGCGAACTGCTCCAGTTCGGCGTTGGAGCGGCGCAGCTCGACCGCCTGGGCGTCCATGTCCGACGCCTGTTCCGCCATGACGGCTTCCCGGCGGCGGCCGGCCCCCAGCTCACCCACCACGCGAAGACGCATGGCCTCGACCGCCTTCGACAACGCCCGGACGTCGGCCGGCCCGTGCACGGGGATGGGATGTTCGAAGTCCCCGTCGGCCACCCTCCGCGAGGCCGTACGCACTTCCTCCAGCGGGCGCACGACGGTGAACTGGAGGAGCAGCGCCAGCCCCGCGCCGATCAGGACGAACAGCGCCAGCGCCGCGAGGAAGGCCCGGTCGCGCTGCGCGCGCATGTCGGCCAGATGGGACTTGGCCTGCTCCTGCTCCTGCTGCAACTGCCGCAGGACGGTGGCCAGACGCGTACGGACCTGGTCGAACTCGGCTTTGCCCTGCGCCACGGAGACCGTGCCCGAGTGGGTCCTGGTGGCGGCGACGGCAGGGTCGGCAAATCTCTCCTGCCACTGTTTCACCGCCGCGTCGAGCGCGCCGAGCGCATCGGTCCGCATCCCCATCTCGCCCACCAGCGTGCCCAGTTGGGCGCGCGCCGCGGCCCCGGCCGGGCGGCCGCGCTCATAGGGCACTAGGAGCGTCCCGTCCCCCGTCAGGAGATAGCCCCGGACGCCCGTCTCCTGGTCGAGCAGGGCCGCCTGGAGCTGGAAGGCGGCGGTGCGGGCCGGTGCGACGCTGTTGACGAGACGGTCCGCCGCTTCATTGGTCCGCGACAGAACGGCCGCTCCGACACCGGCCGTCAGAAGCGTCATGGCCCCCATCACCCCCAGGGCGAGGAGGAACCACCTTCTGACGGTGAGCGTGCGCCACCTGGCACCGAGCGTCGATGTCCGTGTGCGTTCGGGAGTCATACCGTCCATTCGCGTAGCAGCACTGCCACGTCGTCGGCCAGGCCGCAGCCGGGTGCGGCAAGGGTCTGGGCAGTGTGGATGAGGTCGTCGACGAAGGTGTCCGACGGCTGGTGCGCGCGGGCGCGGGCGATGGGACGTACCAGCGTCAAGACCACCGGCAGCCCCCTGGCCCCGGCCAGGACGAACGAGCGCCCGGCCCGGCCGGTAGCGGGAGTGGACCTTCACGCGGCCGTCGAGCAGCGGCGGCCGGGGCAGCGGGCCCCGCTCCAGACGGGTGTTCTCCTCCGCCCGCAGCCGCCCGGCCTGGAGCGCGGCCGCCGCCTGCTCGGTGCGCTTGCGCTGGATCGCGTAGCGGACGGCCCGTGCGAACAGGTCCGCTTCGAGGCGGCCCTTGACCAGGTAGTCCTGAGCGCCGGCCGCCACCGCGGCCAGGCCCGGCTCCTCCTCGGCGAGACCGGTCAGCACCACCACCACCGCCCCCGCCGCACGACGCAGAACCTCCTCCAGGGCCTCCAGGCCCTGGGCGTCGGGCAGCCGCAGATCGAGAAGGACGCAGTGCGGCATGTCCGCACGGAGCCGGACGAGCGCGTCCGCGAGCGACCGCGCCCATACGGGATCGAGGGGTACGCCGCTGTCCAGGACCAGTTCCTCGACGAGCAGGGCGTCACCCGCGTCGTCCTCGATCAGCAGCATGCGCGGGCGCTCGCCGTCCCAGAGCGAGTCGGCGGGGCTTCGCCCGGCCCTGCCGGTCCCGGTGTGCGGGAGCTGCCCGGACGACACGGCCTGGGCCGGCACGGCAGGTCTCCCCAGTGCCGGTTCCGGGCAGGTTTCAGGGCTGATCCCCATGGCAGGATGTCTCCTCTCGCCACGGGCACCGCGACACCTGCGTCCGCCCGACACGTCCGCGACGAGACTAGGACGATCAGTTGCCTTTGCGCAACAGTTGCCCCCGCCAGGTATCCGGCCCGGCAGCACACGCCGACGCTGCGGCCGGACAGCCGGTTCAGGCAGGGCGCGCGATCCTCAGACGGGGTTCGTCCACGGGGTCCCGCGGCGCCGTCCGGCGACCGTCCTCGGTGGCTCCGTCCACGGCCCCGGCGGCCGCATCCCGAAAGGCGATCAACCCCTTGGCCAGGTGTTCCAGCGCCTCCGGTGCCATCGCGCCGAGGATGGGCTGGAGTTCACGCATCTCGCGGCGGCGCACCTCGTCGAGCAGAGCACGCCCCTGCCGGCTGAGATACAGCTCCAGCTCCCGGCGACTGGCGGCACTGAGGCGCCGCTCGATGAGGCCCGCGGCCTCCAGCCGGTCGCACAGCCGGCTCGTGGCCGGCGCGCTCGACCCCAGCGCCTGGCCGAGGGCCCGCAGATTTCCGCCCTCAAGGCGCTCGATCGCCACCAGGGCACGCGTCTGCGACGCCGACACCGGGCCGGCCGGGGCCTTCGCCTGCGCACGGCCCAACAGCACACCGAGCAGCCCACTCACCTCTGCCGCGGTGTCCGCTGCCTTCTGCGATGGAGAGGTAGAGCTTGGGCGCATTGTTCCACTGTGCCATCCGCGAGCCCACCGTGTCAGCCCTTGGCCAGAAGCCCGCACGGCCCGGACCGCACATCGGCCACGCATGGCCACGCATCGGCCACAGGTCGGTCACATGGCGGCGCCCTCAGCAACTTCGAGAAGCTCAAGGAAGGGAGAGCGCACGACGACGGCGCTCCTTTGGTCCGGCGGGTTGGGAGGAGGCCGCCGCCCACGCCGAGGGGCGTGAGACCATCCGCCCATGAGCGACGACCTGGAAGTGAGTGCTCTGGCGATCAACGTCACCGTCCCCGAGGCGCTTCGCTGGACGGACACGCGACGCGGCCAGGAGTTCACGCTGACCACGCTCAACGTCCGGCTCCTCCCCGACGGTCGCCTCGCCGCCAAGGCCTACGGACGGCCGGTCGGCGGTGGCCGGGGCGCCTACGTCTCGTTCCCCGTGCCCGAGAAGCCCGAACTCGCGGCTCTGATCGCCGACGCCGCCGGCCGCGCCGCA
This sequence comes from Streptomyces sp. NPDC006691, assembly GCF_042869955.1. Lineage (NCBI taxonomy): Bacteria > Bacillati > Actinomycetota > Actinomycetes > Kitasatosporales > Streptomycetaceae > Streptomyces > Streptomyces sp. NPDC006691. The sequence continues at coordinate 27,165 of NZ_JBIAGW010000021.1, forward strand.
GGCTTGTGGGCCGCCCATCGGGGCCTCGGCTGAGCCCGGTGGCCCTCATCGTCGGCAGCCCTCGCCCCTGGGCGGCGGGTGGCGTCAGCGGGGGGTGCGGGCGATCACGACGCTGGCGTCGTCGCGGCGGGTCCCGGCCTGGCGGAGCAGGCCCGTGGCCAGCACCGCGGGCGGGTGGTGCAGCAGGCCCGCCAGATCGGTGGCGCTCCAGCGTTCGCTCAGCCCGTCGGAGTGCATGACCAGGACGCCCGCGGACGGCAACTGGGCTTCGTAGGTGCGCAGTTGACGCATCTGGTGGCCGACGATGCCGGGATGGGACATCAGCGTGGTGCGGGCGGCCGTGGTGACCAGGGCTGCCGTGATGTTGCCGATGCCGCAGAACAGCAGCCGCCCGTCCGGTTCCAGGCGCGCGATGGCCACGGCGGCGCCGCGGGTCCCGCGCAGCGCCCGGTGCACGTCCTCCATCACCTTCTCGGGGGTGCGTCCCGTCGCGGTGCGAAAGGCCTGCACGGCGGCCTGCGCGGCGAGTGCGGCCTGCGGGCCGTGACCGAGTCCGTCGCAGGACAGGACGAGCAGGCCCTCCCCGCCCCCCGGCGACGCGGCCCGCACCGGGGCGCTCCGCCCGGCCGCGACCGTCCCGGCGGCGACCGTCCTGGCCTCGCCCGGGCCCGGCCGGCCCGGTGTTTCCGGTCGTGCACCGGCGTGCCGCGGGACGGTCGGACGCATCTGGTGTGAAAGGGGGTTGGTCAGGTCCGACCAGCTGGGGCGGCCGTCGCCGGACACACCGTACGCGGGCGCCTCGTCGCCCCGTGGCCCGGCCGCCGGCGTGCGGCCCCGGCCGGTCGGCGGGGAGCCGCTGTCGGTGCGGGCGGCCCAGGCGTCACCACAGGTCTGTTCACCGCTGATCGGGCGGGTGACCCCTGCCACGGCCGGCTCGCCGCTCGCGGCCGGCGGTGCGGGGCGCGGCCAGAAGCGGGCGAGTTGGATCGTGCCGGTACCGGGCCGGGAGTGGATGTCGAAGCTGTCGGCGAGGCGTTGGACCGCGCCGAGGCCGATGCCCAGGGTGCCGCTGGTCGACATCCCGTCGCGCAGGGCGGCCGGGATGTCGGCCATGCCGGGCCCGCTGTCGACAGCGATCACCTCCACCCCGGCCGTCACGCCGACCCCGGCCCTGGCTTCCGCTCCGGATTCGGCGTGCGTGCGCACCACGCGCAGCAGAAGGGAGCCGTCGACGGCGTGCTTGGTGAGGTTGCCGGCCAACTCGGCCACCGCCAGCACCAGTTGGGCGGTCCGCTGCTCATCCAGGCCGATCCGCCGGCCCAGCGCGGCGGCCGCGCCGCGGGCGGCTTCGGGCTGGTCGCGGAACCAGGCCACGTCCTCGCTGTCCACCAGCACCGGTGAACGGGTGACCGTCATCGGCCCCACTTGGTGATGGTGACGGTGGTGCCCGCCCCGGGCGTGGTATCCAGGACGAAGTCGTCGACCAGGCGTTTGGAGCCGGACAGGCCGAGCCCCATACCGGTGCCCGAGGTCCAGCCGTCGGTCAGCGCGAGGTCGACGTCCGCTATGCCCGGCCCGCGATCGGCGAAGGCCAGGCGCACGCCGCGCCGGCCGCGTTCGTCCAGCAGGAAGGCGGTCATGGTGCCGCCTCCGCCGTGCACGAGGGTGTTGCGGGCCAGCTCACTCGCGGCGGTGATCAGCTTCGTCTGGTCGACCAGGGAGAGCCGGCACTGCTGGGCCAGTGCGCGCACCTGCTGGCGTGCCTGCACCACACCGGCGGTGGTGGTGATCTCCAGTACCTCCGAGGTACGGGAGGCGCCGCTCATGCGCCGGCCGCGACATCCGGCGCGAGATCCTCGCGGCCCCGCTCGGCGTGGTCGTCCTCCAGCATCCGCAGCCCCTTGTCCAAGGTCAGCGCGGTCCGCACGCCACCGAGCGAGAGGCCGAGTTCGACCAGGGTGATGGCGACGGCCGGGCGCATGCCCACCAGGACGGTCTGCGCGTCGAGCAACCGGGACAGCGCGGCGATGGTGGCCAGCATCCGTCCCACGAAGGAGTCGACGATCTCCACGGCGGTGATGTCGATGACCACCCCGTGCGCCCCGCTGTCCACCACCGCTTGCGCCAGGTCGTCCTGGAGCAGCAGCACGTCCTGGTCGTCCAGGTCGGTCTGGATGGAGACCAGCAGTACCTGCCGGATCCTGAGGATGGGAACCCGCTCGCTCACTGGGCACCGGCCTGCGGCGCCGTACGGGAGATCGTGGTGCCGGTGCGGCGCAGCGCATGGCGCAGGGCGTCGGCGAGCGTGGCCTTGGTGACGATGTCCCCGAAGTCGATCCCCAGCGCGACGATGGTCTGGGCGATCCCCGGACGGATGCCGGAGATCGTGCACTCGGCACCCATCAGACGGGCCGCCACGACCGTCTTCAGGAGGTGCTGGGCGACTTCGGTGTCCACCGTCGGCACACCGGTGATGTCGATGATGGCCTGCTCCGACCCGGTGTCGATGAGCGCCTGGAGCATCTTCTCCATGACCACCATGGTGCGTGCCGAGTCCAGGGTGCCCACGAGCGGGACGCCGATCACGTTGTCCCACAGCTTCACGACCGGGGTCGACAGTTCGAGCAGCTGCTCGGCCTGCGCGGAGATCAGCTCTTCGCGGGTGCGGGCGTAGACCTCGATGGTGAACAGGCCCAGGGTGTCCAGCAGACCGGCGAACTCCAGGTACGCCTCGACGTCGCCGTCGTTGCCGTCGAGCGACGGCTCCAGGACCGCCTTGAGCGCGAACACGCTCGCCGCGGTCTCGGTGGGAGTGAAGCCCTGGAGGGCCCGGGTGCGGGAGAGTTCGGTCAGCAGTGCCCGTACCTCGCCGAACGCTTCGCCGTGCCCGTCCACACTCCCGTCGCGCAACGCGGCGACCAGCGCGGTGTAGATCTCCCGCAACTCGCGCTCGACCTCGGCACGCGCCACCCGTCCGCCCAGCGAACCGGTCACCTTCTCCGCCCACTCGGCGCCCAGATCCTCACCCCGGACCGAGAGCAGACCGATCAAACGTTCCGAAACATGCTTGTCAGCCACAGGGCCTCCCTTTTCCAAGGGATCAAGCGACCCCACCGGAACTTTAAGCCATCCGAGTGAGCGAGGTGGCCGCCCTCGTGCGGCGTCCGGCCGACGGTCTCAGAGGTTTCGCGGCGGCGACTCCGCCGGCCCGCGTCCCGCACGAGGTGGTCGACCGTCTCGTGGAGGAGGCCGGCGGCACCGATGACCGTCCCAACTCCCCCGGGGAGCAGGTGGCGTTCGCCATACCGGGCGCGCGACTCCCGCTCGGTGGGCCGAGTCGGGTACTCCGCATCCGGTGTGGCCTGTGGCACGCCGGCGTCTCGGTCGTCCTGTCCGGCCATGGCCAGGACCCGGCCGAATCGCTCGCGGATCCCGTACGCCACCGAGGACTTGCCCGGCGCCGAGTTCCGCCGGATCACGCCCAGCCGGCTGTCTTCGCTTCCCACGGCCACGCTCCGCGCCTGGCCGGCGCGCGGACCGTGGCGCGGTGTCCTCCGGATTCCCCCGGCCGGTCCGGGTGGTCCGACGCTCCATCGCGGGGCTGGAGAAGCATGACCATTTGCCCGGTCAAGAATCTTGTAAACAGTCGCGGTCTACCGGTGTGGGCCGCTTCGGCGGGGGCATTCGGTGGCTCGGAGGTTGATAACTATGGTTCCCCTGCTTCTCGTTCTTCTGCTGGCTCTGATCCTCTTCGGCGCGGGCTTCGCCCTGAAGGCCCTGTGGTGGATCGCGATCATCGTGCTCGTCGTCTGGCTGGTCGGCTTCGTCGCCCGCCCCAAGGGAGGAAGCGGCCGCTGGTACCGCTGGTAATTTTCGACCGCGCATTCGCTGAATTGTGGGCTCTCCGCCAGGAAAAGGCGGGGAGCCCACAGGCATGTCGTCGTAGAGAATTCATCGACACCGGAACACGTGGTACGCGTAAACAGGTCGTACTTGATTTCCGGGTACGGGTCCGGGCATCTCGTGGCCCGGTTTTCAATGACCGCTGTCCGTGACGAAGTTTCAGTGAGCGCTGTCCGTGACGAAGTCGGGCAGCTCCGCCGAGAGCAGTTCCTCGGCGCCGCGCTCCAGGAGCCGCTGCGTCGCGTGGGAGCGGGGCACCATCGCCGCCTCGTAGGCGCGGACGGCCTCGGCCGCGGTGTCGCTGTTCACGAGGGCGAGGGCGAGTTCGCAGGCGTCGAGCAGGGCGAGGTTGACCCCGACGCCGAGCGGCGGCATGAGGTGGGCGGCGTCGCCGAGCAGGGTGACGGCCGGGTTCTGTTGCCAGGTGTGCGGTACCGGCAGGGCGTGGAGGGGGCGGTGGACGTACGGGCCGTCGTTGTCGGTGATCGTCCGGCGCAGCCGGGGCGACCAGTCGCGGTACCGGTCGAGGAGAAGCGCACGGATGCCGGCCGTGTCCTCGACGGTCAGCCCGGCGTCGGTGATCCAGTCGGCGGGGACGCGCTGGACGAAGTAGACGCGAAGGTGGCCGCCGCTGTTGCGCTGGGCGAACAGGCCGCGCTCGCCGTCGGACACCCCGGCACTGCCCTGGCCGACGAGTCCGGCGATGTCGGGGTGCTGGTTCTCGACGTCGTGGAACCAGGCTTCGAGGAAGCTGACGCCGGTGTAGTGGGGCGTGGCGTCGGACACGGCACGACGGACCGTGGACCAGGCGCCGTCGGCGCCGATGACGAGGTCGGCCTCAAGGGTGGTGCCGTCGGCGAAGTGGAGTCGGCGGGGGCCGTCGGCGCGCCCGTCGACGGAGCGCAGGGGGTGGCCCCAGCGCACCGTGCCGGGCTCAAGGGACTTGAGGAGGAGGTCGCGAAGTTCGCCGCGGTCGATCTCGGGCTTGAAGCGCTCGCCCGCTTCCGGGACGTGGTGGAAGAGGAGCTTCCCGCTCGGATCCAGCTGGCGCATCTCCTGACCCTCCGGGCGGCACAGAGTGAGGAACTCCTCCAGGAGTCCGGCTTCGCGCAGGGCGAGTTGGCCGTTGTCCTCGTGCAGGTCGAGCGTGCCGCCCTGGTCGCGGAACTCGGGACCGGCCTCGCCGTCGTGGACGGTGACGGTGATGCCGTGCCGCTGAAGGATGCGGGCGCAGGTCAGCCCGCCGGGGCCGGCGCCGATGACCGCGATGCGGGGGGTGGGGGTGGTGTTCATGGTGCGCTCCTTTCATGCCGTGTACGGCGGGATTGCGACGCACGCGGGGCGCGGAGGTCTCAGTGGGCCGCGCCGGCCGAAGCGTTCTCCGCGACGACGGGGGCGGGCGGGCCCGCCTTCTTGAGCGGCACTTCGATGACGAGGAGCGCCGCTGCGAAGGCGAGCGCGCAGACGATCGCGCCGAGGGCGAAGATGTGGCCGGTGCCGTTGGTGACGGCGGTGAGGTGGGCGGCCTTCGGCCCGGTGGACGGGACCGACTGGACGGCGCGGGTGAACAGCGAGCCGAAGACGGCGACGCCGAGCGATCCGCCCAGCGTGCGGAAGAGGTTGACCGAGCTCATCGCGGCGCCCATGTCCCGCAGCGGGACGCTGTTCTGCGCGATGGTGCCGGCCATCTGGAGGGTGAAGCCCAGGCCGATGCCGACGAGGACCATGTACACGCTGGTCAGCAGAGACGACGTGGTGGTGCTCATGGTGGCCAGGAGGCCGAGTCCGGCGGTGAGGAAGAGGGTGCCGACCACCGGGAAGACCTTGTACCTGCCGGTGGCGGACATGACCTTTCCGGCGAGGGTGGCGACGATCACGACGGGGATCATCATCGGCAGCATCAGCAGCCCGGAGTTCGTGGCCGAGGCGCCCTGGACCGTCTGCTGGAACAGCGGCAGGTACAGGCCCGCGCCGAACATGACCACTCCGGCCGCGAGGATCATGACCATCGAGAGCGGGTAGTTGCGGTGGTTGGTGAAGACCGTCAGCGGCAGCAGCGGCTCGGCGGCCCGCTTCTCCACGAGCACGAAAGCGGCGAGTCCGATGACGGCCGCGGCCGCGAGGGACAGGATCTGCCAGGACCCCCAGGCATAGGTGACGCCCGCCCAGGTGGCCGCCAGGACGACGGCGGTGATGGCGAGCGTCAGCAGCGCGATGCCCGCCCAGTCGATCCTCGCCTCGATGCGCCTGGCCGGGACGTGGAGCCGCAGCCACAGCCAGACCAGGGCGACCAGACCGAGCGGCAGGTTGACGTAGAACGCCCAGCGCCAGTCGAAGTGGCCGGTGACGAACCCGCCGAGCAGCGGGCCGCCGATGGTGCCGATGGCCATGACGGACGCGGTCATGCCCTGGTACCGGCCGCGTTCGCGCGGCGGCACGAGCGCCCCGATCAGCGCGAACGCGCCCGCGCCGATGCCGCCGGCGCCGATGCCCTGCACGACGCGGAAGGCGATCAGCTGGCCCATGGACTGGGACGCCCCGCACAGCGCGGAGCCGACGATGAACACCGCGATCGAGGCCAGATACATGGGCTTGCGCCCGAACAGGTCGCCGAACTTGCCCCAGACGGGCGTGGTCACGGCGGTGACCAGCGTGTAGGCGGTGACGACCCAGGAGATGTGGTCCAGGCCGCCGAGGTCGCCGACGATCGTCGGCATCGCGGTGCTGACGACCATGTTGTCGAGCATCGACAGCAGCATCGCGAGCATCACGCCGAGCAGTACCCAGCGCACGTTCTTCGGGACCGCGTGCGGGGTGGACGGGAGGGATGTGGTCGTGGACATGACGGATCGCTCCTTTCGGGCAGGAGGGTGGTGAAGCGGAAGCGGAAGGGGCGGCCGGGGCGATGCTCCGGGCCGGGCCGCTACTCCAGAAGAGCACAACGACTCACTAAGTGCAACCGTTTCACTTTTGAAGTCGGGCAACCTTGGCGGTAGGATCGATCTCATGCCCGAGACCCAGTCCCCCGCCGAGGCACCTCCGATGGGGCGCCGCGAGCGCAAGAAGGCCGCCACCCGTCAGGCCATCGCCGATGCCGCGCTGCGCCTGTTCCTGGAGCGCGGATACGACGACGTCGGCATCCGGGAGATCGCGGACGCGGCGGACGTGTCCACCACCACCCTGTTCAAGCACTTCCCGGTCAAGGAGGCCCTCGTCTTCGACGAGGAGGCCGACCAGGAGGCTCTGCTGCTCGCCGCCGTCCGCGAACGCCCGCAGGGCCAGTCGATCCCGGCGGCCCTGCGGGAACACGCGCTGCGCTACCGCATGGCGGCGACCGGGAGCGACGCCCGCTTCACCGCGTTCTTCGAGCTGATCAACACCACCCCGGCCCTGCGCGACTACGTCCAGGCCATGTGGCTGCGACACACCGAGGTGCTCGCCCAGGCGATCGCGGAGGAGTGCGGCCTGCCCCAGGACGATCCCGGCTGCACCGCGCTGGCCCACTTCGCGCTCGAAGCGCCCCGCGCCGCCCGCGGCCACGACGATCCCCGCCAGGCCGTCAGCAAGGCCTTCGACCTGCTGGAGCACGGCTGGCGGCCGGATCCGCCGAAGCGCACACGGCCCGGCGGCCGTTAGGCGGGGCCGGGGTCCGGCCGAGCCCACGCGACGCGAGGTGGCGGGCGGCGATGAGTTCCTGCCTGTTCCGCGGTCATAGATCATGGTTGGCACGCCGCGTCCATGAGCACGGCCGAAGCGCCCCGACCCGTATGTGCCGCCCGTAGGACACCAGACCCCGAGGAAATACCAGATGCGCACCCTGATCAGTACCGCCTTCATCTCCCTCGACGGCGTGGTCGAGGCTCCCGGCGGGGAGGCCGGATACCGGAACGCCGGGTGGACCTTCAAGAACGTCGACTTCCTGCCGGAGGCGTTCGAGATCAAGGGCCGGGAGCAGCAGGAGGCCACCGCGATGCTGCTGGGCCGGAACAGCTACGAAGCCTTCAGCCCGGTGTGGCCCGACATGGCGGACTTCGCCGACTACAAGGTGATGCCGAAATACGTCGTCTCCACCACCCTCACCGAGCACGACCTGGTGTCGAACTGGGGCGAGACGACGATTCTGCGCTCGCTCGACGACGTCGCCGCGCTGAAGAGCACCGAAGGCGGCCCGATCATCATCCACGGCAGCGCCGCCCTGAACCGGGCCCTGTCGGACGCCGGCCTCATCGACCGCTACCACCTTCTGGTCTTCCCGCTCCTGCTCGGTGCGGGCAAGCGGCTCTTCAGCACCACGGACAAGGACACCCAGAAGCTGAAGCTCGTCGAGCACGAGGCCTACGCCAACGGGCTGCAGAAGCAGGTCTTCGACGTGGTCCGCTGATCCGCCCCCACGCCCGCGCTCGTGCGGAGCCGGCTTCCTGCGCCGGTCCCACGAGCCGGGTCTCACAGGCGAAGGCCGAAGGCCACAGCCTGGACCGGGTCGCGCAGCTCCAGTTAGACCAGGATCCGGTTCAGTTGCCTCTTCACCGTCGCCTCCGCCAGATGCAAAACGGCGGCGATCTCCGTGCCTCAGCCCCGGCCCCAGCCGCGCCGGCCCCGGCCCCGGCCCTCAGCCCTTGCCGAAGTTCACCGCGGGGAAGGCGCCCGCCGCCCTGAGGGTTCCGGAGAAGCCGCCGCCCAGTTCGGTGAGGCGTGCGGTGGCTGCCGGGCCGAGGTGGTCGTACGGGGCGGCATCGAGGCGGTCGGTGAGCGCCTCGGTCTCGCCGCGCAGAGCCGTGCCCGCCTGCGTGAGGTTGCCCGCCTCGTCCAGCAGGCCGCGCTCGCGCAACTGGTCCCGGGCGGTGTCCCATTGCCGCGCGGACCACCCGCGGGTCCGCATGAACAGGGCCGATGTCGGTGCCGTGCCGGTGGCGTTGTGCAGGACCAGCGCCTCGATGCCGGAGAGGCCGGCGATCGCCAGGGCGGCGAGGTGACCGTCACCCCGGTGCTCGCGCAGCAGTGTCGCCGCGTGCCACAGGGCCAGGTGCGGTTCTTCGGGTACGGGCAGGTCGGCGTTGGCGGAGTACAGCGGCCGGGCCTCCCGGCGGCAGGCTTCGGTGGCGTGCAGCGCCAGTTCGGACGCCTCGGCCATCTCCTTGGACGCGAGCGCCTCCTGCCCGAGCAGCCGCCGGAGCGTCCGGTCCGCGCCGCGCAGCCGTGCCGTGAGCACCTCCTCCGGTGTGGTGACGGTCCATGCGGCGGGGATGTACCGCCGCACATGCTCGTGGTCGAAGTTGTAGAACGTCGCTGTGACGGTGCCCGCGTCGACGGGTCCGAGCGGTGCCGCGCGGGCCGCGAGGTAGACCATCGCTCCGCGCTCCAGCCCGAGCGCCGCGAGTTCGTCCTCCGGCTCCGGCGCGAAGTACACGGCTGAGTGCAGGGGGCTGACGGCGTTGTGGCAGTGGCGGCCCGTGCTCGCTTCGAGGATGGTCATGCCGTGGCTCCGGTTTCAGTGATCAGGTGCGGTCGTGCGGCCAGGCGGGCAAGGCGCATCAGGCTTCGTCCGTGGGTTCGCGGTGCGGGCGGTCGGTCAGCCCGGTCGCGGTCTGGGTGAGGTGCTGGGTCAGGCACTCGGCTGCGGCGTCGGCGTCCCGGGCAAGGGCCGCCTCCTCCAGCCGGCGGTGCTCCAGGGCACCGTCCCGGTGGGGATTGCGGTGCGCCGACCAGCGACGGGCCAGTTCGCTCGCGGTCCACATCCGGTCGAAGGTCTCCAGCAGGACCGGGTTGTCGCACCCCTCCAGCAAGGTGCGGTGGAAGAGGCGGTGGGCTTCGGCCCAGGCGCTGCTGTAGTGCTCGCCCTCCTCCGGTACGTACGCCGGGGTGCGGGCCAGACGGTGGTGGGAGGCTCGTACGCGGGCCTCCCAGTCCACATCGCCGCGTTCTACGGACATGCGGAGCATGACCGGTTCGATCGTCCGACGGGCCTCCCCGATCTCCTGCCAGCGACGGTCGGAGTAGGCCGGCACGGCGAAACCGCGGTTGGGCAGCCGGTCGGCGAGGCCCTCGCCGACCAACCGCACGAGCGCCTCGCGCACGACGGCCAGGCTCACGCCCTGTTCTTTGGCCAGGTCCTGGGGTTTGAGGGCATCACCGGGTGGGTGGTCCCCACGCATGATCGCCTCCCGCAGGTGTGTGTAGACCTGCTCGGAGAGCATCCGCTTCCCCGCCCGCTCCCCCGCCGAGGCCGAGGTGTGAGTTGTCTGAGTCATGCCTACACAATAGACGATCCCGGAGATAATCGATTATCGGTGTTATGGTCGATCCCAATGATGGGCGGCAGCCCGACCGCACCACCTCCTGGCGCCGCCAGGGCGAGACCTCTGTCCGCCGCGTCACGTCCACCGCACAGCACGTCCGAGAGGGACCACACCATGAGTTCCAACGACCCCTTTGCCCGCCTCCCCGAGGCGGCCTCTTTCACCGTTGACAGCACCACCGTCACCGACGGCGCCGCCTGGTCGGCAGAGCAGTACTCCGGCCTCTCCGGCATTCCCGGCGGGAAGGACGTCTCCCCGCAGCTCTCTTGGAGCGGCGCCCCGGACGGCACCAGGAGTTACGCGGTGACGGTCTACGACCCCGACGCCCCCACCGGGTCCGGGTTCTGGCACTGGGCGGTCGCCGACATCCCCGCCACCGTCACCGAGTTGCCCGAAGGCGCCGGGGACGACACCGGTTCGGGGCTGCCCGCGGGCGCCTTCCAGTTGCCCAATGACGCCCGCGCGGCCCGCTTCATCGGCGCCGCACCGCCGGCCGGACACGGCCCGCACCGCTACTTCACCGTGGTGCACGCCCTCGACGTCGACACCATCGGCGTCCCCGCCGACGCCACCCCGGCCGCCCTCGGCTTCACCATGGCCGGCCACATCCTCGGCCGCGCGGTCCTGACGGCCACCGCGGAGACTCCCGCCTGAAGACCGCTGTCGGCCACGCCAACGCCGGACGCCGCGGCGTCCTGGTGAAGTCCGCCGTCGTCATGGAAGGTCTCGGGCAGGTCGACGGGGTCGCACTCGACAAGACCGGCACGCTCACGGAGGGCACCCCGCCATCCGCCCTGTGAACGGCTCCGGCCTGGACGAAGCCATCTGCCGGCACTCGCGGCCGCCGCCGAGCAGCCCAGCGAACAGCCCCTGGCCCGCGCTGTCTTCGACCGCCGACAGCACCGTTGCGGCCCGGCCGTGGGCGAGCGGGCCCGGCCCGGGCCTGCCTGACCGAGTAACCGACCGACCGACATCGGTCTGACCGGTATGACAGCTCGCCACGCTCTAGCATGGCCGCCGTACCGCACAGGCTTCGGAGGGGGACCATGAAGACCGAACTCGCGGACCTCGCGGCAGCAGGCGCAATCACGATCGCGATACTCCGCGCAACCGACGTGCGGGACCAGGCGGGGCGGGACCAGCACATCACAGAGAAATGAGCGCGTCGGGCGAGCCGGAGCCGGCCGAAGAGCGGCCGACGTCGTCGGGGTCGTCGTCGTCTCAGCATGCCGAGGCGTCGGGACAGGCGCGGATCTTTCAGGCGCTCGGGGACCAGGTCATCGGGGGCCGGGACGTCCATGTGCACTTCGGGCACGGTGTACGCCGTGTCTCCACCGGCGCTGCCTCGGACGGCGCCGAGGAGTGCCCCTACCCCGGCCTGGCAGCATTCGGACCCGACCAGGCGGCTTGGTTCTTCGGCCGGGACCGGCTGGTGGCCACGTTGATCGGGCGCTTGGCCGACAACCTGCGCACGCGCAATCCACTGGTTGTCGTCGCACCGTCCGGCGCGGGCAAGTCATCGCTCTTGCAGGCCGGAGTGGTGGCTGCCATCAAGGACGGCGCCCTGCCCGCCACAGGGTCTCGGCAGTGGCCGCGGATCGTCTTCACCCCCGGCCCTCAACCGCTGCACTCCTTGATCTCCCGGATGGCACCACTGATCGGCCTGAGCCCATCTGAGATGGCGGAGCGCTGCAAGACGGGCCGGGACGCGTGCATGGCGAGGCTCCGCCAGGCTCTTCGAGACGAATTCGCCGCCGTCGGCTCACGCGTGGTCGTCGTGGTGGACCAGGTCGAGGAGCTCTTCACCCAGTGCGATGACGAGGAGCAGAGGCGGGCCTTTCTCAACGAGCTGGCGTGGCTGACAGATCCCGGTGCCGGGCAGGAGCCGGCCGGCCTGGTCGTCCTGGGGCTGCGAGCCGACTTCTACGCGAGGTGCGCGGACCACCTCTGGCTGCGGACCGCGCTCCAGGACAGCCAGGTCTTCATCGGCTCGATGCCGCCGGACGACCTCCGCGCGGCGATCGTGAACCCGGCCAGGGCGGCCGGGTTGGAGGTCGAGTCCGGCCTGGTCGACACTCTGCTGCGGGAGGTCATCGGAAGCTCCGCCAGGCCGGCACACCCGGCGGCCGACTACGGGGCGGGCCGGCTTCCGCTCCTGGCACATGCCCTGCGCTCCACCTGGCAGCAGCGGCACGGGCGGCTCTTGACCCTGGACGGGTATCGGACCACAGGGGGGATAGAGCACGCGGTGGCGACCACCGCCGAGCAGGCTTTCGCGCGGCTTGCCCCGCCCGCCCAGCAGGCTGCCGAGAGCCTCTTCCTGCGCATGGTGAAACTGGGCGTGGGTGCCGAGGACACCAGGCGGCACGTGCCACGCGTCGACCTGATGCGGTCTGCCGAGGGTTCGGATGTCGAGCGGCTGGTCATCGACGAGTTCACCCAGGTACGGCTGCTGACGCAGGAGCGTGACACCGTGGCCATCACGCACGAGGCGATGTTGCACGCGTGGCCGCGCCTGCACGACTGGATCGAGAAGGACCGGGCGGAGCATCTGATCCGCCAAGACCTCGAAGACGCCGCCGGCGAGTGGGACCGGGCCGGGCGGGAACCCTCACGGCTCTATCGGGGGAGTCGCCTGGAGGCGGCGGCCGGCTGGGCATCGAAACGTCCCGGCCACGTGAGTACCACCGCTGAGGCATTTCTGGGCTCCGCCCGGCGTCAGGAGCGGCGGGGCAGCACGCTGCGCCGGACAGCGGTCGCCGGAATCGTCGCCCTGGCTCTCATCGCCTCGGGGATCGCGGTGTTCGCGTTCCGGCAGGGCGCCGATCTGCGGGCCGGTGCCGCAGCCGCTTTGAATGACCAGATCATCGCCGAAGCCGGACAAACGGCGTCGACCGATCCGGCTCTGAGTGCTCAACTCACCTTGGAGGCCTATCGATTGACTCCCAGTCAGGACAATGCATCAAGGCTCGTGGGACTGGAGAACGTCCCGATCGCCAGCCGCTTGTCGGTGTCCAGCACTCCCCTCGATTCGATCGCCTTCAGCCCGACCGGTCACCTCCTCGTCACGGGCAGCGGGGACGGCACCGTCCAGTTGTGGGACATGGCCGACCCGATGCGGCCCGCCGCCGTGGGCCCGCCACTGACCGGACGTGCCACCACGGTCAAGTCGGTGAAGGTCAGCCCCGACGGAAAAACCCTGGCTGCCGGAAGCACCAATGGCACGGTCAGCCTGTGGAACATCGCCGACCCGCATCACGCGACATCCCTTGGCCCCGCGCTGACGCTGACCGACAACCTCGTCAACACGCTGGCGTTCAGCCCGGACAGCCGAACCCTGGCCGTGGGCGGTACGAGCCGCGACAACCAGGCCGGAGCCATCGGCTTGTGGAACCTGAGCAACCCGGACCATCCGACTCCTCTGGGCTCGCTGCCGGCTCAGCCCCATGGCTCGGTGCTGACAGTGGCGTTCAGCCCCGACGGACGCGCCCTGGCCGAAGGGCGGGACGACCGCAGTGTCCGGGTGTGGAGTCTCGGCGACCCGGGCCGTCCCTCACTGCCCAGCCGTCCCGTCTCGGCGTTCGGCACGGCAGCAGACGCGCTGGCGTTCAGCCCCGACGGACATACCCTCGCCACCGGGGGTCTTGACGACGGCGCCATCCGTCTGTGGGACATGAGCACGCTGGCGCCCTCCGGACCGAAGCTCTTCGGCAAGCCGTTGGTGGATCGCCCGACCGACTCACTGGGTTTCAGCGCCGACGGACACACCCTGGCCGTCACCCACGACGACGGCTCCATCACGATGTGGAACGTGACCGAGCCGGATGGCCCCTCCCCTGTGGGCCAGCCTCTGGCCGGAGGCACCCGGGCGGACGGGGCCGTGGCGTTCAGCCCCGACGGCCGCCTGCTCGCCGCGGCCTCCAACTCCGGTGCCGTTGCCTTGTGGCACCTGCCGCGGATGTCGACGGCCGCCTCCGGTAATGAAGCCGTGTTCAGTCCGGACGGGCATGTTCTCGCTGCCGGCGGCGGCAACAGCACGATCGACTTGTGGGATATGACCGGCGCTGATCCGAGCGTCCTGGGCAGGGTGCGCATCGACCCCGGTGCCGCCGCCAACACCACGGCGTTCAGCCCCGACGGCCACATCCTCGCCATTGGCGCCACCACGGGCGGCCGCGGTGGACTGTGGCTGGTGAACGTGGCCGACCCGCGCCATCCGCTGGCGCTGAGTCAACCGCAGGCCGCCTCCAGCGAATCGGTGGATTCGCTGACCTTCAGCCCCGATGGGCGGACCTTGGCCGTTGGCAACGAGAACGGGACGATCGGTCTACTGAACCTCACAGACCCGCGCGATCCCTCCCTGGTGGGGCAGCCCCTGACTGGTTTCGGCCCCGACACCAAGGTGGCGTTCACCCCGGACGGGCACACGCTGCTCGCCGCCGGTGGCAACCATGCCATCTCGTGGTGGAATCTCACCGATCCGAGCTTTGCGACCAGGCCAGGACAGCCAGTTGCCGGGCCACCCGCCGACACCACCGCGATGGCGATCAGCCTCGATGGGCGGGCCCTCGCTGTCGGCGCGGCAGACGGCTCGCTCCAGCTGTGGAACGTGACCGACATCAGCGCTCCGACCCTCGCCGGCCGGGCCTCCGTGAAGATGAGGGGTTCCCTCAGCTCATTGGTGTTCAGCCCCGACGGGCGCACCTTGGCCGCGGGCGGCGGTGACGGTCTGGTGCAGATATGGAACGTCGCCGATGTTCGATCCCCCAGTCCGTGGGGCCAGCCGCTCGTCGGTGGCGGCAAGGACGACTCCCCCGCGGTGACGTTCAACCGGGACGGACACACCCTCGCCAGCAGCGCGCTCGGCACCCTGCGTCTGTGGGACCTGGACGTCAACTACGCGACCCAGCGCATCTGTGCGACGAGCGCGGGGGCCTTGACCCGCCAGCAGTGGAGCCGATATCTGCCCCGCTTGGCGTACCGGCCGCCGTGTTCCCGGTGAGGCCGGCCGGGTGAGCCCGTCAGTGCGCCTCGACCGGGCCCCTGGCGTCGAGCCGGTATGCGGAGGTGGGGCTGGGAGCTTGTGGGGCACTGATGTGCATCACGGTGTAGCTGCCGTTGCTCAAGCCGCCGACAGTCACCGTCGCCGTATAGGGGACCTCGGTACCACTTGCGCAATTGGGTACGCAGCTGACGGCCAAGTACTTCCCCGTTGCACTCGCTGTCGGTTGACCCCAGTTCGACCAGACCAGGTTTCCGAGGCTCACCTTCCCATCACCGCAGGCGAGGGTGAAGGTTGCGGGCGAAGAGACCGGCTGCTCGTCGCAGCCGTAGACCACTGCCGCGGACACCGCCGACGGCGTCGCTGTCACGACCGCGCCAGGCGTGCGAGTGGGTTGCGCCGTCGCCACAGACATGCCCGGCGGAGCCGCCGATGGCGTTGCCCCGGCCGTCGGCGCAGCACCTGAACGGCTGCATCCCGACAGTGAAGCCAGCACCGCCGCGGCAACGCCGAGGGTGACCGCGCCCGACCCCTTGACCATCCACCCCATCTGCCCGCTCCCCCGTCCCCGTGGTGAACACCTGTACGCCCGTACGCCTTCGAGCGAAAGCAGACATCAGAATACGTAGTCGGCGGTCCCGCACACCCCCGGACGGCATCAGTCCCCAGACCCCGACGATCCCCCGGTCGACGATCCCCCGGTGAGGACGACAAGGGGCACTCTCCCAGCGTGCTCGATGTGCGGGAGGCGGAGCCTGGGCCTGAAGCGGCAGCACGTCACCGGTGGAGCAGCGAAGTGTTCGGCCTGCTCACTCGGCACCGCACCCTGTCGCGAGATCGCGCCACCGTCGCTCTGCCAGGGGCCGATCTGCCCGGGGCAGAGACCGGTTCCACCACCCGCCCCCGCGGCGCAGGCTGAGGGAAACGCCCGCCCTTCGTCACGCAGCCCGAGGAGGCCGCCCGATGAGTTCCCGCTTCACCGCCGAAGAAGGCGACACCCCCATCACCCGCTACGACGACCATCTGGCCGCCCAGCTCCTGGACCAGCGGATCGTCCTCCTGGGAACCCAGGTCGACGACGTCTCCGCCAACCGCATTTGCGCCCAGCTCCTGCTGCTCTCGGCGGAGGACCCCCGCACCGACATCGCGCTCTACATCAACTCCCCCGGCGGATCGGTCACGGCAGGTCTGGCCATCCACGACACCATGCAGCTGATCCCCAACGACGTGGCGACCCTGGCCATGGGGTTCGCCGCAAGCATGGGGCAGTTCCTGCTGACCGTGGGCACCAAGGGCAAGCGGTACGCGCTGCCCAACTCGCGGATCATGATGCATCAGCCCTCGGGTGGCATCGGCGGCGTCGCCGCCGACATCGCGATCCAGGCGGAGAGCCTGGAGTTCACCAAGCGGACCATGGAGAAGCTCATCGCCGAGCACACCGGGCAGTCACCGGAGACGGTGGCTCGGGACGGCGACCGCGACCGCTGGTTCACCGCCGAACAGGCCCTGGAGTACGGGATGGTGGACCAGGTCCTGACCTCCCTCGACTCCGTCCGTCCAGCCGCGTCCCGGGCCCGCACGGGCCTCGGCATCCGCTGACCACACCCGAAGGAGGCATCCCATGAGCCAGTACACGATCCCCAACGTCATCGAGCGCACCCCGAACGGCGAACGCGTCGCCGACATCTACAGCGCGCTGCTGTCCGAACGCATCATCTTTCTCGGTACGGAGATCGACGACGGCGTCGCCAACGTCATCACGGCCCAGCTCCTCCACCTGGAGTCCGCGACCCCCGAGAGCGAGATCGCCCTCTACATCAACTCCCCTGGGGGATCCGTCACTTCGCTGATGGCGATCTACGACACCATGAGCTTCATCTCCTCCCCCATCGCCACCTACTGCATCGGCCAGGCCGCCTCCACCGCCGCGGTCCTCCTGTCCGGCGGTGACCCCGGGCGCCGCTTCGTACTCGAACACTCCCGGGTGCTGCTCGGCCAGCCCGCCAGCGGCGGCCGCCAAGGCACCGCCGCCGACCTGGCGGTCCAGGCCAGGGAGATGCAACGGATCCGCGCCCAGGTGGAGGAGGTACTCGCCCGCCACACCGGACACGAGGGGGCCCGACTCCGCGCCGACATGGACCGCGACAAGATCTTCACGGCTCAGGAGGCGGTGGAGTACGGGCTCGCCGACGAAGTGATCAGGAAGCGCGTGCTCGTACCGTCCTGAACAGAGCGTTCCGGTCAGGCGGCGAGGCAGAGAGCGCCGCCGGCGGGCGCCGCCGGACGGCGCGTCGACGACAGGTCGCTGTGCACACGGAGGATCAGGTCACCGAGCCCCAGACCCAGCGCGTTCGCCGCGGCCGCAAGGACCTCGGAGGAGGCTTCCTTGCGGCCGCGCTCGACCTCCGACAGATACGGCATCGAGATCCGCGCATCGTCCGCGACCTCCTTCAAGGTCCGCCCTTGCGCCTGCCGCTCCCGCCGCAGCACACCCCCGACGAGATCGCGCCAGAGCGGTTCCCTGGCGGGCGGGACCTCGTCGGGCTTCACCAGACGGAGGGGACGTACGGGGACGGGAGCGCTGGGTACGGGTCGGCTGCTCATGCCGACCAGTATCGGCGGCAGCGCCGGACCGCGGCAGGGCGTGTCGCTCTGCCCTCAGCCGATTCGCCGACGGCGAAACGTCGGCCGACCCGATCCCGATCGGGGCATGAGGCCGGATCAGCGCACCCGACCCCGTGGTTTTAGGGGCACTCCCGGGAGTTCCGGGGCAGGGATCGGAGGGCCGTCGTAGCCCTTCACCTCACCGAAACGATCGCCGTTCATCCAGTCCGAACGGGCCTGTGCGATGTCGTCGTTGGAGCGGCCGATGAAGTTCCACCACATGACGATCTCCTCCTCGAACGGCTCGCCGCCGAGCAGCATCAGGGCGGCGTCGGAGGTGGCTCGGAGGGGGAGTTCGGTGCGGCCGCAGCCCAAGTAGAGCATCGAGCCCGGAAGCAGGGGGACCTCGTCCACCTGGGCCTCGCCCGACATGGACAGGACCGCGTACTCGAAGTCGGGGTTCAGGGGGAGGCGGGGCTCGGCGCCCGCCGTCAGGTTCACGTCGGCGCCGACGATGGGCGTGTAGGTGCTCCCCGGTGACACGGCGCCGTCGAGCTCGCCGAGGATGACCGTGGCGTCGAAGCCCGACGCGGTGACGTGCGGAAGCTCGGCGTGGTGCTGGAAGTGCGGCTCGACGTTGCGGTGGGCGTCGGGCAGGGCGACCCACAGTTGGGCTCCGTGCAGGAACCGGCTGTGCGACTTGGGGGTTTCCTCCGAGTGGCTGATGGCCCGGCCGGAGGTCATCAGACCCAGTTCCCGGGGGCGTACGGTCTGGAGGCTGCCCAGGCTGTCCCGGTGCAGCACCTCGCCCTCGTGCAGCCAACTCACGGTCTGGAGGCCCATGTGCGGGTGCGGAGCCACCTGCATGCCGGGTTCGTCGGCGATGTCGTCGGGTCCGTAGTGGTCGACGAAGGCCCAGGCGCCGACCATCCGGCGGCCCAGGTTCGGCAGCAGCCGGCGTACTTGGGTGGACTCGCCGAGCTGCACGGTGCGGGGCGAGAGGAGCTCGCGGACCGGCTCGGCCACGACGAAGCCGCGTCCGCCGCAGACGGAGAGCGCGGGCTGGCGATCGAGATTGCTCATGCGGCCAACCTATTCCCTCGCGGGCCCGGCGCGCCGCGTTCGACGGAAGCGTCCCGCCACATCGGTCGTCGCCGCAGGTGGGACACGCTGTCGCGGGGCCGTCCGGGCGCCCGGGGAGCCCGGGCGCGACCGGCGACCGGCCCGGCGCCGAGCACCGCCGGAGTGATCTGGAGTGGCCCCGGGCCCCGCCGGCCCCGCCCCTCACATCCCCAACAGCCCCCGCCCCAGCCAGTCGGAGGTGTCCTTCGCGCCGGGGAGGGCGAAGAAGTAGCCGCCGCCCGTCGGGGATATGTAGTCGACGAGCGGCTCGTCGACGAGGCGTTCCTGGGTCGCCTCGAACTGGCGCTTCACGTCCTGCTGGTAGCAGCAGAAGACCAGGCCCATGTCGAGGTTCCCGACGCTGTCGATGCCCCGGTCGTAGTTGTAACCCCGGCGCAGGATGCGGGAGTTGTCGGTCGCGGCGGTCCTGGGGTTCGCCAGACGGATGTGGGCGTCAAGCGGGATCGCGTTGCCCTGGGGGTCCTTGGTGTACTGGGGCGCGTCGGTCTCGACCGCGCCGTCCAGGGGCGCACCCGTGTCCTTGCGGCGGCCGAACATCTTCTCCTGCTCGGTGAGCGAGACCCGGTCCCAGAATTCGACCAGCATGCGGATGACGCGGATCACCTGGTAGCTGCCGCCGACCGCCCAGGACGGCTCGCCCAGCGCGTTGCCGACCCAGATCAGTCGGTCGGTCTCGCGCGTGGACGTCACGTCCGGGTTGACGATGCCGTCCTTGAAGCCGAGCAGGTTGCGCTGGGCACCCGTGGGGCGCGGCGCGTTCTGGAAGCCGTCGATGCGCCACTTGATCTGCATCGCTCCGCGGGTGTGCCGGGCGATGTCGCGCAGCGCGTGCAGCACCACGTCCTGGCGGGCTCCGCAGATCTGGAGCGAGAGGTCGCCGTGGCATTCGGCGGGGTTCAGGTTGTCGTTGGGGAAGGTCCGCATCGGTGTGAGGCGTACCGGCTTGGCCTTGGCGAGCCCGTACCGGTCGTCGAAGAGGGAGGCGCCGACGCCCACCGTGACGGTCAGTTCGCCGGCGGGGACCACCGGGCCGAGGATGCCGTTGTCGGACGGCGGGGCTCCGACGCCGAGGTCGGCCGGCGCGCCGCCCGCCGTGAGGAAACGGGCTCGTTCGGTGATGGTCCGCAGCAGCTCGGCGAGCCCCTCGCGGCTGTCGGCGACGACGTCGAGCGCGGCGAAGGTCGCGGCCGCGGGCTGCGCGGTGAGGATGCCCGCCTGGTGGGCACCGTGGAAGGGCACCGCGCCGGAGTCGCCGGCGGCGGCCGCGTGCGCCTGCCCGGCGCCCGCCTGGCCGAGCGCGAACCCTCCGCCGGCCAGGGCGGCGCCGGCCGCGCCCGCGCCCAGGGCCGTCTTGACGAAGGAGCGCCGGCCGGCGGGGCAACCGCCTTGCGGGGCAGGGGATTCGGCGGACATGACGGGGTTCCCTTCGGGAGGTGCGGGGGTCGGTGTGTGACGGCCGGCCGGTCGCCCGGGCCCCGGCGGGCCAGTGCGGGGTGGTCATCAGGCGGACTTGCGGATCTCCAGGAGGTCCGGCACCGGAGCCAGGTCCTCAAGGAGCTGGCCCGTCGCGCCGTTCAGTCGAGCCCGCGCCATCGCGTCCAGCTGGTCGACCGGCGTCCAACTCCCGCCGTGGTGCGCGGAGTCGAGCAGTCCCTGTACCCGCGCGATGTCGCCGTCCACCGCAGGGAGCAACCGCGCGTCGCGTGCCACCAGCAACGGGCGCAGGGCGCCGAGGAGTTCACGTGTCCCGGCCAGGTTGGCGTCGGCGGTCGCGAGGGTGGTGCCGCTGCCCTGATCGGCTTCGCCGGTCAGCTCGAACTGGAGGGTGTTCTCCAAGATCTCGTGCGTGCGCAGGGGAAGATCTGCGGGGTCGAAGTCCTGTGTCGGGAAGGCTTTCTGAAGGTCCGTCACATCCGTCGCGAGCTGAGCGGCCGGCGCCTTGAGGTCGCTCGCCGCCTGGCCGTGCCACAGGCCGTACTCGACGCGATGGAAGCCGGTGAAGTCCTTGTCGCGCACCCCGTCGGGGCGTCCCGCGGTCCGTCCGTCGATCTTCTTGTCGAAGTCCTGGAACGTGCCGTAGGCGGCGCCGAGCGAGGCGTACGTACGGTGTGCGGCGAGCCAGTCCGTGCGGGCGGCGTTCAGGTCGCCGCCGGCCATGTCGTCGCTCAGCCGCCTCGTCTGCGCCACGAGGGTGCTCAGGCCCTGGTTCACGTACTGCTTGTACGCAGTGAGCGGCGCGGCCAGATCGGCCGCCGCGACCGGCACGACCGGCTTGGCCGCGCCGCCGCCGCTGACGCGTACGGCCGCCGAGGTGACGGCCTTTCCGCCAGTGGGCACGCAGCGCCAGGCATAGGAGCCGCCCGCGACGGTGGCGACGAGGTCGCGTGTGGTCCCGGGCGCCAGGCCCTCGATCTCGCCGTACACCGCGCTGGTCGCCGGGTCGATGAGATAGACCTCGGATGCCTTGTCCCCGGTGTTGTGCATCTGGAAGGTCCGGCGCCCCGGCTTGGGCGCGGTGAACCCCTTGCCGCAGTCCCGCTCGGAGACGGCGACGGTCCCCGCACCGGCCGGCTTGGACCCGCTCAGGGCCACGACCGCGCCCGCGACGACGGCCGGTACCGCGACCACAGCGGCCGGCACCACCCAGGCGGGCCGGCGCCGAGCCCGCGCCCCCGGCGGCCCGGGCACCCCGGCACCGGCACCAGCACCAGCACCAGCACCAGCACCAGCACCAGCACCAGCACCAGGCTCGGCCGTCGCACCGGCGGCCGCACCGGTCGCCGCAACAGCCTTGGCGGGCTTCGCCGTCACGGCCCGCACGCCCCGTACGCCGCGCACGAACAGCGCCATCACCACACCGAGGTACCCCAGATAGGCGACGACCTGGAGCCAGGTCATCGTCGGCGTCAGGTTGAGCACGCCCTGCACCAGGGTGCTGTACCAGGCGGACGGGTCGATGCTCTGGCTCAGGTCGAAGGCGTACGCGGACCTGCCGGGCAGCACCCCGCCCTCCTGGAGGTCCCGCAGGCCGTAGCCGAGGACGCCCGCGGCGATCACGATCAGGACCGCGCCCGTGGCGGTGAAGAACTTCGTGAGGTTGATCTTCAGGACCCGGCGGTACAGGCCCCAGCAGAGCCCCGTCGCGATGGCGATGCCGATCCCGGCGCCGATCATCGGACCCGCCGACTCGCCGGCCGCCTGGGCCGTGGTCCACAGGAACAGGGCCGTCTCCAGGCCCTCGCGGCCCACCGCGAGGAACGAGGTCACGACGAGCATGCCCGCGCCCATGGCCAGCGCCCCGGTGACCTTCTCCTTGATCTCGCCGGCGAGCGTGCGGGCCGAGCGGCGCATCCAGAACACCATCGCCGTGACGAACGCGACCGCGATCACGCTGAGCGTGCCGCCGAACGCCTCCTGGGCCGTCGTCGGCATGTTCGCGGCCGAGAACGTGAGCACCGCACCGAAGCTCATCGCGAGGGCGACCGCCGCGAGCACACCCGTCCACACTTGCGGCAGGCGGGACTTGGCCTCGGCGCGGACGAGCGTCGCGATCAGGATCGAGACGATCAGCCCCCCTTCGAGTCCCTCCCTCAGTCCGATCAAGAAGCTTGGAAACGCGTCGTCCCACATGCCGTTCTCCCCAGCCCGCGAAGGCGTCCTCGCCTCAGTTAGCGAAGGCATACCTTAGTCACGAAAGCACAGGATCGTCTACACGCATGTAGTCAAGGGACTTTCATGTGAGGGTCATCGCAGGTCAAAGCCCTGTGCGCGGGCTGTGCGCCTCGACGATCCCCCGCCGCACGAGCCCCCGCGCGAACACCCCCTCCCGCCATTTCCCACAACTTCATCGTCTACAGTCGCGTAGACATTCGCCGGGCCGCGATCACCGCCCGGCCGGACACAGTGGGCCCAACCATGCCCGGAATCACGGCGGTTGAGGCTCGGGCGCGACGCGCCGGGAGGGCGGGACGACCATGGGGCAGCCCAGCAGCGAGGCGATGACGAGGCCGCTACCGGAGGGACGCGCCCGCCGGGCGGGCCGGCCGGTCGAGTCCGCCCTGAGCAAGGTGCCCGAGGTCACCGCGCTGTTCTGGATCGTCAAGGTGCTCACCACCGGCATGGGCGAGACGGCCTCGGACTACTTGGGCCGCACCCTCGGCCCGATCCCCGCCGGCGCCCTCGGTCTCGGCGGCCTGGTCGTCGCACTCGTGGCGCAGTTCCGCGGCGACCGGTACCGGCCGTGGACGTACTGGTCGGCGATCGTCATGGTCAGCGTGTTCGGCACCATGGCCGCCGATGTCGTGCATGTGGTCGCGGGCATCCCGTACACGGTCTCGACGGTGGCCTTCACCGTGGCGCTCGGCGCGGTGTTCATCGCCTGGCACCTGAGCGAGGGGACGCTGTCGATCCACAGCATCCGCACCCGCCGCCGGGAGACCTTCTACTGGGCCACCGTGCTCGCCACCTTCGCCCTCGGCACCGCGGTCGGAGACCTCACGGCAGGCACGCTGCACCTCGGGTACCTCGCGTCGGGCTTCCTCTTCGCCGCCCTGATCGCCGTGCCCGCACTGGCCGGCCGCTACCTCGGGCTCAACGCGGTGGCCGCGTTCTGGTGGGCGTACGTCCTCACCCGGCCGCTCGGCGCCTCCTTCGCCGACTGGATGGGCGTGCCCGCCGGCAGGGCGGGCCTCGGCTGGGGCACCGGCCCGGTCACACTGGCGCTGATCGTCCCGATCGCGGCCCTGGTCGCCGTGCTGGCCAGGCGGCACAGGGCCGCCGCGCGCTGAGCGAGCCGACCCCTCGGTGCGGCCCGCACGTGGTGGTGGAATGTTCAACAACACTCTCGTGTTGAGCGAGGCGCGAGGATCCACCCCGGAGCCCGCGGAACAGGACGCACCCATGACCACCGCACGCGACGAAGTCACCGACAGCTACTACGAGTTCGGCACTGCGGCCGACCGCTGGAGCCGGGCCCTGATGTTCTTCGAGGCCAAGGAGTACGTCACCGCCGCGGCCATCCTGACCGGCCTGGTCGCCGAGGTGCCCGAGCAGGTGGCTCCCCGCCTGCTCCTGGCCCGGGCCTACTACCACTCCGCCCAGCTGGGGAAGGCCGAGGCCGAGCTGCGTGCCGTCCTCGTACGCGACCCGGTCGAGCAGTACGCCACGCTGATGCTGGGCCGCACCCTGGAGCGCCAGGGCCGCCCCGCCGAGGCGGCGCCGCATCTGCGATTGGCGGCCGCGATGGCGGGCGATCTCCCCGTGTCCGGCCCCGCCCCCTTGCGCGCCGGAGCGTGAGCCCCGGCTTCGCACGCGCACTCCCACCCGCCGGAGACCGCCAGCACGGGCGCCCCTGATCGACCAGGGGCGCCCGCCGGACGTCACATTCCAGCCAACTCGACTGCGCGCGGTGACAGTTCCATCACGCTGTGCCACATTGCTGCGCATGAACAATCCCGCCGTTTTCTGCTCCGTCGTACCCCCTCACATCCTCGACCGGCTCGCCCAGCACGAGGACCCCGCCGTATACGGGCCCGCACGCCGCACCCTGGAGCACGACGCCCAGCTGCGCACCCAGCGCCGGATCACCACGGTCCGCGGCGCCGCCGCCCCCGCCGGCACCCCGTCCGACAAGCCGGACCGCACCATCTACGACGCCGGGCACCAGGAGACGCTGCCCGGCGCCAAGGTGCACGCCGAGGCCGACCAGCCCTCGGCGGACGCCACCGTCAACCGCGCCCACGCCGGCCTGGGTGCCACGTTCGAGTTGTATCTCAAGGCGTACGGACGCCACTCCATCGACGACTCCGGGCTGCCGCTGATCGCGAGCGTGCACTACGGCGAGAAGTACGACAACGCCTTCTGGAACGGCGAGCAGATGGTGTTCGGCGACGGGGACGGGGAGCTGTTCCTCGACTTCACGCTGCCGGTCGACGTCATCGGCCACGAACTGACCCACGGCGTCACGCAGTACACGGCGAACCTCGACTACTTCGGCCAGTCGGGTGCGCTCAACGAGTCGGTGTCCGACGTGTTCGGCACGCTCATCAAGCAGTACGCCCTCGGCCAGAGCGCGGACCGGGCCGACTGGCTCATCGGCGCGGGGCTGCTCGGCCCCGGCGTCCACGGTGAGGCGCTGCGCTCAATGAAGGCCCCCGGCACGGCGTACGACGACCCGCAGCTCGGCAAGGACCCGCAGCCGGGCGCCATGAAGGACTACGTCCGCACGAGCCGCGACAACGGCGGGGTGCACATCAACTCGGGCATCCCCAACCACGCCTTCTACCTGCTGGCCACCGCGCTCGGCGGCAACGCCTGGGAGCGGGCGGGGAAGATCTGGTACGCCACCCTCACCGGCGGCGAACTCGGCAAGGACGCCCAGTTCGCCGACTTCGCACGGCTCACCGCGGCGACCGCGCGCAGCCTCTACGGCGACGGTGACGAGATCCAGGCGGTGCTCAAGGCCTGGTCCCAGGTCGGCGTGCCGGCAACCTGACGGACGGCCGGTCCACGGCCGGCCGCTCGCATCCGGCGCCTGCCCGCGCCTCGTCCCGTACGTCCTCCACCTCGGAGGTCTCGGGGCCGCACCGGGGCGCGGGCGCCCGGTCGAGCAGCCGCCCCGCGGGGCGCAGCAGCAGATGGACGGCCAGGACGGCGGCGGTGCCGATGAGCGCGAGGTCGAGCCGGCCGGAGGCCGCGAGGACCCCGAGCGCGGCCGAACACCACAGTGTGGCCGCGGTGTTGAGGCCGTGCACGGAGGCGCCGTCGCGCAGGATGACCCCGCCGCCGAGGAATCCGATGCCGGAGACGACGTAGGAGGCGACCCGGGTGGGGCTGGTCTCGTCGCCGACCGCCTCGCTGTACAGCACGAAGAGGGTGGCCCCGGCGGCGACGAGGGCGTTGGTGCGCAGCCCCGCGGTGCGGGCCCGCCACTGGCGCTCGATGCCGATCAGGGCGCCGCAGCCGACGCCGACGGCGAGCCGCAGGGCGAAGTCGAAGGTGGTGAGGGTGGACATGGGAGCTCCTCTCACCCGGCCGCGGGCGGCCGGACGCGCCGGCCTCGCAGCACGCCGAGGGGCGTCACCGGGGGCCGCGGGGGTGTGGGGACAGGGGGGCGCGCGTCCGATGCCGGTCCGCGCTTTCGCGACTTCGCTCCATGTCCTCACCCCCTCGGCCCGGTTCCCGGTCTCTCCGTCCTGGCCCGTCGACCGTAACCGCTACTTGCGCATTCATGCAAGTAGGGGTCGGGCCGCCCCGGTCACTTCGCGTACACCGCCACGAAGTCCCTGGTCGCCTGGTTGTAGTAGCGCTCCGGCGGGTTGTCGAAGTCGAGGATGTTGGTGGGCGCGGGGTTGGCCGGGTCCTTCGTGGGGTCGTAGCTCATGAAGGAGGGCCAGGCGCGGTTCATGTCGAGCGGCATCGCGCGTACGGCGCCCGCCTGTTGCATGAGTTCGGCGAGGGTGCGGGCGGTGAGGGCCTGGCCGACGACCATGACGACGTCGCCCTGCGCGGTCACCCCGACGCCCGAGCGCTCGACGAACATGCGGCTCTGGTCGGTGGCGCCCCACTTGGAGTCGACGTCGATGTCCGGCACGACCTTGCCGCCGTCCACCATCAGGTCGAGGCACTGGCGCACGCCGACCACGTCGCTCGTCATGCGCATGTCGCGCCCCCACTGGCCGATTCTGATCGACCCGTCCTTGTAGAAGACCTCCGACGCCGCGCCGTCGCGCAGCTGCCCCGCCGTCTCGCCACCGAGGTAGAAGCCGCCGCGCGAGCCGCCGTCGGTGACCTTGAAGCCGCCGTTCCAGGTCGCGAGCAGGCCGGTGCGCTTGCCCTCCGGAATGTTGGGCGGGACGGAGAAGCTGCCGCCGGGCTCACGCACCCCGGGGTGCAGTTCGAAGCGCGCCTTGCTGCCGCTGATCCATGCGATGGCCGCCTGATACGAGGTGTGGTCGGCGTCGGGCCGCACGTACGTGCCCTGCACCACGGGGTCACCGTGTGCGGCACCGAGCACCCGCCACACCCCCTCGCCCGGCAGCCCCGGGCTGACCAGCGGCCGCATCGGGGCGCGCAACGGCACGTTCCGGTGGTGGACCGGTACGGGCGGGGCCGTCGCCCGCATCCGGGCCAGGGCCGCGCTCGGCAGGGAGCCGCCCACCTGCGGGGGGTCGAGTTGGTAGTGCAGGTTCTCCAGCTTGTCCACGACCACGCCCAGCTCGTGCTCGCGGGCCCACCCGGCGAGGCGGGCCGCCGTGCTGTCGTCGCCGGGGTAGGTCAGCGCCTCGCCCACCGAGTAGCCGACCGTGCCGATACACAGCAGGCACACCGCGAGCGCGCCCCGGGTGGCCAGCTTGCGCCGTTTGAGTTGATGCACCGTCAGATCACTGCGGGCCTTCCACGGCAGCCGGCGCCGCCGCCCGACCGCTGTCGCGCCGCTGGGAGGCGCCACGCCCGGTCCGCTCCGGTCGTCCCGCACGCCACTGTCCCCCGGCTGTCCCGCACTCTGCGCCATGTCGCCCTCTCTCGGCCGTCTCGGAGCCCCGCGGCCCCATCGCGCGGAGGGCCTGCTCCGGCACGGCGGCAGTCGCGGATGGCCTGCCATGCCGATTCATAACGCAAGAGGACTTATACGGCATATCGGCCGGGGGCAACCGGATGACCCCCTTCGCCCAGGCGGAGTTCGAGCTCCGGCCGGTCCCACATCACCGCCGGCGGCTGGGCCGGAACGACGCCGATCCGGTGCGCGCCCACCCCCAGGTAGAAGCCCTCGGCGGGCGGGTGCGAGACGATGCGCACCCGATCGAGGCCCGCGGCGCGTGCCCGCTCCTTCAGATGGGCCACCAGGAGCCGGCCGACACCGTACCCCTGGGCGTCGTTCGCGACGAACAGCAGATCCAGCTCGGGCGGGGTCAGGAGCAGCGCGTAGAAGCCGAGCACCCGACCGTCCGGGCCGGCCGCCACGTGGACCTCGTGGGTCTCGATGTAGTCGGGTCCCACCCGGTATCCGTCGACCATCGGCGCGTACGGGCCCTCGTAGGCGCGGGAGCCGCGCACCAGACGGGTCAGCCGCCTGGCGTCGCGGGCGGTAGCGCGCCGGATGTCGACGCCGTCTCCCGCCCCGGCCGTCGTAATACGTGAGGTCATACAGGGAGTATTACGCACCGGCGATGCTCCTCCTGCTCCGGCCCATCGCCGCGCTCCGCCCGGGAGGCGCGGCGAACGTCCGGCCTTCGGGGCCGAGCGATCGGCATGGGCGGCCCCGAGCCGGAACGCCGGCCGGCGGGCGACGACACCCGGACGGCGTTCAACCAGCAAACGGACTAGGCGAGTTGACTGAGAGTGCACTTCAACTCGTAGCTTCGTCGGCATGACCACTTCCGAGCAGCACACCCCTCAGCACAGCATCGGGTCGGGCTTCGGGGCCCGCAGCACGACGGCGGACGTCCTCGCCGGGATCGACCTCGCCGGAAAGCTCGCGGTCGTCACCGGCGGCTACTCCGGGATCGGCCTGGCGACGACCCGCGCGCTGGCCGGTGCGGGCGCACACGTCGTCGTCCCCTCCCGGCGGCTCGACGTCGCCCGGGCGGCGGTGGCGGACATCGCGGGCGCGGAGGTCGACACGCTCGACCTCGCCGACCTCGACAGCGTGCGCGCCTTCGCCGACCGCTTCCTCGCCTCCGGCCGCACCATCGACGTCCTGGTCAACAGCGCAGGGGTGATGGCCTGCCCCGAGACCCGGGTGGGGCCGGGCTGGGAGGCCCAGTTCGCCACCAACCACCTCGGGCACCACGCCCTGGTCAACCGGCTGTGGCCGGCCCTCGCCGCGGGCGGCGCCCGGGTCGTGGCCGTCTCCTCCCGGGGCCACCAGCTCTCCGCCATCCGCTGGGACGACCCGCACTTCCACCTCGGCTACGAGAAGTGGCAGGCGTACGGTCAGGCCAAGACCGCCAACGTGCTGTTCGCGGTGCACCTCGACCGGCTCGGCCGGGACGCGGGGGTGCGCGCGTTCGCGGTGCACCCCGGCGAGATCAACACCCCTCTGGTGCGCCACGTCTCCGAAGAGGAACGACTCGCGGCGGGCTGGGTCGACGCCGAGGGCAACTGGTCGCTCGACTTCAAGACCCCCGAGCAGGGCGCCGCCACCCAGGTCTGGGCGGCGACCTCCCCGCGGCTCGCGGACCTCGGCGGTGTCTACTGCGAGGACTGCGACATCGCGGAACTCGTGACAGCCGGGGCGAACGGGGTCACCGACGGCGAGCTGGACGCGAGCGCGCTCACCGCCGGCGTGCGCGCGCACGCGACCGACCCCGAGCAGGCCGCCCGTCTCTGGGCGCTCTCGGCGGAGCTGACCGGCGTCGACGCGTTCGCGGCGTAGCCGCCCGGCTCAGCCCCGGTACGTCTCCAGGAGGCGCAGCCACACCTCGCTGATCGTCGGGTACGAGGGGACGGCGTGCCACAGCCGCTCCAGCGGGACCTCGCCCGCGATGGCGATCGTCGCCGAGTGGATCAGCTCGCCGACGCCCGGCCCGACGAAGGTGACACCGAGCACCACGCCCCGGTCCTCGTCGACGACCATGCGGGCCCTGCCCGTGTAACCGTCGGCGTAGAGCCCGGCGCCCGCGACGCCGCTCATGTCGTAGTCGACCGCCCGCACCCGGTGGCCCGCGGCCTCCGCCTCGGCGAGGGTGAGCCCGGCCGACGCGGCCTCGGGGTCGGTGAAGACGACCTGGGGCACGGCCGCGTGGTCGGCGGTCGCCGCGTGGGCGCCCCAGGGGTCGCTCTCCAGGACCGGGGTCCCCGCGGCGCGGGCCGCGATGGCCGCGCCGGAGATCCTGGCCTGGTACTTGCCCTGGTGGGTCAGGAGCGCGCGGTGGTTCACATCGCCGACCGCGTACAGCCAGTCGCTGCCCTCGACGCGACAGGAGTCGTCGACGGGCAGCCAGGAGCCGGGGTCGAGGCCGATGGTCTCCAGGCCGATGTCGTCGGTGCGCGGCGCGCGCCCGGTGGCGAAGAGGATCTCGTCGGCCTCCAGGCGCCCGTCGCCCTCGGGCCCGCGCACCGAGACCGTCACCGCGCCGGTCGACACATTGCGTACGACGTCCGTGACCGAGGTGTGGGTGCGCAGCTCGGCGCCCGCCTCGCGCAGCGCGTCCGCGACCAGTTCCCCGGCGAACGGTTCCATCTTCGGCAGCAGCCCCCCGCCGCGCACCAGGACGGTGACCTGGGAGCCGAGCGCCTGCCAGGCGGTGGCCATCTCGACGGCCACCACTCCCCCGCCGACCACCACGAGCCGGCCCGGCGCCTGCTGCGCGCTGGTGGCCTCGCGGCTGGACCAGGGGTTCACCTCGGCCAGGCCCGGAAGGCCGGGGAGCTGGGCGCGGCTGCCGGTGCACACGGCGACGGCGTGCCGGGCGGTGAGGACGTGGTGCTCGCCCTCGGGACTGGTGACGCTGACCTTGCGGGTGCCGTAGAGCCGCCCGTGGCCGCGGTACAGGTGGACGCCGATGCCGTCGAGCCATTCGACCTGGCCGTCGTCCTTCCAGTGGGAGGTGTAGTCGTCGCGGTGCTCCAGGACGGCCTGGACGTCCAGCGGGCCCTGCACCGACTGGCGCAGTCCCGGCACCCTGCGGGCCTCGGCCCGCGCGACCACCGGGCGCAGCAGGGCCTTGCTCGGCATGCAGGCCCAGTACGAGCACTCGCCCCCGACCAGCTCGCTCTCCACCACCGCACAGCTCAGGCCGGCCGCCCGCACCCGGTCGGCGACGTTCTCGCCCACCGGTCCCGCACCCAGCACCACCACGTCGTATTCCTCGGCTTCCGTCATACGCACAGTCTGGTGCCCGGTGTACTCCGTGGCCACAGGGGCACCCGCCAAGGATGGAATACCGCGTCGGCGCACGCGGTTGTGCGAGACGGTCCCACCCCCGGGGCCGGGAAGAGGTGTGAGTGATGGCCACTGTCGAGCTGACCAAAGAGAACTTCGATTCGGTCGTGTCCGACAACGGGTTCGTGCTGATCGACTTCTGGGCGTCGTGGTGCGGCCCGTGCCGCCAGTTCGCCCCGGTGTACGAGGCCGCGTCCGAGCGCCATGACGACCTCGTCTTCGCGAAGGTGGACACCGAGGCCCAGCAGGAGCTGGCGCAGGCCTTCGACATCCGGTCGATCCCGACGCTCATGATCGTCCGCGACAACGTGGCGGTCTTCGCCCAGCCCGGCGCGCTGCCCGAGGCGGCCCTGGAGGACGTCATCGGCCAGGCCCGCGGCCTGGACATGGACGAGGTCCGCAAGTCGGTCGAGGCGGCACAGCAGCAGGCGCAGCAGACCCCGCCGCAGAACTGAGCCCGCCGGCCCCAGGGCCCTCCCGTGGCGCACGGCCCCCTCCCCCCACCGGGCAGGGGGCCGTGCCGCGTCCGGGGCCGGAATGCGCCATTGCTGCGCGCCCCGGGGAGCATCGATTATCGGTCAGACGTTCGGCCGCGACCGGAGGGCACGCCCCCTCCGGGCTGCGACCGGCGTGGCGTCAAGATGCCAACCGGCGTCCCTTCACGGCCAGTTCATGCCTGCCGGGTTCGAGCCAGCGGGCCCCCGCACTGTGAGGATCCGGCGGACGTTGCGTGGTCTTCCTCCTACTCTCCGTCCTCATGCGAATCACACACCTGAGGCGTTTCGGCCTCGCCGCTGCCCTTGCCTCCTCCCTCGCCCTGTTCGGCATGGGCCAGTCCGCCAGTGCCGCCACCCCGGACGTGAGCTTCAGCGCGGACGCGACGACGGCCAAGCCCGGCGGCACGGTCAACCTGAGCATGACCTTCACCAACAACCAGACCACCGACGTGTGGTTCGTCTACCAGTCGGTGCAGCCGACCTGGGCGACCACCCAGCGCCCCGACCTCAAGTACTCGCTCGCCTCGTGTTCCGGTACCGGCGTGACCTGCACCGGGACCGGCACGACCACGCTCGGGGTGAACTACTCCGTGCCCGTGGCGCCCGGCACCAGCCGCACGGTCACCATCCCGGTCCAGGTGGCCGCGGACTCCGGCTGCAACGGCAACATCGCGTTCTACTCGTACGTCTACTACGAGTTCAACGACAGCCAGAGCCACCAGGACGGCACCTTCAACTCCCCGACGCTGCGGGTCAACTGCGCCACTCCCGCCCCGGCAGCCGCCCACTAGCACCGGACCGGCCGCCCGCATCCGCGGCCCACGTTCGCCGGTCGGCCCATCCCCCCGGGTCGGCCGGTTTCGTGTGTCCGGAAGTGGACGTCGGCAGCGCGGATTCGAGCGGATGTTTCGCTCGTGTGGCCGAAAACCGTATACGTCCCGGAACGCCTGGTTGTCTGGACCATTGATGGTTTGCGCCCGCGTGCGCCCCCTGCACCGAAAGCGGTTACCCCGCCCGACTGCTCCGATTTTCCGGGCCCGGCGCCCACCGGCGCGAGGGACCGGAATCGCTCCCACCGGATCGTGCACCGGCCTGCGCCCCATCACGTCGGCCACATTTTTTCGTCATGTTTCACAGTAGCCACTCGAAAACTCCTCGAAGACCCGCACTATGTGACGCGTCAGAGCGGAACGGCAGGCCCTCCTCATCGGGGCGCGGCCGTTGCGCCGTGGGCGGGGTCCGCACAGGCAGGGGAGCCGAACGGACCTCCAGGGGAGGGGACTTCACCGCGTGAAGCGGAATACGCACCGCAGCAGACATCTGACCGGCCTGGCCGCAGGCACGGTTCTGCTCGCCATGGGCCTACCGGCGGCGCCGGCGTACTCGGCGACGCCCACGCCGCGCGTCGACCTCAAGGTCCTGGTCGTGTCGGACGGCGGGCCCGCCACCGACGCCATCACCGCCGAGCTCGACGGCGAGGGCACTCCGTACACCGAGGTCGATCTGACGCGGTCCGGCCGCCCCGTGATCGACCAGGCGTTTCTCGCCGACACCGTGAACGGCGCGCCCCGGGCCAAGTTCCAGGCCGTGGTACTGCCGAACGACAACCCCTTCCCGACCGGCTCCGCGGAAATGGCCGCGCTCTCCGCGTACGAGAAGACATATGCGATACCCCAGGTCGACGCCTACACCTACGCGCGCCCCCAGGTCGGCCTCCAGCCGGCCGCCGGCAGCGGCTACAGCGGCTCGGTGGACGGCGTCAAGGCCCAGGTGACCGCCGCGGGCCGCACCGCCGGGCCGTTCGGCTACCTCAACGGGACCGTGCCGTTCGAGGACAACTCGCCCTCGGTGGGCGAGAGTTACGCCTTCCTCTCCCAGCCGGCCGCGGGCGCGGACTTCACGAGCTATGTCGAGGCTCCGATCCCCGGCAGGTCGGGCAACGGCAGCCTCGTCGGCGAGTACCGCCACGACGGGCGCCGGGAGCTGGTCGTCACCTTCGCGTACAACCAGTACCAGGAGCAGTTCAAGCTGCTCGCCCGGGGCATCGTCGACTGGATGACGCAGAACGTCCGGCTCGGCGCTTCCCGGAACTACTTCGCGGTCCACGTGGACGACGTCTTCGCCGGTGACGACCGGTGGGACTCCACCCTCAACTGCACGCCGGGCGACGTGGACTGCCCGCCCGGACAGGGCGTCGAGGACTCGATCCGGATGACCCCGGCCGATGTGCAGAACGCCGCGGCCTGGGAGAAGTCCCGCGGCTTCACGCTCGACCTCGCCTACAACGGCGGCGGCAGCGTCGAGTACCGCGAGAACCACAACGGCGCCGATGAGCTGGCCGACGCGTTCGTCGCGGCCAAGGGCGACTTCCGCTGGATCAACCACACCTACGACCACGCCTTCCTCGGCTGCGAGCAGAACGTCACGGTCGTGCCGTGGAAGTGCGCGACCAACCCGGACGGCTCCACCAAGTACGTGAGCCAGTCGGAGATATCCAAGGAGATATCCGACAACCAGCAGTGGGCACAGGGCGTCGGGCTTCCGGTCGAGTCCGACGAGTTGGTCACCGGAGAGCACTCCGGTATGAAGCTTCTGCCCCAACAGCCGCAGGACAACCCCTACTTGGCTCCGGCTCTCGCCACCAACAAGATCTCGTGGCTGGGCGCGGACATGTCGCGCGACCCCGAGCAGCGCCAGGTCGGCCCGGCGCTCACCGTAGCCCGCTACCCGATCAACATCTTCTACAACGCGGGCCACGCCTCCGAGCAGGTCGACGAGTACAACTGGATCTACACCAGCCGCTCCCAGGGCGGCAGCGGTCTGTGCGACGACCTGCCGAACACCACCTGTCTGCCCGCGCCGCTCGACCCGGCCACCGGATACGCCGGCCACATCGTGCCCCTGGAGACCCAGGTCGCCCTCGGCCATGTGCTCGGCAACGACCCCAGGCCGCACTTCATCCACCAGTCCAACCTCGCCGAGGACCGGATCGGCTACCCCGTGCTCGACGGGGTGCTCGGCCAGTACAAGGCGCTCTACGCGGCCAGTGCGCCGCTGGTGAACCTGCGGATGAAGGACATCGGCGCCGAGCTGCGCAACCGGGGCGCCTGGAACACGGCGGTCAAGGCCGGCCAGGTCACCGCGTACCGGATCGGCGACAGCGTGACCGTGCAGGCCCCCTCGGGCGTGGCCGTCACCGCGACGATGCCGAACGGCACCAGCCAGGTCCTGGGCAGCGGCACCACCGCGTTCGGCCAGGCCTACGCCGGAAGCACGTCCGGCTGGGTGTCGCCGCAGTCCGGACAGATCAGCGTCGCCCTGTCCCTGGCTCCGGCACCCGCCAGAGCCCTGGCCCCGCAGTCCCGCCCCGCGTCGTCCGCCGAGCGCGTGACACCGGGGAGCGCACCGCGCACGCCGGTCCCCGCCGGTGTCACCAAGCCGGTCCCGTACAGCGCCGAGCGGCGCTGACACCGGTCCGCTCCAGCTCCGACGGCCCGCCGCCCCCGCGGCGGCGGTCCGCCGGGCCGCATTCACCACCCACCGCTCTCTTCAGCCGCGGAGCGCATGCATGCACGTACCACACCGCGCGCCGCGCTCCGGCGCGGCGCGGGTCACCCTGCTCACCGAGGGCACCTATCCGCACAGCCACGGCGGGGTGAGCGTCTGGTGCGACCAGCTCGTCACCGGAATGCCCGACATCGACTTCGACATCATCGCGGTCACCGGTACCGGACGCGAAGCCACCGTCTGGGACCTCCCGCCGCACGCCTCCGAAGCCGTCTCGGTCCCCATGTGGGGCCCGGCGCCCGGAGGTTCGGCCCCGCGCGGCCGACAGGAACGGCGCCTCATGGCTGCCTACGAACGCTTTCTGACCGCCCTGCTGGACCCCTCGGCCGAGGACGGCTTCGGGCCTGCCCTCTACGAGATGGCCCGGGCCGCCCGCGACGGGCAGCTCAGCCCCGCCCTGCGCGGGGACGCGGCGATACGGGTCCTGACCGAGGTGTGGAACCGGCCGGGGCTCGCGGTGCGCGAGGCCCGGCCGACGTTGCACGACGCGGTCACCGCGACCGGGCTCCTGGAGCACGCGCTGCGGCCGCTCGCCGCCGCCCCGCCGACCCAGGGCGTCTCGCACGCGGTCAGCGGCGGCGTGGCCGTGCTACCGGGCCTGGTGGGTGCCGAACTCCACGGCGTACCGCTGCTGTTGACCGAGCACGGCGTCTATCTGCGCGAGCGCTACCTGGGATACCGCACTGCCCCCTACCGCTGGCCGGTCAAGGCCGTGCTGCTCGGATTCTTCCGGCTGCTCGCCGAGGAAACGTACCGCCGGGCCGCGCTGATCACGCCCGGCAACCAGTACAACCGGCTGTGGGAGGAGCAGGGCGGGGCCGATCCCCAGCTCATACGCACCGTCTACAACGGGGTCGACCCGGCGGCGTTCCCGCCGGCCGGACCGGAACCGTCCGCCCCAACGCTCAGCTGGGCGGGGCGGGTTGACCCGATCAAGGACCTGGAGACCCTCATCCGCGCCTTCGCCAAGGTGCGGGCCGAGCTACCCGAGGCCACCCTGCGCCTGTTCGGCGGCACGCCCCGGGGTGGCGAGGCGTACCGGGAGCGCTGCGAGGCGCTCGCCCAGTCGCTCGACCAGGGCGGGGCGGTCACCTTCGAGGGCCGCGTCGAGGACATCAGGGACGCCTACGCCGCGGGCAACGTGGTCATGCTGTCCAGCATCAGCGAGGGCTTCCCCTTCACACTCATCGAGGCGATGAGCTGCGGCCGGGCCACCGTCTCCACGGATGTGGGCGGGGTGCGCGAAGCGGTCGGTGAGACCGGTCTCGTGGTGCCGCCGCGCGATCCGGCCGCGATGGCGGCGGCCGCCCTGGAACTCCTGGGGGATCCGGCCCGCCGGGCCGCGATGGGGGAAGCGGCGCGGTTGCGCGTGGTCGAGCAGTTCACGCTGCGCCAGACCGTCGACACCTTCCGGGCCATCTATCTCGAACTCTCCGCACGCGACCGGCTCGTCCCGGTACGGCGAGGAAACGACCACGAGGACGTCACCATGGCGCTGCGCCTGGTACGGGCCGATGAGCTGAGCCGGGTGGCGGGGTGAGCGGGCCCATCCGTCTGGGGCCGCCCGACGGCCGCGACGACACGCTGACGCTGCGGCTCGCCACCGAGTCGACGATGACGCTCCGTCTGCCGGGCCGCCGGTCCGCGCGGTGGGGCAAAGACGCCGCGGTGGACCGCCTGGCCGCCGAACTCGCCGAGCAGATAGGGCCCGCCGTCCACGCCTACGAGGTCGCGGCGGTCCTGGAGTCGGAGGGCCTGACGGCCCAGCAGATCGCGGACGAGTACGGCCACCGCGATCTGTTCGCGCTGGCCGAGGACCTGTACCGGCGGGTGCCGCGCAGCTTCCCCGAGCCGCCCGCGGCCGCCGACCCCTGGAAGCCCGACCCGGTGCGCTGCGGGCTGCGCGGCGCGCTGTTCGCGCTGCCCGGGCTCGCCTATCCGCTCACCGCCCGGCTGTGGCAGAGCGACCGGGCGGTGCTCGCCCTGATCGTGGCGGGTCTGATCTCGTGGGCCTGGGGGCAGGGGCTCGGCCACCGCGCCTATCTGCGGATGGCCTCGGGCCGGCCCGAGGCGGCCCGCACGCTGATGGCGGGAGCGCCGCTCGGCGCGCTGCTCGCCTTCGTCACGGGCCTGGCGATCGTGGGTCCGAGCCCGGCCGCGTTCTTCGTGGCGGGGCAGTCCTGCTACCTCGCGGCGGCCGGGATCCTGCTGGTGCTCGCCCGCGAACGGCTCCTGCTCGGCGCGCTCGCCCCGCTGATGGTGGGGGCGGCCGCGCTGCCGTTCCGGGAACCGGGCGCACCGCTGCGGATCGGGATCAGCGTGTTCACGCTCGTCCTGGTGGTCGCGACCGCCGCCTACTGCCTGCGCGAGGCCCTGAAGCTGCCCGCCGCGTCCGCCCCGGTGAGGCCGCCGCTCGTGGCGTCGCTCCCGTACGGTCTGTTCGGGCTCGCCGCGGGCGTCCTGGTGGCCTTCGCCGGACAGCAGCATCCGCTCGCGGTGATCGCGCTGACGCTCAGCATGGGCCCTGCCGAATGGCTGCTCTACCGCTACCGGGGCCTGTCGGTCGCGGCGCTGCGGGCGACGGCCACCCCGGCCGCCTTCCGGTGGCGCTCGGCCGCCGTGCTCGGGGGCTGCCTCCTCGTCTACCTGCTGCCGCTGATCCCCGCGGCCCTGCTCACCGGCGCCGAACCCGCGCCCCTGCTCGCGCTCGCCGCACTGCTGTGGACGGCGCTGCTGCTCCAGGCGTTCGGCATCGCCTGGATACCGGCCGCGGTCAGCCTCGCGGCGGCGACCGGGATCGCGTCGGCGGCCCTGGCCGCACCGCCGCCGGGGCCGCTCACCGAGCTCCTCTGTTGTACGACCGCCGCCCTGGCCCTGACGGGCACCACCCTGCACCTGCTCGGGCGGCCCACCGCACACGCCTGACCCCGCACCACGGCCCCACCCGCGCACCAGCCGGCCCGGGGACCTCGCAGACCGCACCCGAACGACCACCACACGTACCGAACCACCTTGAGAGGAGCGGCAGTTGTCCTCCGCACCGCTTGTCGCCGTCACCGGAGCCGAAGGCTTCATCGGATCCCACCTCACCGAGGCCCTCGTCGCCTCGGGCCACCGGGTCCGCGCGATGGCCCAGTACAACTCGTTCTCGTCCTACGGCTGGCTGGAGACCCTGTCCCCCGAAGTCCTGGACCAGGTGGACATCGTCCTCGGCGACGTCCGCGACCCGGGCTCGGTGCGCGGTCTGATCGAAGGGGCCGAAGCCGTCTACCACTTGGCTGCCCTGATCGCGATCCCGTATTCCTACCAGGCCCCGCACAGTTACGTGGACACCAACATCACGGGCACGCTCAACGTCCTGGAGGCGGTCCGCGCCCTCGGCACGCCGCGCCTGGTGCACACCTCGACCAGCGAGACGTACGGCACCGCGCAGACCGTG
The DNA here is from genome assembly GCF_042869955.1 of Streptomyces sp. NPDC006691. Lineage (NCBI taxonomy): Bacteria > Bacillati > Actinomycetota > Actinomycetes > Kitasatosporales > Streptomycetaceae > Streptomyces > Streptomyces sp. NPDC006691. Next base: position 65,500 of record NZ_JBIAGW010000021.1, read on the forward strand.
CCGATCACCGAGGACCACCCCATCAACACCCAGTCCCCGTACGCCGCTTCGAAGGCCGGCGGGGACCGGCTCGCGGACAGCTACTTCGCGAGCTTCGCCACTCCGGTGGTCACGCTGCGGCCGTTCAACACCTACGGGCCGCGGCAGTCGATGCGGGCGGTGATCCCCACCGTCATCGGCCAGGTGGCCGCGGGCGAGCGCACCATCACGCTCGGCGATCTGCGTCCCACCCGGGACTTCACGTTCGCCGCCGACACCGCGCGGGCCTTCCTCGCGGTGGGCACCGCCCCCGCCGAGCGCGTCGTGGGGCGCACGTTCAACGCCGGTACCGGCACCGAGATCTCGGTCGGGGACCTGGTGCGGCTCATCGGCAAGGTCATGGGCGCCGAGCTCGACGTCCGCGAGGACGAGCAGCGCATCAGACCCGCCAACTCCGAAGTGATGCGTCTGGTGGCGGACGCGAGCCGGCTCACCGAGGCCACCGGCTGGCAGCCGGGGTTCGGCCTGGAGTCGGGCCTTGAGCGGACCGCGGAGTTCTTCCGCGACCCGGGCAACCTCGCGCGCTACAAGACCGGCATCTACAACATCTGACTCTGCAGTCCCCACTCTCAGGGAGGCTCCCATGCACGCAGTGATACTCGCCGGAGGCAAGGGCGTCCGGCTGCGGCCGTACACCACGGCGCTGCCCAAGCCGCTGGTCCCGATCGGCGACCAGCACGCGATCCTGGAGATCGTGCTGCGCCAGCTCGCGGCCTCCGGGTTCACCAGCTGCACCATCGCCATCGGCCACCTCGGCCAGATCATCCGCGCCTACGTGGGCGACGGCGAACGCTGGGGCCTGGACATCGACTACAGCACCGAGGAGAGCCCGCTCGGCACCATCGGCCCGCTCCTGACCATGCGGGACCGGCTGCCGGAATCCTTCCTCGTCATGAACGGGGACATCCTCACCGACCTCGACTACGCGGACGTCCTCACCCGGCACCGGACCAGCGGCGCGCCGCTGACCATCGCCACCTACGCCCGCAAGGTGCACATCGACTTCGGGGTGCTGACCACCGACGACACCAAGGTGGTGGCCTTCACCGAGAAGCCGAGCATGGACTACCGGGTGTCGATGGGGGTCTACGGCCTGTCCCTCAGCACGCTGGCCGACTACACCCCGGGCCTGCCGCTGGGCTTCGACGAGCTGGTCCTGGACCTGCTCAAGGCCCAGACGCCGCCGCACGCCTACGCGTTCGACGGCTACTGGCTGGACATCGGCCGCCCGGACGACTACGACCGGGCCAACGCCGAGTTCACCACCCACCGTTCACTCCTGCTGAAGGGGGCCTGACCGCCCCATGCGCATCCTCGTACTGGGGCACAGCGGCTACCTGGGCGGCCATGTCGCCCAGGAGTTGCGTGCCCTGCCCGGTGTGCGGTACTTCGGCGCGGGCCGGGGCCCCACCTCGGACCTCGCCGTGGACCTCGCCACCGTCGCCCCGGCCCAACTCGCCGAGCAGCTCTTCTCGTTCGCGCCCGACGCGGTCATCAACTGCGCGGGCGCGGTCGGCCCGCAGTCCGTGCCCCTCGCCGAGATCAATGTGCGGGGGCCGGCCGTGCTGTGCGCGGCCCTGCGCGAGGCGGCCCCGACCGCCCGGCTCGTCCACTTCGGCTCCGCGGCCGAGTACGGGCCGAGCGGGATCGGGGAGCGCGTGACCGAGCAGACCGCGGCCCGGCCCACCACGTTGTACGGGGCCACGAAGTTGGCCGGCACCTTGGCCGTCACCTCGTCGGGTCTGGACGCCGTGGTGCTGCGGATCACCAACCCGGTCGGCCCCGGCGCACCCGCCGCCGGGCTGCCGGGCCGGCTGGCCCGCCAGCTGCGCGACCTCGGACCCCGGGCCTCGGTACGGCTCGGCGATCTCTCGGCGCACCGCGACTTCGTGGACGCGCGCGATGTCGCGCACGCCGCGGTCCTCGCGGCGACCAGCCGCGGCCCGCTGCCTCCGCTCCTCAACATCTCCCGTGGACAGGCCGTTCCCGTAAGGGAGTTGGTGCACGAGCTGGCGCACGCGGCCGGGTTCAGGGGCCGTATCGAGGAGAACGCCGAGGGCTCGGCGCGTTCGGCGGACGTGCCCTGGCAGTGTTCCGACCCCGCCGCGGCCCGCACCACGCTCGACTGGTCGCCCCGGCACGGCCTCGCCGACTCGGTGTCGGCCCTGTGGGCGGCCGTGAACGCCGAGCCGGACCGGGAACCGGTGCACTGATGCTGCTGGTTCCCCTTTACGTCCATCCCGCCGAGGATCCGGCCGCCTGGCAGCGGCTCGCCGAGGCGGCGGACGATGTGTACGGGGTGGTGCTGAACGCGGCCGACGGCCCGGGCACCGCCCCGGACGCGGCATTCACCGGCCCGGTCGAGACGCTGCGCTCGGCCGGTGTCCGGGTGCTCGGCTACGTCGACCTGGACTACGGCGCCCGGCCCCTGGCCGACGTGGTCCGGGACATCGACCGCCATCGCGCCTGGTACGGCACGGACGGCTGCTTCTTCGACCGGGCGCCCGCCGACCGCACCGGCCTGCCGTTCGTGCGGCAGGCCACCCGGGCCGCGCGGCGGGCGGGTGCCACGACGCTGGTGCTCAACCCGGGCGTGCATCCCGCGCCCGGCTATCTGCGCCTCGCCGATCTGGTGGTCACCTTCGAGGGACACTGGACGACCTATGTGTCCACGTTCTCCCGGCCCGCCTGGGCCGACCGCCAACCACCCGAGCGGCTCTGCCACTTGGTGTACGGCGTCCCCGGGGCGCTCCTCGCGCTCGCCCTGCGGACGACGGGCGACCGCGGCGCCGGTGTGTGCTGCGTGGTCGAGCGCGAGCTGCCCAATCCGTGGGCGGCGCTGCCGCCCGTGCTTCCCGGAAAGACACCATGAACCGCACTCCGCCCCGTCGTTCGACCGCGCTGCTGTGCACCGCCGTCACCGTGCTGCTGCTCGCGACCGCTTGCTCGTCCGGGTCTTCCGACGACGACGCGGACGGCCCGGACGGGCCCACCCCGGCATCGACCGGCCCCACGCCCGCGCACTCCCCGGCGCCCAGCAGGCCGGGCACGCCTTCACCGGCCACACCCACCCCGCCCACCCCGCCCGCGTCGCCCTCGCCGAGCGGCCCGGCGAAGGCGAAGATCTGGCAGCCGAGGCCCGGCACCGCCTGGCAGTGGCAGCTCAACGGCCGGGTGCAGGACGGGCCCGACGTCCCGGTGTACGACATCGACGGCTTCGAGAACACCGCGGCCGACGTCGCCAAACTGCACAGCCAGGGCCGCAAGGCGATCTGCTACATCAACGCGGGCGCCTGGGAGAACTTCCGGTCGGACAAGGGGGACTTCCCCGGCTCGGTGCTGGGCGAGAACAACGGCTGGGAGGGCGAACGCTGGCTCGACATCCGGCAGATCGACGTGCTGCGGCCGCTGATGGAGCGCCGCTTCGACATGTGCAAGCAGAAGGGTTTCGACGGCGTCGAGCCCGACCTGATGGACGGCTACGCCAACAAGACGGGCTTCCCGCTCACGGCGGCGGACCAGTTGGCGTACAACCGCATGCTCGCCCGGATCGCCCACGCACGGGGGCTCGCGGTGGGACTCAAGAACGACCTCCAGCAGATCTCGGAGCTGGTGCCCGACTTCGAGTTCGCGGTCAACGAGCAGTGCGCGCAGTTCGACGAGTGCGCCAAGCTCACGCCGTTCGTGAAGGCGGACAAGGCCGTGTTCCACGTCGAGTACGAGCTGCCGAACAAGGACTTCTGTGCCGAGTCCGACAAACTGGGGCTCTCCTCGATGCGCAAGAACCTCAAGCTGGACGTGTGGCGTCAGCCCTGCTGAAAGGGGCCGCGGTCTCAGCCGAGCAGGGCCGCGATCAGGGACAGGGACGCCATCGACAGGAGGGTCGAGAGCAGCACGGTGTCCCGGGGCAGTGCGGTGTCGAGGCGGTATTCGGAGGCGAAGACGAAGGCGTTCTGCGCGGTGGGCAGCCCCGCGCAGAGCACCACCGCGAACAGTTCGGGGCCGCCGAGCCCGAAGGCCCACCGTCCCAGCCCATAGGCCAGGAGCGGCTGGACGGCCGTCTTCAGGGTGACGAGCAGGGCGCGCTCGGCCCGCTCCCCCGGGGCGGCCGCGGTCCGCGCGGTGAGCGACATGCCGAGGGCGAAGAGGGCGGCGGGGACGGCGCCGCCGCCCAGCACGGTGAGCGGCGAGGTCACCTCGGTGGGCAGCCGGAGGCCGAGCGCGGCCACCGCCACCCCGGCGGCCGATGCCCCAACCACCGGGTTGCGTAGGGGTAGTTGGAGCATCCTGAGCCATCGCCCGGGGGTGTCACGGCGTAGGTCGAGTTCGATGAGGACCAGGATCAGCGGCGTGATGAAGAGCATCTGGAAGAGTGCCGCGGCCACGATGAACGAGGTGTCGTGCAGGACGTGCACCGCGACCGGGATCCCGAGGTTGGCCGAGTTCCCGTAGGAGGCGCCCATCGCGCCGATCGCCCGCTCCGCCCGTTCGCGCCCGAAGAGCCGCCCGCTCGCCACCAGGCCCGCCGCGAACACGGCGAGCAGGCTGAGGGCGAAGACCGCGACGCCGGGCTGTGCGAGATGTCCGGGGCGCGACTTCGCCATCGTCAGGAACAGCAGCGAGGGCATGGCGAAGGTGAACGCGAAGCGGCCGAGCACCTGTTGGGCCTGGTCGCCGAGCAGGTTGAACCGTCCGGCCGCCCAGCCGAACGCGGTGACGATCCAGATGGGCAGGAATCCGGAGAAGACCGAGTGCACCGGGCCAAGGATGCCCGAGCGGCGTCCGCTCCTCGGCGTCGGGGTCCCGCTGACCGGACACGCGTCCTCGGCGGCCGGGCTAGAAGGGATGGTCGGCGGCCTCGCGGCGCACGGTGGTCCAGCGCAGTTCGGTGAAGGCGTCCAGGTTGGCGGAGCCGCCGAAGCGGGCGCCGGTGCCGGAGGCGGCGATCCCGCCGAAGGGGGCCACGGCCTCGTCGTTGACCGTCTGGTCGTTGATGTGGGCGATCCCGGTCGGGATGCGGTCCGCGAGTTCCAGGCCGAGCGCGGTGTCCCGGGTGACGATGCCGAGCGAGAGCCCGTAGGGGCCGCTCGCCGCCAGGGTCGCCGCCTCGTCCAGGGTGGCGAAGGACCGCACCGGCGCGACCGGTCCGAAGACCTCCTCGGCGTAGGCGGGAGTGCGGTCGTCGACGTCGGCGAGGACGGTCGGGCGGAAGAAGAGGTCACGGTGGCCGCCGCCGGCTGCGAGCCGGGCACCGCGCGCGATGCTGGACTCCACCAGGCCGTGGATCTTGCCGAGTTGGCCCCGGTCGATGACGGGGCCGAGGTGGACCTTCTCACGGTGGGGATCGCCGACGGTCAGCGCTTCGGCCTTGGCGGCGAGCCGCTCGATGTACTCCTCGTACAACGACTCGTGCACGAGGTGGCGGCCGGTGGTCATGCAGATCTGGCCCTGGTGGAAGAAGGAGCCCCAGGTGGCCTGGGCGACGGCGCCCTCGATGTCGGCGTCCGCGAGGACGACGAGCGCGGAGTTTCCGCCCAACTCCAGGTGTGCCCGCTTGAGTTGACGCCCGGCCGCCTCGCCCACCCGGCGGCCCGCGGCGGTCGATCCGGTGAAGGAGATGACGGGGATCCGGGGCTCGGCGACGAGGGCCTGTCCGGTCTCGGCACCGCCGGGAAGAATGTGCAGCAGCCCCTCGGGCAGCCCCGCCTCGGCGAACACGGCCCCGAGCGCGAGGCCGCCGCAGACCGCGGTGCGCGGGTCGGGCTTGAGGAGCACCGCGTTGCCGAGCGCGAGCGCGGGGGCCACCGAGCGGATGGACAGGATGAGCGGGGCGTTGAACGGGGCGATCACTCCGGTCACACCGACCGGGACGCGGCGGGTGTAGGAGAGCCGCGGCTGTTCGCTCGGAAGTATCTCGCCGAGCGGGCGGGAGGCCAGGGCGGCCGCCTCGTAACACTCCTGGGCGGCGACGTGCAGCTCGAAGTCGGCCTTGCCGGGGATCGAGCCGGACTCGCGCACCAGCCATTCCCGCAGTTCGTCGGCGTGGCGGCCGAAGAGGTCGCCCGCCTTGCGCAGGACGGCCGCACGCGTGAGGTGCGGGGTGCGCGCCCAGCCGGCCTGAGCCGCGGCGGCGACGGCGGCGGCCGTTTCCACGTCCTCGCCGGCGGCGAGGGTGACGGCGCCGAGCGATTCACCGGTGGCGGGCTCGACGACCTCGTACTCACCCCCGGCGAGCGGTGCGGGCTGCCAGGTCCTGGGGTCGAGCAGGGTCATGAAGGCGCTCCAGTCACATTCACGTCGGAGGGGTGAAGTCCCGTGCGGGTCAGGCTGGTTGACGGTACCGGCCGTCGGCGGCACCGCCGGAGTCCGGGTCGGTCAGCGTTCCAGTACGAGGGCGAGGCCCTGACCCACCCCGACGCACAGGGCCGCGAGGCCCGTGCCCGAGCCGGCCGCGGCGAGCTGGTGGGCCACGGCCCCGGCGAGGCGGGCTCCGGAGGCGCCGAGCGGGTGGCCGATCGCGATGGCGCCGCCGCGCGGGTTGACCACGGCGGGGTCGAGGCCGGGCCACTCGGCGAGGCAGCCGAGCGACTGGGCGGCGAACGCCTCGTTCAGCTCGAAGGTGGTGAGGTCGCCGAAGTCCTTGCCGGCCTTGGCGAGCGCCTTGCGGACCGCCTCGACGGGGCCGAGCCCGAAGAGCTGGGGCTCGATGCCGGTCACGGCGGAGCTCCGGATGCGGGCGAGCGGTTCGCGCCCGGTCGCGCGCAGGCCGTCCTCGTCGACGAGGAGCAGGGCCGCGGCGCCGTCGTTGAGCGGCGAGGCGTTGCCCGCGGTCACCGAACCGTCCGTCCGGAAGGCCGGCTTGAGCCGGGCGAGCGCCTCCGGGGAGGACTCGCGGATGCACTCGTCACGGGCGAGCTCGACCCCGGCGTACGGGACGACCTCGCCGTCGTAGAGGCCCTTGGCCCAGGCTTCGGCGGCCTTGCGGTGGCTCTCCAGGGCGAAGGCGTCCTGCTGTTCGCGGGTGATGCCGTGCCGGTCGGCGATGAGTTCGGCGCCCTCGCCGAGCGGGACGGTCCACTCGGCGGGCAGCTTCGGGTTGGTCATGCGCCAGCCGAGGGTGGTGGAGAACATCTGCTGATGCGCGGCGGGAAAGGCGCGTTCGGGCTTCTGGACGACCCAGGGGGCGCGGGACATCGACTCGACACCGCCCGCGACGGCGACGGAGGCGTCGCCGAGGGCGATGGCGCGGGCCGCCTGGATGACGGCTTCGAGACCCGAGCCGCACAGCCGGTTGACGGTGACGCCGGGCACCGAGACGGGCAGCCCCGCGAGCAGCACGGCCATCCGGGCCACATCGCGGTTGTCCTCCCCCGCGCCGTTGGCGTCGCCGAAGTACACGTCGTCGATGCGGGCCGGGTCGAGCTCCGGGGTGCGGTCCACCAGGGACCTGACCACGTGGGCGGCGAGGTCGTCGGGCCGCACCGCGGCGAGGGCGCCGCCGAACTTGCCGATCGGGGTGCGGACGGCGTCGACGATGTACACGTCGCGGATGCTCATCGGGTCTCTCCCACGGATCTCTTCACCGCTTCGCGGCCACCACGGCAGCCTGTTCGCCCAGTGAAGTGATGTTCATGAATGGCTGCGCCCGAGTCTCTGCCCCTCGCCGTCCGCTGTCAACGGGCCCCGGCCGGAACCCGGTCAGCCGCCGGGGCGGGCCGGCACGTCCCTGACCACCGCGGTCAGACCGATGTCGAGTTCGGACCCGTCGACCAGCAGCGCCTCGACCGCCCGCCCGGCGGAGTCGATCTCGGCCTCGATGCCGTGGCCGGCGTAGCGGGGGTAGCCCGAGACCCCCGTCTCACCGGTCGCCTCGACGACGGCGGACCGTACGGCGCTGTCGACCACCGAGGCCTCGCCACGGGACTCGACGTGCTCGGGCACCAGCAGGATCTCGAAGCGCCGCGGGTGGCGGCTCGCGTACTGCGGTTGATGGCTCATGCTCCGAACGCTAGACACCCGGGGCCCCTGGCGCACCCCGTCCCGCGCACGGGTTCAGCTGGATTCGCGCGGCAGCGCGCGGGCGCCCATCAGGTCGTGCCGCTCGGGGGCGCCGTCCGGGTCGCGCACCACGCGGTCGACCAGTTCGGCCAGGTGGCGGCCGGTCACCATCTCGACGCGCACCGTGCTCAGACGGGGGCGCAGGAGCCTGCCGAGCAGCAGGTCGTCGGCGCCGATCACCGCGGCCTCGCCGGGGACATCGATGTCAGCGTCTTGGAGCGCGCGCATCAGGAGCATCGCGTACTCGTCGTTGTAGGCGAACACCGCGTCCAGACCCGACTCGCGCCAGCGGAGGGCGAGTTGGGATGCCGACTCCTCCGTGTACGCCATCGTGACCGGCTCGACGACCGCGTCCGTGCCGTGCGCGGCCTTGCGTGCGCCGGCCAGGCGGGGCCGGGAGAAGAGTTCGAGACCGGGCTCCTCGGGGATCAGCACACCGATCCGGCGACGGCCCCGCCCAAGGAGGTGGGCGACGGCGCTCTCGCCGACCTCGCGCTGGTCCATCACGAGCGCGTGGGCGCCCTCGACGCGCTGCGGGCCCAGTGTGATGACCGCGCGGGCCCCGGAGCGCTTGAGGAGCCGGACGCCCTGCGGAGTGAGCTCGATCTCGCCGAGCGAGACCACCGCGACCGGCCGCAGCTCGGCCCACGCGCGGGCCGCCTCTTCGGCGCCGAGCCCGAGGCTCCCGTACTGCACGACGGTGTAGTCGAGCCGGCGCAGCTCCCACTGGAGCTCGTTGAAGAACCGGCTGTAGAGCGGCCCCACCGGGATGTGGGAGGTCGGCAGCAGCACGATCCGGGTGTGCCCGGCACGCAGGCTGCGGGCCGCCGCGTGCGGCACATAGCCCAGTTCTTCGGCGGCGGCCCGCACCTTGATCCGGGTGGGCTCGCTGATCCGCACGGCCGAGGTGTTGTTGAGCACGTAGCTCACGGTCGCCCGGGAGACCCCGGCGAGCCTGGCCACGTCGGCACTGGTCGGGACGGGACGGTCGGCAGGCTGCTTGGGTGTCTGGCTCATCGCGATCGGCATCTTTCCAGACGCGTCCGGGCCGGGGTCTAGCGGATGGCCTGAATTCGATGCTACACAGTGGCTACGCACTCGTTTACACGTGTCACCGCCCAGCGTCACCGCCGTCGGTCACGGGCCGTCGACCCGTCGGCACCGGTGTCACCGGGAGTCCTCCACCGTCCGGAACCCTCATTCCGTCCCGGTGGGGCCCCGCGCCGCACGCGCTCGTACCCCTCGTCCGCCTCTTCCCACTCCTCGGAGGGCAGCGTGGCCCTTTCCTCCCCCGGCACCGGCATCCCCCTGGCCGTCACCGACCCGGCTCCCCGGCCCGCACGCGGGCTCCTTCCCCTGCTGCTGCTCGGCAACACCGCCCTGTACGCCCTCTACATCGGCGTGCCCGGGGTGCTGCTCGCGCTCCAGATCGAGCACATCGACGCGGCGCACAAGGTCGCCGACTTCGGTCTCGTCTCCGGCGTCTCGGCCATCTTCGCGACCGTGTTCAACCCGGTGGCGGGCGCGCTCTCCGACCGTTCGGGGCTCCGCAATCCCTGGATACTCGGCGGCGGCCTGCTGGCGCTGCCGGTCATGCTGCTGCTCGGCACGGTCCACACGCTGCTGCTCGTGACCATCGTGTGGTGTCTGGGCCAGGCCGTCCTCAACGTCTACCAGGCGGCCCTGACCTCGGTCGTACCCGACCGGGTGCCGCTGTCCGCCCGCGGCAGGGCCTCGGCCGCCGTCGGGCTCGGGCTGCCCTTCGGCTCCACCGTCGGCGCGCTGCTCGGCGCCGCCTTCTCCGATCACTACCGCACCGGCTACCTGGTCTTCGGCGCCCTCATCGCCGTCGCCGCGGTCGTGTTCACGGCCGGGACGCGCGAGGAGAGACGGCCGGCCAGGGCACCGCTCCCCTTCACCCGGCAGCTCTCCGCGTTCACCGGCGCGCTGCGCGACCACGACTTCCGCTGGGCGTTCATCGGCCGGGCCCTGCTCGTGCTCGGCTACTTCTCGGTGGCCGGATATCAGCTCTACATCCTCCAGGACCACACCCGTCTCCCGGCGGGCCTCTCGCCCGAACACGCGGTGGCGATCCTGACGCCGGTCAACGCCGTCGCCATGGTGGTCTCGACCGTGCTCGGCGGCTGGCTCTCCGACCGGCACGACCGGCGCAAGCTGTTCGTCGGGGCCTCGGCGGCACTGTCCGCGGCGGCCCTGGTCATTCCGGCCGTCTCGCCGAGCTGGTCCGCGATGATCGCGTTCGCGGTCGTCAACGGCCTGGGTTTCGGCTGCTACATGGCGGTCGACACCGCCCTCGTCACCCTCGTCCTGCCGAAGGCCGAGGACGCGGCCCGGGACATGGGCGTCCTCAACGTCGCCAACGCGGGCCCGCAGATCGTCGCCCCGTTCGCGGCCTCCCTGATCGTCTCGGCCAGTGGCGGCTACACCGCGCTCTTCCTGGCCGGAGCGGCGCTCTCGGTCCTGGGCGCGCTCGCCGTGCGCCCGATCAGGTCCGTGCGCTGACAGACGTACGGGCCCGGGCCCGCGCGTGCCTGACACGCGCGCCGGTCCGGGGCCGTATCCGTACGGTTCCGGGGCGGGCCCGCACCTGACCGCGCCGCCCGCCCCGGGCCCGTACACCCTCCGATCGACGGCACCACCGCACCGAAAGGCAAGATCGTGCAACTCAACACCCGCACCTGGGGAGAGGGCGACCGGGTCGCCCTCCTGATCCACGGGATCATGGCCGACCACCGCACCTGGCGGAAGGTGGGCCCGGCACTCGCCGACCGGGGCTATCGCGTCATCGCGGTGGACCTGCGCGGCCACGGCGCGAGCGGCCGCGGCGCGTACCGCCCCGAGCTCTTCGCCGACGACCTCGTCGAAACCCTGCCCGCCGGGGCCGAGTTGGCGATCGGCCACTCACTCGGCGCACTCTCCCTCTCGCTCGCCGCCGAGCGGCTGCGTCCGGCCCGCGCGGTCTACTCGGATCCGGCCTGGAACGTCAACTCGTCTCACGAGAGCGTCAGTCCGGAGCTCTTCGCCCAGTTCAAGGGGGCGACCCGGGAGATGATCGCGGAGCTCAACCCGCGCTGGGAGCGGGAGGACATCGACATCGAGCTGGCGACGCTGGGACTCTGGGACGAGAACACCGCCCTCGGCCTGGCCGCGATGTTCGGCTCGGACCTGGTCCCCGCGAAGGCCGTCGTCCCCTCGCTCGTCCAGCTCGCCGAGGCGAGCTTCCTCTACGACGCGACGGAGGCGGCCCGCCTCGCAGCGCGTGGCTTCGAGGTCCGTACCGTCAAGGGCGCGGGGCACACCATCCACCGCGACGACTTCGACGGGTTCATGGCCTCGCTCGACGGCTGGATCTGACGGCGTCGGGCGGCCGGACCCCCGTCCCGGCCGCCCCGCCGTCCTCGCTCAGGCCGGGAGCGCGTCGACCGTGGGCACGACGACCCCGAACAGGTCGGTGATCGCGGTGAGCGCGGCGGCCTGGAGGTCGTCAGCCCGAAGGACCGTGCCGTCGGGCGCGGCGAGGGAGCGGGTCGCCGTGGTCTCGGCGACGACCGTGGGCCGGTAGCCGAGGTTGAAGGCGCCCTGCGCGGTGTAGTTGACGCACATGTGGGTCATGAACCCGGCGATGACCAGGTCCTTGCCGCTGCCCGGGGCCGCGCCGAGGTCGGTGAGGGTCTGCTCCAGCTCGGTACGGTGGAAGGAGTTGGGGAACTGCTTGACGACGACGGGCTCCCCGTCCTTGGGGGCGACCTCGTCGCTGATGGCTCCGATGTGGGCGCGGATGTCGTACGGTCCGCCCTCACCCCCGTCGTTGACGATGTGCACGACCGGGGCGCCCTCGGCGCGGGCCCGCTCCAGCAGGCGTGCGCCGGCCGTGAGGGCTTCCCCGGCGCCTTCCAGGGCCATCACGCCGGTGCGGTAGGTGTTCTGGTAGTCGACCAGGATCAGGATCGAGTCGCCGAGCCGCGGCGGCCGGCTGTCCAGGCCCACCACCTCGCGCAGGGTCGCGGAGGCTTGGTGGGTGGAGGACTGGTGGGCGGAGTGGGCGGAGTTCTCTCGGGTGCTCATCTCGGGCCTTTCGTAAGGAAATTGACGGGGCATCAGATATCGGTGTGGTCATGGTTCCGGGCATGGCGAGGCCGTCCCGGCACGGCGAAGCCGTGGGGCCCGTGCTCGGGGAACCCGGGAAGAGGGGTCAGAGCTCAGGCGGGCTGGGTGCGGAAGCGTCGGCGGTAGGCGGCCGGGGTGGTGGCGAGCTGGCGTCTGACCGCCCGGTGCAGGGTCTCGACCGAGCCGAGTCCGGACGCGTTCGCGACCTCGTCCAGCGGGCAATCGGTGGTTTCCAGCAGGCGCCGGGCCGACTCGACCCGGGCGGCCTCGACATAGGAGGCGGGGCTCGCGCCGGTCTCCTGTTTGAAGACCCGGGCGAAGTGCCGCTCGCTCAGACACATGCGGGCCGCGAGGGCCTGGGCCGACAGGTCCTCGTCGAGGTGGTCGGCGATCCACAGGCGCAGCTCGTCGATGTCGCGCCGGGAGGTGGCGGGCCGGCTGAGCGGCACGGAGAACTGGCTCTGGCCGCCCTGCCGTCTGAGATACATCACCAACTGCCGGGCCACCGCCAGGGCGACGTCCTCCCCCCGGTCCTCGGCGACCAGGGCGAGCGCGAGGTCGAGGCAGGCGCTGATCCCGGCGCCGGTCCACAGCCGCCCCCGGTCCGAGCGGACGAAGATGGGGTCCGGGTCGACCGTGACGGCGGGGTGGTCGGCGGCGAGCTGAGCGGCCGTCAGCCAGTGCGTGGTCACCGTGTGGCCGTCGAGGAGCCCGGCCGCGGCGAGGACATGGGCGCCCACGCACACCGAGGCCACCCGGCGGGCGTGCCGTGCGGTGTCCTTCACCCAGGACACGACGTCCGGGTCGATGCGGGCGACGGGCCCCGCGTCGGTGAGGTCGACCGCGCCGGGCACGAGCAGGGTGTCCACGCGTCGGCCGGCCTCCGCGAACGACAGGTCGGCGATCAGCCGCACGCCCGCCGATGTGCGGACCTCTCCGGCGGCGGGGCCGGCGAGGCACACCTCGTACCCGGCACGGCCGCCGGTCTCCCGGTTGGCCAGGGCGAAGACCTCGGCCGGTCCGGTGACGTCCAGGAGGTCGACGTCGGGGAAGACCGCGATGACGACCCGGTGCGAAGTGGGCATGCACCCATCCTCCGCGCCCGCTCCGGTGGCCGCAATGACGATTCCCTGTCACATCCGGACACGGGCCCGCTCCGGCTCGTCCGGGCCGCCGCGCCGGGCACGCCCGGGCTCAGTCCCGGCGCCGGGCGGCCCAGACCGTGCGCTCGGTGCGCACCGCGAGGTCGTCACGGTTCACGATGCCCTGCGGACTCCCGGTGTCGAGGAGCCGGTCGTACGCGGCGAGGTCCTCGGCCGACAGGTTCTGGACGACGGTGTCGCGCATGCGGAGCAGGCTCTGGAGGGCATAGCGGCCGACGGCGTCGCTGTGGGAGCGGTCGAGGTGCACGGTGATCGTGCGGTGGTCCTCGATGGTGAACCCGGCCTCGGCCAGCATGGGTCCCCAGTCGGCGCCGCGGTTCGGCACGTGCTCGGCGTGGTGGCGCTCGCTCGCGGCGTGGCTGCGCTCCTCCAGACCGGGGCGCTCGGACGGGGCGTCCTCGGGCAGGAAGCGCGGGAAGCCGGACAGTTCGACGACGGCGAAGAGGCCGCCGGGCACGAGCAGGTCGTGAACCGCCCGCAGGGTGCGGTCCGGGTCGGCCATGTGGTGCATCGAGGCCGAGGCCCAGACGAGTTCCGGCGCACCGAGTTCGGGCCACTCGTCGTCCAGGTCGGCCCGCACCGTGCGGATCCGGTCGGCCACTCCCCTGTCCTCGGCCTTCTCGCGCAGACGGCGCAGATGGTCCGCCGAGCTGTCGACGGCGGTCACCTCGGCCTCGGGGAAGCGGGTGAGCAGGGCGAAGGTGCCGGTGCCGGTCCCGCAGCCCAAGTCCACGATGTGGCGCGGGTCGGCGGTGAGCGGGAGGGAGGCGGTGATGGAGGCGATGTGCTCGGCGAGCACGGCGGCGTCCAGGTCGAGGATCTCGGCCTCGCCGTCGGCGTCGTGCCGGAAGGGCTGGGAGTGGGTGTGGGCTCGGTGCGCGGCGTGGCCGTGGCCGGCGTGCTGGTCGGGCGCGGTCTTCGGGCTTGCGTGACTCATGCCGCCCACGCTAAGCCGGTCGCGCGGGCGCGGCACGGCGCGCCCCCGAATGCGCAAGACGATGCCCCGATCGGCTGCCGAACGCGCAAGAAACCCGCTGACCTGCGGCGGCCCCGCTCGTCAGGCGGCCGCTGCCCGGCTCCGCCGGGGGCGGCCCGGCTGCTCAGGCGGGCCGTCGGCCACCGCGCCGACCACCGTTCTCGGCGCCGTTCTCGCCACCGCTCCCGCCACCGTTCTCGGCGCGCTGGTGGCCGCGCCGGGCGTCCCGGTCGAAGATGCCGAGGACCTCGCACGGGCCGCCCTCCGCGCCCATGGCGTGCGGCAGCATCGTGGGGAACTCCGCGGCCTGGTTCGTCTCCACCCGGATGCGGCGGTTGCCGAGCAGCAGGACCGCGGTGCCGGACAGCACGACGAGCCATTCGCGGCCGGGGTGGGCGCGCATCCGCGCGGGGCTGTCGGGCGGCGGCTCGGTCATGCGCTGGCGGATGACGCTCATGCCGGGGTCTGCCCTGACCGGCCAGCGCAGTTGTCCTCGGGTGGCGTCGACCGTCGGGCTGATGATGACGTCCTCGGCGGCGGTCTCCACGAGCTGGTCCAGCGTCGTGTCCAGGGCGCGGGCGAGGGTGACCAGGCTGTCCAGGGCGAGACGGCGCTGCCCGTTCTCGATCCGGCTGAGCGTGGACTGGCTGAGGTTGGCCCGCGAGGCCAGCTCGTCGAGGGACCAGCCCTGGGCCAGCCGCAGGGCGCGGATCCGTTTGCGTACCAGACCGTCCAGGTCGCCGTCGTTCTGCGTCATGGGCCATACGGTATGCCGCACCCGTACGGGCTGCCCGGCCGGTCCGTTACGCTCCCCCGATGAGCGAGGACATGGTGGGACTGCCCGGCCGGGTGTCCGGAACGGTCGGGCCCGGGCTCGTGGGTGAGGTCATCGTCAGGATCCGGGGCGGGGCCGAGCACTTCCTGGCCCACCCCGCGCCGGGCACCGGCCGACTGGAGACGGGGACGGTGGTGACGGTGGTGGAATATCTGCCTCCGCGCACGGTCTACGTGATGGCCGCATACGACAACTGAGCACTCCCACGCTCACGTTGGCCCCCGTCTTCACCTGCACGTTCACCGGTGCGTATCAAGATTGCGACAAGGAATCGTCAGCGTCTTCCCGCCATCGGCGGCCAGGAGCAAACTCCCCTCGTCAGTGCCGAGCGGCACTGCGTGAAGGGGGCGTATGCCGATGGTCATCGGCGTCGCGGCGGGACTCGTTCTCGCCGCCATCATCGTTCTGGTAGGCCTGTTCAAGCTCATGTGGCGGGTGGCCGAACCGAACGAAGCACTCGTCATCTCCGGGTCCAAGCACCGGACCGAGGGGCTCGGCGAGGGCATGGGGTTCCGGATCGTCACCGGTCGGGGGACCCTGGTACTGCCCGGTGTGCAGGCGGTCAGGAAACTGTCGCTCGATCTCAACGAGACCGAGCTGTCGGTGGACTGTGTGACCCAGCAGGGCATTCCGCTGCGGGTGCGCGGCGTGGTCATCTTCAAGGTGGGCGACGACTTCGTGTCGATCGCGAACGCGGCCCGCCGCTTCCTCGACCAGCAGAAGATGATGTCGGACCGGGTGCACAACGTCTTCGCCGGTCATCTCCGTTCCATCGTGGGCGGGTTGACGGTCGAGGACATGATCCGGGACCGCGAGAAGCTCACCGGGCAGACCCGGGCGGCCTGCGGTACGGAGATGGAGAAGCTGGGCCTGATCGTCGACTCGCTCCAGATCCACGAGATCGAGGATCCGACCGGTTACATCAAGAACCTGGCGATGCCGCACGCCGCCGCGGTGCAGCGGGACGCGCGGATCGC
The DNA here is from genome assembly GCF_042869955.1 of Streptomyces sp. NPDC006691. Lineage (NCBI taxonomy): Bacteria > Bacillati > Actinomycetota > Actinomycetes > Kitasatosporales > Streptomycetaceae > Streptomyces > Streptomyces sp. NPDC006691. The sequence continues at coordinate 81,676 of NZ_JBIAGW010000021.1, forward strand.
GCAGGCCGAGGCGAACCTGCGGGCCACCGAGGCCGAACAGGCCGCGTTCGCGCGGATGTCGGAGGCGACCCGGGACAGCGAGATCCTCCAGGCCGGCTATCAGGCCGAGCGGGACAAGGCCGCGGCCAGCTCGCGCCAGGCGGGCCCCCTCGCGGACGCCGCCGCCCGCCAGGAGGTGGTGGTCCAGGAGACCCGGGTCGCCGAGCTGGAGGCCCACCGCCGCGAGCAGCAGCTCCAGGCGGACGTACGCAAGCCGGCCGACGCCCAGGCGTACGAGAAGCGCACGCTGGCCGAGGCCGAGCGTGACGCCCGCATCTCGGCCGCGCAGGCCAAGGCCAAGGAGACCGAGCTCGCCGCGGCGGCCGAGGCGACCCGGGTGAAGGCGGCCGCGGCAGCCGAGGCCCAGGCCACCGAGGCGCGCGGGCTCGCGGCCGCGAAGGCGACCCGGGCGACGGGCGAGGCCGAGGCGGCGGCGACGCAGGCCAGGGGCCTCGCGCAGGCCGAGTCGGCGAAGGCCCAGGGCCTCGCGGAGGCCGAGGCCATCAAGGCGCGGGCGGCGGCCCTGGCGGAGAACCAGGAGGCCGTGGTCGCCCAGCAACTCGCCGAGAACTGGCCGCAGATCGTGGAGGCGGGGGCCTCCGCCTTCGGCAACGTGGAGCACATGGTGCTCCTGAACGGCGCCGAGGGCATGTCGGAGATGTTCGCGAAGGCGCTGACGATGGGCGGCACGGGCCTGGGTCTCGCACGTCAGCTGCTCGCGTCGATGAACCAGAACGGCGATGCCCCGACCGGGCGGTCCCCGGCCGCCCCTTCGCCCCGCTCCAAGACCATACCGATCACGGAGGAGGCCAACGGCACGCGCAACTAGGCCTGGATGAAAGGAAGTCGGCTCCCCTCCGGCGACCGGAGGGGGGCCGACTGCCGTATCGGCTCAGGCCGCCAGCGTCTCCGCGGTCTGCTGGTCGAGGTACTCCTCGTGGATCTCGCGCGGCCCGAACGGCCAGACCTTCTCGAAGCGCGCCCACAGCACGAAGGCCACACAGCCGAGCGCCAGCCAGGCCAGCGACCACTCGATGGGGTGGCGGCCCGGCGAGTTCTTGTCGGAGTAGCCGTAGATGGTGAGCCAGCCGATCAGGGCGACCAGACTCGGCAGCGGGTAGAGCCACATCCGGTACGGGCGGCGCAGTGCGGGCTGGCGTTTGCGCAGTACGGTCACGGCGAGGATCTGCGCGAGCGCCTGCACGATGACCATCACCGTGGTGAGCAGCTGGATGAGGGTGGTCAGATCGGTGCGTCGGCCGATCATGAAGCCGATGGCGGTGATGACCCCCATGGTGGCCAGGCCCAGCATCGGGAAGCGGTGGCGGGGGTGCAGCTTGGCGTAGGGGCGGAAGAACACCTTGTCGCGTGCGGCGTCGTACGGGACCCGGGAGCCGCCGAGGAGTCCGGCGAACACCGAGGCGAAGGCGGTGACGAGGATGAGAACGGTCACCACGTCGGCGGCGGTTCTGCCCCAGGCCTTCTCCAGGACGGCGGAGGCCACGGACGAGGAGGCGATGTCGTTCGGGTCCAGCATCCGGTGGTAGTCGATCACGCCGAGGGTGCCGATCTGGAGCAGCAGATAGATCGCCATGATGCCGAAGATGGAGTAGATGATGGAGCGCGGCAGGGTGCGTCCGGGGTCCTTGATCTCGGCGCCCATGTAGGCGGTGGTGTTGTAGCCGAGGTAGTCGTAGATCCCGATGGTGAGTCCGGCCGCGAAGCCGATCCAGAAGTGACTGCTCGTCAACTCGAAGGCGCCGGCCGGGTAGTGGAACGCGAGGCGGGGGCTGAAGTCGGTGGCGGCGGCGAGGATCACCAGGCCCACGGAGGCGATCATCACCACCCACATCACGGCGGTGATCCGGGCGATGTTCTCGATCCCCCGCCACAGGAGCAGGACCACCAGCGCGATGATGCCGAGCCCGATCAGGTCGCCGGCGGTCTCGCCGAGGCCGGGGGCGAGATAGCCGAGGTACTGCACGAACCCGACGACGCCGGTGGACATGGCGAGCGGGATGAAGAGCATCGCCGTCCACACGAAGAGGAACGGCATGAGGCGGCCCGTGCGGTACTGGAAGGCCTGGCGCAGATAGACGTAGCTGCCACCGGAACCCGGCAGCGAGGCGCCGAGTTCGGCCCAGATCAGACCGTCCGCGAGCGCGAGGACCGCGCCCGCCACGAACCCGATGACGGCCTGGGGTCCACCGAAGGCGGCGACCATCAGGGGAATGGTCACGAAGGGGCCGATGCCGCACATCTGGCTCATGTTGATGGCGGTGGCCTGGAACAGTCCGATCCGGCGGACGAAGCCGCCGGAGGGCGGAGGGGTTGCGGACACGGGGTCCTCCCTGGGCTGATGTCTGGATAAGGAAGCTACTGCCGACGCGTGGCGCAGGGATTCCCCTCGACGTTGGGCGTGCTTAAGTTAAGTACCCTTACTTTCACCGTCAAGGGGTCGTCAGTGGGCAGCTCGGACCGATGCGTGAGAATGATGCGATGACCAGCAGTGACGAGGGTGGCGACCTGCCCTGGAACCCACAGCGCCAGCGCAGTTCCAACGAGCGCCTGCTGCTCGACCGGCTGCGCGCCGAGGGTCCGGCCTCCCGGGCCCAGCTCGCCCGCGACACCGGCCTTTCCAAGCCCACCGTGTCCAGTGCGCTCGCCTCCCTCGAAGCGGCCGGCCTGGTCCGCGAGGCGGGCACGATGATCCCCGAGCGCGGCCGGGCCGCCGTGCTGTACGCGCCGGACCCGACGGCCGGTTACGCGCTGGGCATCGACATCGGCCGGGCCTGGCTGCGGATCGCCCTGGCCGACCTGGACGGCACCGTGGTGGCCCGCTCCGAGGTCCGCAACCACGCGCGCACCTCGGCCGGCATGGCCGATCTCGTCGTCACCAGCGCCCACCGGCTCGTCGAGGGTTCGGGCGTGGACGCGGACAAGGTCGCCCAGGCCGTGGTCGGCACACCGGGCGTGTACGACGCCGAGAAGCGCCGGGTCCGCTACGCGCAGCACCTGCCGGGCTGGGGCAGGCCGGGCCTGTTCGACCAGATGCGGGAGCGGCTCGGCATGCCGCTGGCCGTGCACAACGACGCCAATCTGGCGGCCCTCGGCGAGTACACCTTCGGCATCGGGGCGGGCAGCCGGCTCTTCGTGTACGTCATGATCGGCACCGGTCTCGGCATGGGAGTGGTCAGCGAGGGCCAGCTCTTCACGGGCGCGCACGGTGGTGCGGGCGAGATCGGTTTCCTGCCGTGGCCGGGCGGTCAGAAGCCGGACACCCTGGAGGGCGCGGTCTCCGGCGACGCGGTCGTCGCGGCCGCCCGCTCGCTCGGCATGGCGGGCCCCCTCACCGCGAAGGACGTCTTCGACGCGGCGCGGGCCGGAACGTCCGCCGCCGTCAAGGCGGTTCGGCTGGAGGGCGAGCGGATCGCGCACACCGTCGCGGTGGTCGCGGCCGTTCTCGACCCCGATCTCGTGATACTCGGCGGCGGCGTCGGCCACAGCGCGGACCTGCTGCTTCGCCCCGTGCGCGAGACGCTGCGGGCGCTCACTCCGCTGCGGCCGAAGCTGGCGCGGAGCTCGCTCGGCGAGGACGCGGTGCTGCTCGGCGCGGTGGCGACGGCGCTCGGCACGGCACGGGACGTGGCCTTCGAACGCCGCGCGGCGCACTGAGGACACCGCGTCACCCCTCAGGCCTGTGATTGACATGCCCCTATCACCGCCTCCAACATCCTTGGTAAGTAAGTAAAGTTCCTTTACTTGTCGCCCCATGGACAAGCACCCGAACCAGCACATGACGAAGCACCTGCACAAGCACCTGTAGCGATGCGCGGAAGTCCCGACCAGCCCCCTGGGAGACCACCGTGTTCCACCGCCCCGTATCCACGCACCCGAAGACCGCCGCCGTCGCGGTGCTCGGGCTGCTCCTCGCCCTGACCGCCGGAACTCCGTCGGCCACGCCCGACGCCCACCCCGTGCATACCCGCGCCACACCGGTCGACCCGGCCCCGGGCCACGCGACCGCCCTGGCCGGGTACGACATCCGGTCGACGGCCGAGGTCGCCGACCCCCCGGCGGCCGTGTCGAGCCCCGGCTACCCCACGGCGGGCTGGTACCCGGCCGGCGCCCGCTCCACGGTCCTCGCGGCGCTGCTCGCGACCGGCAAGTACGCCGACCCCTTCTACTCGACCGACCAGCAGAAGATCCCGAAGGCGGACTTCGCGGTCCCCTGGTGGTACCGCTCGGACTTCACCGTCGCCGACACCGCGTCGCGCACCTACCTCGACTTCAGCGGGGTGATCTCGGCGGCCGACGTCTTCGTCAACGGCAAGCAGGTCGCCGGCAAGAGCACCGTCACCGGGGCCTACACCCGACACGAGCTGGACGTGAGCGAGTTGGTCAGGGCGGGCACGAACACGGTGGCCTTCCGCATCCAGCCCAACGACCCCGCCAAGAACCTCACGATGGGCTGGATCGACTGGCTGCAACCGCCGCCCGACGAGAACATGGGCATCGTCCGCGACGTGCTGGTCCGGCGCGGCGGCCCGGTCGCGTTGCGCGACGCGCATGTGATGACGGCCCTCACGGTGCCGTCGCTGTCCTCGGCCGACCTGACCGTGAAGGCCCGGGTCCGCAACGACTCGGCGGCCCCGGTCACCGCGACGGTCTCCGGCACGATCGGTGGCCTCTCCTTCAGCCAGGACGTGGGACTCGCCCCGCACGAGACGAGAGCGGTCACCTTCTCTCCCCTCACCCACCCCCAACTCCGGCTGACAGCACCGCGGGTGTGGTGGCCGGCGGGCATGGGCGGCCAGCCGCTCTACGCCCTCGACCTGACGGCGACGGTCGCCTCCCGCACCTCCGACACCGCCCACGAGTCGTTCGGCATCCACGATGTGAAGGCTCCGCTCAACGCGGCGGGAGCCCGCCAGTACGTGATCAACGGGCGTCCGCTGCTGATCAAGGGCGGCGGCTGGTCCCCCGACGAGTATCTGCGCTGGGACCGCACCTCTGTCGAGGACCGGCTCAAGTACGCCCTGGACCTGGGGCTCAACACCATCCGCCTGGAGGGGCACATCGAGCCGGACGAGTTCTTCGACCTGGCCGACCGCTACGGCATCCTCACCCTGCCCGGCTGGGAGTGCTGCGACAAGTGGGAGGGCCAGGTCAACGGCGCCGAGACGGGCGACCCGTGGACGGCGGCCGACTACCCGGTCGCGAAGGCGTCCATGGCCGCGGAGGCGGCCCGTCTGCGCGACCACCCCAGCGTGATCTCCTTCCTGATCGGCAGCGACTTCGCGCCGGACCGGACGATCGAGAAGACGTATGTCGAAGCACTCGGCGCGGCGGACTGGCCGACGCCGGTGATCGCCGCCGCGTCCGACAACTCGGCACCCATCAGCGGTAGTTCGGGCATGAAGATGACCGGGCCCTACGACTGGGTGCCGCCCGGCTACTGGTACAACAAGCAGGAGGGCGGGGCCACCGGCTTCAACTCCGAGACCAGCGCGGGCCCCGACATCCCCACGCTCGACACCCTGCGCCGCATGCTGTCACCGTCCGAGCTCGACACCCTCTGGCGGTCCCCCTCGGCCAAGCAGTACCACCGCTCCCCCTCGGCCACCTTCGCCACGCTCAAGCTGTACGACGACGCCCTGGCGGGGCGTTACGGCGCCCCCACCGGCCTCGACGACTACGTGCGCAAGGCGCAGCTCGCGCAGTACGAGAACGTCCGGGCCCAGTTCGAGGCGTACGGCCGTAACGCCAAGGACGCCTCGAAGCCCTCGACCGGCGTCGTGTACTGGATGTTCAACAGCGGATGGACCTCCCTGCACTGGCAGTTGACGGACCGTTACCTGGACCAGGGCGGCGCCTACTTCGGCGCGAAGAAGGCGAACGAACCGCTGCACATCCAGTACTCCTACGACACGCGCGCGGTGACCGTGGTCAACAGCCGCCCAACCCCGGCCTCGGGACTGACCGCACACGTCTCGCTCCACACCCCGGACGGCACCCGGAAGTACGACCGGACGGCGACGGGCCTGAACGTCGCCGGCGACGGCGCGAGCACCACGGCCCTGACGGTCCCCGCGTCGGTGAGCGGCCTCCCCGCCACCTACCTGGCGAAGCTCGTCCTCACCGACGCCTCGGGCCGGGAGGTGAGCCGCAATGTGTACTGGCTCTCCACCAAGCCCGACACGCTCGACTACACCCACACCGACTGGTTCCACACCCCGACCACGTCCTACGCCGACCTGAAGGGACTGGCCGCCATGCCGAGCGCGACGGTGACGGCGGCGGGCGCGACCACGAGGGACCCGGGCGGCACCTCGACGACGACGGTGACCGTGCGGAACACGGGCTCCGGGCCGGCCCCGGCGCTCCTCACGGACGTACACCTGGTGGACGCGAAGGGCACCCCCGTCCTGCCGGTCCACTGGTCGGACAACCAGGTGAGCCTGTGGCCGGGCGAGTCGGCGACCCTGACCGCGACCTACCGCACGGCGGACCTGCACGGCTCGGCGCCACGCCTGCGGGTGTCCGGGTGGAACACGCCCACGATGATCACGCCCGGGGGTTGACGCGGCCTCCGTTTGACATGCAGCCGTCCGGGTGCCAATCATGGAGAGGCAGCCGGATGGCTGCATGACTGAAGGTGACGCCCCGTGGACGACGTGTTCAAGGCTCTGGCGGATCCGAGCCGCCGACAGCTGCTCGACCGGCTCGGGGACCGCGACGGACAGACCCTGCGGGAGCTGTGCGCGGGGCTCGACATGGCCCGTCAGTCGGTGAGCAAACACCTCACCGTCCTGGAGAGCGCCGGTCTCATCACCACGGTGCGCCGGGGGCGGGACAAGCTGCACTACGTGAACGCCGTCCCGATCAACGCCATCGCCGAGCGGTGGATCAGCCGCTTCGACCGCGGCAGGGTCACCGCCCTCGCGGACCTGAAGAGAGCACTGAAGCAGACCGTCATGGACAGCAGGACGTTCGTGTACACGACCTACATCGCCACCACCCCGGAACGGCTGTGGCAGGCCCTCACCGAGCCCGCCTTCACGGAGCGGTACTGGGGCGTGGCCTTCGAGAGCGACTGGACCGAGGGCTCCCCGCTCGTCTGGAAGCAGGGCGGAGCCACGATGAGCGACCCCGAACAGGTGGTCCTCGTATCCGACCCGTACCGCCGGCTCGCCTACACCTGGCACACGTTCACCGAGCAGTGGGCGCAGGCGGTGGGCATCGCGGAGGAGGTGCGCGCCGAACTCGCCGTGGAGCGCCGCTCGACCGTCACCTTCGATCTCGAACCCCTGGGCAGTCAGGTCGAGTTGACCGTGACCCAGGACTTCGACCCCGAGGGCATCCTGCACGACATGTGCAGCCAGGGCTGGCCGCCGATCCTCTCCAGCCTGAAGACCCTTCTGGAGACCGGCGAGCCGCTGCCCGCGCGCTGAGGCGTGGCGGGGAAGCTCCACCCGGAGCGTGCCGACGCGCACGGTTCCGTCGCGGGGCGCGCGTGCCCCGGCCGGCGTCCCACCGGGGGTGCGCCGCGACAACGGTCAAGCACGCGGCACCGGCCAGTGGTCCGGTCCTTTTCCCTCCGTCGTGATCCGGCCATGTTCAGGCCCGTCCCAGGACCGGCCACACCGCGGGGTCCTCGAAGCCGAGGGCCCAGATCGCGGTGTGGTGGATGCCGTAGCGGCTCAGGACCGGCAGGTCCGCGGTGATGCCCGCCGCGTCCTGGTACCAGACCTGCCGGACGGCGCCGGCCTCCTCATAGGTGAAGTGGGGCGTGCTGGAATCGGGGTCGAGACGGTACGGGGCGCCCTTCGCCGCACGCAGGGCCTCGGCCTCCTTCCAGGTCACGTGGCGGGTCTTCCCGCCCTCCACCCAGTCCCAGCCGTACGCGGGCACGCCCATCTCCAGGCGGTCGGCGGGGATCAGCGCGGTGGCCCGGCGCAGGATGTCGTCGTACCACTGGGGGCTGGCCAGCGGGCCCGCGTCGCCGCCCTGCCAGTGCAGGTCGTACCCCATGACGCGGACCCGGTCCGCGACCCGGCCGAGCGCCGCGTAGTCCCAGATCCGTCCCGTGGTCGCGGTCTGCGGGGACACCGTGAGCACGCAGCTCTTGGCCAACGCGCGCAGCCGCCCGCACAGTTCGCCGGCGAAGGCGGCATAGGCGGCGCGCACCGCGAGGTAGTCGGCCTCGCCGGTCGGGGCGATCGACTCGTAGTCGATGTCGATCCCGTCGTACGCCCGGCTGCGCACCAGCGCGAGCAGCGCCTCCACATGGGTGGTACGCGTGGCCGGATCCGTGAGGATCTCCGCGAGTTCGCCCGCCTTCAGCGTCTCCATGACGGTCGGCACGACCTTGATGCCCGCCTGGTGCAGGCCGTCGATGATGCGGATCTCGCCCGCGCCGGGGTGGCCGTCGATCCGGTCGGCCGCCTTCGCCTGATACCAGAACGGGCTGACGGTGTGCAGTTGGGCGGCGTGCCGCAGCACATCGGCGTACGCGCCCTCCTGGTCCCAGTACGGAAGCCAGCCGGAGACGGTGCGCGGCAGGGGCGGCGGGAGCGGTTCTTCGGCGCGTGCCGGGGAGTGGAGGAGGGCGGTCAGGGTCGCGGCGGTGGCGCACAGGGCGGCGAGGCGCGTTCGTGCGCCGGAGCGGAGGGCCATGCGTCCGAGCCTGCGGCCCGACCGGCCCACCCGCTCCACGCATTGGGCCGTACAGGCCCTACGGTGTCCGGATGACCGCATATCTCGACGACCACACCGACCGCCCGCCGCTGCCCGGCCAGAGCGGCCCGAGCGCCACCAGCCAGGCCGACCCCCACGGGGTGGCGGCCGTGCGCATGGACTACGCCCCGGACCGTGACGGCGACCCCGACCCCGGCGAGATCGTGTGGACCTGGGTCCCGTTCGAGGAGAACGACGGACGCGGCAAGGACCGGCCGGTGCTCGTGGTGGCCCGCGAGGCGGCCGGCACGCTGCTCGCCGTGCAGCTGTCCAGCAAGCGGCACGACCACGACCGCGAGTGGGTGCCGATCGGCGTCGGCCCCTGGGACCGGGAGGGCCGTGAGTCCTGGGTCGACCTCGACCGGGTGCTGCGGCTGCACGAACAGGGGATGCGCCGTGAGGCCTGTGCCCTGGACCTGCCCCGCTTCGCCCTGGTCGCGGAGCGGCTGCGCGAGCGGTACGGCTGGCGCTAGGGCCCGTCCGGCCTCGTTCCCGATGAACGCCCCGGCCCGCCGCCGTCGCTCCGGGCCGGGACACCGGGTCCGACCCACCCGCGCTGCACGCACCGCTGTTTCCAGGCGAGTTCGAACGCCCGCAATGTGGCCCGCTCGCTGCCGCGGTCGAGGACCGCGAAGACGATCTCGTCGAAGTGGGCCGCGAACCGGCCCTCCCCCGTCAGGTGTGTGCGGAAGGCCGCGGCCACCCGCGCCGGGTCGTTCCGGAACACCCCGCAGCCCCACGCCCCGAGCACCAGACGCCGGTAGCCGTGCAGAGCCGCCGTCTCCAGCACGCGTTCGGCCCGCGCGTCGAGGGCGGGCCCGATGCGGGGTGCGGCTTCGGGCGTACGGGACCTGATCACTCCCGCGTTCGGCGCCGGCGAGGTCAGGAAGCCCACCTGGTAGGGCGTCTCCAGGAACCGGCCGCGGTCGTCGCGGAACACCGGGACGCCGGGCGAGTGGATGACCCGGTCGGTGTAGAACACGTCCCGGTCCGCGCGGTGGTGGGCATAGAAGTCCGGGACCCGCAGCAGCGTGGCGTACAGGGCGGAGGAGCGGCACAGCGCCTCCTCCTGGGCCTGGGCGCCGTTGAGGAAACCGCCGCCGGGGTTGCGTGCGGAGGCGAAGGTGAGCACCGCGACCCTGCCCGTGCCGTCCGCGTCCACCATCCGCCGGGCCGCGTCGAGGCTGCTCTCCGGGGTGACCTCGATGCGGGTCGAGCGATCGCGGTCGGGGGTGACGGGGACGGGGTCCGGGCCGTGCAGGGTGGTTCCGGCGAGGGCGGCCGCCACCGGCTCGGCGATCGACACCGTGCGGCCGTTTCCGGTCGCGTACCGTCCGATGTCGGTGATCTCCACCGTGTGGCGGGCAATCCCGCGCAATCGTACACTCATGAACGGCATCGTGAACGTGTGCGAAAGATTGTCGCAATCGAATATCCGCCCGGGGAGGCGCTCTTGTGCGCGGCGGCGGCGAAGACTTAGGTGAGACGCCATGTGCATCCGAGCCCCCGGAAAGGCGGACATCCGCCCATGACCGCAGGTGAGTTGACCGAGACAGAGGCCGAGGACCTGCTGCGATGTATCTGCTTCAAGACGGGTCCGCCACGCACTGTGGGCGTGGAGCTGGAGTGGCTCGTCCACGATCTGCACGACCCCCGGCTCGCCGTCCCGCACGACCGACTCCGATCCGCCTACGCGGCCCTGCGCACCCTGCCGGTGCGCACGCCCCTCACCGTCGAACCCGGCGGTCAGCTTGAGCTCAGCTCGCTGCCCGCCGCATCGCTCATGGAGTGCGTCTCCACCGTCTCCGCGGACCTGATGGCGGTCCGCGGCGCCCTCAAGGAACGCGGTCTCGCCCTCGTCGGACTGGGCCAGGAACCCTGGCATCCCCCGCGCCGCATGCTGCGCGAGGCCCGTTACGACGCCATGGAGGCCCGGTTCGACCAAACGGGTCCCGCGGGCCGGGCCATGATGTGCTCCTCGGCCTCCGTGCAGGTCTGCCTCGACGCCGGGTACGAGGAGCCCGGCCCGCTCGGCTTCGGGCGGCGCTGGCTGATGGCCCACCTCCTGGGACCGGTCCTGGTCGCCGCGTTCGCCAACTCCCCCGTGCAGCAGGGCCGGCCGACCGGCTGGCGTTCGGTCCGGCAGGCCAACTGGAGCGACATCGACCCGGTGTTCGCGCTCGCCCCGCCGCTCCATGCCCCGCCACGCGCGTCCTGGGCGGCGCACGTCATGGACGCCCCGGTCCTGTGCGTACGGTCCGACCACGGCCCGTGGTCCGCCCCGGCGGGCCTCACCTTCCGGCAGTGGCTGCGCACCAAGGCACCGCGGCCGCCCACCCGCGCCGATCTCGACTACCACCTGACCACCCTGTTCCCGCCGGTCCGGCCGCGCGGCCACCTGGAACTGCGCATGATCGACGCGCAGCCCGGCGACCACGGGTGGACCGTTCCGCTCGCCGTGACCACCGCCCTTTTCGACGATCCGGAGGCCGCCGAGCTCGCCTACCGGACCGTCAAACCCCTTGCCGAGCGCGCCGGTTCACTGACCGCGCCGCGCAATCCGCTCTGGCACGCGGCGGCCCGCGACGGTCTCACCGACCCCGAGTTGCGCGAGGCGGCCACGGCCTGCTTCGCGGCGGCACTCGGCGCGCTCCCCCGGCTCGGCGCCGCACCGGACCTCCTGGACCGGGTGGCCGACTTCACCGATCGCTATGTCGTACGGGGCCGATGTCCGGCCGACGACACACCCTCGCCCGCCGCACCGAAGGACCTCCGCCCATGACCGACCCGGAGCTGCTCAGGGCCCGCGCCCTGACAGCACTCACCGCTGCGCGCGCCCGCACCGGCACGCTCACCTCCACCGTCGACGACCACGAACTGACCGCGCAGCACTCGCCGTTGATGTCACCGCTCGTCTGGGACCTCGCGCACATCGGCAACCAGGAGGAGCAGTGGCTGCTGCGTGCCGTCGCCGGTCAGGAAGCGATCCGGCCCGAGATCGACTCCCTCTACGACGCCTTCGAGCATCCCCGCGCCGCCCGCCCCACCCTGCCGCTGCTCGCCCCCGCCGAGGCGCGCCGGTACGCCGCCGATGTGCGCGGCCGGGCCCTGGACGTACTGGAGAGCACCCCGCTGCGCGGCGGCCCGCTGACGGATGCCGCCTTCGCCTTCGGCATGATCGCCCAGCATGAACAGCAGCACGACGAGACCATGCTGATCACCCATCAGCTGCGGTCGGGCCCGGTCGCTCTCACCGCCCCCGAGCCGCCGACCGGCACCACCGACGGCCTCCGCGCCGAAGTGCTCGTCCCCGGCGGCCCGTTCACCATGGGCACCTCGACCGAGCCCTGGGCCCTGGACAACGAGCGCCCCGCCCACCATCGCGTGGTGTCCGCCTTCCACCTCGACACGACCCCGGTGACCTGTGGGGCCTACCTCCGCTTCATCGAGGACGGCGGCTACCGCGAGGAGCGCTGGTGGGAGCCGGCGGGCTGGGCGATGATCCGCGAACACGACCTGGGCGCACCGCTGTTCTGGCGGCAGGAGGGCGGCCAGTGGCTGCGGCGGCGCTTCGGAGTGACCGAGCCGGTGCCGCTGGAGGAGCCCGTCCTGCACGTCAGCTGGTACGAGGCCGACGCCTACGCCCGCTGGGCCGGGCGGCGCCTGCCGACCGAGGCGGAGTGGGAGAAGGCGGCCCGTCACGACCCGGTCTCGGGCCGCTCGCGCCGCTACCCCTGGGGCGACGCCGACCCGACCGCCGCCCACGCCAACCTCGGCCAACGCCATCTGCGGCCCGCGCCCGCCGGCGCCTACCCCGAGGGCCGATCACCCTTGGGGGTCGGGCAGTTGATGGGCGATGTCTGGGAGTGGACGTCGAGCGACTTCCTGCCCTACACGGGGTTCGTGGCCTTCCCCTACCGCGAGTATTCGGAGGTGTTCTTCGGCCCCGGGCACAAGGTGCTGCGCGGCGGGGCGTTCTCCGTCGACGAGGTCGCCTGCCGGGGCACGTTCCGCAACTGGGACCTGCCGGTCCGCCGCCAGATCTTCGCGGGCTTCCGTACCGCACGGGACGGCGCCTGATGTGCCGTCATATCGCTTATACGGGACCGCCTTCGACCCTCGGCGAGCTGCTCGTGGGGCCGCCGCACGGCCTCCACCGGCAGTCGTGGGCGCCACGCCGCCAGCGCTACGGCACGGTCAACGCCGACGGCTTCGGCGTCGGCTGGTACGCGGAGGGCGACCCCGCGCCGGCCCGCTACCGGCGGTCCGGGCCCATCTGGGCCGACCCGAACTTCGCGGACCTGGCCCGGGTGGTGCGCACCGGAACGCTGCTCGCGGCGGTCCGGGACGCCACCGAGGCGGGCGCGGACGGCGAGGCCGCGGCCGCCCCGTTCGCCTCCGGGCGCTGGCTGTTCAGCCACAACGGCGCCCTGCGGAACTGGCCCGACGGCGTGGCGGGGCTCGCCGCCGCGCTGCCCGCCGAAGCCCTGCTGCGCCTTGAGGCGCGCTGCGACTCGGCGTTCGTGTGGGCGCTGGTCCTGCACCGCCTGAACAGCGGTGACGCGCCGGGGCAGGCGCTGGCCGACACCGTCGCCGAACTCGCCGCCGCCACACCCGGCTCGCGGCTGAACCTGCTGCTCACCGACGGCGGGACCATCACGGCGACGGCCTGGGGCGACACCCTCTGGTATCTGCACACGCCCGGCCGTTCCGCCGTCGTCGCCTCCGAGCCCTACGACGACGATCCGCACTGGCGCGAGGTGCCCGACCGCACCCTGCTGACCGCCAGCCGCACCGATGTCCTCCTCACCCCCCTCAAGGAGTCCCCGTAGTGCGCCCGTTCCAGCTGACCCGCACCCTGCCCGAGGACGCCACCGGGGCCGCACTGCGCGCCGATGTGCTGCACGGGCTGGCCCAGGCCCCCAAGTCCCTTCCGCCGAAGTGGTTCTACGACGCCCGCGGCAGCGAGCTGTTCGAGGAGATCACCCGGCTGCCCGACTACTACCCGACCCGCGCCGAGCGGGAGATCCTCGCCGACCGCGCCGCCGGCATCGCCGCCGCGACCGGGGCGCACACCCTGGTCGAACTGGGTTCGGGATCCTCGGAGAAGACCCGGCTGCTCCTGGACGCGCTGCCGGCGCCGCTCACGTACATCCCGGTGGACGTGAGCGAGAGCGCGCTGGCCGGAGCGGCGGAAGGGCTGCTCGCCGACCATCCTGATCTGCGTGTGCACGCCCTGATCGCGGACTTCACCCGGGTCCTCGAACTGCCCGAGGCGCCGGGCCCCCGGCTCGTCGCGTTCCTCGGCGGCACCATCGGGAACCTGCTGCCCGCCGAGCGGGCCGAATTCCTCAGCTCCGTAAGGAAGTTGATGGACCCGGGTGACTCGCTGCTCATCGGGACCGACCTGGTGAAGGAGGAGTCCGTCCTGGTCCGCGCCTACGACGATCCCACCGGGGTGACGGCGGCGTTCAACAAGAACGTGCTCAGCGTCATCGACCGGGAACTGGACGCCGACTTCGACCCGGACGACTTCGACCACGTGGCGCTGTGGAACCGCGAGGAGGAGTGGATCGAGATGCGGCTGCGGGCCCGCCGCGACGTGGTGGTGAAGATCCCGGAACTCGACCTGGTGGTCCCGTTCGCGGCGGGCGAGGAACTGCGCACCGAGATCTCGGCCAAGTTCCGCGAAGAGGGCGTACGGGCCGAATTGGGCGCGGCCGGCTTCGTACCCACCCACTGGTGGACGGACGCGGCCGGGCGGTTCGCGCTCTCCCTGGCGACGGCCGGCTAGAGCCGGGCACGCGGGTCCTGCGGCGCGGCACGGCCGCAGGACCCGCGCCCCGTGCGGGAACCCGCGCCCGTGCGCGCGTCACCCGCTCGTCCGGGATCAGTGGCCGCCGGGCACCGCCTCCAGGACGAAGACGGGGATGTCACGGTCCGTCTTCTCCTGGTAGTCCGCGTAGTTGGGGAACGCCGCGACGGCCCGCTCCCACCACTCGGCCTTCTCCTCGCCCGTCACCTCACGGGCCGTCATGTCCTGCCGTTCGGTGCCGTCCTGGAGCTCGACGCGCGGGTCGGCGACGATGTTGTGGTACCAGAGCGGGTTCTTGGGCGCGCCGCCGAGGGACGCCACCACCGCGTACCGGCCGTCGTGCTCGACCCGCATCACCGGGGACTTGCGCAGCTTGCCGCTCTTGGCGCCGCGCGTCGTCAGCAGGACCACCCGCATGCCGTTCATCGACATTCCCTTGGCACCGCCGGATTGCTCGATGAGCTCGACCTGTTTGCGCACCCACGCGGTAGGGGTCGGTTCGTACTCGCCGTCGAGAGGCATGGTGGGGTCCCTTCGTCCGTGAACCTGCGGGCCGGCCGTGCTTCGGCCGGCCTCCGGTCAAACGCCGTCGGCTCCCCTCATCTTCCCCGCGACGTCCGCCTTCCGCGCCGAAGGACACCCGAGGGTGGCAGGAAGGCCGGAATCCGCCGAGCGGACAGGAAGGCCTGATTCGAACGCTTGCCCGTTACGGGTGCGGGCAGCGGACGGGATGTGCAGTTCCGCGTCGGACGATCTTCCGCAGACTCCCCGAGGATGTGCCACCGATGGCGACTCCAGCCGCTTCCCAGCGCCCTCCGCAGCCCCCTCCCCAGCCCTCGCGGGGCCGGCCGCTGCGGGCCCGTTCGGCCTGGTCGGGCGTGCTCATCGGCGTGGGCATCGCCGCCTTCGTCGACGAGACGGTCTTCCACCAGCTGTTGCACTGGCACCACTTCTACGACCGCTCCACCCCGGGCGTCGCCCTGGTCTCCGACGGCCTGTTCCACGCCTTCGGCTGGTTCGCCGTGGTCATCGGCCTGGTCTTGGTCGCCGACCTGCGCCAGCGGGCGGGCCTGGTGCGACGTGCGCTCGTCGGCGGCGTCCTGGCCGGCGCGGGCGCGTTCCAGCTCTACGACGGCACGGTCCAGCACAAACTGATGGGGCTGCACCAGATCAGGTACCACGTCGACCTCGTGCCGTACGACCTGACGTGGAACATCCTCGCCGTGGTGTTCATCGGTGCGGGAGCGGTCCTGCTCCGTGGCGTCGCCCGGAGTGTCAACCAGCCTTCCGCGCACACCTCTTGATGCAGCATCAGCAGGATGGACGGCTCGCCCTCCTCGCGGCCGGGCTCGCGCTGTGCGGGGCGCTCGCCTATGTGCTCGCGGCGTCCCGGCTACGAAGGCGCGGGGACCGCTGGTCGCCGTTGCGCGACCTCTCCTTCACGGCGGGGTCGGCCGTGCTGGTGGCGGTGGCCCTCCTCGCACCGCCCGGTGGCCCCTTCACGGCCCACATGGCCCAGCACCTGGCCACCGCGATGGCGGCCCCGCTGCTGCTCGTCCTCGGCCGTCCGGTCACGCTCGCGTCGCGCGCGCTGCCGCCGGGCGGCCGGCGGGGTCTCCTCGGCGTGCTGCGCTCGCGTCCGGTCGGGGTGCTGAGCCGTCCGCCGGTGGCCGCGCTGCTCGACGTGGGCGGCCTCTGGCTGCTGTACCGCGGCCCGCTGTTCGCGGCCGCACACGAACGCCCCTGGCTCGCGGCCCTGGTCCATGTGCACGTCTTCGCGGCGGGGCTGCTGTTCACCGCCGTCGTCTGCGCGCTCGACCCGCTGCCACGCCGGCCCGGCACCGTCGTCCGATCGGCGGCGCTGATCGGCGCGGGAGCCGCGCACGCCGTCCTCGCCAGGACGCTGTACGCGGCTCCCCCGCCCGGCACCGGCTTCGGTGCGCACGACCTCGCGGCCGCCGCCGAGCTCATGTACTACGGCGGCGACCTCGTGGAGATCGCCCTGGCGGCCGTCGTCGGGCTCCAGTGGTACGCGGCATCCGGCCGACGCCTCGCCCGCGAGAGCCGCCGCGGGGCGCGGGCCGGGGAGCCGCCCGCGTCAGCCTCGTACGGTCAGTGAGGCCGTGTGCGCGCGGACCTGCTCCGGGGTCAGATAGGCGTCCGTGTACTCGAAGTCCTTCAGGGTGGCGGCCTTCTGCGCCTGGAAGCCGGTGCGCACGAAGTCGTCGCCCGCGACCGCGTTCAGCATCCAGTTGGTCAGGACCCGGGTCTTGGCGACGTTGGTGCGCAGCGCCGACCAGTGGTAACCGCGGGCCACCGCCTGGGCGGGCAGGCCGCGCAGCTCGATGCCGAGCGGCTTGGAGACGGCGTCGCGGCCACCGAGGTCCACGACGAGGCCGAGGTCCTTGTGGAGGTAGGGCGCGAGCGGCTCGTTGCGCAGCGAGGCCACGATGTTGTCGGCCAGCCTGGGGCCCTGGCGCATCGCGTGCTGCGCGGTGGGCGGGCAGAACGCGCCCTCGCCCTTGGCGAGGTCGGGCACCGCGGCCGCGTCGCCGAGCGCGAACACGCCGTCCATGCCGGGCACGGTCATCTCCGGGGTGACCAGCAGCCGGCCGCGCTCGGTCTCCGCGTCGAGGGTGCCCACCAGCGGACTGGCGGCGACGCCCGCCGTCCAGATGAGGGTGCGGCAGGGCAGTACGCGGCCGTCGGTGAAGGTGACCTTGTCCGCCCCCGCCTCGGCGATCGAGACGCCCAGCGAGACCTCGATGCCGCGCTTCTGGAGGATCTCCAGGGCGGCCTTGCCGAGCTTGTCGCCCAGTTCGGGCATGAGCTTGGGCGCGATGTCGATGAGGTGCCACTTGATCTGGCGCGGGTCGAGGCGCGGGTAACGCTTGATCGCGTTCGTGGTGATCCGCTGGAGGCAGGCGGCCGTCTCGGTGCCCGCGTATCCGCCGCCGACCACGACGAAGCGCAGCCGGGAGGCCCGCTCGTCCTCGTCGTCGCTGGCGTCGGCCAGGTCGAGCTGGGAGATGACGTGGTCGCGGATGTAGGCGGCCTCCGCGAGGGTCTTCATGCCGCGGGCGTGCTCGACGAGGCCGGGGATGTCGAAGGTGCGGGTCACACTGCCGGGGGCCAGAACGATGTAGTCGTACGGCTGGTCGAGTGTTTCGCCGGTGATCTTGCGGATGACGCAGATCTTCGCCTTGGGGTCCACTCCAATGGCGCCGCCCGGGATGATCCGGGTGCGGTGCTTGGCGCTGCGCCGCAGCGAGACCGCCACCGACTGGGGGGTGAGCACCCCCGAGGCGACCTGGGGCAGCAGGGGCAGGTAGAGCTGGTACGAGAACGGGGTGACCAGGGAGATCTCCGCTTCTCCCGGTTGGAGGCGGCGTTCCAGGCGCCGTACGCATTCGACTCCGGCGAAGCCGGCGCCTACGACGAGAATCCTCGGTCGTGCCACGGTGTGCGTCCTTTCCCTGGGACCTGAGAACGGGGACGAGAACTGGGCCCGTCCACTGCCCGAGTGCCCCTGACCGGCGTTCGTCAACATCCCCATAGTGATCAACCCGGCGCGGGCGCACCACCGAATGCCCCCACCCGGACACACGGAACGGCGCCGTCCGGCCGGAATGGATCCGGTCGGACGGCGCCGTTCGCGCACGGGGCGGACGTCAGGCGACGACGCCGCTCTCGCTGATGACCACGGTCGCGCGCGGGGCGCCGCTGCGGGTGCCGAGCGCCTCGATCTTCTTCACGAGGTCCTCGCCCTCGACGACCTCGCCGAAGACGACGTGCTTGCCGTCCAGCCAGGGGGTGACGACGGTCGTCACGAAGAACTGGGAGCCGTTGGTGTCCGGGCCCCGGTTGGCCATCGAGAGCAGGAACGGCCGGTCGTGCTTGAGCTTGAAGTTCTCGTCGGCGAAGGTGGCGCCGAAGATGCTCTTGCCGCCGGTGCCGTTGCCGTGCGTGAAGTCACCGCCCTGGAGCATGAACTCGGGGATGACGCGGTGGAAGGTGGAGCCGGCGTAGCCGTAGTCGTTCTGGCCGGTGCACAGCTCGCGGAAGTTGCGGGCGGTCTCGGGGACGACGTCGTCGAAGAGCCGGAAGACGATGCGGCCGGCCTTCTCGCCGTCAATGGTGATGTCGAAGTAAACGTTCTGCATGGCCCCATCCTGACATCCGCCGTCCCCGGGCCCGATCCCGGCTCGCCCTTGGACTCCGGCAGGGGTGCTTCAGGGGAACAGCAGGCTCGTGATCCGCCCCGAGGCGGCCTTCGCGGCCTTCTTGGGATCGGCCCCGTTCAGGACGGCCGTCATGTACGGCTTGATGGGGTTGTCCGCCTCGACGGCGGCCCACTGCGGCGAGTTGGGAGTGGCCCGGCCCTGGGCGGCGCCCTTGGCCATGGTCGCGGTACCTGCCTGGCCTTCGACGGCGGGCGCCAGGCTGGACTTGTTGGGTACGTAGTTCATGGTCGTGGCCAGGTCGGTCTGCCACTTCTCGCCGGTCAGCGCCGCGACGACCTGGACGGCCTCGGCCCGGTGCGCGGTCCGGCGCGGGATGATCAGGTCCGACCCGCCGGTGAAGACCGCGCCCGGCTTGGCGTCGGTGGGCCCCGGGATCGGGAAGTAGCCCAGCTTGTCGGCGAGGGCCGGGTTCGCCTTCTGGATGGCCTTGGCCGCGCCGGGCACCGCGATCATCTGCGCGACCTTGCCCTTGGCGAAGACGCCGGCCTGCGGCGGGGTCTCCTCGTCGGCGTTCCTCGGCCCCTTGCCGAGTGCCTGGAGCTGCTTGTAGAACTCCATTCCGCGCAGGGCGGCCGGGCTGTCGAGGGTGCCCTTCCAGTCGCCTGCGTCCTCCTGGGCCAGCTGCCCGCCCTCGTCCCAGACAAATCCGGCCAGCGTGTACCAGTCCTGTCCGGACAGGTAAATCCCCTGGTTTCCGCCGGAGTTGAGCTTCGCCGTGTCGGCCAGCCACTCCGCGCGGTCCTTCGGCGGCTTGGCGATCCCGGCGGCCGCGAAGAGGTCCTTGTTGTAGATGACGACGCGGTTGGCGGCGTACCACGGGATGCCGTACTGCATGCCGTCCACGTTGCCCGGCTGGGCGAGACCCGGCAGCCAGGCGTCGCTGCCCCAGTCGCGGATCGACTCCAGGGTCATGTCGAGCAGGCCGCCGCTGGCCGCGTACTGGGGGACCTGGGTGTTGCCGACCTCGATGACGTCCGGCGCGTCCTTGCCCTTCAGGGCGGCGTCGATCTTCTCGCCGATGCCGGTCCACTCCTGGATCCGGACGTCGAGCTCGACGTTGTTGTGCTGCTTCTCGAAGTCGCGCTCGAAACGCTGCACGAAGTCGTCGGAGGCGCTGTTGCGCATCAGCCAGACGGTCACCTTGGTGGTGTCGCCGCCGAATCCCGGCAGTGTGCCGCAGCCGCCGGCGGCAGAGACCGACACCAGCGCGAGCGAGCAGGCAAGGGCACGATGGATCCTCACGAAAGGTCACCTTCTGCGTGTGGGCAAGCAGTCATGACCCGACATGGGGGGCAAGCGCGATGAGCTTGTTCGGGTGTTGTCCCGTGAGTTTGGTATGGACCAATGGGGTGGTCAAGCCCCGGCGGGCACCGAACTTTTCCGGCCACCGGCGGACGGCCGGCGCCGGACCGCGGTCCGCTGTCTCGCGGAGTGCGGCCGGGTGGGGCACGGTGGAGTCATGCGACGAGAGGGGAGCACCTCCATGTCCCACCACACGTACCGCGTCAGCGAGATCGTCGGCACCTCCCACGAGGGCGTGGACCAGGCCATCCGCAACGGTGTGGCCCGCGCGGCGCAGACCCTGCGCAACCTGGACTGGTTCGAGGTGACCCAGGTCCGCGGCCACATCGAGAACGGCGTCGTCGAGCACTACCAGGTCGGGCTCAAGGTGGGCTTCCGCCTGGACGACGACGCGGAGGTCTGACCCCCGGGCCCGAGGGGCGGCGGTGCGACCCGCGGGCAGAGGTGCGGCGGTGCGGCCTGCGGGCCGGGTTACGCCCCGGTCCCCTCAGGTGCGGCCCTCGCGCTCCTGGGCGTCCTTCAGAGCGGCACTGGCACCGGTCCAGCACGCCCGCACGACCCGGAACCCGGCCCGCTCGGCGGCGTCGCACACCAGCTCGTCGTCGTCGACCAGCATCCGGACCTCGCGGTCGCGGCCCAGGCGGCGCAGGATCTCCAGTTTGGTGACGCGGGCCGGCCGCCGGTCGTCGTTGCGCCGCATGTGGACGGTGCCGGCCGGCAGGCCCTGTCCGGCGAGCCAGTGCAGGGTGTCCTCGCGACACCGCTCGGGCCGCCCGGTGAGGTAGACGACCTCGCACTCCTCGGCGGCCGTCAGACACAGCGCCACGCCCTCGGCCAGCGGGGGATCGGCCGGGGCCGCGGCGAAGAAGGCGTCCCAGTCGCGCGGTCTGCCGTCGAGGAAATGCTGGCGGTGCGCGCTGTCGGCGAGGGTGCCGTCCAGGTCGAAGACGGCGTAGGGCCGGGTTCTGTCGATCACGCGCCCAGGCTAGAGCGCGGACCGCGGCCGCGCGGGGGCGGGTCGCTTGTCGAGGCGCTCGGGGCGGGTCGCTTGTCGAGGCGCTCGGGGCGACTCGCCGTCGGCGCTTCACGGCGGGCGGGCCGGTGCGCCCCGCACCGGCCGGACGGGCCGCACCGGACGGACGGGAATCCTGGCGCCGCGCGGGCGTTGAACCCTGGTGTGAGCTCTGTGATCGCGGCAACCCGCTTCTCCGTACTCGACCGCTCGCGCACCCGCGCCGGGCACGACGGGCCGCAGGCGCTGCGGGACACCGTGGCCCTGGCCCGCGAGGCCGAGCAGCTCGGCTACCACCGCTTCTGGGTCTCCGAGCACCACTCGGTGCCCGGTGTCGCCGGATCGGCCCCCGCGGTCCTGGCCGCGGCCGTCGCCTCGGCCACCGCCACGATCCGGGTCGGCACCGGAGGGGTGATGCTGCCCAACCACCAACCCCTCGTCGTCGCCGAGCAGTTCGGGGTCCTGGAAGCGCTCTTCCCCGGCCGGATCGACATGGGACTCGGCCGCTCCGTGGGCTTCACCGACGGGATACGCAAGGCGCTCGGCCGGGGCAAGGAGGACGCCGACGACTTCGGCGGGCAGCTCGCCGAACTGCTCGGCTACTTCGACGGGACCCAGCGGGCCCACCCCCAGGTCCACGCCCGCCCCGCCGAGGGCCTTTTTGTGCCCGCCTTCGTGCTGGCCACGGGCAAGGGCGCCCGGGTCGCGGCCGAGGCCGGGCTGCCCCTCGTCATCGCGAACGTCCGGGGCGAGGACGCGATGCTGCGGGCCATCGACGACTACCGCGCCTCCTTCCGGCCCTCGGCCCGGTCCGAGCACCCGTACGTCGTCCTCTCGGGCACCGTGGCCGTCGCGGACACCACCGAGGAGGCCCGCCGGATCCTGCTCCCGGAGGCCTGGTCGACGGCGTACTCCCGCACCCGCGGCGAGTTCCCTCCCCTGTCCCCCGCCGAGGACGTGCTGTCCCGGACGATGACCGACCGTGAGCGTGCCCTGTTCGAGGAGGCGCTGCGCGGCCAGGTGTACGGGACCGAGGAGGAGGTGGCCGACGCCCTGGAGAAGGTCATCGGGCACAGCGGCGCCGATGAGTTCCTGGTCACCACGAGTACGTACGACCGCACGGCCCTGCTCGGCTCCTACCGTCGCCTGGCGCGGCTCGCGGGTCTGGGCGCGGCATCGGGGCCGGAGGGTCACGGGCGCCCGTTGCCCCGGCGCTGAAGATCACGGCTGGGTGTCCGGCCGTAGGATTCCGTTATGCAAAGCCCCTCTGATCCGTACGTCCGTGTCCGCGGTGCCCGGGAGCACAATCTGCGCGGGGTGGACGTCGATGTTCCGCGTGACTGCCTCGCCGTGTTCACCGGCGTCTCCGGGTCCGGGAAGTCCTCGCTCGCGTTCGGCACGATCTACGCCGAGGCGCAGCGCCGCTACTTCGAGTCGGTCGCGCCGTACGCGCGCCGGCTGATCCACCAGGTGGGGGCGCCGAAGGTCGGCGAGATCTCGGGGCTGCCGCCCGCCGTCTCGCTCGAACAGCGCCGCTCGGCGCCCAGCTCGCGTTCGTCGGTCGGCACGGTGACCGCACTCTCGAACTCGCTGCGGATGCTGTTCTCGCGGGCCGGGGACTATCCGGCGGGCGCGGGGCGGCTGGACTCGGACTCCTTCTCGCCCAACACGGCCGCCGGCGCCTGCCCCGCGTGCCAGGGGCTCGGCCGCGTCCACCGCACCAGCGAGGACCTTCTCGTGCCCGATCCGTCGCTGTCGATCCGCGAGGGGGCGATCGCCGCGTGGCCGGGCGCCTGGCAGGGCAAGAACCTGCGCGATGTGCTGGACACGCTCGGGTACGACGTGGACCGGCCCTGGGGCGAGCTCGACCGGAAGGACCGGGACTGGATCCTGTTCACCGACGAGCAGCCGGTGGTGACCGTGCACCCGGTGCGCGAGGCCGGTCGCATCCAACGCCCTTACCAGGGAACGTACTTCAGCGCCCAGCGCTATGTGATGAAGACGTTCGCGGAGAGCAAGAGCCCCACGCTGCGCGCGAAGGCCGAGCGCTTCCTGACCGCCGCCGACTGCCCGGTGTGCGAGGGCCGCCGGCTACGGCCCGAGGCGCTTGCCGTGACGTTCGCGGGCCGGACGATCGCCGAGCTCGTCTCGCTCCCGCTCACCGCCCTCGCCGGGCTGCTCGCCGAGGCGGGCGGCGGTGCGACCGCGGACGTGCTCACCGGCGATCTGCTCTCCCGGATCGCCCCGGTCGTGGAGCTGGGCCTCGGCTATCTGAGCCTGGACCGGACCGCGCCCACCCTCTCGGCGGGAGAACTGCAACGCCTGCGGCTCGCCACCCAGTTGCGTTCGGGCCTGTTCGGCGTGGTGTACGTCCTGGACGAGCCGTCCGCGGGGCTGCACCCGGCCGACACCGAGGCGCTGCTCACGGTCCTGGACCGGCTCAAGGCTGCGGGCAACTCGGTGTTCGTGGTCGAGCACCACCTGGACGTGATGCGGCACGCGGACTGGCTGGTGGACGTGGGTCCGCTGGCCGGCGAGCACGGCGGCCGGGTGCTGCACAGCGGGCCGCCCGCCGGCCTGGCGGAGGTGGAGGCGTCGGCGACCCGTCGCTTCCTGTTCGACCGCTCCCCCGCCCCGCGCCGCACAGTCCGCGAGCCACTGCGCTGGCTTGAGCTGACCGGGGTGACCCGGCACAATCTGCGCGGCGTGGACGCGGCGTTCCCGCTCGGGGTGTTCACCGCGGTCACCGGCGTCTCCGGCTCCGGAAAGTCCACTCTCGTGGATGCGATCACCGAGCAACTCCCGGGCGTGGGCCGACTGGTGAGGGTGGATCAGAAGCCGATCGGCCGGACCCCGCGCTCCAATCCGGCCACCTACACCGGCCTGTTCGACGTCGTGCGCAAGGTGTTCACGGAGACGCGGGAGGCGAAGGCGCGCGGGTACAAGGCGGGCCGGTTCTCCTTCAACGTGGCGGGCGGCCGGTGCGAGACCTGCCAGGGCGAGGGGTTCGTCTCGGTCGAGCTGCTCTTCCTGCCGAGCACGTACGCGCCCTGCCCGGACTGCCACGGGGCCCGCTACAACGCCGAGACCCTCGAAGTGACCCACCGGGGCCGCAACATCGCCGAGGTCCTCGACCTCACGGTGGAGGCGGCGGCCGAGGTCTTCGCGGACACGCCGTCGGCCGCCCGCGGCCTGGACGCCCTGCTCGACGTCGGCCTCGGCTATCTCCGACTGGGCCAGCCCGCCACCGAGCTGTCGGGCGGCGAGGCCCAACGCATCAAGCTGGCGACGGAGTTGCAGCGCCGTCGCCGCGAACACACCCTGTACGTCCTGGACGAGCCGACGACGGGTCTGCACCCGGCCGACGTGGAGATCCTGCTGCGCCAGCTACACGGCCTGGTCGACGCGGGCCACTCCGTGGTCGCCGTCGAGCACGACATGAACGTGGTGGCGGGCGCCGACTGGGTGCTCGACCTCGGCCCGGGCGGCGGCGACGAGGGCGGCCAAGTGGTGGCCGCGGGCCCGCCGGCCGAGATCGCCGCCTCGGCGGCGAGCCGCACGGCGCCCTACCTCGCGAGGGCGCTGGCCGGCGGCGCCCGGGCCCGGTAGCCGAACTCCGCCGGGGCCGTCGCGGGCCCGGCGGGCCGCCGACAGGAACGGCAGACGCGTCGACTCCCTTGCCCCGCAGGTCAGTTGGGGCTCAAGGCAAAGCGCGCGGAATGAATTGGCCTAGACCCTTGACCGGCCGTTGGTCCAGACCAATCATGGGGCGTCCGCACCCTTCTCTCACCCCCGTCGGAGAGCCCCGATGAGACGTCCGAGATCCGTCCGCGCCCTGTTCGCCACGCTCAGTACCGTCGCCGCGTCCGCCGGCCTCGTCATCGGGGCCGGGGGCGCCGCACACGCCGCGACCCCGTTGCCCGCCCATGTCTTCGCGCCGTACTTCGAGGCGTACTCCTCCGACAGCCCCGCCGATCTCGCGCAGAAGTCGGGGGCCAAGTACCTGACGATGGCGTTCGTGCAGACCGAGGCCAAGGGGTCCTGCACCCCGTACTGGAACGGTTCGACCAGCCAGCCGATCTCGTCGTCCGTGTTCGGCGCCGACATCACCACCATCCGCTCGCGCGGCGGCGACGTCATACCGTCCTTCGGCGGCTACGCGGCCGACAACGGCGGCACCGAGATCGCGGACAGCTGCACCAACGTGGACTCGATCGCGGCCGCGTACGAGAAGGTCATCACCACCTACGACCTGTCGCGTCTCGACATGGACATCGAGGACAACTCGCTCACCAACAAGGCCGGTATCGACCGCCGCAACCAGGCGATCAAGAAGGTGCAGGACTGGGCCGCCGCCAACGGGCGTTCCGTGCAGATCTCCTACACCCTGCCGACCACCACCGGCGGTCTCGCCGACAGCGGGCTCGCGGTGCTCAACAGCGCGGTCAAGTACGGCGCCAAGGTCGACGTCGTGAACATCATGACCTTCGACTACTACGACGGCGCCACGCACAACATGGCGAACGACACCCAGACCGCCGCCACCGGCCTCTACAACCAGCTGGCCTCGCTCTACCCGGGCAAGTCGTCCACCCAGCTGTGGGGCATGGTCGGTGTCACCGAGATGCCGGGCATCGACGACTACGGCGCGGCCGAGACGTTCACCACGGCGGACGCCACCGCCGTCTACAACTGGGCCACCGCCAAGGGCATCAACACCCTCTCCTTCTGGGCCCTCCAGCGTGACAACGGCGGCTGCCCGGGCACCGGCGGCTCGGACACCTGCTCCGGCATCGCTCAGGACCCGTGGTACTTCAGCCACACCTTCGAGCCCTTCACCGGGGGCGGCGGACCGGTCCAGGACGACTTCTCGGTGGCGGTCGCACCCGGCTCGGCCTCCGTGGCGCCCGGCGGCTCCACCACCGCCACCGTGAGTACGGCCGTGACCTCCGGCAGCGCCAAGTCGCTCGCGCTGACCGCCACCGGCGCTCCCGCCGGGGTGACCGCGACGCTCACGCCGAGCTCGGTCACGGCGGGCGCCTCGGCGCAGCTCACCGTCGCGGCATCGGCGTCGGCCGCGCCCGGAACGTACCCGGTGACCGTCACCGGCACGGCGGGCACGCTCACCCACTCGACGACGTTCACGCTCACCGTGTCGGGCCCCGGCGGCAACACCGGCGCGCTCGTCAACGGCGGCTTCGAGAGCGGCTCGCTCACCCCGTGGACCTGTGACGGCGGGGCCGCCGTGGTGGCGAGCCCGGTGCACGGCGGCACGCACGCCGTGAAGACCGCGCCCACCTCGTCGACGACCGGCGAGTGCGCGCAGACGCTCACCCTGGCCCCCAACACCAAGTACACACTGAGCGGTTGGGTGCAGGGCAGCTACGCCTACCTCGGGGTCCGGGGCGGCGCCACCGGCAGCGCGTGGACCAGCACCACCGGCTGGTCCCAGCTCAGCGTGCCGTTCACCACCGGCGCCTCGGGCACCGTGACCGTCTACCTGCACGGCTGGTACGGCCAGGGCGCGGTGTACGGCGACGATCTGTCGGTCGCCTAGCCAACTCGGCTTTCAAGTAAGTGAGTTGAGAACACCGGCGCGCCCCCGGAAGACCTCCGGGGGCGCGTCCGGCCGCGTCAGCGGCCCACCTTCCGAGCCTTCCGCGTCGCCCGCAGCCACTCCTTGTTCATCGCCGCGATCGACGGCAGCGGGATGCCCTTGGGGCAGGCCGTCGCGCACTCCCCCGTCAGGGTGCAGCCGCCGAAGCCCTCGTCGTCCATCTGCCCGACCATGTCCAGGACCCGGGTCTCGCGCTCGGGGGCGCCCTGCGGCAGCACGTTCAGATGGTTGACCTTGGCCGAGGTGAAGAGCATCGCCGAGCCGTTGGGACAGGCGGCGACGCAGGCGCCGCAGCCGATGCACTCGGCGTGCTCGAAGGCGAAGTCGGCGTCGGGCTTGGGCACCGGGGTGGCGTGCGCCTCGGGGGCGGCACCGGTCGGCACGCTGACGTAGCCGCCGGCCTGGATGATCCGGTCGAAGGACGAGCGGTCCACCACCAGGTCCTTGACCACCGGGAACGCCGAGGCGCGCCACGGCTCGACGTCGATGGTGTCGCCGTCGCTGAAGGACCGCATGTGGAGCTGGCAGGTCGTGGTCCGCTCGGGGCCGTGGGCGTCGCCGTTGATGACGAGCGAGCAGGCCCCGCAGATCCCCTCCCGGCAGTCGTGGTCGAAGGCGACCGGCTCCTCGCCCCTGAGGGTGAGTTCCTCGTTGAGGGTGTCGAGCATTTCGAGGAAGGACATGTCCGCCGAGATGTCGTCGACATCGTACGTGGCCATGGCGCCGGGCGAGTCGGCGTTCTTCTGGCGCCAGACGCGCAGGGTGAGCTTCATGCGTAGCTCCGCTGAGTGGGGTGGACGTACTCGAAGACGAGGTCTTCCTTGTGCAGGACGGGCGCGGTGCCGGTGCCGGTGAACTGCCAGGCAGCCGCGTAGGAGAACTCCTCGTCGCGGCGTTCGGCCTCGCCCTGAGGCGTCTGGGACTCCTCGCGGAAGTGGCCTCCGCAGGACTCCGCGCGATGCAGCGCGTCGAGGCACATGAGCTCGGCGAGCTCCAGGTAGTCGACGACGCGGTTGGCCTTCTCCAGGGACTGGTTGAACTCCTCGCCGCTGCCCGGCACCTTGATCCGGCGCCAGAACTCCTCGCGGATCTGCGGGATCCGGTCGAGCGCCTTGCGCAGGCCCGGCGCGGTGCGGGCCATCCCGCAGTACTCCCACATGAGTTCACCGATCTCGCGGTGGAAGGAGTCCGGGGTGCGGTCCCCGTTCACGGCGAGGAGCAGGTGAAGGCGGTCCTCGGTCTCGGCGACGGCTTCGGCGACCGCCGGGTGGGCGTCGGTGACCGGCTCCTGGTGCGGGTTGCGCGCGAGGTAGTCGTTGATGGTGGCGGGCAGCACGAAGTAGCCGTCCGCGAGTCCCTGCATCAGGGCGGAGGCACCGAGGCGGTTGGCACCGTGGTCGGAGAAGTTGGCCTCACCGATCGCGAACAGGCCCGGCACGGTGGTGTGGAGGTCGTAGTCGACCCACAGTCCGCCCATCGTGTAGTGCACGGCGGGATAGATCCGCATCGGTGTCTCGTACGGGTCCTCGGCGGTGATCCGCGCGTACATGTCGAAGAGGTTGCCGTACTTCGCCTCGACGGCCGCCCGGCCCATCCGCGCGATCGCGTCGGCGAAGTCGAGGTAGACGCCCTGTCCGCCGGGGCCGACCCCGCGTCCCTCGTCGCAGACGTTCTTGGCGGCGCGCGAGGCGATGTCGCGCGGCACCAGGTTGCCGAAGGCGGGGTAGATCCGCTCCAGGTAGTAGTCGCGCTCGTCCTCGGGGATCTCGGCCGCCGGGCGGGAGTCGCCCTTGGCCTTCGGCACCCAGATGCGGCCGTCGTTGCGCAGCGACTCGCTCATCAGGGTGAGCTTGGACTGGTGCTCGCCGGTGCGCGGGATGCAGGTCGGGTGGATCTGCGTGAAGCAGGGGTTCGCGAAGTACGCGCCCCGGCGGTGGGCCCGCCAGATCGCGGTCGCGTTGGAGTTCATGGCGTTCGTCGACAGATAGAAGACGTTGCCGTAGCCGCCGCTCGCGAGGACCACCGCGTCCGCGAAGTACGTGTCGATCTTCCCGGTGACCAGGTCGCGGGCCACGATGCCGCGCGCCTTGCCGTCCACCACGATCAGGTCGAGCATCTCGGTGCGGGCGTGCAACTCCACGTTCCCGGCGGCGATTTGACGTGAGAGCGCCTGGTAGGCGCCGAGCAGGAGCTGCTGACCCGTCTGGCCCCGGGCGTAGAAGGTGCGCGAGACCTGGACGCCGCCGAAGGAGCGGGTGTCGAGGAGTCCGCCGTACTCGCGGGCGAACGGCACGCCCTGGGCCACGCACTGGTCGATGATCTCGACGGAGATCTGTGCGAGGCGGTGGACGTTGGACTCCCGGGCGCGGAAGTCGCCGCCCTTGACGGTGTCGTAGAACAGCCGGTGGACGGAGTCGCCGTCGTTGCGGTAGTTCTTCGCGGCGTTGATGCCGCCCTGGGCGGCGATGGAGTGGGCGCGGCGCGGGGAGTCCTGGAAGCAGAGCTGGACGACGTGGTAGCCCTGTTCGGCGAGCGTGGCGCCCGCCGAGCCGCCCGCGAGGCCGGTGCCGACCACGATGACGGTGTGCTTGCGGCGGTTGGCCGGGTTGACCAGCTTGGCCTCGAAGCGGCGGGTGTCCCAGCGCTCCGCGATCGGCCCCTGCGGAGCGCGGCCGTCGACGACGGGGTCCCCCGCCGTGTAATCGGTGTACGAGGTCATGTCAGCTCACCACTCCGGTCATGACGGCGACGGGTACGGAGACGAATCCGGCGAAGAGCAGCACGGCGAGGACGTTGGCGAGGGCCTTCAGGACCCGGTCGCGGGTGGCGTTGCCGACGCCGAGGGTCTGAGCGGCGCTCCAGAAGCCGTGCTGGACGTGCAGGGCGAGCGCGGCCATCGCCACGATGTAGATCGTGTTCCCGTACCAGGTGGAGAAGGTGTCCACGACGTTCTGGTAGGGGTGGCCGGGCCGGAAGCCGGAGTGCACGGTGCCGGTCGTCAGGTCCAGGATGTGCCAGACGATGAACAGGGCGAGGATGGTGCCGCCCCAGCGCATGGTGCGGGTCGCGTAACTGGCCCGGGCCCGCTTGTGGACGTATCCCCGGGGCCGCGCCCTGATGTCCCGGCGGCTGAGCTGGTACGCGGCGACGGCGTGGCCCACCACGGCGGCCACGAGCACCACGCGGATCAGCCACAGCGCCCACTCGTAGTGCAGGAAGGGCTCGCCGATGGTGCGCAGCCAGTGCGCGTACGAGTCGAACTGGCCGGCCCCGAAGAAGATCTTCAGGTTGCCCATCATGTGCACGACCAGGTAGGACAGCATGATCAGACCGCTCACGGCCATGACCGTCTTCTTGCCGACGGTCGAGTCCCAGAGTGTGCGCGGCAGGGACGGTCGTTTGTCCGTCCGTTTGTCGGTGCGCGTTGCCAGAGCCATGCCCTCGACGCTAGAGGCGAACGACCCAAGAGGTCCAAGACATGGTTCGGCTCATCTCCATAGGGATGGCCTATCGTAGGACCATGCAGTTCCAGCAGCTCCACTACTTCGTGGCGGTCGCCGAGACCCGGCACTTCACCCGGGCCGCCGAGCGCGTACATGTCTCCCAGCCCTCGCTCTCCCAGCAGATCAAGGCGCTGGAGAACGAGCTGGGCGCCGAGCTGTTCAGCCGCGCCCGCGGCAACATCGCGCTCACCGACGCGGGCGAGGCCCTTCTGCCGCTGGCCCGGCGCATCCTGGCGGACGCGGACACCGCCAGGATCGAGGTGCAGGAGCTGGCTCGGCTCCGGCGCGGCCGGGTGCGGCTCGGGGCGACGCCGAGTCTGTGCACGGGCCTGCTGCCGGACGTGCTGCGCGCCTTCCACGACCGCCACCCCGGCATCCAGCTGCTCATCGAGGAGGGCGGCTCGCACGATCTGGTCCGCGAACTGGCGCGCGGGGCACTGGACTTGGCGCTCATCGTGCTGCCGCTGCCGGCCGCGTCCCCCGCGCTCACCACGATCGAGCTGCTCCAGGAGGACCTGGTGGTGGTCTCCTCGGCCGCCGAGCCGCCACCCGGCACGGACGCGTCGGTGCACATCGCCGATCTGCGCGAGGCACCCCTGGTGATGTTCCGGCACGGCTACGACCTGCGGGAGCTCACGGTGGCCGCCTGTCGCGCCGAGGGCTTCGAGCCCGCCTTCACGGTGGAGGGCGGCGAGATGGACGCGGTGCTCGGCTTCGTGCGGGCCGGGCTCGGGGTCGCCGTGGTGCCGAGCATGGTGGCGGCGCGGACCAGGGACCTGCGGGTGACCCCGCTGGCCCGCCCCGGCCTGCGCCGCACCATCGCCCTGGCCCACCGGAGCGACGTGGACCCGCCGCGCGCCGCGCGGGAGTTGCAGCGGGTCCTGCTGAGCATCGGGACCGGCCGGCGCTCGGGCGGCTGACCGGTCCCAGGGTCGGGGTCGGGGTCGGAGTGGGAGTCGGGCACATGGCCCGGGTCCTGGTTCTGGTCCTGGTCCGGGCCCTGGTCAGCCCACGGGCGGCCCCGACGTGGTGTTGAGCCAGGCCCACTCGGACCAGGACGAGAAGCCGGTCTGCCAGCGGTGGTGGACGCCGTCCCGGCTCGTACCGAAGACCTCGATGCGACCGTCGGCGTTGGTCGCGGCGACGACCTCGGAACCCCCGCCGCCGAACGTCTCCCACTGGCCGTACGGGGCGTTCACCCCGGTCTGCCACAGGTGCTGGGCCACACTGCCGTTGATCGCGAACACCTCCACCCGGCCGTCGGGCGAGCGCTCGCTGGTGAGCTGGGAGTCGGCGGGCCCGCCGGTGGGCTCCCAGCCGGACCAACTGGTGGGATTCGTCTGGTACTTGTGGAAGATGCCCTTGGGCCCCGAGGCGAAGACCTCAATGCGGCCGTCCTGGTTGTGATCGACCGTCAGATCGTGGCCGCCGCCGCCGAACTCCTCCCACGCGGACCAGCCGCCGTTCACCGCGGTCTGGAACTGGTGCTGGAACACGTCGCCGTTGATGGCGAAGACCTCCAGACGGCCGTCCGCCGACTTCTCCATCTCCACCTGGCTGTCGGCGGGGCCGCCGCCCGCGGACTCCCAGGGCGACCAGCCGCTGTTCGCCGCGGTCTGGTACCGGTGGAAGAGACCCTTGGGGTTGGAGGCGAAGACCTCCATGCGACCGTCACCGTTCGTGCCGACCGCTATGTCCTTGCCGCCACCGCCGAAGTCCTCCCAGCCGGACCAGCCGCCCGAGGGCGCCGTCTGGTACCGGTGCTGGAACACATTGCCGTTGATCGCGAAGAGTTCGAGCCGGCCGTCCGCGTTCGGGCCGATCGCCAACTCGGCGCCGGCCGGGCCGCCCAGGGACTCCCACTCGGACCAGTTCCCGTTCACCCCCACCTGCCAGGCGTGGTGGATGCCGTCGGCGCCCGCCGCGAAGATCTCCAGCCGGCCGTCCGCCGAGCGGGCCGAGACCACCCGCCCCGACTCGGAGGGGAACACCAGCGGGGCCGGGCCCGGTTCGTGGTGGCCGAGGCGGTCCACCGCGTCCTGTGCCTCGCCCATGTGCCGCAGGTGCGCGCCCTGGTTGTAGGTGGACCAGGCGGCCCAGTCGGTGCCGCTGGAGGAGATGACGTAGGCCGCGTTCGCGTTGCACTGGGGGTCGAAGGCGCAGTTGTCGTCGACCTCGCGGTGCCAGTAGCTGTTGATCTGCCAGAGGCCCCGGTCCGTGGAGGGCGGGGTGTTGTTCTGGACGTTGGTCGCCGTCGGGTTGCAGCTGGACTCGGCCAGGGCCACCGCCACGGCGGTCACCAGGGCGTCGCCCCGGAAGCCGGCCGTGTAGCCGACCTGCGCACACAGGTCGCTGGGTGCGGCGGAGGCGGGCGAGGCGCCGGCCAGGATCCCCGCCGCGAGCAGTAAGGAGGCGAACATCGCCATGATGGCGCGGTGGGGCGCCCTGCGAGCGAGCCGCACGGCGGACTGCGAGTGCGGTGCCCCGGCGCGGCCGAGCGGTCCGCGGACGCGGGTGGGGTGGCGCGCGGTCAACGTGACCTCCTGGAAAGCGCGGTGACGGTTCGTCCAACCGTCGGATGCCGAGCGCTTCGGAAGGTAGCGACGCGCTTCTCGAACGGAGAATCCGGAACCTTACGGGCTGACAGGACGGGGCCGCGTGGGCTACGGGCCCGGCGTCGGTGCTCCAGGGTGCTCGGGCGCTGGGGCCGCCTGGCCCGGCCGGGCCGCCGAAGCCGCCCGACCGCGGCGGCGCACCGCGTCCGGCCGGGCCCCGCCGGACGCCGTGAGGAGGCGCTCGGGCGGGGCCCGGCCGGCTCGAACCGCGGCGGCTGCGCCTGGGGCCTGTCCGGCAGACCTTGTCCGGGACGCAGGGCCCCGGCACGCCCACCAGCACCGCAGGGCCCCGGCACGCCCACCAGCACCGCGGGGCCGGGGCATCTCGACGGCGACCGGATCCGCCGGAGAGGCCCTAGACCGCGTCCACCAGGGCCAGCGAGTGGATCCGGTCCGGTGCACCGGGCCGCGCGTAGTACCAGCCCTGGGCCGTGTCGCAGCCCAGCTCCTTCAGCTGCTCGGCCTGGGCGCCCGTCTCGACGCCCTCCACGGTCACCGCGAGCGACAGGCTGTGCGCGAGCGACACGATCCCCTCGACGATCTTCATGTCCACCGGGTCGGCGGGCAGTTGCTGCATGGACTGGGTGAAGGACCGGTCCAGCTTGAGCACGCTCACCGGGAGCCGGCGCAGGTTGGCGAGGTTGGAGTAGCCCGTGCCGAAGTCGTCCAGGGCGATGTCGACGCCCATCTCGGCGAGTTGGCGCAGCGGCTTGAGGAGGTCGTCGTCGGCACCGATGAGCGCGGACTCGGTGACCTCCAGGCAGAGCGCGCCGGGGGTGAGCCCGGTGCGCTCCAGCATCTCGACGGTGTCGGCGACCAGGCCCGGGTGGTAGAGCTGGGTCGGCGACAGGTTGACGTTGATGCGCAGCGGCCCGCCGTCGGTGGCACCGGGGTGGGCCTCCTGCCAGGCGCGGGCCTGGCGCACGGACTCCTGCATCACCCAGCGGCCGAGGGGCACGATGAGCCCGGTGTGCTCGGCGAGCGGGATGAACCGGTCGGGCCCGAGCACCCCGTGCTGCGGGTGCGACCAGCGCACCAGGGCCTCGGCGCCGTGCACACTGCCGTCGCCGAGGTGCACGAGCGGCTGGTACTCGATGAAGAACTCGCCCCGCTCCAGGGCCGCCGGCAGGGCGTTGGTGAGCCCGTGCCGGGTGATCGCGCGGGCGTCGGCCTCGGCGTCCGCGAACTCGAAGCGGTTGCCGCCGGCCGACTTGGCCCGGTACATCGTGATGTCCGCGCTGCGCAGCACCTCGGCCGCGCTGCGCTCGCCCGCCGGGCCCTCGACGACGCCGATCGAGCCGCGCACGGTCAGCTCGCGGCCCTCGATGCGGATCGGGGTCGCGAGGGTGTTCAGGATGCGCGAGGCCAGCTCGTCCGCCTCGAACTCGGTGTCCGGGCCCGTGGTGAGCGCGACGAACTCGTCTCCGCCGAGCCGGGCCACCATCTCGCCGGGCCCGGTGGCGCAGCTCTGGAGCCGGTCGGCCACCTCGACCAGGAGCCGGTCGCCGGCCGAGTGGCCGAGGCTGTCGTTGACCGCCTTGAAGCCGTCGAGGTCCAGATAGCAGAGCCCGAACCGCTTCCCGTCGCCCGGTGCCAGGGCCTTCTCCAGGCGTTCGAAGAACAGGGTGCGGTTGGGCAGCCCGGTGAGCGCGTCGTGCGTGGCCTCGTAGCGCAGCCGCAGGTTGAGCAGCCGGCGCTCGGTGGTGTCCTCCATCAGCGCCAGCTGGTACTGCGGGCGGCCCTCCGCGTCGCGCAGGAGCGAGACGGTGAGGTTGGTCCACAGGACGGTTCCGTCGCCGCGGTAGTAGGGCTTCTCGATCCGGTAGTGGTCGCGTTCGCCGCGGACGAGTTCGTCGTAGAGCCGCCAGACCTGCGGGGCGTCCTCGGGGTGCACCCACTCGCTGACGTTGCGGCTGCGCAGCTGGCCCTCTATCCCGCCGAACATCCGGGTGAGGGTCTCGTTGACCTCCAGGACCCGGCCTTGGAGGTCGGCGATGCCGATGCCGATCGCGGCGCCCTCGAAGACCGCGCGGAACCGGGTCTCGGTGGCGTGCAGGGCGTCCAGGGCCGCACTGCGCGCCGACATCGCGGAGCGGGCGATGGCCTCCTGCTCGGAACGGGTGCGTTCGCGCAGGGCCGCCGCGAAGCCGGCCGCGATGGCGTGCTGGAGCCGGGCGCAGCGGGCCCGTGCCTCTTCCGCGGTCAGCTCGTCGCCCGCGCCGCAGTACAGCACGAGATAGGACTCGACCACTCCGAGGGTGCGGCTGAGGGCGTCCGGGTCGGTGCAGTGCACGGCGACCAGGGCGACGCCGATCTCCTGGGCGGGCGAGGGGTCGAAGTGCCGCCCGTGCAGGGCGTCGATCAGCCGGCGGGCCAGCGGCAGGAGGTGCCGCTCGAACTCGGGGCGGGTCAGCGAGGTCGCCGTGACCGGGAAGATCGCCCGGCTCCAGATCGTCGCGAACCGTCTGAGCCGGTCTTCGGGGCTGTCCGGCGCGAGGACCGGGGCCTGCGGCTTGGGCGGCTTGCTCACGCCTTGCGCCCCACACCGGCGAAGCCCGAGAAGGCGTAGGGATCCTCCTGGTCGGCCTCGCCCTCCGGCCGCCACAGCGGCATGGAGACCAGGCCGGGCTCCAGCATCTCGTACCCCTCGAAGAAGCCGGCG
The DNA here is from genome assembly GCF_042869955.1 of Streptomyces sp. NPDC006691. Classification (NCBI taxonomy): domain Bacteria; kingdom Bacillati; phylum Actinomycetota; class Actinomycetes; order Kitasatosporales; family Streptomycetaceae; genus Streptomyces; species Streptomyces sp. NPDC006691. Next base: position 117,224 of record NZ_JBIAGW010000021.1, read on the forward strand.
ATCTCTTCGCGCGAGCGCATCACCAGCGGGTTCTTGATGTTGCGGTAGACGCCCACCGTGCCGCCGGCCTCCTCCTCGCTGAGCGGGATGCCCTCGTAGGCGGCGTGGGTGAGGACGAGGACGCTGCCGGGGGCGAGCGCGTCGCGCAGCGCCGCGACGGCCCCGTACGGGTCGTCCTGGTCCTCGACGAAGTGCAGCACGGCGACCAGCAGGAGCGCCACCGGCCGTGACAGGTCGAGGAGTTGGGAGCTTTCGACGGCGCTCAGGATGTCCTGCGGCTTGCGCAGGTCGGCCGCGGCTATCCCGGCGAGGTCGTTGCCCTCCAGGACGGCCTGGCTGTGGGCGACGGCCACCGGGTCGTGGTCGACGTACAGCACGCGGGCATCGGGGTCCGCCGCGTGGGCGACCTCGTGCACGTTCCCGAAGGTCGGTATTCCGGATCCGATGTCCAGGAACTGGGTGATTCCCTCGTCCACCGCGAACCGGACCGCGCGGCGCATGAAGGCGCGGTTCGCCTGCATGACCTTGGGCAGGCCCGGCATGAAGCGCATGGCCTCGCGAGCCGCTTCCCGGTCGACCTCGAAATTGTGCGAACCGCCCAGGTAGTAGTCGTATATGCGGGACACGCTCGGCACCGAGATGTCGATGCCCTGAGGGGCCCAGGCGGGACGCTCCATCAATGTCTCCAACAAGTCGCCGCAGGACGGCCATGACCATGACCATTGTTTGCGCCTGAGGCTACTGATCGTCTGCCAAGAGAGCGAGCAAAAACGGAAAATGCTCGTCCGTTATTGGTCACACGCCCACGGCATGTGCACCGGATCGTACGGGGCCGCGTGGCAGCGCGCGTCATCGTATCGCCGACTGGACACATGCGTCGGCCCGTCACCGCGAGGGGGCGCGGTGACGGGCCGACGGGGTGGGGCGCGGGGCTACTTGGGCGCGCCGACGAGCTTGCCCTGGGGGGACACGGCGTACCACGTGCCGCCCACGCCCTGGCCGTTGGTGTCGCCGGGCTTGGTGTCGCCCGAGAACGTGTACACGGGCCAGCAGGTGATCGACTGCTGCTTGACCCCGTCGGGCCGGTTGAAGGTGACGAAGCCCTTGAGGGCGATGCCCTGGGTGTCGTTCTTGTCGACCGGCGCCACCGCCGGCCACTTCTGGAGGCAGGCGCCGGTACAGGCGGACTTCATGGGCCAGGCCGAGTCCTTCTTGAAGCGGTAGACGGTCATGCCGCGGGCGTCCACGATGACGTCGCCGAGCTTGGCGTCCTTGCGGACCGAGAGGCCCGGCATCGCCGTGGCCGGGGCGGCCGGGGCCTGGGCCGAGGCCTTCTTGCCGTCGGGTGCGGAGGCGTGCCAAGTGCCCCCCACGTTCTGCCCGTTGAGGTCGCCGGGGCTGGTGTCCTTGGCGTAGCGGTACATCGGCCAGCCGCCGATGGTGAGCTGCTTGGTGCCGTCGGCCCGGGTGACGGAGCCGAGCTTCGAGGCGTCGGTGCCCGCCGCCGCGGTGACCCCGTCGGCGGGCACCGCGGGCCACGCCTTCGCGCAGTCGCCCTCGCAGGTGGCCTTCGGCGGACTCGCGGTGTCCTTGTCGAACCGGTAGAGCGTGAACCCGGCGCTGTCGGTGACGATCTTGCCGAGCTCCTTGCTGTCGCTGACCGTGAGCTGTCCCGCCTGTTTCGCGGCCGACTCGGCGCCGCCCGCCTGCCCGTAACCGCCGCTCGAACCATAGGCGTTGTCGCCGGGCTGCTGTGCGGTGCTCGCGTTGCCGACCGGCTGGCCGTTGCCGCTGCCGCTGCCGCTGCCCGCGTAGCCACTGCCCTTGTCCTGGCCGCAGCCCGTCGCGGTCAGTGCCAGTACTGCCGCCGCCGCTGCCGCGAGCGTCGCGCTGCGCCAGGTGCTCATGTCAACTCCCGTTGTTCGTAAGGCTGTTGAGGCGCTGGATGCGCCGGGTGACGGCCCTAAGTACGGGCGGCGGGTGACGGTCCGTTCAACCCGGACGAGGAAATTTTTCCGAACGGGCCCGAACAGCTGGTCAACGCGGCGAACGCACATCCGCCGGAACTCCCCCCTTCAGGCGAATCGGTTCGACGCCCCCTATGGCGGCGCCGCCACGGCCCGATGATCACCTAGTGCAAGGACGACTAGCGCAAGGACGACGCCTCGCCGGACGGCTGCTCGCCGCCACGGCCTTCACCGTGCTCCTGTCGGCACCCGCCCCGGCCACACAGGCCGACGCCTGTGCCTACGCCTCGGTGACGCAGGGGAGCAGCGGTTCGCCCTGGGCGGTCGCCGGCACGGGCCACCGGTGCCCCTGGCCGCCGCACCCCCACCCCCATCCGCATCCCCACCCGCATCCCACGCCCACGCCCACCCCGCGGCCGCCGGCCCCGCCGCCTCCCGCACCGCCCGCGCCCAAACCCCCGCCCCGGCCCGCGCCTCGGCCGACCCCGCCCCCGCCCCGCCCCGCACCCCGGCCGACGCCGCACCCGGCGCCTCCCGCGGCGGTGCCCCCGGTGGCCCACCCGCCCGCGCCGCCCGTCGTACCGCCCGCGCCGAGCGCACCGCCGCCGCGCCCCGGGCCGGCGGCCGCGCCCCGGATCACCCTGCGCCACTACCAGATGCCGCCGCGCAAGAAGCCCGCGCCCCGGCTCTCCCCCGTCACCTTCACGCTGCTCCTCACCGCCCCCGCCGTCATCGGCGCGGCCCTGCTGCGTTCCCGCTCCGGCTCCCGCTCGCGCTGAGCCCACCTTCCCTGAGAGGTCCCGTTGTCCGACTGGCTCGTCCTGGTCATCGCCATGGCCGCCGCATGCGCGGTCGTGCTCACCATCACCCTGTTCAGCAGCCGCCGGATCACCCCGGACGTCGACACGTCCGAAACCCCCGACGTCATCGAGTACATGACCATGATGATCGGCGTGGTGTACGCCATCGTCCTCGGTCTCGCCATCGCCGGCGTCTGGGAGGGCCGCGGAGCCGCCCAGGCGGACGTACAGCAGGAGGCCCAGGCCCTGCACGAGATCAGCCAGCGCGTCCAGGTGTATCCGGCGGAGGTGCGCGACCGGACCCGGGCCGATGTCGACGCGTACGTCAGCTATGTGGTGCACACCGAGTGGAGCCACATGGCCAAGCACGGTGACCTCACCGACGAGGGCACCGCGAAACTGGAGCGGATCCGCCGCGATGTGACGGACTACCACCCGGCGAACGACTTCGAGGCCCAGGCCTACCAGCCGGTGATCGACCAGGTGGGCGCGGTGGACGCGGCCCGCACCGCCCGCGGTCAGGGGGCCGGCGCGACCATGCCCGGGGTCGTGTGGTTCGGCCTGATCATCGGCGCCCTCGTCACGGTCGGGCTGATCTTCACGATGCAGATCCGGCGCAGCTGGCGGGAGCTGCTGCTCGCCGGTCTCTTCAGCGCCCTGATCGCCTTCCTGCTCTTCCTGATCTGGGACTTCGACGCCCCCTTCGGCCGGGGCATCTCGGCGACCGCGGGCCCGTTCATGGACCTGTTCCCCGGCGTCGGCTGACACCCCCGGCCCGCCGGTCCGCGCCCCGAGGCTCCGCCGCACCGGCGGGGCCTTCGCTCGGCCGGGCGGGGGACGGCGATGCCCCATTCGCCGGACAGCGATCGCGACACACCGGGCCGCCTCCTAGCGTTTCGGGCATCGAGGTGCATCGCCCCCATGTGGAATCGGATCCGCAGCTGCTCCTCGGGGACCGGAGGACTGACCATGGGCGCGATACGCATCGCTTCCGCCACCCTGCTCGGCGCTGCCGCCGCCCTCTCCCTCACCGCGCCGACCGCCGCCGCGGCCGAGGGCACCGCCGGCGGAAGCAACATCACGCCGTTCGGCTTCAGCGTGACCCCCTCGGTGATCGCGCCCGGCGGCCAGGTCACGCTGAACGTCACCGGCTGCTCCACCGAAGCCACCGTGTCCTCCGGGGTCTTCGACACGGTCACCGTGCCCAAGGACAGTTCGAGGAACGCGACGGTCGACTGGGACGCCAAGCGGGGCGCCGCGTACACGGTCACGTTCTCCTGCGACGGAGCGCGGGGAACCAGCCAGTTGACGATCAGCGGCGGTTCGCCGACCACCAGCTCGACCGTGCGCCCCACCGTCCGGCCCACCGTGACCACTCCGCGGGGCGTCCGCGGCGGCCTCGGCGGCAGCGTGGACGGCTCTCTGAACCCCGTCGAACTCGCGGCCGGCGCCACCCTGATCGCGCTCGCGACCGGGGGCACGGGCTACGCCCTGTACCGCCGACGCGCCACCGGCCGTCGCCACTAGGGGGTGTCTGACAAATGATCACGAACTGGTTTCGCGGAGCCAGAGGATCAGCGAGGCCAGAACGACTCCGGCACGGTAGCGGTCGGCGAGC
>NZ_JBIAGW010000022.1:0-112905 GCF_042869955.1 Streptomyces sp. NPDC006691
GGGGCTGCGCCCCCTGCACCCCCGGTTCGGGGCTCCGCCCCGGACCCCGTATCGCGCCTTAAGGGCGCTCGTCCTCAAACGCCGGACGGGCTGAAGTGCCCGGTGCTGGCCCGCACCGAGGCTTTTAGGGGCGCGGGGAACTGCGCGAGAAGCGGGCACGGTCCGCGGACGGAAACGGGGTTGAGGGGCGCGGGGAACTGCGCGAGAAGCCACGCACGGCTCGCAGCCGAAGCAGGGGCCCGGGTCCCAGCCACGTACGGGCCCGCGGCCGAACCAGGGGGCCCGCGTCCCAGCCGCGCTCGGACCCCACCCGCACGGCCCCGGCCGAACCCACGGCCCCAAGCCCCACCCGCACGGCCCCCGGCCGAACCCGCGGGCCCCGGGCGGAGCCCGGAGTGGCCTCGTGCGCCCTTTTCACCCCCGGAGGGTTGCGGGAAGGGGTGGGGAGGGGCCAAGAACCGGGGTCCGGGGCAGAGCCCAGGCGCCGGGCCCGAGGTCACCCCGGTGGGGCGGGCACGGGGGACAGGGCGGACAGGGCAGAGCGGAGGCGCGCGGTGGCCTCTTCGCTCGCTTCCTGCAAGGGGCCCCTGACCGGAAGGTTCAGGAGCGCCTTCGCGGTGACGGCACCCGGCAGGCCCGAGGCCATCATCAACTCGACCAGGGGCAGGGCGAGTTGGTTGAGGCGGGCCGCCTCGGCCGCCGCACCCGCGTCGTACGCGTCGAGCACCCCCCGCACCGCCCGCGGCGCCACGTTCGCGACCGTGCTCACATACCCCGCTCCGCCCACCGCGTACAGCGGCAGGTTCAGCTCCTCGCACCCCGAGTAGTACGCGAGCGCCGTACGGCCCATGACCTTGGTCGAGCCCAGCAGGTCGTACGCGCAGTCCTTCACGGCCACGATGCGCCCGTGTTCCGCGAGCCTCAGCATCGTGTCCACCTCGATCCGCGTCCCCGTGCGGCCGGGGATGTCGTACAGCATCACCGGCAGCCCCGTCGCGTCGGCCACCGTACGGAAGTGCGCCTCCACGGCGGCCTGCGGGGGCCGGCTGTAGTAGGGGGTCACCACCAACAGGCCGTCCGCGCCCGCCCGTTCGGCCGCTCCGGCCAGTGCGGCGGTGTGCGCGGTGGACGCGCTGCCCACCCCCGCCACGACCGCGGCACGGTCGCCGACCGCCTCCGCCACGGCCCGTACGAGTGCGGTCTTCTCCTCGTCGGAGGTCGTCGGCGACTCCCCGGTCGTGCCGTTCAGGACCAGTCCGTCGCACCCGTCCTCCACCAGGCGCACGGCCAGCTCCTGCGCGGCCGGGAGGTCGAGCTCGTACGACGGGGTGAACGGCGTGACCATGGCGCACAGGGCGCGCCCGAACGGGCGCGGCGGCGGGCCGGGTGGGCGTGATGTCGTCATGCCGCCGAGTGTTGCCGTGCGTGACGGTTTACGTCTACTTAGTTTGGGTTGCGGTTCCCTTCAGCATCGCTCAAGGGTCACCACAGGTTCCGCTTCGACCAGGTCGGGTCCCCGGCGTACGGGTGGAACGTGTCGAGGTTGTCCTTCGCCGGGTGCGTGCGCCCGGCCGGCCCCGCGGCGAAGGCGCGCAACAGGTTCTCGGTCACTCTCGACGTGAAGCTCGCCGTCGTCGCGTCGATGCCGTGCCCGCCCCGGCCCGCGGTCGACTGCACCCACCGCATCGTGCCCGTGCTGAACACGCCGGCCCCTGAACCCACCGTGTAGTAAGCGGAGTTGGCGAAGGAGTGGATACCCCGGCAGGTCAGGGGCGAGTGGGATATGACCTCCATCGGGCGCGGGGTCGTCCCGATCCCGTTCGCCCGGTCGTACTCCGTGCCCACCAAGCCGGGGAACGTCGAGCCCTGCCGCACCCCCGTGCCCTCGAACAGCCAGTGGCCGGGCGAGGTGACCACATAGTCGGCGGTGGTCGGGTTCGACTCGTACAGCGTGCCGGTCAGGGCATTCTCCGGCTGGGCGTGCGGCGGCTCGCGGAAGTTGGTCGTCGGGGGTTCGCCCTCGCGGCGGCCCGGGTCCCTGGGCCAGTCGTTCTTGTAGCAGACGACCAGGCGCCGCTCGCCGAGCGCGGTCTGCTCCAGGCGTATCCGGCGGAAGCAGGCGTTCGCGCCGAGGAAGGCCACGTTCGTGCCCCGGTCGCGTGCCGCCGTCACCCGGTCCCGCATGAGCTGCGTCCAGTATTCGTCATGTCCCAGGGAGAGCACGGCAGTTGCTCCGTCGAGCAGGTGCGGATCCTCGTCGATGTCCATGTTCGTCACGTACGCCAGGGGCAGGCCCAGCTTCTCCGCAAGCGCCACCACCGGCTGCTCGTACGTGAGGAACAGGCCGTCGCCGTCCTCGTGGTAGGGGCGGTCGCAGCTCACCGCGCGCGAGCGGTCCGCGTCGTCGCCGGTCGGCCCGTTGTAGAGGCTGTGGCCGCCCCATTCGTTGTACGCCTGCCAGGTCGCCACCGCGTTGACGATCACGACCCGGCCTTGGGTGGCGGCCGACCTCACGGTGACCGGAACGTAGCGCTGGCCGCCGCTGTCCGCGGTGAGAAGGATCAGATAGGACCCCTCGGGCCAGTCCTTGGTGGGGACTTCGGTGGTGGCCGGCCAGTCGGCCGACACCGTATACGTCGTCGGCTCGACCTTCGCGGCCGGCTGACGCGTGCCCTTCAGCGGCCCCGACTCCCACACCTTGCGGGCCAGGGTCCCGCCGTACCAGCCCATCCGGAAAGCCTCGGCGCGGAACGTCTTCGCGGTGGTGTGGACATGGAGGCGGAACGGGTCGCCGGGCGCCACGCTCGTACGGTCCGCGTAGCCCTCCACCTCGTGCTCGGCGCCCCGCCGGGTGAGGCGCCAACTCGCGTCGCCGGGGCGGTCGTTCTCCTTCGGTGGCGGCTTCGGGGCGGACGAGCGGGAGGCATCGTCGCCGCCCGGATGCGCGCCGGGTGCGCAGCCCGCCGCTCCCGCCGCCGCGGCCGCGCCGGCCGCTCCGGCCGCTCCGAGAAAGGCCCTGCGACTCCATGCCGCGCGGTCCATCGCACCACTCCGCTCTGCCGTCCGGCCCCGGAAGGATCCCGTGGAGGATCCAGCGTGCGGGGGCCGGGCCGGGCCGTGGCGTGATCTCCGGCGGGCGCGGCCGAAGACCGCACGTGGGGAAAACAGCAGTATGAGCGCAGCGCGGGTCGCCCTCGTCACCGGCTCCTCCTCGGGCATCGGCGCCGGCACCACCCGCTTCGTCCCGCACGACGACCTCGCGGCCGCGAGCCCGGACGGAGGTGCTGTTCGTGGACGGCGGCGGCAACCTGGTGTGAGCCCGGCCCGCCCGGGGCCGCGGCGGCAACCTGGTGTGGGCCCGGCCCGCCCGGAGCGCTACGAGGTGGTGCGCTCCGGGCGTACGACCAGGATCACCCGGCGCTCGGCGTCGTCCAGGGGGCCCTCGTACTCCAGGCCGTACCGCTTGGCCAGGACGTCGAAGAACGCGCCCGTCGGGTCGGGCTCGATCCGCTCGACCGTGCCCCGGACCTCCAGATACCGGTAGGGCTGGTCGGGGTCGTTGACCGAGAGGGAGACGTGGGGATCGGCGACGACGTTCTTGTACTTGCGGCGCGTGGTCGTCGTGGTGAAGCGCAGGAACTCGCCGTCCCACTGCTGCCAGACGGGGTTGACGTGCGGGGAGCCGTTCGGGCCCTTGGTCGCGAGGTGCACGAAGAGGGGGCGGGTCAGCAGGTCCTCGTGGTCGGCGGGGATCACGGAGGCGGTGTCGTTCGGGATCTTGGTCGTCATGGGCCTGGACGCTATCAACGCCGAATGGAGGGAGGGGAGTTGGAGGGCATCCTTCCGCTGGGAGCGGGGGACGTCGGCATGCGCGATGTCCCCGGCTCCCAGCGCGTACCGCTACGGGTGGAAGCGGATGATCTGCGGGTCGTGGTCGCTGGTCTGGTTCGCGAACTCCGCGTTGATGTGCACGCTGTCGTAGTCGAAGCCACGGATCGCGGGGCTCGTCAGGACCTGGTCGAGGACCTGGGTGTTGCCCTGGTAGACGTAGGAGTAGCGCTCCTTCTTGGGCAGCGTGCGGTAGGCCGAGCGCAGCGCGCCGCCGTCCTCAAGGGCCTTGGTCGTGCCCGAGAAGTCGAAGTCGTTGATGTCGCCGACGGCCAGGACGTCCGCGTGCTTGTCGACCGCGAGCAGCTGCTTCACGAAGGCGTTGACGGCCTGCGCCTGCTGGAGCCGCTTGGCCTCCGAGGAGCGCGGTACCGGCTGGTGCTGCGAGACCAGGCTCTCGTCGCCGCCCTTCGAGGCGAAGTGGTTCGCGATCACGAAGACCGTCTTCCCCCGGAACACGAACTCGCCGGCCAGTGGCTTGCGGCTGTCCGCCCAGGCCGCGTTCGACGGGTCGATCCGGCCGGGGGAGAGGGTCAGGGCCGGGTGGCCCTTGGTGCCGGTGACGCCGACGGCGGTCTTGTAGTCGCCGCCGGGCCGGTCGGTGAAGGAGACCCGCGCCGGGTTGAACAGGAAGCCCTGGCGGATGTTGCCCCCGGGCTCGCCGCCGTCCTTGTTGTTCTCCGGGTCGATCGAACGCCACTGGTAGGCCGGGCCGCCCGCCGCGACGATCGCGTCCGTGAACTTCTTCACGGTCGCCGAGGCGTCCACCGTGCCGTCGTTCTTCGCGCCGTTGTTGTCCTGGATCTCCTCCAGGGCCACGATGTCCGGCGAGGCGAGGTTGGTCACCACGCCCTGCGCCAGCGCGTCGAACTTGGACTGCGGGTCGGTCGGGTCCAGGTTCTCCACGTTGTACGTGGCCACCGCCAGCTCGCCGGTGCGCTGCTTGCGGGTCACCTCCCGCTTGAGGCCGTTGTCCTTGACCGTGCCGAGCGTGCGCGCGGTGATCGTGTAGCCGCCGAACTGGTTGAAGTCCAGCGGGCCTTCGGTGCTGCCGGTCAGGGTGTCGCCGACGTTCGCGGTGGGGAAGGGCTGCTGCGCCGTCGGGATCAGGCTCTGGATCTGGAGCCGCCCGGTGTTCTGGTCGTTGTACGAGGAGTACAGCGAACCGCCGCGCGCCGTGCGGTTCTCCTGCGGCTTCACCGTGACCCACAGCTCGGAGTACGGGTCGGTGGCGCCGACCACCCGCGAGGTGCCGATGCGGACGTTCATGCCCTCCAGGGACTCGTAGTAGTCCGTGGCGTACTTCTTCGGCCGGAGGGTCAGGCCGTTGACGCTGTTGCCGGCCGCCGGGTCGCCGTTGGGCGTGTAGCGGTCGGGCACCGAGCGGGCGGTGATGACGACCGGGGCGGGCACGGCGTTGCCCGAGGAGACGACCGTGACGGTCGGCTTGGACAGCTCGGTCACCGACTGGTTGCCCGAGGACAGGCCGCCGGGCACGTACTCGGTGACGGTGGCCGACACCTCCACCGCGTCGCCCACGGCGACCGTCGGGTTGGAGCCGGTGAAGACGAAGACGCCCTCGCTGGTCGCCGGGTTCTTGTCGGGCTGGGTGTCCTGGAACCAGAAGCCCTTGGAGGACCCGTAGGTGCGCACCCCGGTGACGACCCCGGTCACGCCGGTGACCTGCTGGCCCGCCAGCGGGGATATCCGGGTGGTGCCCTGGATGTCGTGGATCTTCGCCGGCACGGGGGCGGCGGGGGCGGCCTGCGAGGAGGCGGCACAGACCAGGCCGGCGGCGAGCGCGGCGGCGACCACGGCGGACACGGCGGCGGTTCTGGGAACGGGCATTCAGGTACTCCGAGGGTGATGAGGGAAGGGGGCGTGCTTGCGGCGGTGCGGTTCTACGCGCGTCAATCTCTTGTCTGGCAAGGGGAGTTGTCAAGAGGTGACGGGTAGACGACTACCGACGGGTAGATGAACCCCTGGGGGAGGCCCACGGGAAGAGTCGCGGCCGGAGCGTGCCGGACGGTGCGCGGGCCGGGTGCGTACGGGCGGCGCAGCGAAACCCGGTGAAATGCGTCTACGCTGGGTGCCGCTCGACACCGCCGACCCAGCGCGACCAGAGCACCCAGACCGTACGGCCGAGGAGTACCCCCAGATGTCCGGAGACCGCCCCACCCTGCCGCCGGTTCGGCTGAACTCCGAGGCGGAGCTGGCCCGGGACGCGCTGTCCGCCCCGCTCATCGCCCGCGCCGTGCGGCTCGCCCGCTGGGCGGGACCCGACACCCGGGTCGGCGCGGGCGGCGAACTCGTCGAGGAGCAGCTGCCCGCGGCCGCCGCCGAACTCGGGCTGGCCGACGACCAGGACGGCCCGGCCTACGCGAGCGAGGCCTGGCGGGTCGCGGTCGACACCGGCCTCGTGGACGTCCAGGACGCCCCCGAGGCCGCCGGCGACGAGGACGAGGACGGCGAGGGCACCGCCTCCGTGGGCGAGAACCTCGGCGTGCTCACCGCCGGATCGCCCTCGGATGTGCTCGCCATCTGGCTCGACGCCTTCGACGTGGTCTTCGCCGACGCCACCGCCCCGATGATCGACGACTTCGCCGACCTGGTCGGCGAGGACGGTGAGATCGACTTCGAGCGCCTGGAGTGGGACCCGGAGGAGGAGGCCGACTTCCTGGAGGGCGTCCTCGGCAACCTCTACCTGCTCACCGTCAGCGAGGGCGGCGCCCCCGAAGGGCCGGTGCCGCTGCCCGCGCTCGCCGCCTCGATGATCGTCCCCGACGACATGGGCGAGCCCACCGACGACATCCTGGAGCAGGTCTCCGACGCGATGATGCGGCTGGACGACCAGTTCCGGCTGCTGGAGCCGATCGGCCTGGTCGAGTACGAGCCCGTCGACGAGGCCCTGATGGCCGAGGTCGGCGACGAGCCGGCCCCGCCCGTCGACGACGAGGACGTGGCCCGCTACGGCATGGTCCGGCTGACCCCGCTCGGCCTCTACGGGGTCCGCGCCCGGATGCTGGAGGCGGGGGTGGACGCTCCGGCCGTCGGCGACCTGGCCGACAAGGGCGCCGACGCGCTGCTCGACGGCATCGCCTACTTCCCCGAGCTCTCGGCCCGCGCCGAGACCGAGCAGTGGCTGGCCCGGCGCCAACCGGCCGACGCGGCGGGCGAGTTGCTCGCCGCGGCCCGGGGCGACGACGCGGGCGGCCCGCTGCGCCGGCTGCACTGCCAGCAGGCACTCGCCCTCACCGGCGCCTCCGCCGAACCCGCCGTGCGCCAGGTCCTGCCCGACCCCGAACTCGGCGGCCTGGCCCGGGTCTGGCTCGCCGAGCACGGGGCCGTCGACGTGCCGCCGCCCTCCGAGGCGATGATCTTCTGGCTGGCCATCGACACCATCGCCGCCCAACTCGCGGTGGAGGGCGACCTGGAGGAGCTCCAGGAACTCGTCGAGGGACTGGTCGGCCAGCACAGCGGGTTCTTCGACGCGGCCTGGCGGGTGGAGCACCCCGCGACCGCGGACGTCCTGGAGGCGATGGGCCGCCTCCACCCCGACAAGTCCACGGCCAAGGAAGCGCGCAAGGCGGCCTTCAAGGCCCGCTCCCGCGTCTGATCCCGCCCCTGCGCGGTAGCCCGCCCGCGCGCGGCTTGCCGCCCTGCGGGCGGGCTGCCATCCCCTCTCGCGCGCGGTCGCTTTTCCCCGGTCCCCCGATGCCTCCGGTCGGGGGCCGGGGTGTTTGGGGGCGCGACCGTGAACGCGGCGGGGCGTGTCCGCGAGGGGGCGGGCCGGGGGAGTCACGCCCGGCCCCGGGCAGTGGCGGGTAAGTCAGACACGGGCCGGGGGCGTCAGGCACGGCCCCCGGAGGCGGGGCATCAGGCGCGGCCGAGCACCAGGCTCACGTTGTGCCCGCCGAACCCGAAGGAGTTGGCGAGCGCCGCGTCCCAGGAGCCCCGGCGGTTCTCGCCCGCCACCACATCGAGGGTGACCGCGGGGTCGAGGCGGTCCAGGTTGCGGGTGGCGGGTACGGTGCCGTCGCGCAGGGCGAGCAGCGCCGCGATCGCGCCCACCGCGCCGGACGCGCCCAGCATGTGCCCGGTCATCGACTTGGTCGCCGTGACCACCGGGCGCGTGCCGATCGCCTTGGCCACCGCCTCCGCCTCGGCCAGGTCGCCCGACGGCGTGGACGTGGCGTGCGCGTGCACCACGCCGATGTCCGAGGCGCTCAACTGGGCGTCCCGCAGAGCCGATTCGATCGCCCGGACCTGCCCGGCCACGTCCGAAGCCGTGATGTGGTCCGCGCTGGACGTCACGGCCGCGCCCGCCACCGAGCCGTACACGCGGGCTCCCCGCGCCCGCGCGAACCCGGCCCGCTCCAGGACGACCAGGCCCGCGCCCTCGCCCATCACGAACCCGCTGCGGTCCGCGTCGAAGGGCCGGGACACCGCGGCGGGGTCGCCGTCCCGGGTCGAGAGGGCCTTCATCTGCGCGAACGCGGCGATGGTGAAGGGGTGCAGACACGCCTCGGTGCCGCCGGCCACCACCACGTCGGCGCGCCCCGCCCGGATCAGGTCCAGGCCCATCGCGATGGCCTCGGCGCCGGACGCGCAGGCGCTGACCGGGGTCCGGGCCCCGCCCTGCGCGCCGAGCTCCATCGACACCCAGGCGGCGGGGCCGTTCGGCATCAGCATCGGCACGGCGTACGGGGAGAGCCGCCGGGCCCCGCTCCGCTCGAACGTGTCGTCCTGGCCGAGCGTGGTCAGCACGCCGCCGGTACCGGTGCCGATCACCACCGCGAGCCGCTCCGGGGCGACCTCGGGGGCGCCCGCGTCCCGCCAGGCCTCGCGGGAGGCGATCATCGCGAGTTGTTCACAACGGTCAAGCTTGCGGGCCTCGACGCGGGCGAGGATCGACAGCGGGTCCGCGGCCAGCCCGGCCGCCACCCGGACCGGCGACCCGGCCGCCCACTCCTCCTCGATCAGCGTGACTCCGGAGGTTCCCTCCAGCATCCCCGCCCAGGTGGAGCCGGTATCCGCGCCGAGCGGGGTGATCGCGCCGAGGCCGGTGACGAGTACTTCTGCAAGATCGCTCATGCCTCGACCCTGTCAGGGGGCGGGCCGAGGTGGGGAGGGGGCGGGTGCAGCGATTTGTCCGGAGGGTGTTGTGGGGTTCTCACAGGTGCGGGTCGAGTGCGGTAGGTGACTGGTCGCGGTTTCCCCCCGTCCCGCCCCCTCCCGCTGTGACACTCCGCGGCTCTGCCGCGTGGCCTCCGGGGACTTCTTCGGCTGCGGGCAGTGGGCGGCTCGTCGCGCGGTTCCGCGCGCCCCTGTAGGTGACCCGGAGTGTGTTGGCCGCGCCCTGTAGCTGAGCCGGAGTGTGTTGGTCGCGCCCGCCGCAGCGCGATGGGGGTCTGGGGTGGAGCACCGGGAGCTTGGCCGGGCTCACGGCTCAGGAGTGCCCAGCATGGACACCGCGTTCAGCGCGAGCCGCCACGGATAGGCCTCCGAACGCTGACCGCCCGGAGCGTGCGGCACGAACCCGCCCTCGCCGTACAGCACCGTCACCCCGGCCCCACGCAGCACCGCCACCGACTGCTCGAACTGGGGATGCCGGACGTACGCGGCGTTCACGCACGGCATCGCCACCATCGGGATCCCCTTGCCGACGCCCTCCGCGACGACGCCCACGACGAAGTTCGAAGTCAGCCCGAGTGCCCAGGAGTTGACGGTGTTGAACGTGGCCGGAGCGAACAGGATCACGTCCGCGGGCGGCCAGACGTCCGGGTCCCCGGGCAGCTTGTACTGACTGCGTACCGGGTGCCCGGTCAGCACCGCCAAACCGTCCAGGGACCCGGCCAGCCAATCCGCCGCGGTGGGGGTCAACCCCAGGCAGACGTCCCAGCCGTCCGCCTGAGCCTCCTCGATGACCCGGGCGACATCGAACACCGGAGAGGCGGCCGAACAGAACAGATACAGGGTGCGTCGTATCGTCATGCGCCCAGTGGATCACATACGACTTGCCCCGAATTCAAGGGATTCGGGGCGTTGAGCCCCCACCACTCTGGCTGTCCCTGGCTACCCCGGCTACCGCGCTAGAGCGCCTCCGCCCCCGGCTTCACCATGCCCCGTGCCGTGCGGGACTTCACGAAGGAGCCGAGCGCCGTCATCTCCCATTCGCCGGAGAACTGCCGGATCAGCTTCGCCATCATGACCCCCGTCTGCGGCTCCGCGCCCGTCAGGTCGAAGCGGACCAGCTCCTCGCCGCTCGTCGCGTCGATCAGACGGCAGTACGCCTTGGCGACCTCCGTGAACTTCTGGCCGGAGAACGAGTTGACGGTGAAGACCAGGCCCGTGGCCTCCGCCGGGATGCGGCCGAGGTCGACCACGATCACCTCGTCGTCGCCCGCGCCCTCACCCGTCAGGTTGTCCCCGGAATGCTTGATCGCGCCGCCCAGGATGGAGAGCTTGCCGAAGTAGCAGCTGTCCAGATGGTTGCGCTGCGGGCCGTAGGCGATCACCGAGGCGTCCAGGTCGATGTCCTTGCCGCGGAAGGCGGGCTCCCAGCCCAGGCCCATCTTCACCTGGGAGAGCAGCGGACGACCGCCCTTGACCAGGGACACCGTCTGGTTCTTCTGGAGGTTGACCCGGCCCTTGTCCAGGTTGATCTTCCCGGTGCCTGCGGGTGCGGGTGCGGGCGTGGCCGGGGCTGCCGGTGCCGCAGGGGCTGCCGGGGCCGGGGCGGCGAGGCGGGGGTCGGCAACTGGCGGGGCGGCCGGCATCGCGGGAGCGGCCGGGGCCGCCGCGGGCTGCTCCTCGACCGAGACCCCGAAGTCGGTGGCGATCCCGGCGAGGCCGTTGGCGTATCCCTGACCCACCGCGCGCGCCTTCCAGGCACCGCCGCGCAGATAGATCTCCATGACCACCAGGACCGTCTCGGTGCCCAGCTGGGGCGGCGTGAAGGAGGCGATCACAGCGCCGTCGTCCCCGCTGCGCAGGGTGGCGGTGGGCTCGATGCCCTGGAACGTCTGGCCCGCGGCGTCCGGACTCGCGGTCACCACGATCTTCTCGATGCCGGGCGGCACGGCCGCGGTGTCCACCACGATCGCGTCGGGCGCTGTGCCGCCGCCCGAGCGGTAGGTCACGCCGGGGCCCTGCGGCTGGTTGTAGAAGATGAAGTCGTCGTCCGAGCGCACCTTGCCGTCTGCGGTGAGCAGCAGGCCCGAGACGTCGAGCCGCACGGGGGCAGCCACGTCGACCGTCACACGGGTGGTCGGGAGCGGGAGGTTCGAGCCAGGGGTCATTGCGGTCATGCCCCGGAAACGAGCGGCGCCGCTTTACGGTTCCTTGAACCTCGATGAACCTCGTAGAGCAAGACGAACTTCGACCTTCGACGAACCTCAGCGCGCACGATGGAGCTCGCTGGACCTCGCTGTACCTCGCCGCGCGCACGATGGAGTCCGCTGGACCTCACCGGGCGCGACGGGGCTCGCTGAACCCCGACCGCACCCCCTCGCGCCGGGGCCCCGCGTCAGTGCGGCCACATCGGTGGGTTGGTGGTGAACTCCCCGCCGAGGCGGGCGCCCTCCGGCTTGGCCGGGTCGAGTGCGCCCTGCTCGGCGACGAGCTTCTCGGCATACTGCTCGGAGTCGTCACGGGGCTCGTAGCCGAGTGCCCGCGCCGACGAAAGGTCCCACCACAGGCGGGTGTTGGCGGACGAGCCGTAGACCACGGTGTGTCCGACGGCCTCGGCCGTCAGCGCGGCGTCGAACAGGCGCGCCGCGTCGCCCGGGCTCAGCCAGATCGACAGCATCCGGACAGACGTGGGCTCCGGGAAACACGAGCCGATGCGGACCGAGACACTCTCCAGACCGTGCTTGTCCCAGTAGAACTGGGCCAGGTCCTCGCCGAAGGCCTTGGACAGGCCGTAGAACGTGTCGGGGCGGTGTGGGACACCGACCGGAATCAGCGGGTCCGCGCCCTGCGGGCGGGGCGTGAAGCCGACCGCGTGGTTGGACGAGGCGAACACGATCCGGCGCACGCCCTCCTCGCGCGCGGCCTCGTAGAGGTGGTACGTGCCCTCGATGTTGGCCCGGAGGATTTTGTCGAAGGACGACTCCAGCGAGATCCCCGCCAGATGGAGCACCGCGTC
Source organism: Streptomyces sp. NPDC006691 (assembly GCF_042869955.1). Lineage (NCBI taxonomy): Bacteria > Bacillati > Actinomycetota > Actinomycetes > Kitasatosporales > Streptomycetaceae > Streptomyces > Streptomyces sp. NPDC006691. The sequence goes on from NZ_JBIAGW010000022.1 coordinate 12,038, forward strand.
GACCCCGCGAACCGCCTCGCACAGGGCGCCCTTGTCGGCGAGGTCGGCGGTGATCGCCTCCGGCTCGCCGTGGACGGGCAGTACGTCCAGGAGCCGCAGGTCGTATCCGTACGAAGGGAGCAGCCCCCGCATCAGGGTGCCGAGCCCCCCGGCGGCGCCGGTGAGCAGGAGGGTGCGGGGCCTGGGCATGGGCTCTCCTCGGGTGCGGGGCCGTCCGGACGGAGCTCGGGCCGGCACGGCGCAACAGCCACCCGAGCGATACATCCATGGACATCATTCACATGGGTGGACACGCTAGGGAGCCCCGCCCTGCCGAGTCAAGTGTCACACCGGGGGCGTCAATCCGCTTGTGCGCCACGGCTGTTGACCTTGACCGCCGCCGGGGCGGGGGCTTAGCGTAGAGAGGTTCAGAGATGTGGACGACAGTCAGAATTGTGCACGTCGCGTGAGGCCGGACGCGCCACACGGCGCCGCGCGACGGTTTCAGCCCGGCGGTCCTTGCCCAGGGACCCGACGGTCCTTGCCCAGGGAGCAGCCCGTGATCTCAGCCCCGCTCGCCGCCCGACTCACTCAGGTCGGCGGACCGCTGTTCTTCCCCGTGACCGCGTACGGGACGGACGGCGGCCTCGACCTCGACACCTTCCGTGCCCATGTGCGGGGCGGCATCGAGGCCGGCGCGGCCGCCGTGTTCGCCTGCTGCGGCACGGGGGAGTTCCATGCCCTGACCCCGCAGGAGTTCCGGGCGTGCGTCGCCGCGGCGGTGGAGGAGAGCGCGGGTCGCGTGCCGGTGGTCGCGGGCGCCGGGTACGGGACCGCGCTCGCCGTCCAGTACGCCCGGCTCGCGGAGGAGGCCGGGGCCGACGGGCTGCTCGCGATGCCGCCCTATCTCGTGGTCGCCGACCAGGCGGGCCTGTTCGACCACTACTCCGAGCTGGCGGCGGCGACCTCGCTCGACGTCATCGTCTACCAGCGCGACAACGCGGTGCTCACCCCCGGGACCGCCGTCGCGCTCGCCCGCGTCGACGGGATCATCGGGTTCAAGGACGGCCTGGGCGACCTCGATCTGATGCAGCGGATCGTCAGCGCCGTACGCTCGGCGGGTCTGAACCCGTTGTACTTCAACGGGCTGCCCACCGCCGAACTCACCGGCCTCGCCTACCGGGGCATCGGCATCACCCTCTACTCGTCCGCCGTCTTCTGCTTCGCACCCGACATCGCGCTCGCCTTCCACCGGGCCCTCGAATCCGGCGACGACGCGCTGGCCAACCGCCTGCTCGACCGCTTCTTCGTGCCGCTGGTCGAACTCCGCAACCAGGGGCGGGGGTACGCCGTCTCGCTGGTCAAGGCGGGGGTGCGGCTGGGCGGCCTGGACGTCGGCGGAGTCCGGCCGCCCCTGAGCGAGCCCGAGGCAGGCCATGTCGAGCAGCTGGCCGTCCTGATCGAGCGCGGGCGTGCGCTACTCGCGTCCGGGGTCGGCGAGTGAGGACTTCCGCCTTCCTCTACCCCTGGGACGTCCTCGGGGATCCCGACGCCCCGGCCCGTATCGCCGACCTCGGCGTCCGTCAGGTGACGCTCGCCTCCGCCTACCACTCGACCCGGGCCCTGACGCCCCGTCACCCGAAGCACCGCATCGTCACCGCCGAGTATGCGTCGGTGCTGTATCCGCCGGGCGAACCGTACTGGCGGGGGCGGGAGTTGACGCCGTACGCGGCCGGTTCCTGGGCGCCGGGTGACGCGTTCGGCCAGGCCGCGGAGGCCCTTGCGGCGGCCGGGCTCGACGTCCACTCCTGGGTGGTGCTCGCCCACAACTCCCGGCTCGGCGCCGAGCATCCCGGGACCTCGGTCGTCAACGCGTACGGCGACCGCTACCCGTGGGCGCCGTGCATCGCGCAACCCCGGGTGCGCGCGCTCCTCGTCGCCCTCGCGGCGGAGGCGGCGGTGCGGCCGGGGGCGCGCGGCACCGAGCTGGAGTCGTGCGGCTGGTACGGCCTCGCGCATCCGCACGCCCACGACAAGCTCGCGGGCGTGGCCCTCGACGACACCGCTCAGTACTTGATGTCGCTCTGCTTCTGCCCCTCGTGCGCACAGGGTTACGGTGAACTCGGCCTCGATGCGCACGAGTTGAGGGCGCGGGTGCGGTGGGCGTTGGAGCCGGCGTGGCGGGGCGGGACGGTCGGCACGCCCGGCGCCGAGCTGCTCGCGGCGACGCTGGGCTTCCGTACGGCGGCGGCGCGGGCGCTCCAGGAGGCGGCCGTGGCGGCGGTACGGAGCCGGGGCGCCGCGGGGTTCCAGGTGCTGCTGCACGCGGACCCCCGGCCGTCGCGGAGCGGGGCGAACGTGGGGGTGGACGCTGAGCACGTCCTCGGCCTGGCCGATGGGGTGGTGGTGCCGTGTACGGGCGGGCCGGAGCTGCTTGAGCCGTTCGCGGCGGTGGGGTCGGTGGGGTCAGCGGGGTCAGCGGGTTCGGTAGGGGTGGCGGGTTCGGTGGGGTCCGTTCTTGCGGCCAACCTCACGGTGGTGTCGGGGATGGGGGGTCGGCCCCTGTCCTTGGCGCAGGACGTGGCTCGGGCGGTGGGGGTGGGGGCAACGGAACTCCGGCTGTATCACGCGGGGTTGGCGTCGGACGCGGATCTTGAGGCGGTCCGGAAGGCGGGGGTGGTGGGGTAGCCCTTCTTTGCCCCCCGCCCGGCCCCTTCCCGCCCCTCCGGGGGTGAAGCGGCACCTGGGGCTGCGCCCCGACGCCCTGCTGGGGCTCCGCCCCCCTGCACCGCCGTTCGCGGCCGGAGAGTGCTCGTCCTCGGCCGCCGGCCGCGCTGAAGTCTGCCCGTACCAGCGCCTTCAGGAGCGCGGGAAACCGCGCGACCGGCCACGTACGGTCCGCAGCCGCATCAACGGGCCCGGTGCGCAGCCCCGGAAGTCCACCCACCCCCGGAGGGTCCGGAGAGGCGGGCGGGGGCTACCCCGGGTAGGACACGGTGCGGCAAAGATTCCCGCATCCGCCCTGGCGGGACGCGTGTGATGCGCGTAGACAAGCGCCCATGCGCATTCTCACCAAAGCCGCCGCCACCACCGCCGCCCTCGCCCTCACCGGCGTCGCCGCCTATGGCGTCGGCGCGGCCTCCGCCGACAACTCCGTGCCCAAGTCGGACCGCGAGATCCCCAACGTCACCAAGGTCGAGGACAAGATCAACGCGTACTACGGCGGCACGGCCGACGCCTCGGGGAACTTCCAGGCGTCGCCCAAGAGCAACTACGCCAAGCAGGTCGCGAACATCGAGGCCCGCGCCAAGCGGCAGATCAAGCACGCCGCCGAGCACCCCGGGCGGGACGGCCGCAAGCCCGCCATCGTGCTCGACGTCGACGACACCACGCTGCTCACCTACGACTACGAGAAGAAGAACGGCTTCGCCTACAACGCCGCCGCGTTCGACGCGTACGTGCAGAGCGCCCGTTCCATCGCCGTGTTCGGCATGCCGGAGCTCGTCAACTACGCCGCCAAGAACGGCGTCACCGTCTTCTTCCTCACCGGACGCGACGCCTTGCAGCGCACCGCGAGCGCCGTCAACCTGACCAGGGCCGGCTACGACGTGCCGGTCGACCCCGCCCACTTCTTCCTCAAGGACAAGGCCAACCCGCCGGCGTACCTGGGCTGCGCCAAGCCCACCTGGACCTGCTCGACGGTCGACTACAAGGCCGGCACCCGCAAGCACATCGAGTCGCTCGGCTACCGCATCGTGGCCAACCTCGGCGACCAGTACACCGACCTCTCGGGCGGCCACGCCGACACCACCTACAAGCTCCCGAACCCGATGTACTTCCTGCCGTAAGCCCCCTCCGGTCCGGGGCGCGCGCCCCGGACCGGGCCCCTCGCGTCACTGCGAAGCCAGCGCCGCCTTCATCATCGCCTGGGCGACCGGGCCCGCCAGGCCGTTGCCGCTGACCTCGGAGCGCTCGGCGTCGGAGTCCTGGATGACCACGGCCACCGCGACCTGCTTGCCGGTCTTCGGATCCTTGGCGAACGAGGTGAACCAGGCGTAGGGCGTCTTGGAGTTGTCCACCCCGTGCTGGGCCGTGCCCGTCTTCGCGCCGACCTCCAGGCCGCCGATTTTCGCGTTGGAGCCGGTGCCGTCCGTGACCACCGAGATCATGGCGTCGTGCATCTGCTGGGCCGTCTTCGACGACATGATCCTCTTGCCGTCCGAGTCCGGGTAGGACTGGAGCGTGCTCCCCTTGGAGTCCGTCACCTTGGACACCATGTGCGGCGAGGACATGACCCCGTCGTTCGCTATGGCCGCGGACACCATCGCCATCTGCATCGGGGTCGCCGTCACATCGAACTGGCCGATGCCGGACAACGCGGTCGACGACTTGTCCATGTTCTTCGGGTACACACTCGCCGAGGCGCGCACCGGCACGTCCAGCGAGGAGTCGTTGAAGCCGAACTTCTCGGCCATCGCCCGCACCTTGTCCTGGCCCAGGTCCACGGCCATCTTGCCGAAGACGTTGTTGCAGGAGTATTCGAGCGCGGTACGGATCGAGGCGTTCTCGCAGGGCGCGGACGCCGACTCGTTGCGCAGGTCCGTCGTCGTGCCCGGCATCCGGTACGGGTTGGGGCTGTCGGTCTTCGCGTCGATGTCCGGGTAGAGGCCGTTCTCAAGCGCCGCCGACGCCACCACCAGCTTGAACGTGGAGCCCGGCGCCAGCGGCTGGCGCAGCGCCCGGTTGAGCATCGGCTGGCTCTTGTCCTCGGACAGCTGCTTCCACGCGTCGCCGGCCGCCGAGGAAGACCCCGCGATCTTCGACGGGTCGTACGACGGCGTGGAGACCATGCCGAGAATGCGGCCGGTCTTCGGGTCCATCGCGACGGCCGCGCCCTCCTTGTCGCCGAGCGCCTGGTACCCGGCCTTCTGCACCGCGGGGTCGATGGTGGTCAGCACGTCGCCGCCGGGCGCCCGCTGCCGGGTGAGCGCGTCGAAGGGGTTCTGCATGCGCGGGTCGCTGCCGTCGAAGACCTTGGAGTAGATCCCCTCCAGCTGGGTCGACCCGAACACCTGCGAGGCGAAGCCGGTGACGGGCGCGTACATCGGTCCGTCCTTGTAGCTGCGCTGGTAGGCGAGGTCGCCGCTCTTCGTCCTTTCCGATCCGGTGACCGGGGATCCGGCCACGATGATGTCCCCGAGCGGCTGCGAGTACTCCGCGATGGTGTTCCGCCGGTTCAGCTTGTCGTCCGCGAGGGCCTGGCCTTTGTAGAACTGCACATAGGTGGCTCGACCGAGGAGGGCGAGCACCATCAGCAGACAGAAGACCGAGGCGCGCCTGATTGTCTTGTTCATCCCGTATGCAGGACGGACGGGGCAGAGCGTGGAGTTCCGGTTGTCCGGGTTTCTCAGGAAACCTTCATCGGGCCGTCCTCATCGGGCCGTAGGGGGAACCGTCGCCCCCGCGCCGCTGCGGGTGAGCCGGAGCCCAGCATTCGCGTCCGCCGTGGTGGAGCCGCGCAGATGCCACCCGCGCCCCTTCAAGGGGCCGGGGGCTCAGAGGCGGCGGGTTGCCAGGGTCAGGCGGTCCCTCGCGTCGAACAGGGCGTCCTTCACCATCTGTTCGTGGGCGGGAGTGAGGCGGGCCACCGGTACCGAGCAGCTGATCGCGTCACGGGCCGGGGTGCGGTACGGGATCGCGACGCCGAAGCAGCGCAGGCCCAGCGTGTTCTCCTCGCGGTCCACGGCGTAGCCCTGCTCGCGCACGAGGTGCAGCTCCTCGATGAGCTTCTCGCGGTCCGTGATGGTGTGCTCGGTGAGCTGCTGGAGCGTCTCCGGGAGGAGCTTGCGCACCTGCTCGTCGCTGTGCGTGGCGAGCAGCGCCTTGCCGAGCGAGGTCGAGTGGGCGGGCAGGCGCCGCCCGACCCGGGTGAAGGGGCGCAGATAGTGCTGGGACTGGCGGGTGGCGAGGTAGACCACGTTCGTGCCGTCGAGCCGGGCGAGGTGGATCGTCTCGGTGGTGTCGTCCGAGAGGCGGTCCAGGGTCGGGCGGGCCGCCGCCACCACCTCGTCGCCGTCGATGTAGGAGGTGCCCACGAGGAGAGCCCGTACGCCGATGCCGTACCGGGTGCCCGTGGCGTCCGTCTCCACCCAGCCGAGCTCCACCAGGGTGCGGAGCAGCATGTACAGGCTGGACTTGGGGTAGCCCACCGCCTCCTGGACCGCGGCGAGGGAGTGCATTCCGGGACGGCCCGCGAAATACTCCAGCAACTCGACGGTCCGCACCGCGGACTTGACCTGTGCTCCGCCTGCATCGGCAGCCGACATCCCAGCACCCCGCTCCTTCTCGCCCCGGCTTCTTGCCAAGGCGGAACACCCGTTAATAGAGTCCCAGCATATTCAGCATCGGGAACTCTGTTCAGAATACCGAACAAGTTCTGATGGGCGGCAGGAGCGGACCGAGCAGTGGCGGACCGGGCAGCGGAAGGACTTGCGGTGAGCGCAGCAGCACCAGTCTGGAGTGTCGACCCCCGAACGGGGAAGCCGCGTGAAGAGGTTGCGGTCGAAGCCACGCCCGAAGAGGTCGACCAGGCGGTCCGGGCCGCCCGGGCCACCTGCGGGGCGCTGGCCGACCTGAGCGTACGCGCCGGGTTCCTGCGGGCCGCGGCCGACCTCCTGGACGCCTCCGCCGAGCACGTCGTGGAGGCCGCCGACGCCGAGACCGCCCTGGGGCCGGTCCGGCTCACCGGTGAACTCGCGCGCACCACCGCCCAGTTGAGGGCGTTCGCGGAGGCCGTCGAGGAGGGCTCCTTCCTCGACATACGGATCGACCACGCGGACCCGTCCCGCACCCCGCCCTGGCCCGACCTCCGGCGCGTCAAGATCCCGCTCGGCGTGGTCGCCGTCTACGCGGCCTCCAACTTCCCGCTCGCCTTCTCCGTGCCGGGCGGCGACACGGCGAGCGCCCTCGCGGCCGGCTGTCCGGTCGTCGTCAAGGCGCACCCCGACCACCCGGCGACCTCCGAGCTGTGTGTCTCGCTGCTGCGCCGGGCCGCCGTCCGGTCCGGGCTGCCCGAGGACGTCGTGGTCCTGGTGCACGGCTTCACGGCCGGTGTCGAGCTGGTCCGCCACCCTCTGGTGTCGGCCGCCGGGTTCACCGGGTCCGTGCGCGGCGGGCGGGCCCTGTTCGACGCGGCGGCGGCGCGGCCCGTGCCCATCCCCTTCCACGGCGAGCTCGGCTCGCTCAACCCGGTCGTGGTGACGCGGGCCGCCGCCGAGGAGCGCGGCGAGGCGATCGGGGCGGGGCTCGGCGCCTCGATGACCATGGGTGTCGGCCAGTTCTGCACCAAGCCCGGCTTCGTTCTGGTCCCGGCGGGGGCGGCCGGCGACGCCCTGCTCAAGTCACTGACCGCGGCCGTCTGCGAGACCGACGCGGGGGTCATGCTCGACCACCGGATGCGGGACGCGTTCGTCGCCGGGGTCGCCGAGCGGGCCGCGCTGCCCGGCGTCGAGGCGCCGGTCACGGCCGGGGCGGGCGGCGAACACACCGTCAGCGGCGGCTACTTGACCGTCCCGGCCGCCTCGCTCGCGGCGGCGGGCGCGCACGACCTGCTCCTGGAGGAGTGCTTCGGGCCGGTCACCGTCGTGGCCCGGTACGCGGACGAGTCCGAGGTGGGCGCGGTGCTCTCGCGGCTGCCGGGCAACCTCACGGCCACGCTCCAGCTCTCCGCGGCGGAGGCGGAAGGCGAGGGGGTCGGCGGCCAACTCCTACTGGAATTGGCGCAGTTGGCGGGGCGCGTCCTGGTCGACGGCTGGCCCACCGGAGTCGCGGTCGCCCCCGCCCAGCACCACGGCGGCCCCTACCCGGCGGCCACCTCCACCGCCACCTCGGTCGGCGCCACCGCCATCGAGCGCTGGCTGCGGCCGGTCACGTACCAGAGCACCCCCCAGGCCCTGCTGCCGCCCGAGCTGCGCGACGACAACCCGCTGGGTCTGCCCCGCCGAGTGAACGGAACCCCCGCATGACCGTGCGCCTGCCCGAACTCCCCTTCCCGCTGGAGCCGTTCGGGCCCGAGGCGGACTGGACGTACGACGACGGTGTCCTCTCGGTACGGGCCGGGGCCCGCCAGGACCGTTTCGTGCCGCCTGCCGGGGAGGACCTGGAGCCCGCCGCCGACGCGCCCCGGCTGCTCGGGGCCGCCCCCGAGGGCGACTTCCAGCTGATCGCGCGGGCCACCGTCGGCTTCGAGGCGCCCTTCGACGCGGGGGTCCTCTACGTCCACGTGGGGGAGCGGCAGTGGGCCAAGCTCTGCCTGGAGCTCTCGCCGCGGCGGCCGACCATCTGCACGGTTGTCACCCGGGGTCTGTCGGACGACGCGAACTCCTGGGAGGTGGAGGGGGACAGCGTCTGGCTCCGCATCACCCGGACGGGCAAGGCGTTCGCCTTCCACGCGTCCGTGGACGGTGAACGCTGGGTGTTCGTACGGGTCTTCGCGCTCGGCACGGCGCAGGAGAGCGCGGTGGCGCGGGTCGGGTTCCTCGCGCAGTCGCCCACGGGCGAGGGGTGCGGGGTGGCCTTCGACTCCGTCGAGTTCCGGGGATACGCGCCGAAGGACCTGCGGGACGGCAGCTGACCCCACCCCGCCCCTTCCCGCAGCCCTCCGGGCGGTTCACTCCGGCCGCGGACCGTGCGGGGCTGCGCGGGGAGGTGTGCGCGGACACCCGGGGACCAGATCGCCGGAGCCGGCGGCCTGGGCGGCGCGGACTCCCCGCGTGCCCGCCGCGCTCGCCGCAGCGGCCTGACCCCGAGTGCCTGCCGCGCCACCTTCGGCAGGCTCGCGACGGCGGCCTGACCCCTGCGGCGGGCCGGGCGGGAATGGGGCGGAAGGTGCGCGCGTTGACGGGAACGTACGACCTTCAACAAACTGAGAGAAGTGACATGCGCGTCGAGATCTGGAGCGACATCGCCTGCCCGTGGTGCTACATCGGCAAGGCCCGCTTCGAGAAGGGCCTGGCGGAGTTCGCCCACGGGGGCGGTGTCGAGGTGGTCCACCGCTCCTTCGAGCTCGACCCGAGCCGGCCCAAGGGCGATGTCGCCCCGGTGATCCCGATGCTGGCCAAGAAGTACGGGCGCAGCCTGGAGGAGGCCCGGGCGATGGAGGCCAACGTGGCGTCCAACGCGCACGCCGAGGGGCTCGGCTACCTCGCGGACGGGCGTGATCACGGCAACACCTTCGACATCCACCGCGTCCTGCACCTGGCCAAGGCGCGCGGCCGCCAGAGCGAGCTGCTCGACCTCGCCTACCGGGCGAACTTCGCCGAGGAGCGTTCCGTCTTCGACGCCGAGGTCCTGGTCGCGATCGCGGTCGAGGCGGGGCTCGAAGAGGCCGAGGTCCGTACGGTCCTCGCCGACGAGAGCGCGTACGCCGACGAGGTGCGCGCCGACGAGCGCGAGGCGGCCGAGCTCGGTGCCAACGCCGTCCCGTTCTTCGTGATCGACCGGAAGTACGGGATCTCCGGCGGCCAGCCCGCCGAGGTCTTCACCCATGCGCTTGAGCAGGCCTGGCGGGAGCGCACCCCGGCGCCGGCCCTCAAGACCGTCGAGGGCGACGCGGAGGCCTGTGGGCCGGAAGGGTGCGAGGTTCCGCGCTGATCCGTACCGTCGGCTCGGCCCCTGGGCGGCTTTTCATAAGCATCGCTTAGGGGTATCCGGCAATTTTGCCCAATTGACTTGGGGTTGTCGGGGATTCAGGGTGGAGCCATGGAACTGGACTCCCTCGCGCGCGGCGAGTTCGCGCCGCAGACCACCTACCTCAACACCGCGAGCACCGGGCTGCTGCCGGCCCGGACCGTGGCGGCCATGGGTGAAGCCGTGGCCGCATCGGCGGCGGGCCGGCCGACCGACATGTTCGGCGATGTGGAGGCGGCCCGCGCCACCTACGCCCGGCTCGTCGGCGTGCCCGTGCGGCGGGTGGCGACCGGCGCCTCCGTCGCCGTGTATACCGGCCTTGTCGCCGCCTCCCTGCCCGAGGGCGCCGAAGTCCTCGTCGCCGAGGCCGACTTCAGCTCCGTGGTGAACCCGTTCCACATGCGCCGGGACCTGAAGGTGCGCACCGCTCCCCTGGAGCGGCTCGCCGAGGCGGTGCGGCCGGGCACCGCCCTGGTCGCGGTCAGCGCGGTGCAGTCCGCCGACGGCCGCATCGCGGACCTCGCCGCGATCCGCGAGGCCGCCCGCGCCCACGGCGCCCGGACCCTGATCGACGTGTCCCAGGGCGCGGGCTGGTACCCGGTCGACGCCGGGGCGTACGACTACACGGTGACGGTCGGCTTCAAATGGCTGACCGCCCCGCGCGGGGTCGCCTTCCTCACCGTCCCCGACGACCTCGGCGACCTGAACCCGATCTTCGCGGGCTGGGTGGCGGGCGAACACCCTTGGGACGCCTGCTACGGCCCCATCGATGAACTCGCCCGTTCCGCACGGCGGTTCGACGAGAGCCCGGCGCTGTTCTCGTACACCGGGGCCCGCCATTCGCTGGCCCTCGTCGAGGAGTTGGGCATCGAGCGCATCCACGCGCACAACACCGCGCTCGCCGACCGCTTCCGTGCCGGGCTCGGTCCGCTCGGCCACGAGCCGGTGGCCGCACCCGGATCGGCGATCGTGGCGGTCCCGGGCCTCGGCCACCACCAGGAGGAGCTGAGCCGCGCGGGCGTCGAGCTCTCCAACCGCGCCGGCCATCTGCGCGCGGCCTTCCATCTGTACAGCTCGGCCGAGGACGTGGACCGGCTCCTCGAACTGCTGCCCACTCGCTGAAGTGCCCGTCCGGCCGGGGGAGTTGGCGCCCCGGCCGGACGCGCGCCGTCACTCCCCGCAGGTGGGCTCGCCGGCGCAGGTGGGCTCGCTCGTACAGGGCGGTTCGCCCTCGCAGTCGGCCGGGGTGCCCGCCGAGCGGCACAGGTTGGCCTCCACCTTCCCCAACAGCCTTGCCAGCTCCGTCCGTTCGGCCGCGTCCAGGCCCGCGAGGGTCTGCTCCTCCAGGTCCGTCCAGGCCTGCTTCACGCGCTCGTGCAGTACGCAGCCGTCGTCGGTCGCCTCGACCAGCGAGGCGCGCCGGTCCTTCGGGTCGGGGCTGCGCCGCACGTAGCCGGCCTGCTCCAGGCGCTGGAGCATCTTGGTGACCGTCGACGGGTCGAGCTCCAGCAGCTTGATCAGCTCGGACTGGCGCGCCGCCCCCGCGTCCCACAGGTGCATCATCAGGAACTCCTGCCCCGGGTAGAGCCCGATGGAGCGCAGCTGACGGCCCGCGGCGATGCGGTGCAGCCGGGCCACCCGGGAGACCGCATGGCTGAACGGGCCGCCGCGGGCCGCGCTCGGCAGATGGGGGTGGTCGGTACAGGCAGGGTCGTCGGAGGTCATGCGACAAGATTACCTTGGTCGGCCAAGTAATGAGTTACAGTGGCTTTCCGAGCCGATACTTGGCCGACCACATAACCCTCGGGGTCGGCCGCGTCGGTTGCACACTCCCCCTCACGCCTCTCCCTCCCGTCTCCCTTCCCGTCTCCTTGGAGGCCGCTGTGACCACCGCTTTCGACCCGATCGACCTGGCCGGCACCCCGCTCGCCAACCGCATCGCCCTGGCCCCCATGACGCGTAGCCGCGCCACCGGGCCGGGCAATTCGCCCACCGCCTCGACCGCCGAGTACTACGCCCAGCGCGCCTCCGCCGGGCTGCTCATCACGGAGGGCATCCAGCCCTCCGTGGTCGGACAGGGCTACCCCGACACCCCGGGCCTGCACAGCGACGAGCAGATCGCGGCCTGGCGCAAGGTCACCGACGCCGTACATGCCAAGGGTGGCCGGATCTTCGCCCAGCTGATGCACGCGGGCCGGATCGGGCACCCCGATCTGCTGCCCGGCGACCTGATCAACGTGGGGCCGTCCGCCGTGGCCGCCGAGGGGCAGGTCTTCACGCACGAGGGGCCCAAGCCCTTCGTCACCCCGCAGGCGCTCAGCGAGGACCAGATCCAGGTCACCATCGGCGACTTCGCGGCCGCCGCGCGCAACGCGATCGAGGCCGGCTTCGACGGTGTCGAGCTGCACGGCGCGAACGGATACCTCATCCACCAGTTCCTCGCGCCCAACTCCAATGTGCGCGTGGACGGTTGGGGCGGGTCCGTCGAGGGGCACATCCGGTTCGCCGTCGAGGTGACGAAGGCCGTGGCCGCCGAGATCGGCCCCCAGCGCACCGCGATCCGGCTCTCGCCCGGCAACCCGTACAACGGCACCGTGGAGCCCGAGCCCGAGCCGGTCTACACCGCGCTCGTGGCCGCCCTCGAACCGCTCGGTCTCGCCTATCTGCACCTCCTCGAAGTCGCTCCGGAACAGCGCGCGTTGACGCTCCGGCTGCGCAAGGCGTTCTCCGGCGTGTTCGTCCTCAACGCGGCCACCGAAGGACCCACCGGGCCGGACGCGCTCGGCCTGATCGAGGACGGCACCGCCGACGTCATCTCCTACGGCGCGCTCTTCCTCGCCAACCCGGACCTGCCGGCCCGGCTGCGTGCGGGCGGCCCCTTCAACGCACCCGACCCGTCGACCTTCTTCGGCGGCGACGATCGCGGCTACCTCGACTACCCGACGCTCGACGCCTCCGCCCCGCTCGACGTCCCCGCTCCGCTCGACGCGTGAAATCCGCTGGTCGAGGCCCGGCCGGGCAAGTCAGGATCGGGCCGTGACCACGAGCAGCGACACGACCCCGCAGGCGCGCGCGGCCGCCCGCAACAACGCCGACTGGTGTGCCGCCCTCTGCCGCGCACACGGCATCACCGGGGAGACGGGCCCGTACGCCTGGACCAGTCCGCGCCGCACCCCGCTCTACTATCCCGACGCGGTGACGCTCACCCCCGAGGCCTCGCCCGGTGACATCCTCGGCCGCATCGACCTCACCGCACCCGGCGCCTCGGTGAAGGACAGCTTCGCGGCGCTCGATCTGAGCGACGCCGGCTTCGAGGTCCTCTTCGAGGCGCGGTGGATCCGTCACGCGGCCCCCGCGGTCACCGGCAGGGGCTGGCAACTCATCGACAGTGAGGGCGAGTTGACCGCATGGGAGCGGGCGTGGTCCGACGGCGGCAGCGAAGGCCTCTTCCCGCCCGCGCTGCTCGCCGACCCCGGTCACACCTTCCTGGTGGACCGCGACGAGCGAGGAGAGGTGACCGCGGGAGCCGTCGCCAGCCGGAGCGGGGACGTCGTGGGAATCTCCAACCTGTACGCCGTCGACGGCGACCAGGACGCGGCCTGGGCAGGCTGCCTCGCCACCGTCGCCCGACTGTGGCCGGGCCGCGAGGTCGTCGGCTACGAGAGCGGCGACGACCTGACCGCCGCCCTGCGCGCGGGCTTCACCCCGGCCGGCCCGCTCAGGGTGTGGCTGCGCCCGAACTGAGCGGCTCGCCGTACCAGCGCCACTTCTCCGGACGGGGCCGCCCCGGCAGATCCGCCCGGCCGGTGGCCCACAGCAGGACCCGCCAGCGGTCCGGGTCCTGCGGCACGTCCCGGAAGAGCCGGTCCAGCACCCGCTCGCACAGACCGGCCGGCGGAGTCCAGGCCAGTCCGAGCCCCTCGGCCACGTCATGCGTGTGCAGCAGCGTCTCCACGATGCCCATCGCGCCGAACCCCTCCGGGTCCGAGATGCCGAAGCTGTGGTACGCCCGCACCTCGGGCGAGGTGGTGCGCACCATCGCGGTGAGCAGGGCGCCGCTCGCCTCCAGCGTCTGAAGGAGACCGGCAGGCCCCGCGGCGCGGTCCGCGTGTACGGAATTCCGGGGCCCGCCCGGACGCCTGGCCTCCCACAGGTACGGCACCTCGCCGTCCAGCGGGGGCTGGGCGGGGCCGATCTGCACGGCGTAGGCGAAGAGGTCGTCCGAGAGGTGCTCGACGGTCTCCCAGCAGTCCCACTCCAGCGTTCCGGCCGGCACGCTCCAGTCCGCCGTGAGCCCGGCACGCAGCGCGGTCACGGACAGCCGCACGGCGTGCTCGACATCGGCGGCCGTGACGGGAGTTCGGGAAGGTTCATCGACCATGGACATGGAGGGACCGTACCAACGATCTCCGTGGAGGCGTTGCTACGGTCCCCGGCCCGGGAGCAGTGGGGGAGCCCCCGGGCCCTGTCTGCTTCAGCGCCGCTACCGCACCGGCGTGAAGTCCCGCGCCCCCATGCTGTGTCTTCCGGGGGGCGACCCCCGGACCCCCGGCCGGAAGGGCGCTACCGCACCGGCGTGAAGTCCCGCGCCCCAATGAATTCCGGGCGGCGGATCGGGGCCGCGAAGGGCTCCTCCGCCTGGTTCTCCACGCTGTTGAAGACGATGAACACGTTGCTGCGCGGGAACGGGGTGATGTTGTCCCCGGAACCGTGCATCGCGTTGCAGTCGAACCAGGTCGCCGAGCCCGCCCGGCCGGTGAACAGCTTGATGCCGTGCCGGTCGGCCATCTTGGTGAGCGCCTCGTCGGACGGGGTGCCCGCGTCCTGCATCTGGAGGGACTTCTTGTAGTTGTCCTTCGGGGTGGCGCCCTCGCAGCCGAGGAAGTCCAGGTGTGAGCCGGGCATGATCATCAGCCCGCCGTTGGTGTCGTGGTTCTCGGTCAGGGCGATCGAGACCGACACCGTCCGCATCCGCGGCAGACCGTCCTCGGCGTGCCAGGTCTCGAAGTCCGAGTGCCAGTAGAAGCCCGAGGCACCGAAGCCCGGCTTCACGTTGATCCGCGACTGGTGGACGTACACGTCCGAGCCGAGGATCCGGCGGGCCGTGCCCACGACCCGCTCGTCCCGCACCAGACGCGCGAAGACCTCACTGATCCGGTGCACCTCGAAGACCGAACGCACGGACTGCGACTGCGGTTCGATGATCGACCGCTCATCGGCACGTACGGAAGGGTCGGCGATCAACCGCTCCAGCTCCGAGCGGTAGAGCGCCACCTCGTCGTCCGAGAGCAGGTCCTCGATCGCGAGGAAGCCGTCCTGCTCGAAGGATTCGAGCCCGGCGGACGGTCCCCAGACGACCGGGTCCTGGCGGGGCGTGATCACCTCGGCGGAGCCACGGGTGGGGTAGAGATCCTGGGCGGTCATGGTCAGCCCTCCTCGGGTTCGGTCAGCAGCGGGTAGACGCCGTTCTCGTCGTGGTCCTCCCGTCCGGTGACGGGCGGGTTGAAGACGCAGACACAGCGGAAGTCGGTCTTGGGGCGCAGGGTGTGGCGCTCGTGACCGTTCAGGAGATACATCGTGCCCGGCTCGATCCAGTGGGTCTCGCCGGTCTCCTCGTTGGTGAGCTCGGCCTCGCCCTCGGTGCACAGGACCGCCTCGATGTGGTTGGCGTACCACATGGAGGTCTCGGTGCCCGCGTACAGGACGGTCTCGTGCAGGGAGAAGCCGACCTTTTCCTTCGCGAGGACGATCCGCTTGCTCTCCCAGGTACCGGAGGCGGCCTTCACGTGTCGGTCGGTGTTCTCGATGTCCTTGAACGAGCGGACAATCACGGTGAGTTGCTCACTTTCTGTCTAGCGGTGCAGCTGTGCAGCGGTGCAGCTGTGTATCTGCGTTCGGGGCTGCGCTGATGTGCCGGCCTATGCGTGTGTGCCGGCCGGGCGTCGCGCGGCTCAGACGGTCGCGCGGCTCAGACGGTCGCGGCGACCGCGCGGGCCAGCGACCGCAGCCCCTCGTCCAGCTCCTCGTGCGTGATGGTCAGCGACGGAAGCAGCTTGACCACCTCGCTCTTGGGGCCGGAGGTCTCCAGGAGCAGTCCCAGCTCGAAGGCGCGGGCGCAGACCTCGGAGGCGCGGGCGGGGTCGGCGAACTCCAGGCCCCACACCATTCCGCGGCCGCGGTAACTGGCGCCGAGCCGGGTGTGCTCGGTGCACAGCGCGAGCAGGGCCTGCTCGATCTGCTCGCTGCGCGCCAGGGTGTGCTTCTCCATCTGGCCGGCATCGGCCCAGTACGCCTCAAGCGCGGCGGTCGCGGTGACGAACGCGGGGTTGTTGCCGCGGAAGGTGCCGTTGTGCTCGCCGGGCTCCCACACGTCGAGCTCGCCCTTGAACAGGCAGAGCGACAGCGGGAGTCCGTAGCCGCTGATCGACTTGGAGACGGTGACGATGTCCGGCACGATGCCCGCCTCCTCGAAGGAGAAGAAGGCGCCGGTGCGGCCGCAGCCCATCTGGATGTCGTCGACGATGAGCAGCATGTCGCGGCGGCGGCACAGGTCGGCGAGCGCGCGCAGCCACTCGGGCCGGGCCACGTTGATGCCGCCCTCGCCCTGCACGGTCTCCACGATCACGGCGGCCGGCTTGTTGAGGCCCGAGCCCTGGTCCTCCAGGAGCCGCTCGAACCACAGGAAGTCGGGCACCTGGCCGTCGAGGTAGTTGTCGAACGGCATCGGGGTGCCGTGCACCAGCGGGATGCCGGCCCCGGCCCGCTTGAAGGCGTTGCCGGTGACGGCGAGCGAGCCGAGCGACATGCCGTGGAAGGCGTTGGTGAAGGAGACGATCGACTCGCGGCCCTTCACCTTGCGGGCCAGCTTCAGCGCGGCCTCCACGGCGTTGGTGCCGGTCGGGCCCGGGAACATCACCTTGTACGGGAGGTCGCGCGGGCGCAGGATCACGTTCTGGAACGTTTCCAGGAATGCCCGTTTCGCGGTCGTCGCCATGTCCAGGCCGTGCGTGATGCCGTCCCGCTCGATGTAGTCGAGCAGCGCCCGTTTCAGTACCGGGTTGTTGTGCCCGTAATTGAGTGAGCCGGCCCCGGCGAAGAAGTCCAGATAGCTGTGGCCGTCCTCGTCGGTGAGGCGGGCACCCTGCGCGCGGTCGAACACGGCGGGCCAGCCGCGGCAGTAGCTGCGTACCTCCGATTCGAGGGATTCGAAGACACTCAGGGCGGGCGGGGTGATGGTCACAGCGATTCTCCCTGGGGGTGGAGGGGGCCGATGCGGTAGAGGACTTCGGGCTGATGCCCGTCATCGGGGAAAAGACCCGCGTCGAAGAGGAGTTCTCGGTCGAGGGCGGCGCCGCGGCGCTTGGCGAACGAGGTGAAGAGCCGGTCGGACGGGGTGTTGTCCGGCGACACCGTCGTCTCAAGACACGTGGTCCCGTGCGAGGAGGACACCCTCGCCGTCAGCGCTTCGAGCAGCAGCCCCGCGAGCCCGTGGCCGCGGTGGGCGTGGTCGACGGCGACCTGCCAGATCACCAGCGTGCCCGGACGGTCGGGCCGTACGTAGCCGGTGATGAACGCGATGGGCGTGCCGTCGTCGTCCCGGGCCACCGCGGACGTCCTGGCGAAGTCGCGGCACCAGAGCAGATAGCTGTACGAGGAGTTGAGGTCGAGCACCTCGGAGTCACGGGCAATGCGCCAGATCGTGGCTCCGTCCTCCACTCGTGGGCTTTCGATTCGGACTGCTGTTTGCGCGGCGGTCATGCCGAGGGAATTTACCGACCGGAAATTGAAATTGCATTCCCGTGAGGGGGTGCGCCCGGAGGTCGCCTGTGTTATCACGCGAGCATGTGCGCGAACCGGTTTGTCCGGTAATTACCGGACAAAAGGTCGGGGTTGTGGAGTCGATCACACCGTTGTGACGGGCTCGGAACCTTGTTGAAACCTTTGCGTTTGAGCTCGGGAGGGCGGGGCATAAGAAAACGGGAAGCTGCAGTGAATAAGCAGCTTCCCGTTCTGTGGAATTTCTATGGAATTCAGTTGTGCTTTAACGCGTCGTTCAACGCATCGGGGGATTGCGGGGCAGTGTCACCAACCCGCGGAAACGGCCTTGCGGGCCGCCTCCAGGTCCACGGCGATCCCGTACTCACCGAGGGCCGCGCCCAGCGCCGCGAGCGAGGACTGCACGACGCCCCGCGTGGCGTCCACGCCGTAGTGGTTGACCCGGACCATCGTCGAGGCCAGCGCCCCACCGCCGGCGATCAGGGGCAGCGAGGGGTCCGCGGCGAGCGCCGTGGCCACCAGTCCGGCGGCGTCGACGCCCTCGGGGGTGCGCAGGGTCGTGGCCACCGGGGCGGCGTCCGCGGCCTCGTGCACATACGGGGCGAGACCGCCGCCCAGTGCCAGGGCACCCGCGCGGGTCGCCGCGGCGGCCGAGGCGTGCCGGGCCATCACGGCGTCCAGGCCCTCGGACTCGATGCGCTCCACGCACGCCTCAAGGGCCAGCATCTCCAGTTGCGCGGGCGCGTGCAGCAGGGCCTTGCGGCCGCCGTCGATCCAGCGCTGCTTCCAGTCCAGGAGCGAGAGGTAGGAGCGGCGCGGGGCGCTCGGGTTGGCCGCGATGCGCTCCCAGGCGCGGGCGCTGACCGAAACGGCCGAGACGCCGGCCGGGCCGCCCATCGCCTTCTGCGCGCCGATCACGCACAGGTCCACGCCCCAGGCGTCCGGGAGCAGTGGCTCGGCGGCCACCGAGGCGACCGCGTCCAGCATGAACAGGGCGCCGTGCCGGCGCACCACCTCACCGATCTCCGCGACCGGGTTCGTGTTGCCGGTCGCCGCCTCCGCGTGCACGAGCGAGACGAAGTCGATGTCCGGGTGGTCGGTGAGCGCCCGGTCGATCTGCTCCGCGGTGACCGCCGCGTGGAAGGGCACCTCCAGATCGACGACCTCGGCCCCGCAGTCGCGCAGCCAGTTCCCGAAGGTCTGGCCGTAGGGGCCGGTCACCACGTTGAGCGCGGTGGAGCCGGGGTGGGCGGCGCCCCGGATGCAGCCCTCCAGGGGGAGCAGCGCCTCGCCCTGCATGATCACCACGTCCTGCTCGGTGGCGAGCAGGGCGGCCACCCGTCGCTCGATCGCCGCGAAGTGGTCGGCGGTGAGCGGGGCCAGGTCCAGGAGCGGGTGTGTCACGGCGATGCCTTCTTCGATGGGGTCGGGGGTCACGGCGGGAGTCGCGCCGGGGATCGGGTCGGGTGTTCGATCCTCTGGATGGAGACTACCCAGCGCCTCGTACAGTGCTGACCATGAGCGATCGCACGGTGCTGCATGTGAAGGGGCGCGTCCTCGCGGGACCCGAGGACGTACGGGACGAACTGTGGGCGGTCGACGGGCGGATCACCTATGAGCGGCCGCCGGGCGAGGCGCTCACCGTCAGCGGCTGGGTGCTGCCGGGACTGGTCGACGCGCACTGCCACGTGGGCCTCGACCAGCACGGGCCGGTGTCCGACGAGGTGAGCGAGAAGCAGGCCCTGACCGACCGCGACGCCGGGACGCTGTTGGTGCGCGACGCCGGCTCGCCCTCCGACACCCGCTGGATCGACGCCCGCGAGGACCTGCCGAAGATCATCCGGGCGGGCCGGCACATCGCCCGCACCCGCCGCTACATCCGCAACTACGCGCACGAGATCGAGCCGGGCGACCTCGTCGCCTACGTGGCGCGCGAGGCTCGGCGCGGGGACGGCTGGGTCAAGCTGGTCGGCGACTGGATCGACCGGGACGCCGGGGACCTGGCCGCCTGCTGGCCGCGCGGCGAGGTGGAGGCCGCGATCGCCGAGGCCCACCGGCTCGGCGCCCGCGTCACCGCGCACTGCTTCGCCGAGGACTCGCTGCGGGACCTCGTGGAGGCGGGCATCGACTGCATCGAGCACGCCACCGGCCTGACCGAGGACACCGTCCCGCTGTTCGCCGAGCGCGGCGTGGCGATCGTGCCGACGCTGGTCAACATCGCCACGTTCCCGCACATGGCCGACGGCGGCGAGGCGAAGTTCCCCGACTGGGCAGCCCACATGCGGCGGTTGTACGAGCGCCGCTACGACACCGTGCGCTCGGCCTACGACGCCGGCGTGCCCGTCTTCGTGGGCACGGACGCGGGCGGCTCGCTCGCCCACGGCCTGGTCGCCGCCGAGGTCGCCGAACTCGTCAAGGCGGGCATCCCCGCCCTGGACGCCCTCTCGGCGACGGCCTGGGGCGCCCGCGCCTGGCTCGGCCGCCCCGCCCTGGAGGAGGGCGCCCCGGCCGACCTGGTCGTGTACGGCCAGGACCCCCGCGCGGACGTCCGCGTACTGGCCGCGCCGAGCCGCATCGTGCTCAACGGGCGGATCGTGGGCTGAGAGGCATCAATTCGGGTGCCGGGGAGGGGAGTTCAGGTGTACGTCGGCGGGCGATCAGGTCGGGCAGCAGGCTCAGGACCCCGAGTGCGGCGAGTGCGGCGCCGAGCCACAGCGGCGCCCTCAGCCCGAAGCGGGCGACCCCGGCCCCGCCGAGCGAGGAGCCGATGCCCACGCCGAGGGTGATGAAGGAGGAATGCACGGAGTTCACCAACGGCCGGGCGTTGGCGATGCGCTGAACGCGCGTGACCATCGCCGGGTTCATGGTGACCCCGACCAGGCCGATGCCCAGCATGAACACCACGGCGGGCACGGCGAGTTGGGCGAGCAGTGCGAACCCGGTGAGGAAGAACAGGTTCAGTGCGAGCCCGGCGGCGAGGACGTTCAGGGCGTACCGGTCGGCGAGCCTGCCCACCACGTGGTTGCCGATCACGGTCGCGGCCCCGTACGCGATGAGCAGCGCCGGCACCGTGCCGCCGGCGAAGCCGGTGACCTCGGTCAGGACCGGGTTGAGGTAGCTGAACGCGGAGAAGGTCGCGCCGATGACGCACGTGCTGGTGGCGAGCGCGAGCCAGAGCCGCGGGTGCCGGAAGACGGCCAGCTCCTGACGGAAGCCGCCGCCGCTCTCGGCCCGGCCGAGCCGGGGTACGCCCGCCGGGGTGCACAGCGCCGCGGCCACGGTCAGGGCGGTGATGGCCCAGAACGCCGCGCGCCAGCCCAGGTGTTCACCTATCAGGGTGGACAGTGGCATCCCGAGGAGGGTGCCCAGCATCAGCCCGCTGAGGGCGACGGAGGTGGCGCGGCCGCGCTCCTCGGGGCGGGTGAGCTGGGCGCAGATCGAGAGGGCGACGCCGAAGAACGCCTGCGAGGCGGTACCGGTGACGATCCGGGCGAGCAGCATCGCGGTGTAGGTGGTGGCGGTCGCGGCCAGCACGTTGCCCGCGAGGAACACCGCGAACAGCGCCATCAGCACCCGGCGTTGGGGCAGCCGCAGCACCGCCACGGTCAGGAGCGGTCCGCCGAACGCCATGGCGAGGGCGAACGCGGTGATGAGGTAGCCGATCTCGGGGACGGTGGCATCGAGGCCCTCTGCCATCTGCGGCATGAGCCCGGCGACCACGAACTCGCTGGTGACCATGGTGAAGATCCCCAGGGCCAGAACGTATACGGCGCGCGGCATCACGGGTGTGCTCCTGTTCGGGGTGGCCTTGTTATGGATTGATCGGTACATAATCTGGGCACGGCTCGGCCGGGCACGGCGCAACCCGGCTGCTGCGGGCGGCAGTTGATGGAGGGCCGGGTGGCGGGAGGGTCAGACGGTCAGGGCGTCCAGGGCCGTGTCGACGACGGCTTCCAGGTCGGCGCGGTCGGCGCCGCCCTGGCCGGCCACCCGGAGCCCGGCGATCACCGAGTTGAGATAGCGCGCCAGGGTGAGCGGATCGCGGCGCGAGGTGACCTCGCCGCAGCTCTGGCCGGTCGCGAGGACCGTGCGCAGTGCGTCGAGCCGGCGGGTCAGGTCGCGCTCCAGGAGGGCGGCCGCCCGGGCGTCGCGGCGGGCGAGTTCGACGGTGGCATTGACGGAGAGGCAGCCGATGCTGCGGCCGTCGCGGCGCTCCGCCATCTCGCCGTCGACAACCGTCGCGAACAGGGCACGGATGCGGTCGAGCGGGCCGAGGCGCTCGTTCTGGAGGAGGTCGAGCTGGGCCGTCGTCATCATGTCGACATAGCGGCCAAGTGCCCGCTCGAAGAGGGCGTGTTTGCTGGTGAACGTGTTGTAGATGCTGCTGCGGCCCAGTCCGGTGGCCTCGCACAGGTCCTGGGTCGAGGTGGCCTCGTAGCCGTTCGCCCAGAAGGCGCGCATCGCCGCGTCCAGGGCCCGCTCCTCGTCGAACTGTCTCGGTCGGGCCATGGTCGTACCGTAGCACTGTTTTGAATCGATCTGTCTAATACGGTTCCGGGTTGACCGGGCGTGACGCCGGGGGCCGTCGAGTCGTTGAAGGTCTTCATGTGTGCGCCGGAGTGGGCGGGCGGCGTACGGGGTGTGGGGCTGGGGCGGGGGTGACGGGGAGGGGTGGCAGGGGCGGAGGAATCGAATATGAGGGCGAAAACCACCCGTTGGGGTGAACTGGCGCCGTGTGACGGCCAGTTCACTCTCAGTGCGTAAAGATTCCGGTGTCCCAAGTCGCCGGCGCGCCCCTCGATTCGCAGGAGTCCCACGAGTCCCCGTGGCGGGCGGCCGGCCAGCCATGTCTCCTGTGGGGGTTCCACCATTTTGAACAGCAACAACTTCCGCCTGCCCGCGAACGGTCCGGCCGGGCGACGCGCCGCCGCGATCGCGGCCTGCACGGCGCTCGTCGCGGGGCCGCTGCTGCTGGCCGCGCCCGCGCGCGCCACCGGGGTCGAGGGCGACGGCGGGGGCCGGGCGAGCGCCGTCGTGCTGCGCACCGGGCTCGATGTGTCCCTGCTCAACAAGGCGATCGACGTACCGCTGAAGGCCACGCTCAACGAGGTGCAGGCGCCGGCCGGCGCCGAGAAGACCGCGCTGACCGTAAGGCTGGACGGCGTGGCCGGAGGTCAGCCCGTCAACGTCCTGAAGGCGGACGTGGCCACGGCGAAGGCGAGCGTCGACGAGAAGCGGGCGGAGGGCTCGACGCGCCTGGTCAACGCCCGGCTGCACCTGCCGGGCCTGCCGCTGCTCTCGCTCATCGAGGTGGGCGAGGTGACGTCCAGCGCGGTGTGCGAGGCGGGCCGCGCGCCGGTCGCCAAGTCCAATGTGCTGGGTGCGGTCACCGTGCTCGGCCGGAAGATCACGCTGTCGGCCGGCGGCACGACGCGGGTGAACGTGCCCGGGATCGGCGAGGTGTCCCTGGACCTGTCCCGGGCCACCACCACCTCGCGGACCGCCGCGGCCGTCGCCCTCCAGCTGAAGATCTCGGTCAATCCGCTGCACCTGAACGTCGCCGACGTGAAGGGGGAGGTCACCCTCGCCGAGGCGACCTGCCGGACGCCGAAGGCGGCCCCCGCCAAGCCGCAGGCGAGCGCGCCGGCCGTCCCGGCCGCCCCGGACAAGGGGCCCGTCGAGACGGCCGTGAAGACGCAGAACGTCGCGGACGCGGCGCTGGCCGAGACCGGGGGTGGCTCGGCAACGCCCTACGTGGCGGGGGGTGCGGCGGTGCTGCTCGTGGGTGGGGCGGGGGCGCTCGTCCTGACGCGGATGCGGGCGCGGGGCGACCGGGGCTGACGGGCCGGGGGTTGGGGCCGCACCCCCAACCCCCTTCACGGCTGCGGGCCGTGGGGTACGCCCCAGCCCCCTCTACGGTCGCGGGCCGTGGGGTCCGCCCCAACCCCTCTCACGGCTGCGGGCCGTGGGGTCCGTTCGCGCAGTTTCCCGCGCCCCTGGAGATCTTTCCCCGCCCCGCCCCTTCCCGAGACCCTCCGGGGGTGGAGCGGGGCGGGTGGGCTTCCGGGGCCGCGCCCCGGACCCCTGGTTCGGCCGCGGGCCGTGCGTGGCTGGTCGCGCAGTTCCCCGCGCCCCTGAACCCCGGATTCGTCCGTGGACCGTGCGTGGCTGGTCGCGCAGTTCCCCGCGCCCCTGAACCCCGGATCCGTCCGCGGACCGTGCGTGGCTGGTCGCGCAGTTCCCCGCGCCCCTGAACCCCGGTTTCGTCCGTGGACCGTGCGTGGCTGGTCGCGCAGTTCCCCGCGCCCCTGTAGGTGGTCCGGCGTTCCCTCGGTCGCGCCCGCCGCGGCGGAGCCGCGCGAATGTCACGGTCCCGCGCCCCTCGCCGTACCGGTGCTGGGGCACTTTCAGCCCGTCCGGCGTTTGAGGACGAGCGCCCTCAAGGCGCGAACGGGGTCTGGGGCGGAGCCCCAGGGGGCCGTGCCGCTAGGGGCGCGTCAGGGTCAGGGCCTGGTCCAGGGCCTGGAGGAAGCGGTTGGTGGTGGGGCGGTCCCGGACCGCCAGGCGCAGCCAGTCCGTGCCGAGCCCGGGGAAGGTGTCGCCGCGCCGCGCCGCGAAGCCCAGCGTGCGCAGGCGGGCGCGCACCTGCGCCGCGCCCTCGATCCGTACCAGGACGAACGGCCCCGCCGCCGCCTCCACCGCACGCACCTCCTCGAACTCGGCCAGTCCCGCCAGGAGATGGGCCCGGTCCTCGGCGATCCGCACCGCGGCGGCCTCGGCCTCCGCGAGGGCCCGGGGCTCCACGCAGGCGCTCGCCGCGACCAGCGCGGGCGTCGACACCGGCCACAGTGGCTGGGCCCGCTGGAGGGCCGCGACCGTGTCCGGCTCGGCCAGCACATAGCCGATCCGCAGCCCCGCCAGGCCCCAGGTCTTGGTCAGGCTGCGCAGGACGACAAGACCGGGCAGATCGGTGCGGCCGGCCAGCGCCTCGCGTTCGCCCGGCACCGCGTCCATGAACGCCTCGTCCACCACCAACGTCCGCCCCGGACGCGCCAGTTGGGCCAGTATCGCGGCCGGGTGCAGCACGGAGGTGGGGTTGGTGGGATTGCCGACCACCACCAGGTCCGCGTCCTCGGGCACGGCCGCGGGATCGAGCCGGAAGCCGTCCTCCGCTCGCAGCAGTATCCGCCGCACCTCGTGCCCCGCGTCGCGCAGAGCAGCTTCGGGCTCGGTGAACTGCGGGTGCACCACGACCGCGTGACGGATCGTCAGTGCTCTGGCGAGCAGCACGAACGCCTCGGCCGCACCCGCGGTCAGGAGCACCCGCTCCACCGCGAGACCGTGCCGCGCGGCCACCGCCGCACGCGCCGGGCGCCCGTCCGGATAGGCCGCGAGCCCGGTCAGCGATTCGGCGATCCGCTCGCGCAGCCAGGCCGGGGGAGTGCCGGTGCGGACGTTGACCGCGAGATCGATCAGCGCGCCGCCGTCGTCGCGGACCTCTGCGTCACCGTGGTGGCGCAGATCGTGCGGTGCCTCGGTGGTGGGGATGGTCATGGCTTCCTCGATCCTTGTGGGGGGTCCGTCCCCGCCCTCGGCGATCGGCCGGAGGTGGGGCCGACGTACGATCGCACACGTCGCCATGGCGGCACGGCCCGTGGGGCTCGACTTGCGCTTGGGGACGACCAGTTGACCGCCTCCGACCAGGGCGGCGGCCTCCGCCACGGAAGGGGTGCCGACCGCGGCGAGCACCGCCTCCGAGCCGTGCGGCACCCCGACGGCCGCCAGTTCGGCGGCCGGGTACCCCGCGATCGGCACCCCGAGCGCGGCCGCCGCCGCGACGAGCCCCGGTTCGCGCGCCTTGCGGTCCACGGTGGCCAGTTCGGCGACGGCCCGGGGATCGAGGCCCGCGTCCGCGAGGGCGGCCCCGATCAGGGCGAGCACCTCGTCCACCGGGACGCCCTGCGAGGCGCCGACGCCCACGACGAGGGGCGCACCGGGGGCCCGGGCGGAGTCGTCGGCCACGGCGGGGTCCTCTCAGGCAGCCCGGGGGCGGCGGCGGGCCCCGGTGTGGACGTGCGGAGTGCGGGCCGCGTCGGTAAGCAGGGGCACATGGCGGTATTCGTCGCGCTCGGCGCGTTCCTGATGACCCTCGTCGGCGGCTGGACCGCCCAGCGGGTCACCGACCGGCGCCATCTGGTGCTCGGGCTCGCGGGCGGACTCATGCTCGGCGTGGTCGGGCTCGACCTGCTGCCGGAGGCTCTGGACGCGGCCGGCGAGGACCTCTTCGGGGTGCCCCGGGCGCTGCTCCTGTTCGTGGGCGGCTTCCTGTTCGCGCACGTCGTCGAGCGGGTGCTCGCGGTGCGCCAGGCGGCCCACGGGGCGGGCGAGCACCGGGCGCCGCAGGTCGGCGTCACCGTAGCCGCCGCGATGGTCGGACACAGCCTGATGGACGGCATCGCGATCGGCGCGGCCTTCCAGGTGGGCGCCGGAATGGGCCTCGCGGTGGCGCTCGCCGTGATCACCCACGACTTCGCGGACGGCTTCAACACGTACACGATCACGAGCCTGTACGGGAACGAGAAGCGCAAGGCGCTCGCGATGCTGTTCGCCGACGCGCTGGCCCCGATGGTGGGGGCCGCCTCGACCCTGCTGTTCACCCTTCCGGAGCAGCTGCTCGGCAGCTATCTGGGGTTCTTCGGCGGTGTGCTCCTCTATCTGGCCGCCGCCGAGATCCTCCCCGAGGCCCACCACGAGCACCCCGCCCTGTCGACGCTGCTCTGCACCGTCGCGGGCGTGGGCTTCATCTGGCTGGTGGTGGGCATCGCCGGCTGAGTACGTCACCGGGCGCAGCCCCCGGCGAACCGGCGGGCCACTTCGGGGCGGGCCGCCCAGTGCGTGTGCAGATAGCTGGCGTGCACGCCCTGCTGTACGAAGCCCTCGACGCGGCGCTCCGGGTGCACCACGCCCCACGCCGGGTCGGCGCCCGCGCCCGGCTCGATGACGGTGCGGTGGAACTCGTGGCCGCGCAGCCGCGTCCCGGCGACGGCCAGGCTGTTGTCCCGCACCGCGACGGCCTCGCGGTAGCCCAGGGTGAGGCGGCCCGACATCCGCGCGTCGGCGTCCAGCACCCCGCACATGGGCTGCCCGTCGAGCGAGCGCGCCAGATACAGCAGCCCCGCGCACTCGGCGGCCACCGGCGCGCCCGACCGGGCCAGCTCGGCGACGGCCTTGCGGAGCCGCTCGTTGGCCGACAGCTCGGCCGCGTACACCTCGGGAAAGCCGCCGCCTATGACCAACCCGTCGGTGCCGGGCGGGAGTTGCTCGTCCTTGAGCGGATCGAAGGTGACGACCTCCGCGCCGGCGGCGGCGAGCAGCTCGGGGTGCTCGGCATAGGAGAACGTGAACGCGGAGCCCCCCGCGAGGGCGATGACGGGCCGCCGCACGGAGCCCCGGGCCGGGCGGTCCGCGGCCGACATGCCGTCCGCCGGGTCCCACGGCTCGGCCCCCAGCGGCGGAGCCGTGCGGGCCAGGGCGAGCAGGCCCTCCAGATCGCACCCCGTCCGCACCTGTTCCCCCATCGCCGCCACCGCGTCCAGCGCGTCGGACCGCCGCTCGGCGACCGGCACCAGGCCCAGGTGGCGGGAGGGCGTGTCCACCTGGGGCGCGCGGCGCAGGGCGCCCAGGACCGGGACGCCCACGTCCTCCATGGCCTCCCGGAGCAGCGCCTCGTGCCGGTCGGAGCCGACCTTGTTGAGGATCACCCCGCCGATCCGCACCTCGGGGTCCCACGACGCGAAGCCGTGCACGAGCGCGGCCACCGACCGGGACTGCGAGGAGGCGTCCACGACGAGCACCACCGGGGCGCGCAGCAGCTTGGACACCTGGGCGGTGGAGGCGAGTTCACCGAGGCCGCTCGCCCCGTCGTACAGGCCCATCACGCCCTCGACCACCGCGAGGTCGCAGCCGCGCGCCCCGTGCGCGAACAGCGGGGCCACCAGGTCAGGACCGCACATGTACGCGTCGAGGTTGCGGCCCGGCCGCCCGGTGGCGAGCGAGTGGTACCCGGGGTCGATGTAGTCGGGGCCCACCTTGTGCGGGGACACGGTGAGCCCGGACCGCGCGAACGCGGCCATCAGGCCCGTCGCCACGGTGGTCTTGCCGCTGCCCGACGCCGGGGCCGCGATGACGAGACGTGCTACCACTCGATGCCCCGCTGGCCCTTCTGGCCGGCGTCCATCGGATGCTTGACCTTGGACATGTCGGTGACCAGATCCGCGAACTCCACCAACTGCTCGGGGGCGTTGCGGCCGGTGATGACCACGTGCTGGGTGCCGGGCCGGTCGCGCAGGACCGCGACGACCTCCTCGACGTCCACCCAGCCCCAGTGCAGCAGGTAGGCGAACTCGTCGAGCACGTAGAACTTGTACGTCTCGGCAGCCAGGTCGCGCTTGACCTGCTCCCAGCCCTCGCGGGCCTTCTCCTCGTGGGTGGGCTCGCCCTCGGCGGTCTCGCGCTGGATCCAGGACCAGCCCTCGCCCATCTTGTGCCAGTCCACCGGGCCGCCCTCGCCGGAGGCCCCGAGCACCTTCAGCGCGTTCTCCTCGCCGACCTTCCACTTCGCCGACTTCACGAACTGGAACACCCCGACCGGCCAGCCCTGGTTCCAGGCGCGCAGCGCCATGCCGAACGCGGCCGTCGACTTCCCCTTGCCGACGCCCGTGTGCACCATGACCAGGTGCCGGTTGCGACGCTGACGGGTCGTCAGACCGTCCTCGGGTACGACACTGACCTGTCCCTGCGGCATTAAGCGGCCCTCCTCGAAGGTGCGGTTGCGTCCTTGACGAGGCCGGCGATGGAGTCCGCCCGCAGCTCGTCCAACGTGACGGCGGTGCCGCCGAGTTCGCGTGCGAGTTCCCCGGCGAGACCGAGCCGGACCATCCCCGACTCGCAGTCGACGACCACCGAAGCGGTGCCCTCACCGGCGTGCAGCCGGGCCGCGCGGGCGCCCAGCGCCACCGGCTCGGGGCCGCCCGTGGCCCGGCCGTCGGTGACCACCACGAGCAGGGGCCGGCGCGAGGGATCGCGCAGCCGCTCCACGCGCAGCACGTCGTGGGCCTTGAGCAGACCCGCCGCGAGCGGGGTGCGCCCGCCGGTCGGCAGCGTTTCGAGCCGGGCCGCGGCCGCGTCCACCGACGAGGTGGGCGGCAGCGCGAGCTCGGCCTCCTTGCCGCGGAAGGTGACCAGGCCGACCTTGTCGCGGCGCTGGTAGGCATCGAGCAGCAGCGAGAGCACCGCGCCCTTGACCGCGCTCATCCGCTGCCGCGCCGCCATCGATCCGGACGCGTCCACCACGAACAGGACGAGGTTGCCCTCGCGGCCCTCGCGGGTGGCCTGGCGCAGATCGTCCCGGCGCACCACGAGGCCCCGGCCGGAGCGGCCGCGCGCCCGCTGGTGCGGGGCGGCCGCCTGGACGGTCGCCGCCAAGTGCAGCTTGGTGAGCGCCCCTTGGGGCCGACGCGACCCGGTGGTGCGGCCGTGGTCGGTGCGGGCCCGCGAGCGCCGGCCCGCCGCGCCCTCACCGAGTCCGGGCACGCTCAGCATCTTCGTACGGAACGGCTCGGCGGCCTTCACCGCGGCCCGCTCACCGGGGCCGCCCGGGGCGGGGGACGCGGGCTGCTCCATGGACCCGGAGTCCTCGGACGCGTCCGAGGACTCGGGTGCGTCGGGCGATTCGGGCGATTCGGCGGGGTCCTCGGGGGAGTCGCCCTGCGGCGGCACCCCGCCGCCCCCGCCGCTGGGGCCCTCGGGGCCCGGGTCGGGATCGTCGTCCTCGTCCTTGAACTGCTCAAGCGTCTCGTCGAGCTTGTCCTGGTCCAGGCCCGGCGCGTCGAACGGATTGCGCCGGCGCCGGTGCGGCAGCGCGAGCAGCGCGGCCTGGCGGACGTCGTCGCTGGTCACCTCGGTGCGCCCGGCCCACGCGGCGAGCGCGGTCGCGGTGCGGGCCATCACGATGTCGGCGCGCATGCCGTCGACCTCGAACGCGGCGCAGGTCGCGGCGATCTGGAGCAGCACCGCGTCCCCGAGCGTGACGGACGGCAGCAACTCCCGTGCGGCGACGATCCGTTGGCGCAGTGCACCCTCGTCCTCGGCCCAGCGCGCGGCGAAGCCGGCCGGGTCGTCGTCGTACGCGAGACGGCGGCGCACCACCTCGACCCGCTGTTCGGGCTCGCGCGAGGCGGCGACCTCGACGGTCAGGCCGAACCGGTCGAGCAACTGCGGCCGCAGCTCGCCCTCTTCGGGGTTCATCGTGCCGACGAGCAGGAAGCGGGCTGCGTGCCGCACCGAGACGCCCTCGCGCTCGACGTAGGACGAACCCATGGCGGCGGCGTCGAGCAGCAGGTCGATGAGGTGGTCGTGCAGCAGGTTGACCTCGTCGACGTACAGGATGCCGCGGTGGGCGTCCGCGAGCAGTCCCGGCTCGAAGGACTTCACGCCCTCGCCCAGCGCCCGCTCGATGTCGAGGGCGCCCACCAGGCGGTCCTCGGACGCGCCGACGGGAAGCTCGACCATGCGGGCCGCGCGGGCCGTGCCGGGAGCGCTCTCGTGCGGGCCGTCGGGGCACTCGGGGTCCGGCGCGGCCGGGTCGCAGCTGAAGCGGCAGCCCGCGACGACCGCCACCTCGGGCAGCAGGTCCGCGAGCGCCCGCACGGCGGTGCTCTTGGCGGTGCCCTTCTCGCCCCGGACGAGGACTCCGCCCACCGCCGGGCTGACGGCGTTCAGGAGCAGCGCGAGGCGCAGGTCGTCCATGCCGACGACGGCGGTGAACGGATACCGGGTGCTCATGTGCTGGTCTCTCCTTCGAGTAGTGCTGTACGCCGGGGGACCGCGAGGGTGGTCCTGGTTCCCACGGGGCGGTGCGGGGCGGCCCGGGTCACGGCGCCCCCGGCGGAATGAAGGGCAGCCCGGCGGGCGGGCCCTGCTCGATCAGCCGCAACAGGGCGTCGGTGTCGGCGTGTTCCTCGATCAGGTCGCCGAGCCGGTCCAGCTGCTCCTCGCGCAGCACCCCGAACGAGGTGTCCGGCGCGGGCACGAACCGGCGGCCCGCGTCGCGCGCGACCTGTTCGAGGAACCGGCGCCGGAACCCGTCGCTCTCCAGGGATCCGTGCCAGTGCGTCCCCCACACCGAGCCCACCCGGCACCCGTCCAAGAAGGCTTCCCCACCCAGGACTTCGGCCACCCCGTGGTGGATCTCGTACCCCTCGACGCGCTCACCGAGGGCCTCGCCGACCGGCCGCGCCAGGGTCTTCCCGGCGGCGAACCGCACCCGTACGGGCAGCAGCCCCAGGCCCGCCACCGAGCCCGCCTTCGACTCGACGTCGTCCTCGATGTGCCCGCCGAGCAGCTGGAACCCGCCGCAGATGCCGAGCACCGGGCGGCCCTCGGCGGCCCGGCGGGCGAGCTCGGCCGCGAGGCCCCGCTCGCGCAGCCACTCCAGGGCGCGGACCGTGCCGCGCGTGCCGGGCACCACCACGAGATCCGCGTCGGTGAGTTCCTCGGGCCGGTCCACGAACCGCACGACCACGCCGGGCTCGGCCGCGAGCGCGTCCACGTCGGTGAAGTTGGACATCAGCGGCACCGCGCACACGGCGATCCGCAGCACGTCCCGGCCGACCGGCGGCGTCACCACGGACTCCCGCACGGCCCCGCGCATCGAGACGCGCAGCCCGTCCTCCTCGTCGATGCCCAGGCCGTGGGCGTACGGCAGGATCCCGTAGGTGTGCCGGCCGGTGAGGCCGCGCAGCATCTCGATGCCGGGCTCCAGGAGCGTCACATCGCCCCGGAACTTGTTGACGACGTACCCGGCGACCAGCGCCTGGTCCTCGGGGCTCAGCAGCGCCGTCGTCCCGAAGAACGAGGCGAAGACCCCGCCCCGGTCGATGTCGCCGACCACCACCACCGGCAGCTTCGCGGCCCGCGCGATGCCCATGTTGACGATGTCGGTACGCCGCAGATTGATCTCGGCCGGGCTGCCCGCACCCTCGCAGATCACCGCGTCGTACGCGCCGCGGAGTTCCGCGAGGCAGTCGAGGACCGGCCCGAGGAGCGCCTCTCGACGCCCGCCGGCCAGTGCCTGTCCGGCGGCCGGCCCGCCGGCCGCGCCGAAGAACCCGCGGGCGCTCAGCTCACCGACCGGCCTGCCCATGAGGACGACCTGGCTGGAGCGGTCGCTGCCGGGCTTGAGCAGCACCGGGTTCATGAGCGCGGTCGGCTCCACCCGGGCCGCCTGTGCCTGCATCGCCTGGGCCCGGCCGATCTCCGCGCCCTCGCGCGTCACGAACGAGTTCAGCGACATGTTCTGGCCCTTGAACGGCGCGACCTTGACGCCCCGGCGCACCAGCCAGCGGCAGATCCCGGCCGTGACGACGCTCTTGCCGGCGTCCGATGTCGTGCCCGCGATCAGCAGCCCGCCACCCATGTACGTCCCCTCCTCACAGCGGCCCGCGCCGCCACGGCGCCGGCCAGCGTCAGCCAGCCCACCGTGCGCGAGAGCCGTACCGCCCGCTCGATGTCCGCGACCTCGACGGCCCGGCCCGGCGCGTTCAGGACCGGCCGGTGCTCGACGCGCCCCGCGTACGAGAGCGTGCCGCCGAGCCGTACCCCGAGCGCCCCCGCGAACGCGGCCTCCACCGGGCCCGCGTTGGGGCTCGGGTGCCGGGCGGCGTCGGCCCGCCAGGCCCGTGCCGCGCCCTTGGTGTCCGGGCCCGCAAGGGCCGCGAGGACGGCGGTGAGGCGGGCGCCGGGCCAGCCCATCACGTCGTCCAGGCGTGCCGAGGCCCAGCCGTAGCGGCGGTACCTGGCCGACTTGTGCCCGACCATCGCGTCCAGGGTGTTGACCGCTCGGAAGCCCACGAGCCCGGGCACGCCCGCGAGCGCGCCCCACACCAGGGCGCCGACGACCGCGTCCGAGGTGTTCTCGGCGACCGACTCGACGACCGCACGGGCGATGCCGTCGGCGTCCAGGGACTGCGGGTCGCGCCCGCACAGGTGCGGCAGGCGCTCCCGGGCCACCTCGATGTCGCCCGCGGCCAAGGCGCCGCCGATGGCCCGCGCCTCACGGCCGAGCGAGGTGCCGCCGACCACGGTCCAGGTGGCGGCCGCGGTCAGCGCGACGGATGCGGCGGGGCGGCCGCGTACGGCACGGGAGACGAGGGCGGCGGCAGCAGCGGCGCCGCCCGCGCACACCAGGGTGTGCAGCGCGCCCCGGCCGCGGCCGTCGCGCCACAGGGCGCGTTCGACGGCGGCGGCGGCACGGCCGAAGGCGGCGACCGGATGGCCGCGGCGGGGGTCGCCGAGCAGGAGGTCGCCGATGAGCCCGGCGGTGGCGCCGTAGGCGAAGGTGCGATCGGCCCGCATGGTCAGCGCGCCGGGGCGTCGCGGAAGGGGCCGGAAGATCTCGACGGGCAGGCGCGCATGGCGGTGTGTCCTCACTCAGGGTGTCCGCGCCCTGGTACGACGTGACCGGCGGTGAGAGTTCCTGGCTTCGCGGGGATCGCTCCCCGGTGACAGTGGCGGGACCGCGCCGGATTCGCACCGGCTTCCTCTTCTGCCGCCGTAGCTGGCCGGTGCAGTCCACCACGCTGCGAGAACACCCGTCAACTTGCTGTTGACCTGCGGCGCGTGAGAGTGCCCGGCATCACGCCGGACCGCCCCGCGGCGGGTGCCACGGGGCGGTCCGGGTGGTGCGTGCGGGGCGGGCGGTGGGGCCCGCCGGGGTCAGGCGACGATCAGATAGATCCCGTACGCCACGGCCGCCGCGCAGAGCGCGAAGCAGGCGTAGGCGCCGGTGCGGGCCATCGCCGCGTTGCCGGCGGTGCCGGAGGCCGCGGCCTCCCGCTTGGTGAGGCCGACGATGCCGAGGGTGAACAGACCCACCAGGCCGACGGTCACCGCGAGGCTGACGCCGAAGACGGAGCCGAGAGCTGCCCAGTCGATGTGCATGAGGATTCCTTAGCTGTGCCGGAGCAGCGGGGTCAGACCGTCGCCGGGGTGGGCGGGTCGACGGGGGCCACCGGGGCCGGGGACTGGATCGTGGCCTTGAGGTCGGCGGCCGCCGCGGCGAGGCCGGTGGGCGGCGGGGTGACGGCGGCGATCGCGGTGGTGATGACACCGGCCGGCTCGGCCACGGGAGTCTCGTCGATCGCGTCGGAGGTGACGTTGTGGTGGTCGACCGGCTGGCGGCGCGACAGCTTCCAGATGACGCCGGAGCCGGCGATCAGGAGGATCGCGACGGCCGCGATGCCCCAGGTGCCCTGCTGGGTGAGGAACTCCGCGCCCGCGCCCACCAGACCGGCGGCCGGAAGCGTCAGGATCCAGGCGACGGCCATGCGGGTCGCGGTGGACCAGCGGACCACCCCGCCCTTGCGGCCGAGGCCCGCGCCCATGACGGAGCCGGAGCAGACCTGGGTGGTGGAGAGCGAGAAGCCGATGTGCGAGGAGGCCAGGATGACGGTGGCGGCACCGGTCTGGGCGGCGAAGCCCTGCGGCGGGCGCAGCTCGGTCAGGCCCTTGCCCATGGTGCGGATGATGCGCCAGCCGCCGAGGTAGGTGCCCATCGCGATGGCCAGACCGGCCGAGACGATGACCCACAGCGGGGGGTTCGCGCCCGGGTGCAGCACACCGCCGGTGACCAGGGCGAGGGTGATGATGCCCATCGTCTTCTGGGCGTCGTTGGTGCCGTGGGCGAGCGAGACGAGACCGGCCGAGGCGATCTGGCCGGCCCGGTAGCCCTTGGCGGTGGCCTTCGGGTCGGCGTTCCGGTTGATCCGGTACGTGAGCCTGGTGGCCAGCATCGCGGCGATGCCCGCGACGATCGGGGCGGCGACGGCGGGGAGCAGCACCTTGGTGACGACGGTGGAGCCGTTGACCGAGCCCCAGCCGGCCGACATGACCGCGGCGCCGATGAGGCCGCCGAACAGCGCGTGCGAGGAGCTGGAGGGCAGTCCGAGCAGCCAGGTCAGGAGGTTCCAGAGGATGGCACCCACCAGGGCCGCGAAGATGACCTCGGTTCTGATGCCTTTCTCGTCGATGATCCCGCCGGAGATCGTCTTGGCGACCTCCACTGACAGGAACGCGCCGACCAGGTTGAGCGCGGCGGACATGGCGACCGCCGTCTTGGGCTTCAGGGCGCCGGTCGAGATGGTGGTGGCCATCGCGTTGGCGGTGTCGTGGAAACCGTTCGTGAAATCGAACACGAGAGCTGTCACGACCACAATCGCGAGCAGCAGCGTGATGTGTTCCATTTACCCAGGCAATCGTTCGACGTCAGTGGCGGGACGAACGTAAGTAACCTGAGTGAACGGAAGGTGAACTGGGGCGGGCGCAGCGGTGACTGTGGCCGCTTCTCGCTTCCCGCCGACGGCCGGGGCCCGTTCAGCGCCCGGCCGCGAACCGCTTCAACTGCGCAAAAGTCCCATTGAAGAGATTCTGGTCACCCGGCAGGGGCCCGCTGCCGTTCGCGTGCTGCCAGAGCGTCCAGTACGACCAGCCCGCGGGCAGCGCGCCCGGGCTGGTGGCGTACCGGGCCAGCCACAGGGCATGGGTCGGGCCGAAGGCGCGGCTGCGGCCGGTGCAGTCGTTCCACCAGGCCGCGGTCGTGTAGATCACCGGGCGGCGGCCGGTGCGCAGCCGCACCTCGTCGCTGAACCCGGCGATCCACTCGGTCATCGCGGCCGGGCTCAGGCCGTAGCACCTGGCTGAGCTGCCGTCCTTGGTGTCCTTGACGTCCTTGCCGTACGGGTTGTGCTCCAGGTCCACCGCGGGCGGCAGCGTCCGGCCGTCGCCCGACCAGCCGCCGCCGTTGTTCACGAAGTAGTCGGCCTGGTCGCGCCCGGAGGATTGGCCGGGAACCGCGAAGTGATAGGCGCCCCGGATCAGGCCCGCCTTCCGGGCGCCGTCGTACTGCCCGCCGAAGTAGGGATTGCGGTACGTCGTCCCCTCGGTCGCCTTCACGTAGACGAAGGAGGCGCCGCGGCTCCTGGCGGCCGTCCAGTCGACGCGGCCCTGGTGCGAGGAGACGTCGTGGCCCGCGGGCCTGGTCTCGGCCGCCGCCCCCGGCTGGGCCGCGAGCGCCGTGCAGCCGAGGACGAGCGCGGCCAGGGATCCCGTGAGCGCGACCCGCGACCGGACCCGACGAAGCAGTGGATTGCGGCCGCTGGTCATGCATTCCCCCGAAACCCGGTGTACGGAACAAAACACCCAGAGGCTAGTCCAAGATCACCGTCCGATCCGCCGTGCCGGCACCTCCGGCTGGCAGGATCGCCCGCATGAGCGACGACGAGGCGGCGACGGCCGCGGCTTGGGCCGAACTGATCGACACCGCACGGCGAACAGCCGCGGAGGGACTGGTCGTCGGCACCTCGGGCAATGTGTCGGTACGGGTCGGCGAACTGATCCTGGTCACCCCGACCGGCGTCCCCTACGACCGGCTCGGCCCCGCCGACACGGTCGCCGTCGACCTCGAAGGCCGCCAGGTCCTCGGCACGCTGCGGCCCACGAGCGAGACCCCGATGCACCTCGCCGTGTACCGGAGCACCGACGCCCGGGCCGTCGTCCACACCCACGCCGTGCACGCCACCGCCGTGTCCACCCTGGTCCCCGAACTGCCCCTGGTCCACTACATGGCGGCCGCGCTCGGCGGCCCGGTGCGAGTCGCCCCGTACGCCCTGTACGGCAGCGAGGAACTGGCCGGGAACATGCTGCGCGCCCTGGAGGGCCGCACCGGATGCCTGCTCCAGAACCACGGAACGGTCACCTACGGAACCTCCCTCGCCCAGGCCTACGACCGCACCGCGCAGCTGGAGTGGATGTGCCGCCTGTGGCTCACCGCCGCCGCCGTGCCCGGCCGCACCCCCTCGCTCCTCAGCCCCGGCCAGCTCGACGAGGCGGGCGAGAAGCTGCGCGGCTACGGACAGCCGTAGCGGCCCGGGCCGACGGCCGGGGGCGCCGGAGCCGCGGCCCGCCGCACCGATGGGCCACGCCCACTGGCATCCCCGCCGCCCCGCCATGAGACTGAACGCGTGCGCCCCGCTACGAAGACGGCAGCGGCCGTCACCACACTCCTCGGCGTCGGGGCGGCAGCGGTCGTCGCCGGACGCATCGCCAGCGACGCCGCCCTCAAGGCGGCGCCGGGCAGCCCGTTGCCCACCGACCCCCCGTTGACCGTGCACGCCCTGGCGCCCGGCCGGGTCACCCTGACCCGCTCGCTGGCCGCGCTGCGACCGGGCACCTACGGCCTCGTGGGCGACGGCGTCCACGCCGTGGTCGGCCCCGTCCTCGACGGAGCCCCGCACACCGCGGACACGGTGGTGCGCCGCCTGGAACGGGTCACCCACGGCGCCCTCACGCCGGGGGACCGGCTGCGGCTCACCCCGCAGACGCACCGGGGCACCCCGAACACCGCCCTGGGCATCGAGCACCGGGACGTCGAGATCCCGGCCGAACTCGGGCCGCTGCCCGCCTGGTTGGTGCCCGGCGAGCGCCCCACCTGGGTGATCGCCGTGCACGGGCTCGGCACCACCCGCGAACACCCCCTCAACATCGTGGAGTTCCTGCACGGCCGGCGTCTGCCGGTCCTCATCCCCTCCTACCGCGGCGACGAGGGCGCGCCCCGCTCGCCGGACGGGCTCGGCCACCTCGGCGACTCCGAGTGGCGCGATCTGGACGCCGCGATCCGCTACGCCCTGCGCTCCGGGGCCCAGCGCGTCATCCTGCACGGCTGGTCCACCGGCGCCACCATGGCCCTGCACGCGGCCACGCACTCGGCGCTGCGCGAGCGGATCGCCGGCATCGTCCTCGACTCGCCGGTCCTGGACTGGGAGTTCACGCTCAAGGCCCTAGCCTCGGCCCGCCGCACCCCGGGCCCGCTGCTGCCGCTCGCGGTCCGGGCGGCCCAGGGCCGCACCGGCCTCCACGGCGACCGGCTCCAGGAAGGCGTCGACCCCAAGGTGCTGCGGGTGCCGACCCTGCTCCTGCACGGCCCCGACGACACCCTCGCCCCCTGGGGCCCCTCGCGCGAGCTGGCCGGCCGGCGGCCGGAACTGGTCACCCTGCATCCGGTCCCGGGCGCCCCGCACGCCTCGATGTGGAACGCCGACCCGGCCGGCTACGAAGAAACCCTGCGCCGCTTCCTGACCCCCCTCATGTGACCCTCCGTCAGCCCCGTGGTGCGGCACGGCGGATTCCGCTTGCGCGTGCGGACGGTCACCGGGCCGTGTTCGTCGCGCGGGGCGACTCCCGGCCACCGCTCGGTCCCGGTGGTCCGCTCCGGCCGGCCCCGGCTCATTCCGGTTGCCCGTTCCGGCAGGGCCGGGGCTCGCTCACCGTGGCGGCGGTCCCTCGATCACCGGCCGCCCCCGGTGTCCCTGGCGGGTCTTCGACGGCCGGTTCCGTTTGGGCTTTCGGGCAGTGACCGGGAAGACTGCATGCGTGACGTCCCGGAAGCCTGAAGAGAAGTTGCCGCGCGACTCCAGACTGCGGCTTGTCCGCGCTCCGCACCCGATGCAAGCCCGACCCCTTGCCGCCGCCCGCAGGGCCGCGACCGACCGGCGCACCCGGCCGGCCCCGCGGCCGCCCGCGGGCACCCCGGCCGAGGCCGAACTGGCCCGCCAGGCCAGGGCGGTGCTCGCCGACGCCGTACGCGTCGCCCGCTGGACCGACGCCGAGCGCGCCCGCGCCGGTGCCCCCGGCCCCGGCCGGCCGGGCCCGCTGCCCGCGCCCGTCACCGAGCGGGCGGCCGCCGCACTGGGCCTGACGGCCTCTCAGGTGCGGGCCGGCTGGGACCGGGCCCGGCTCGCGGGGCTCGTCGAACTGCACGGCGCCACGGTGCGGCCGGGCTGGCGGCTGCGCGCCTGGGACCGTGACGACGCGGCGGTCCTGCGCGGCTGGGTCGCCCTGTTCGACGCGTGGTCCCTCGTCCACCCCGCGCCCGGCGACATCGCCCCCACCGCGGTCGCCGAGGTCGTCGAGGCCGTCCCCCAGGTGCTCTCCCTGCTCCAGCTCTCCAACGGGCCGGTCCTCGTGCCGGCCCTGCTCGACCTGCTGGAACAGCGGGTCGCCGAGCTGCGCGAGGAGCGCTGCGAGGTGCCGTACGGGCCCCAGCCCGACCCCGTCTCGCTGCCGCCCCTGCTGCCGCACCTCCTCGACTGGGCGCTGGCCGGTCTCGCCGCCGTCGGCGCGCTCGTCCTCGGCGAGGACCAGGCCACCTTGACCCCGCTCGGCAACTGGGCGGTCTGGGTCAAGCTGGAGCAGATCTGCGTCGCCGCGCAGAGCCCGGCCGGCAACATCGAACAGTCCGCGGAGGACATGCTGCGCGGCTGCGCGGGGCTCACCCCCGGCCCGGCCCGCGCCGAGTACCGCGCGTGGACCGCCGCGCGCACCGTCGGCAGCGCCGTCACCGAGCTGCTCGACGTGGCCCGGGGCGACGACGCGCTGCTGCGCGGGCTCGCCTTCGAGGCGCTGCGGGTCGTGGGACCGCCCGCCGAGCCCGGGGTGCGTGCCGCCGCGACGGAAACGTGCCTCCGCCCCTACGCCCTGCTCTGGCTCGCCGAGTACGACGGCGGCGACCCCGAGGACGTCCTCGGGGTGCTCACCCGGGAGGAGTCCACCTGGCTGTGGGTCGACACGGCGGCCGCGGTGGCCGACCACGGCGAGAGCGAACTCCTGGTGCGCCACCTCGACTCGGCGGTGCAGGGCACGGTCCCCGCCCTGCTCGACGAGGTACGGGCCGTCGGGCATCCGCGCACGGTCCAGGTCCTGGTGGCGCTGGCGGCCGCCCACCCCGACCCGGCCCTGGCCAAGGCGGTCCGCCGCGCCGCCTTCCAGGTCCACACCGGATCCGCGTAGCGACGCGCGTAGCGACGACCCGCCCGTCCCCAGGGGCGGGACGTCCCGTGCCGTCGACTCCGAGCGGCGGAAGGCCTGTTGGGGCTCGGGCTGTCCGGCCCCTCAGTCCCCGCCGCGCGGCGCGTACGTGCCGAAGCTCCACACGTTGCCCTCCGCGTCCCGCGCCGTGTAGTTCCGCGAGCCGTAGTCCTGGTCCGAGGGCTCCATGAGGATCTCCATGCCCTGCTCGGCGGCGCGGGCGTGGTGCGCGTCCACATCACCGACCACCACGTAGACCCCCACGGGTCCGCCGTTCGCCATGGCCTCGGCGAAGACGCCCTCGCGCCCCCGCGAGCCGACCATCACCAGACCCGTCCCGTAGGACAGCTCGGCGTGTGCCACGCTCCCGTGCTCGTCCTCGTACACGCACACCTCGGTGAAGCCGAAGGCGCTCTTGAGCCGGCGGATCGCCGCTTTCGCGTCGTCGTACAGGATCGTCGGATACATGCTCATGCCGGTCACTCCTTCCGTGGCGAGCCGGGTTCACCGGGACGCGAAGGTGTTGCAGCGGGCCATGTCGCCCGTCTGGTATCCGGTGTAGAACCACTGCTGGCGCTGCTGCGCCGAGCCGTGCGTCCAGGTCTCCGGGGTGACCCGGCCCTGGAACTTCTCCTGGATCCGGTCGTCGCCGACCGCGGCCGCCGCGTCGAGGCCGTCCTTGATGTCCTGGTCCGTGAGCTTCGAGATCAGCGGCCTGCCGGTCGCCTTGTCCGGGGTCGTCGTCGCGTGATGTGCCCACACCCCGGCGTAGCAGTCGGCCTGGAGCTCCACCTTCACCGCGTTGCTGCCCGCGCCCTGCCGCCCGTCCTGCGACTTCTGCAGGGTGCCCATCAGGTTCTGGATGTGGTGGCCGTACTCGTGCGCCACCACATAGGCCTGCGCGAAGGGGCCGCCGCTGGAACCGAACTTGGTGCGCAGCTCGTTGAAGAAGCCGAGGTCCAGATAGACCTGCCGGTCGCCCGGGCAGTAGAAGGGCCCGACCGCCGAAGTGGCGGTCCCGCAGGCGGTGTTGACGCGGCTGGTGAAGAAGACCGTCGAGGCGGGGGAGTACCTGCCGCCGCGCCGCGGGAACTCCTGGCTCCAGTAGTCCTGAACGCTGTTGACCACCGCGACGATCCGGCAGTCCTCCTTGGTGTTGGCGTCCGAGCCGGTGCGGCAGCTCTGGTTCACCTGCGCCTGGGACGACGAGGTCGCGCCCGGCGTGGTGTCGCCCGAGGAAAGCCCGAGCTGTTCGGGGCCCACCCCGAAGAACAGGCCGAGGAGCAGCGCGATGACGCCGACGATGCCGCCTCCGACGGTGGCCCGGCCGCCCGGGATCCGGCTGCTGCGCACGTCCTTGACCTCGGACGTGTCCAGATCGGCGTCGTCGTCGAACTGCATGGCCCCACCACCCTCTGTTCCACCCGGGCCGACAGGGAGCCGCCCGCTCAAGGTGACCCCGAGTATCGGGAAAGTCACCCCGAGTATCAATCGGTTCATTGCGCTACGCCCGTTTTGTTACGTCGGCCGATACGCTCGGCGCGTCATGGACCGGACCCGTCTCGCGCTGACCGCCGTCGCCGCCGTACTCGCTCTCCCGCTGGTCACCGCGGCCCAGCACGCCGACCGGACCCCGTACGGCGACCGCTTCGACCGCTTCGCCGCACCCCCTGCCGCCCCCGTGGCGGTACGCATCCGGGGCGCGGCCGTCGAGGCGTACGACCGCGCCACCGGCGCCCGGCGCTGGACGTACGGCAGGCGCGGCAGCAGGCCGCTCGCCCTGTACCGGGCGCCCGGCCACGCCTTCGCCCTGTGGACCGACGGCATGGTCACCGACACCGGCCCGCGCCGGGTCCGCTGGCACCGGGCGGTGCCCGGCCTCGGCGCCTGGCTGGCCGGTCGGCCCGACCGCGCCGCCGGAGTGCTCCAGCCGCTCGACGCGGGTGCCCGCATGCTCGCCGTCGTCACCCCCGAACGCGTCAGCGCCTTCCGGGCCGCCGACGGCGACCTGCGCTGGCTGCTGCCCGCGAAACGGGGCTGTGCCTTCGATCCCGCGCGCACCGCGCACCCCCACGGGGTCCTGCTGCTCGCGCAGCCCTGCGGCGGCCGGGACTCCTGGAGCCAGGAGCTGGCCGCGGTCGACGGCCTCGGCAAGATCACCCCGGGGCGCACCCCGCTGGGCAACGATCTCCCAGGTGAGGGGCGTCCGGACCGCGGCGGAAACCGAGTTGCGCAACCCAGTTAGAATTGACCCCATGGCAATTCTCCTTGTGCATTAGGCGGCGTCGACCTCCGCGACCCCGTCCTGTCCGCCGTCCATTCCGCCCTGGAGTCTTTCCGTGATCACCGCCACCGGCATCGAGCTGCGCGCCGGCGCCCGAGTCCTCATCGAGTCCGCATCCTTCCGCGTCGCCAAGGGCGACCGCATCGGCCTGGTCGGCCGCAACGGAGCGGGCAAGACCACCCTCACCAAGTGCCTGGCCGGCGAGGGCATCCCGGCCGCCGGCACCATCACGCGCTCGGGCGAGGTCGGCTATCTGCCGCAGGACCCGCGCACCGGCGACCTCGACGTGCTCGCCCGCGACCGCATCCTCTCCGCCCGCGGCCTCGACGAGGTGCTGCGCAAGATGCGCGAGAACGAGGACCGCATGGCGAACGGCAAGGGCGCCACGCGCGAGAAGGCGATGAAGAAGTACGAGCGCCTGGAGACCGAGTTCCTCACCAAGGGCGGTTACGCCGCAGAGGCCGAGGCCGCCACCATCGCGGCCGCGCTCGGGCTGCCCGACCGGGTGCTCGGCCAGCCGCTGCACACGCTCTCCGGTGGTCAGCGCCGCCGCATCGAGCTCGCCCGCATCCTGTTCTCGGACGCCGACACCCTGCTCCTCGACGAGCCGACCAACCACCTCGACGCCGACTCGATCGTCTGGCTGCGGGACTACCTCAAGACGTACCGCGGCGGCTTCATCGTGATCTCCCACGACGTCGACCTGGTCGAGACGGTCGTCAACAAGGTGTTCTACCTGGACGCCAACCGCTCCCACATCGACGTCTACAACATGGGCTGGAAGCTCTACCAGCAGCAGCGCGAGGCGGACGAGAAGCGCCGCAAGCGCGAGCGCCAGAACGCCGAGAAGAAGGCCGCGGCCCTCAATTCGCAGGCCGACAAGATGCGCGCCAAGGCCACCAAGACCGTCGCGGCGCAGAACATGGCCAAGCGCGCCGAGCGCCTGCTCTCCGGCCTGGAGGCGGTCCGCGTCTCCGACAAGGTCGCCAAGCTGCGCTTCCCCGAGCCCGCGCCCTGCGGCAAGACGCCGCTGACCGCCGAGGGCCTGTCCAAGTCGTACGGCTCGCTGGAGATCTTCACCGACGTCGACCTGGCCATCGACAAGGGCTCGCGCGTCGTCATCCTCGGCCTCAACGGCGCCGGCAAGACGACGCTTCTGCGGCTGCTCGCCGGGGCCGAGAAGCCGGACACCGGCGAGGTCACCCCGGGCCACGGCCTGAAGATGGGGTACTACGCGCAGGAGCACGAGACGCTCGACCCGGACCGCACGGTCCTGGAGAACATGCGCTCCTCCGCGCCGGACCTCGACCTCGTCGAGGTGCGCAAGACGCTCGGCTCGTTCCTGTTCTCCGGTGACGACGTCGACAAGCCCGCCGGGGTCCTCTCCGGCGGCGAGAAGACGCGTCTCGCGCTCGCCACGCTCGTCGTGTCGTCCGCCAACGTGCTGCTGCTCGACGAGCCCACCAACAACCTGGACCCCGCGAGCCGCGAGGAGATCCTCGGCGCGCTGCGTACGTACAAGGGCGCGGTCGTCCTGGTCACCCACGACGAGGGCGCCGTCGAGGCGCTCCAGCCGGAGCGGATCATCCTGCTGCCGGACGGCGTCGAGGACCTGTGGGGCCCGGACTACGCGGACCTGGTCGCCCTCGCCTGACCGGCCGCGCGAACGGGCCTCGGGGGCGTCATCGGTGCATGATCCATCCGTTGATCCACTGCCTCTGGATCATTCGGCCTACGCGTGATCCTCAATCTGAGTGAGAGCGTCTCGTACCCCGGAGTGTCGGGCACGGGATCAAGGTCCGCCCCTTGTCGGGCGGGCCTTTTCCCGTGTGTGACCCGGAACACAGCGCTGACCTGGCGCTTCGCCTCGACTTTCGGGCCGGCGTGTGGGCGTGGCCAGCCGGAATGCGATATTCCGGCGCTCTTTCTCACGCCTTGTGAGCCCAAGCTTGTTGGACGGACCTTGCCGAATGGGTGGCCAGGAAGCCC
The DNA here is from genome assembly GCF_042869955.1 of Streptomyces sp. NPDC006691. NCBI lineage: Bacteria > Bacillati > Actinomycetota > Actinomycetes > Kitasatosporales > Streptomycetaceae > Streptomyces > Streptomyces sp. NPDC006691. The sequence goes on from NZ_JBIAGW010000022.1 coordinate 55,671, forward strand.
GGAAGGGGTGATCATGAGAAGTCCAGAGCGCACTTCCCATGAGGAGGCACGGGTGGCCGAGACTCTGAAGAAGGGCAGCCGGGTTACCGGCGCCGCGCGCGACAAGCTCGCGGCAGACCTGAAGAAGAAGTACGACTCCGGTGCGAGCATCCGGGCGCTGGCCGAGGAAACCGGCCGGTCCTACGGATTCGTCCACCGGATGCTCAGCGAGTCCGGGGTCACTCTCCGTGGACGCGGCGGAGCGACACGGGGCAAGAAGGCCGCCTCGGCCTGACCGAGGCGTTCCGGACGGCACCTGTGGCCCCCCGGGTCCGGTGGTGGCCACCCGGTCGGCCGTGCGGTCGGCCGGGTGGTTACTGTGCAGTCACTTAGCGACCGCCGAGGCGGCCGCTCGATGACGGCCACTGACCCGGAGGCGCCCCATGGCTACGCCCGTATCCGTACATGAGGTATTCGACAAGGACGGCGTACGGCTCTCCGTCGACGACGCGGTCGCCACGGTGACCCTGACCAATCCGGCCAAGCGCAACGCCCAGTCTCCCGCTCTGTGGCGGGCGTTGGCGACGGCCGGACGGTCAATCCCGGGCAGCGTTCGCGTCGTCGTGCTGCGCGGCGAGGGCAAGTCCTTCTCCGCCGGACTCGACCGCCAGGCCTTCACCCCCGAGGGCTTCGACGGCGAGCCCTCCTTCCTCGACCTCGCGCGCGGCTCCGACGAGGTACTCGACGGGGCCATCGCCGAGTACCAGGAGGCGTTCACCTGGTGGCGCCGCAACGACATCGTGTCGATCGCGGCCGTCCAGGGGCATGCGATCGGTGCCGGCTTCCAGCTCGCCCTCGCCTGCGACCTCCGGGTCGTGGCGCAGGACGTGCAGTTCGCGATGCGCGAGACCAGCCTCGGACTCGTCCCCGACCTCACCGGTACGCACCCGCTGGTCGGACTCGTCGGATACGCCCGCGCGCTCGAAATCTGCGCGACCGGACGGTTCGTGGGAGCCGACGAGGCCGAGCGCGTCGGCCTGGCCAACCTCGCCGTGCCTGCCGATGAACTCGACTCCGCCGTACGGGACTTGGCGGGCGCGCTCCTTGCCGCGCCGCGCGACGCCGTGGTCGAGACGAAGGCCCTGCTGCGCGGTGCGGCCGGACGGGACTACGAGGAGCAGCGCCGCGCCGAGCGCGCCGCGCAGGCCCGGCGCCTTCGCGACCTGGCCGGCCTCTCCGACTGAGCCCCGGGGCGGGCCCGGACAGGTCCCGCACGTGCCCCGGGCGGTGCCGCGGGCGGGCTCGGCGCGCTGCCGGCCGGAGCCGGCCCTAGGGGCCGGCCCAGGTGACGAGGACCCCCACCGAATCCGCCCGCGGCACCGCCCGGGCCACCGCCGCGCGCACCGCTCGGGCCACCTCCAGGGGGTGACCCGTCGTGGCCAGCTCCACGCGGACATGGCCGTCCGCCTCGTGCACCGGCGCGCCCAGCTCGTTCGTCAGATGAGCCACGCCGGGCGTGGCGAGGGCGGCCGCGGCGGCGGCCGTCGCGGGCGGCTCGGCTGGGCCGACCGGGGGACCGCCGTCCGGGTGTTCCGGAAGGGCGTCGAGCAGATCCGCCACTTGGAGATCGACGTCCGAGACGTCCAAGCCGAGGCGTTCGTCCGCCGTGCTGAACAGCACCTCCCGCAGCGCCGCCGTCAGCTCGGGCAGCGGGAGCCCGCCGAGCGCCGCGAGCCGCGCCGTCACCCGCAGCGGGACCGGCGCCAAAGCGCTCGGCGGGGCCGGAACCAGCGGCTCCGCCCTGGCCTCCGGGTCCGCCGGGCCCAGCCTGAGGGACGTCGTCGCGAGGCCCGGCAGGGCGGCCGCCGCGGCCCCGAGGACCGCGACCGCGGCCCGTTCGGTGATCCACGATCCGTCCTGCGGACCGCCCAGCGCGAGCAGCCGGCCCAGACCCAGCCGGCGGCGTACCGCGGCACTCCATGCGTCACCCGTCATGGCTCCAGCCTGCCGCATCCCGGGCGCGAGTCGGGGCAAGCGCACTTAATGTGGGCAATGGAGTCCAAGGGCGAAGGGACGAACGGTCATGAGCGACACCAGCGCACAGCGCAACCGGCCCGGTGCACCCGGGAGCGAGTCGGTCGGCGAATCCGCCGAGCAGGCGAAGAAGATGTCCGTCACCAAGCGCGGCGGCGGAGACGCGGGCGGCCGCGGCCGCACCACGATCGCCGACGGCGTCGTGGAGAAGATCGCGGGCCTCGCGGCGCGTGATGTCATCGGTGTCCATGCCATGGGCAGCGGTCTCTCCCGTACCTTCGGCGCTGTCAGGGACCGGGTGCCCGGCGGCGGCAAGTCGGGCGTCTCGCGCGGAGTGAAGGCGGAGGTGGGCGAGGTACAGACCGCGCTCGACCTCGAAATCGTCGTCGAGTACGGCGTGTCCATCGCCGAGGTCGCCCGGGACGTGCGGGAGAACGTGATCTCCGCGGTGGAGCGCATGACCGGCCTTGAGGTCGTCGAGGTCAACATCGCGGTCAGCGACGTGAAGCTGCCCGACGAGGAGGACGACGAGCCGGAGTCCAGACTCCAGTAGGGGCACGGCGCGGTACGGAGCGGCATGAAGGGGTGCGGGCGGTGGCGCCGATCGGCATCGGCGCGGATGCCTCCCGGTGCGGATGCCGTCCGGTACGGACGCTCAGCGGTACGGAGGCCCAACGGAACGGATGCCGTCGGCGACGACGCCGGCCGGCATTGATCTCGACGTGAACTGATCTCGACTCATCGGACCGAGGAGTTCGGCATGAGCATGGCGGTGGTTGGCCTGATGGTCGGCATGGCACTCGGTTTCGCCGGATACTTCGGTGGCTTCGGAGCCTTCCTGCTGGTAGCGGCGCTCGGCGCGATCGGCTTCGTGGTGGGCCGTTTCGTGGACGGCGATCTGGAACCGGGCGACTTCTTCCGCCCCCGCGACCGCGGCGACCGGCGGCGCTGACCGATGGCGGTGGCCGAACAGATCGAGCCCGCCCAGCGCGGCGCCACCCGGATCGCCGACCGGGTCGTCGCGAAGATCGCCGCACAGGCGGCCAGAGAGGCCCTCGACCGGATCCCCGACGGCGGTGCCCCGCCCCGCGCCACCGTGACCGTCCACCAGGACTCCGCCCGCGTGCGGGTCAGCCTGGAACTCGGCTACCCCGGCGACCTCGGCGGCCAGTGCGGCGCGGTGCGTCGCCAGGTCGCCGAGCGGGTAAGGGCGTTGGCGGGCATGGAGGTGCCCGAAGTGGCCGTGCAGATCGAGCGTCTGCACGCCGAGGGCACGGCGGACCGGGGGAGGATCCGATGAGCGGGCCGTACGAGGGCGAGCACAGCACGCAGCGGCTTCCCGTGATCGGGCAGGCCCCCGACCCGGCCGCCGGGCCCGGGCTCGACCAGTCGGCCTCGGCCGCCGACTACGACACCGTGCCGGTCCTCGCCGAGGGCGACGGCGGGAAGGCGGGCCGCTTCTGGTCGGTGCGCCGGGTGCCCGCGGGGCTGTGCGCGCTCCTGATCCTGGCCGCGTCCGGCATCCTCCTCTACGACATCGCCGCCGTACGCGCCCATCGCTCGGCCATGCGCTGGCGGTCCGGGCTGGCGGACTGGCTCGCGCGGCACCCCGTCGACGACGTGGCGGTGCTCGCGGGCGCGGCGGTCGTCGCACTGCTCGGCCTCTGGCTGATCGTGCTCGCGCTCACTCCCGGCCTGCGCGGCATCCTGCCGATGCGGCGGCGCTCGTCGGCCGTGCGTGCCGGGCTCGACCGGGCCGCGGCGGCTCTCGTGCTGCGCGACCGGGCGATGGAGGTGTCCGGCATCCAGTCGGCCCGGGTCCGTCTGGGCCGCAGGCGCGTGGTGGTGAAGGCCCTGTCGCACTTCCGTGAACTCGACGACGTACGGGCCGACTTGGACGCGGCGCTGGGTGCGGGCATCCGGGAACTCGGTCTTGCCGGGTCGCCCGGGCTCGCGGTCCATGTGAGCCGCTCGGTACGGAAGGGCTGAGCCATGCTGAGGACGGTCAATCGGGTGGTGCTGGGCCTCGTGGGCCTGGTGCTGCTCCTCGTCGGCGGGGCGGTGCTGGCCGTCGGGCTCGGCCTCGAAGTGCCGTCCTGGTGGCCCTGGGGCACCAAGCACGACGTCCTGCTGAGCCGGTCCCGTCGCTTGCACTGGCACGACCAGGGCTGGTGGTGGCCGGTGGTCATCGCGGCCCTCGCCCTGGTCGTGCTGCTCGCCCTGTGGTGGCTGCTAGCTCAGCTGCGCCGGGCGCGGCTCGCCGAGATCCTGGTGGACTCGGGTGACGGGGAAGGGGCGTTGCTGCGGGGGCGGGCGCTGGAGTCCGTGCTCGCGGGCGAGGCGGAGGGCCTGGAGGGGGTGGCTCGGGCTCAGGTCACCCTGACCGGGCGACGGGCCGCGCCCGCCGCCCGGGTCGCGCTTCTGCTGGAGCCGCATGCGCAGCCCGCGTCCGCGTTGGAGCGGCTGGAGTCCGAGTCCCTGGCTCATGCGCGGGACTCGGTGGGGCTAGCCGCGCTGCCTGCGGAGGTGCGTCTCCGGGCGGTCAAGCACCGGGCCCACCGGGTGACGTGAGCCGCGGGGATCTTCCCCACCCCGCCCCTTCCCGCAACCCTCCCGGTCCACCTACAGGCCCGGAGAATCCGCACGAGCGGGTCCAACAGGCCGCATTCTCAAGGGGGTTGGGGTGTGCCCCGGGGAACGGAGGCCGGGGCACACCGGCTGACCCACGGTCAGAAGCCGTGCCGGGCGCCGCCGTCCACCGGCAGCATCACACCCGTGAGGTACGAGGCCGCCGGCGACAGCAGGAACGCGGCCGCGCGGCCGAACTCCTCAGGCGTGCCGTAGCGGCGCAGCGGGATGCGGGCCTCGTTGGCCGCCCGCGTCGCCTCCGCGTCGCCGGACAGCTCGTCGAGCTGACGCACCCGGTCGGTGTCGATGCGGGACGGCAGCAGGCCCACCACGCGGATGCCGCGCGGCCCCAGCTCGTCCGCCAGCGACTTGGCGAAGCCCGCGAGGCCCGGGCGCAGGCCGTTGGAGATGGTCAGGCCCGGGATCGGCTCGTGGACCGAGCCGGACAGGACGAAGCCGATCACCCCGCCCTCCTCCAGTTCGGCGGCCGCCGCCCGGGCGAGGCGCACCGCGCCGAGGAACACCGACTCGAAGGCCGACTGCCACTGCTCGTCGGTGTTGTCCGCGACGAAGCCCGGCGCCGGGCCGCCCACGCTGATCAGCACGCCGTCGAAGCGCCCGAAGTGCTCGCGGGCGGCGGCGATCAGGCGGGCCGCCGCCTCCGGGTCGGCGTTGTCGGAGGTCACCGGGAGCGCGCCGGGGCCGAGTTCGGCGGCGGCGTCGGCCAGCGTCTTCTCGTCGCGGCCGGTGATGACGGCCTTCGCGCCGTCCGCGACGAGCGCGCGGGCGGACGCGAGACCGAGGCCCCGCGAGGCCCCGGTGACGACGTACACACGGTCCTTCAGTCCAAGATCCATGGTGGCTATCCTGCCTCGTTCCCGCAGCCCGGCTCCAGTGCGCAGGCGGTGGCGACCAGACCGATGTGGCTGAAGGCCTGCGGGAAGTTGCCGAGCTGGCGGTCGGCCGAGGGGTCGTACTCCTCGGCGAGCAGCCCGACGTCGTTGCGGAGCGTCAGGAGCCGCTCGAAGAGTTCCCGCGCCTCCTTCACCCGGCCGGTCAGGCGCAGCGCGTCCGCCATCCAGAAGGAGCACACCAGGAACGTGCCCTCGGCGCCGGGCAGCCCGTCCACGGTGGTGGCGTCCGTGGTGTAGCGGCGTACGAAACCGCTGCCGCCGAGCTCGGCGTGGATCGCGTCGACCGTGCCGATCACCCGGGGATCGTCCGGCGGCAGGAAGCCGACCCGCGGGATGAGCAGGGTCGCCGCGTCCAGTTCCGCGGAGCCGTACGCCTGGGTGAAGGTGTTGCGGACCGGGTCGAAGCCCTTCTCGCACACCTCCTTGTGCACCTCGTCGCGCATCCGGCGCCAGCGCCCGGCGTCCCCGCGCAGCTCCGGGTCGGACTCCAGGGTGCGCACCGCGCGGTCCGCGGCCACCCAGGCCATCACCTTGGAGTGCACGAAGTGCCGGCGCGGCCCGCGTACCTCCCACAGGCCCTCGTCCGGCTCGCGCCAGCGCGCCTCCAGGAAGTCGAGCAGGCTCAGCTGGAGGTTCCAGGCGTGCGTCTCGCTCTGGAGGCCCGCCTCGCGCGCCAGATAGAGCGAGTCGATCACCTCCCCGTACACATCGAGCTGGAGCTGTTCGACCGCCGCGTTGCCGATCCGTACCGGCGCCGACCCCAAGTGGCCCTTCAGCCAGGGGAGTTCGACCTCGGGCAGGCGGCGCTCGCCGGACAGGCCGTACATGATCTGGAGGTCGGCCGGGTCCCCGGCGACGGCCCTCAGCAGCCAGTTCCGCCAGTGCGCGGCCTCCTCCAGGTAGCCGGCCGAGAGCAGTGCTTCGAGGGTGAGGGTGGAGTCGCGCAGCCAGCAGTAGCGGTAGTCCCAGTTGCGGATGCCGCCGAGCTCCTCGGGCAGCGAGGTGGTGGGGGCCGCCACGATGCCGCCGGTGGGGGCGAAGGTGAGCGCCTTGAGCGTGATCAGGGAGCGGATCACGGCGTCCCGGTAGGGCCCCTCGTACTGGCAGCGGGCCGCCCACTCGCGCCAGTCGGTGAGGGACTGCTCCAGGGCCTCGTACGGGTCGATGAGGTCGGGGCGCGGCTCGTGCGAGGGGTGCCAGGTGAGGACGAAGGCGACCTTCTCCCCCTCGTGGACCGTGAACGAGGAGCGGGTGCTCATGTCCTGGCCCCATGTCTTGACCTCGGGCTCGCTGCGCAGCCACACCGAGTCGGGGCCCGCGATCGCCACCCGGTGCCCGTCCGAGCGCCGCACCCAGGGCACCACATGACCGTAGTCGAAGCGGAGCCTGAGCACCGAGCCCATCTCGACGGTGCCGTTGACGCCCTCCACGATGCGGGTGACATCGGGCGCCTTGTCGCGCTGCGGCATGAAGTCGATGACCTTCACCGTGCCGGTGCTGGTCTCCCAGTAGGTCTCCAGGACGAGCGAGTCATCCAGATAGGCGCGCCGCTCGCACCGCCCCGAGTGGCCTGCCTCGGCCGGGGCGATCCGCCAGTGGCCGTTGTTCTCGTCGCCGAGCAGCGCCGCGAAGCAGGCGGCGGAGTCGAAGTGGGGCAGGCAGAGCCAGTCGATGGATCCGTCGAGGCCGACCAGGGCGGCGGTCTGGAGATCGCCGATGAGGGCGTAGTCCTCGATGCGCTGAGTACGTTGGGTCACGCCAAGGCGTGTTCCCGGCCGGGCAAATTGCTAAGCAGACGGAGATCGTCGGGCTACCGCGGATCGCTACGCGGCGGTCACGGGCTCGGGCGCGGCGGCGGGCTCGGCCGCCGCGGCCTCGCGGTCCTGCTTCTCACGCCGTACGAGGATGAACCAGCCGACCGGGACCGCGGCCGAGAACAGCCACCACTGGACGGCGTACGCCATGTGCGGGCCGATCGAGCTGTCGTCGGGGGCCGGGATCAGCTCGGGGGAGTTGTCGGGCGACTCGGGTGCGGTCTGCTCGATGTAGCCGCCGAGCACCGTGCGGTCGAGCGCCTTGGCCTGCTCGGCGCTGTTGATCAGCATGACCTGGCGCGGCGGCAGGCCCTTGACGTCCTTGATGCCGCTGGCCGCCGTCGTCTGGTCGGCCATCAGCCGGCCGGTCACGGTGACCCTGCCGGCGGGCGGTGCCGGGATCTTCGGGAAGTCCGTCTGGTTGCCGTTGTCGGCGATCCAGCCCCGGTTGACCATCACGGTGGGGCCGCCGCCGGCCAGGACGAACGGGGTGAGCACGTGGTAGCCGACCCGGCCGTCGGCCGCGGTCCTGCGTCGTACGACGACCTCGTGCGCGGTGTCGTAGCTGCCGGTCGCGGTGACCTGGCGCCAGTAGTCCGCGCGCGGGACGGTGTGGCCGGGGGAGGTGAGGTCGGTCACCGGGACCGGCTTCGCCTTGAGGTTGTCGGCGATCAGCGAGTTCTGGGCGACCTTGTGCTCGTGCCGGTGCAGCTGCCAGAAACCCAGCTCGATCATCGTGGGGATGAGAGCGAGGGCCAGAAGGGTGACGAGCACCCACTGCCGGGACAACAGGAAGCGGTACACCCCATGACCGTACAACTCGGGTCACGGGGTGCGCCGGGTGGGGTGGCGGGAACCACCGGGGGGAAACCGGCGGAAGGGTCCGGACGGTGGAAGCGGCCGGACGGGGGGCGGCGAACGGCGGAAGGGGCCGGACGGGGCCGGACGGGGAGGGGGTCAGACCTTGTCGACGATGCCCGCCTTTCCCTCCGCGCGGGCGCAGTGCGCCCCGCAGAACCACGAGCCCTCGACCTCGACCCCCTGGCCGATGATCTGGACCCGGCAGTGTTCACAGATGGGCGCCATGCGGTGGATGGCGCACGAGAAGCAGTCGAAGACGTGCACCGCGCCCTGCGCGTGCACCTCGAAGGACATCCCGTAGTCGTTTCCGCAGACCTCGCAACGTGCCATGCGCCACAGGGTGGGGGCTGACCGGCGCACGCGGTGGGCGCCGCGCCCCGGCACTCACCCGTCTGCCGGTGCGACGTCCCGCAGCAGCTGCGTGAAGGCGGCCTCGTCGACGACCGGGGTCCCGAACGACTTCGCCTTGACGGTCTTGGACGTGGCCGAGTCGGGGTCGTTGGTGACGAGCAGGCTGGTGAGCCGCGACACGCTCGTCGCGACGTGCAGCCCCGCCTCGACGGCCCGGTCCTCCAGGAGCTCGCGGTCGACGGAGGTGTCCCCGGAGAACGCCACCCGCATGCCCTGCTTCAGGGGCCGGTCCGGCTCGTAGCGCCCCGGGTTGGGGTAGGGGCAGGCGGGGCGCTTGCGCGAGGCCCGCCACGTCCCCGCGCCGCCGCGGTAGGAGGCCTGGTAGCCGATGCGGGGGGTGACCGGCGAGTCCGTCCACTCGGTCAGCGGCCGGCATTCGAGCAGCGGGAGGCGCACTCCGCCGGCCGCCGCCGCGTGCAGGCTCGGCCGGAACGCCTCGGCCAGCACCCGCGCGTCGTCCAGCGCGTGGTGGGCGCGCTGCTGCACGACGCCGTAGTGCGCGGCGAGCGACTCCAGTTTGTGGTTGGGCAGGGGCAGCGCCAGTTCCTTCGAAAGGGCGATGGTGCACAGCCGCTGACGGACCGGCGCGGTGCTCCTGGCCCGCGCGTACTCGCGCGCGATCATCTGCCAGTCGAAGATCGCGTTGTGCGCGACCAGGACCCGCCCGTCGAGCCGCGCCGCGAACTCCTCGGCGATCTCCGGGAAGAGCGGGGCGCCTTCGAGCACATCGCTGCTCAGCCCGTGGATCCACACCGGGCCGGGGTCGCGCTCGGGATTGACCAGCGTGTACCAGTGGTCCTCGACATTGCCCTGGGCGTCGAGCCGGTAGACGGCAGCCGAGATTATCCGGTCGTCGCGGGCGAGTCCGGTGGTCTCCACGTCGACGACCGCGTACCCCTGTGGGTAGGCGGCCGGCCACGTCGCTGCTGTCGTCAGGTCGTCGAGCATGGTCACAGAGAATACGGGGCCCGACTGACACTCCGGGCCGGGGCCGGTCGGGTGCCGGGCCCCGCGGTGCCCGGCACCGATGGTCGGATTCCGTCAACCTGCCCTGGTGTCAACCTCTTTGAGGCCCTCGGGGGCCCGCCCGGTCCTCGCCGCGGAGCGATCGGCCCGGGGCCTCCGGGAGCAGTCCGGCCACGAGCGCCCGTACCGAGTCGGTGAACAGCCTGTCCTGATCCACCGTCCCCGCCAGCGCACGTGCCAGCGCCGGGTCCTGTTCGGCCGTCGTGGGGTCCCACAGCTCCTCCTCCGCCGGGCGCTGGAGGGGGGCCCGTTCACGGTTGCGCTCGATCAGGACGTAACCGACCACCTGGAACTGGATGGCCCGCACCGCCTGCGCCGCGCGGGCGCCGCGCAGGCCCGCCGCGTGCACCTCGTGGACCAGGGCCTGCTGGGCGGGCAGGAACATCCGGTCGGTCAGACCGCGTTCGTGCACCATCGCGATCAGGTGCGGGCGCGCGCGCAGCTCGCGGCGCAGGGCGCGGGCCACCGAGAGCACGCGCGCCGCCGGGGTGCGCCCGCGCGGCCGGATCTCGCCCAGCTCCTCGACGGTCCGCTCGACGAGCGCGTCCAGGAGCGACTCGCGGTTGCCGACGTGCCAGTAGATCGAGGTGACGGCGGTGCCGAGCTCGGCGGCGAGTTTGCGCATCGTGAGGGCGGCCGGGCCGTGCTGTCTGACCAGGGAGGCGGCCGCGGCCAGGATCTCCTCGCGGGTGAGTGACGTACGCGTCATATCTGATGCTCCATCAATTCACGTGGGTGCACGGCTCTTTACCCTTCATTGCGGTCGGTGTAACTGTGTTACAGACCCCCGGAAGAGAACAGCCTGCGAAGGGTGGTACGACATGGCACGCGTACGGTACGGGGCGCGCACCGAGGCCGAGATCCAGGCCGCGCGCACCGCGAGCGCCAAGCTCCCCGACATCTGGTCGACCGGTGTGGTGGCGGTCTGGGAGAGCGACCCCGACGCGGTCGCGGCCGTCCTGCCGCCGCCGCTCAAGCCCGCCGAACGCCCGCTGGTGCGGGCCAACATCAGCAAGGTCGACCTGCCCGGCTATCCGCTCGGCGCGGGCTCGGTGGCGGTCGCCGCCGTGCACGACGGACAGGAGGGCTGGTATCCGCTGGTCATGCCGATGACCCACGAGCGGGCCCTGATCGGCGGGCGCGAGGTGTTCGGCGAGCCGAAGAAGCTCGGGGAGGTGGACGTCGAGCGCGACGGCCTGGTCGTGCGCGCCTCGCTCGCCCGGCACGGCATCGCGTTCGTCGAGGTGCGGGGCGCCGTCGAGGGGCCGCTGCCGCTGCCCGGGCCGACGCGCAAGACCGACTTCTACTTCAAGTTCCTGCCGGCCGTCGACGGCGAGGGCTTCGACGCGGACCCCGTCCTCGTCCACTGCGTACGCAACGAGAAGGTGCGCAAGCTGGAGAAGATCACCGGCGACGTGGTGCTGCGCGAGTCGATGTACGACCCCGTCGCCGACCTGCCGGTGCGCCGCCTGGTGGAGATCACCATCGGCGAGAAGACCACCGACCAGAAGGGCACGGTGGCCGAACGGGTCAGCGCCCAGGCCCTGTTGCCCTACATCCACCAGCGCTACGACGACCCCCAGCAGATCCTCGACGGGCCGCCCGAGGGGAGCGTCTGACCATGGAGCTCGGGCAGGGGCAGGTCGCCGTGGTCACCGGCGCGGCGAGCGGGATCGGGCTCGCGATGGCCCGGCGGTTCGCCGCCGAGGGGCTGAAGGTCGTCCTCGCCGACGTCGAGGAGGGCGCCCTGGAGAAGGCGGCGGGGCAGCTGCGCGAGGACGGGGCCGAGGTGCTGGCCCGGACCGTCGACGTCAGCGAGCGGGACTCGGTGCTCGCCCTCGCGGACGCCGCGTACGAGCGCTTCGGGGCGGTGCACGTGCTGTGCAACAACGCCGGGGTCGGCTCGGGTGCCGAGGGCCGCATGTGGGAGCACGAGGTCAACGACTGGAAGTGGGCCTTCGCGGTCAACGTGTGGGGCGTCTTCCACGGCATCCAGGCCTTCGTGCCCCGGATGATCGCCGGCGGCGAGCCCGGCCGGATCGTCAACACCTCCTCCGGCGACGGCGGAATCGCCCCGCTGCCGACCGCGTCCGTGTACGCCGTCACCAAGTCGGCCGTCGTCACCATGACCGAGTCCCTGTACGCCCACCTGAAGGCCGAGGGCGCCCCGATCGGCGCCTCGGTGCTGTTCCCCGGGCCGCACATGCTGCGCACCGGCCTGTGGGAGTCGCACCGCAACCGGCCCGAGCGCTTCGCCAAGGAGCGCCCGCGCAAGACCCCCTACCGCAGCCTCGACCAGTGGGAGTCGGCCATGAAGGCGGCCGGCCACGAGATCGAGTTCACCCCGGTCGAGGCCGTCGCGGCGGAGGTCGTCGACGGGATCCGCGCCGACCGGTTCTGGATGCTGCCCGCGAGCGAGCACAGCGACCGGCAGATCAGAGCCCGTTCGCAGGCGATGCTCGACCGGGCGAACCCGGCGTACCTGGAAAGCTTCATCCTGGACTGACGAGGGACGTGCGATGACAGCACAGAACGCAGCACGCGCATCAGCGCAGAACGACCCGTACCTGATCATCTCCTCCGACTGCCACGCCGGGCTCCCCACCGAGGAGTACCGGCCCTATCTGGACGCCCGTTTCCACCGGGAGTTCGACGAGTTCCTCGCGGGGCGCGACCGCCGCCGCGAGGAGATGACCCGGCTCGGCGTACGCAACGAGGCCTTCGCCGACCGCTGGTTCAGTGACAACGAGCAGGGGCTGCGCGGGGGTTGGGACGCGGTGCAGCGCCTCAAGGAGCTCGACGGGGACGGGGTGGCCGCCGAGGTCGTCTTCCCCGACGCGGACGCCGTCGACAGCCGCACCGCCGCCCCCTTCGGCGTGGGCCTCGGCCTCTCCGGCGACCAGGACCCCGACCTCGGCATGGCGGGCGCGCAGGCGCACAACCGCTGGCTCGCCGAGTTCGTCGGACAGAACCCCGAACGGCACTGCGGGGTGGCCCTGTTGCCCGTCACGGGCGAGGTCGACCGGGTGGTCGCCGAGATCCACCGCGCCAAGGAGTCCGGGCTCGGCGCGCTGATGATCCCCTCGATGTGGGTGGACCGGGCCCCGTACCACGACCGCCGCTACGACCCCGTCTGGGCGGCGGCCGCCGAGGCCGGCCTGCCGCTCGTGACCCACTCGGGCGCGGCGCCGCGCCACGAGTACGGCGACCACCTGGGCATCTATGTGTCCGAGGTGACGTGGTGGCCCGCCCGCCCGCTGTGGTTCCTGCTGTGGTCGGGCGTCTTCGAGCGGCACCCCGGCCTCAAGTTCGGTGTGGCGGAGTCGGGTTGCTGGTGGCTGCCGAACCTGCTGTGGTTCATGGACCGCCTCTACCTCGGCGCCCACGGCGGCAAGAAGCTCTCGCCCTTCGCCGAGCTGAAACGGCCGCCGAGCGAATACCTCGACCGGCAGATCTTCATCTGCGCCACCAACACCAAGCGGCGCGAGCTGGCCCAGCGCTACGAGATCGGCGTCGACAACATCCTCTGGGGCTCGGACTTCCCGCACCCGGAGGGGACGTGGCCGAACACCCGCGAGTGGCTGAAGAACACCTTCCACGACATCCCGGTGAGCGAGACCCGGCGCATGCTCGGCCTGGCGGCGGCCGAGGTGTTCGGCTTCGACACCGCGAAGCTGGCGCCGACCGCCCGCAGGATCGGGCCGACCCCGGCCGAACTGGGCCAGCCCGACGACCAGTTGACCGTCGAGGCGTCCTGGGCGCGCTCGCGCGAGGTGGGCCGCCACTGGCTGACCGAACACGACTTCCCCGTGCTGGGGGTGGACCGGTGACCGAGCGCTACACCGTCATCTCGGCGGACTGCCACGCCGGGGCCGACCTCCTGGACTACCGGCCCTACCTGGAGTCGGCGTACCACGACGCCTTCGACGCGTGGGCGGCCACCTACGTCAATCCTTACGAGGACCTGATGGCCGACACCGCCGACCGCAACTGGAACTCCGCACGCCGGCTTGCCGAGTTGGAGGAGGACGGCATCGTCGCGGAGGTCGTCTTCCCCAACACGATCCCGCCGTTCTTCCCCTCCGCCTCCCTCATGGCGCCCGCGCCCACCCGCGAGGAGTTCGAGCAGCGCTGGGCGGGCCTGCGCGCCCACAACCGCTGGCTCGCCGACTTCTGCGCCGAGGCCCCGGGACGCCGGGCGGGCGTCGCGCAGATCCTCCTGAACGACGTCGAGGAGGCGGTGCGCGAGATCCGGCGGGTCAAGGAGGCGGGCCTGACCGGCGGCATCATGCTGCCCGGCGCCCCACCGGGCTCCGGGATCCCCGAGCTGTACTCCGGTGCGTACGACCCGATCTGGGCGGTCTGCGCCGAACTCGGCGTACCGGTCAACCATCACGGCGGATCCGCGTCCCCGCCGCTGGGGGAGGAGCCGGCGGCGCGGGCGGTGTTCATGGTGGAGACCACATGGTTCTCGCACCGCGCGCTGTGGCACCTGATCTTCGGCGGCGCCTTCGACCGGTACCCCTCCCTCAAGCTCGTCCTCACCGAGCAGGGGTCGGGCTGGATCCCCGGCGTCCTGGACATGCTGGACTACTACCACGGGCGGCTGATGGCGGCCGCGACGAAGTCCTCCACGGCCGAGTCCAAGTTCGGCGCGGGCTTGGCCGAGTCCATGGGCCGGGGCCCCTCGCAGGTGTGGCGGGACAACTGCTTCGTCGGCGCGAGCTTCATGCGGCCGCACGAGGTGCCGCTGCGGGACCGGATCGGCCTCGACAAGATCATGTGGGGCAGCGACTACCCGCACGACGAGGGCACCACCCCCTTCTCCCGGGAGGGCCTGCGCATCGCCTACGCGGGCCTGCCGAGCGACGAGGTCGCGGCGATGGTCGGCGGCAACGCGGCCCGCGTCTACGGCTTCGACCTTCCCTTCCTGGACGAGGTCGCGTCCCGGGTCGGTCCCACGGTGGCGGAGGTCGCCGAACCGCTGAAGGAGATCCCGGCCGAGGCGTCCAGTCCGGCGTTCGCGCTGGGTGGGTCGGTGCGCGTGTGGTGAGGGGCAGGGTGAGACCCTGCCCCGCATGAGCTCAACCGACCAGCACGAAGAGGCGCACAGCGGGGCGCTCGGCTCGCGGCTCAACTGGCTGCGGGCCGCGGTCCTCGGCGCCAACGACGGCATCGTCTCCACGGCCGGTCTCGTCGTCGGCGTGGCCGGGGCGACGGACTCCCGCTCGGCCCTCCTGACGGCGGGCCTGGCCGGACTGCTCGCCGGCTCCATGTCCATGGCGGCCGGCGAGTACGTCTCCGTCTCCACCCAGCGGGACTCCGAGAGGGCCGCGCTCGCACAGGAGCGGCGCGAGCTGAAAGAGTCGCCCGAGGCCGAACTCGCCGAGCTGACCGGCCTGTTGGCCGACCGTGGCCTCAGCGAGGAGGTGGCCCGCGAGGCGGCGCTCCAGCTCACCGAACGCGACGCGTTGCGCGCGCACGCCAGCGTCGAGCTCGGCATCGACCCCGACGAGCTCACCAACCCCTGGCACGCGGCCTGGGCCAGCTTCCTCGCCTTCACGGCGGGCGCGCTGCTCCCCCTCCTCGCGATCGTGCTGCCACCCGCCTCCGTCCGCCTCTACGTGACGGTCGGCTCGGTCCTGGCCGCGCTCGCCCTCACGGGCTGGGGCAGCGCCCGCCTCGGCTCCGCCCCGGCGGGCCGCGCGATCTGGCGGAACGTGGGTGGGGGCGCGGTGGCCATGGGGGTGACGTATGGGGCGGGGGTGCTGCTGGGGGCGGTGGGGGTCTGAGGTCGTCACTCCCGGTGCAGGCGTTCGGGCGGGATGGACTCGGCGCCCGTCGTCCTCGTGAGCCGGCAGTGGATCTGGAGCCGGTCCAGCGGGACGAGTGCGCCGAGATCGACCTGGCCCGTGCAGTTGTAGAAGCTCACATGGCGCAGCTCCGGCAGCTCGCGCAGGGCCGAGAGGCCGCCCACCAGGTGGCACCCGCTGAGCTGGAGTGACTTCAGGCCGACGTACCGAGTCAGCTCCGACACGTTCAGGCCCGGGTGGTCGAGGACCTGGAGAGAGATCAGTTCCTGAGGCACGGGCGCCCGGGCGAGCCCCCTCGCCTGAGCCTCGCCCGTGATGGTCAGCGTGTGCAGATGCGGCCATCGTTCGATGCCGTCCAGGCTGATCCCCGCGGACTGGCGGTACAGCCCGAGGACGACAAGCCCTTCCAGGGGCGGGAGTTCACCGAGGCTGCGCGTCCCGCCGGGAGTTCCCAGCATCAGGCCGGTGAGACCGCCGAGCCGGGACAGGGGCGCGAGGGACAGACCGGGGCCGAGATTGAGGAGGGACAGGGAGCGCATCCCGGGAAGGTCGCAGACCGGCCCGATGTCCCGGACCTCCCGGCAGGTGTCGAGTCCCAGCCGCTCCAGGGCGGGCAGCCGGCTCAGCGGGCTCAGGTCGGCGACGGCATTGTTCGACACGAGCACCAGGTGGATGAGGTTCGGAAGGGACAGCACGTCGTCCCTGAGGGGCTGGTCGCCCTCCAGGGTGATCAGCCTCATTCCGTGCAGCCGTCCCAGCTGCGCCCGTTGCTCCTCGGTCCGAACGTTGAGGTAGACGTTGTCCCATCCGGTCGACCTGGCGAGCACTTCGGTCGCATAGGTCGCTGCGTCGAACCTGTTCCAGAACATGCTGAGTTGGGCCCGGACCATGGAGCGTTCCTCCGCTCCGAACCTTTTGAGGACCTCCAGCGCCGCATCTTCGCCGATGATCCCGGCGGTCCGCACGACGGCGGCTGCCTCCCTCTCGGTCAACTCGTCCGGCCCCGGCAGCAGCTCAAGCACCAGCGGCCCCACCTTGGCCAGGGCCTCAGCCTCACCCCACGTCCGCGGCGGCATCAACTCCCGCGCCCGCGTCTCCACATCGCCCCGCACCGCGGGGTCGAGCTCCGGCGCGTGCTCCAGGCAGGCCGCGGCCAGCAGGACCAGGCGGTGCCGCAGGCGCGGTGCGTGGTCGGCCCGGCGGAGCAACTGGCGCAACAGCCGGGCCCGTTCGTCGGGCCGCGCATGCCCCACGGCCATCCGCACCACGTCGTCCCACGTGTCGTCGTGCGCGTTGCGTACGAGGACCCCGAAGTCCCGGTCCTCCACCGCCGCCTTCGCGCCCAGGTAGTCCTGGAAGGTGCGGTGTACGAAGCCGACCGAGCCCGGCACCGGCTCGCGCAGCAGGCCGCTGCGGATGAGGAGGTGGGCGAAGACCTGGTCGGGCTCGCCCGTCACCTGCGGCATCGCGCCGAGCCACTCCGTCACCATCGCGGCGGCCTCGTCCCGGTCCGCCTCCGCGAGCCCGTTGCGGATCAGCCAGTACGCGAGCCGCTGGAGCAGGGCCGTCTGTTCTTCGCGGGTGAGGATGACGCCCTCGACGCCGGTGATCTCCCGCTCGGTGTCCCGGCGCACGAGCAGCATGTCCAGGGCCGCGTCGTACAACTCCTTCCGGGCGCGCGGCAGTTGCATACGGCGGTCCCGGTTCAGGGCGCACAGCAGCGCGCACATCAGCGGGTTGGTGGCGAGCCTCCCCAGGTCGCGCCGGGAGGTCACCGCGCTCAGGAGGGAGGCCTCGTACGCGTCGAGGCGGGCGCGCTCCTCGGGCGACGGGCAGCCGAGCCGCGCCGAGCCGTGCCAATGGGCGACGAACGCGCGGACGCCCTCCCGCTCCATCGGCAGCAGCGAGTGCGCCACGAAGCCCCGGCCCGCGAGCCAGTCCTCCGAGACCGCCGACGGCCGGGTCGTCACCACGTACCGGGCGCTGGGGAACGCCGTGACCAGGGACTTCAGCCAGGCCTCCGTGCGGGCCCGCAGGCGCAGCGGCACCTCGTCCACGCCGTCCACCAGGACCAGCGCCCGGCCTTCGGACAGGAGGGATTCGGTCCAGCCGGGCGGGGGAGCGAACGGCACCCCGGCCGAGCGCAGGAAGTCCTCCGGCATCGGCAGCGACTCGGCCGCGGTGAACGCCCGCAGGCGCAGGACGAAGGGAACGCACCTGTTCCAGTCGGCGAGTTCGGGGCCGAAGGTCCGGCGCGCGGAGTTCAGCGCCAGCCACTGGATCAGCGTGGACTTGCCCGAGCCCGCCGCGCCGCGCAGAAGCAGCCGGTCGGTGCCGGCCAGTGCCTGCTCCACGCTCACCGTCGCGGCCCCGGTGTCGGGCAGCCCCACCGCCCGGCGGGGCTCACCGCTCACCGAGAGGCTGATGTACGCGGTGTCCAGCGGCCATTCGCTCGCCGAGCGCCCGAGGGTGAGTCCGAACAGTTCGAGGCGGCCGTGGGCCTGGGCCACGTACCGCGCGTACCTCTCCTCGAAGGCGAGGGCGGCCGCCTCGGGGTGCGGGCCCACCCGGTCGCGTACGTCCTCGATCAGCTCCCGTGCCGCGCCCGCCGTCCTCGTCTGCTCGACCGCCGCCCGCGCCGCGAACGAGGGGTGGGCGGTGAGCTGTTCCAGGACATGGGCGCAGCACAGGGCCAGGAGTTCCTCGTAGAGGGCCTCGCCGGGTCCGGGGTGCGGGCGGCGCAGTTCGGCGGCCAGGCGCTCGGGGGCGAGGCCGAGCGCGAAGAGGCGGTCCGCGTCCAGCGTCCCCGCCGCCGCGAAGGAATCCCGCACGGCATCGACCGCCGACGTCCGCTCGTGCTCGGGGAGCGAGCCGTACGCCTCGTCGAGGCGGTGGCCGAGGGCCTTGGCTAGGCGGTCCGGGGAGGCCGGTCTGGGCAGGGGGCGCAGCGGCCCCGTCACCAGGCCCGCGCCCGGCCGGGGGGCCAGGATCGACTTCGCGACCGTCGAGATCACCGTGCTCGCGAGACGTACGACCACAACTTCCAAGCCTGGCACCGCAGTTGCCTCCCCCAGAGCGCACCGGTGCCAGCGATCGTACGCCGGGGCCGCTCGCTCCGATTGGCAGAACTCACCAAAGCCTGCTGACAACGCGTCTCGCATACTTGTCGGTAACACCATCTAGCCGGGGCCGCCGCCCCGCCCCTACGGTGCAGGCATGTCGCCGAACCTGCCCGATGTCGTGCTGTGGTCGATACCCGCCTTCGTGCTGCTCACCGTCGTCGAGATGGTGAGCTACCGGCTCCATCCGGACGAGGACGCCGCCGGGTACGAGACGAAGGACGCCGCCACCAGCGTCGGCATGGGGCTCGGCAGTCTGGTCTTCGACGCGTTGTGGAAGATTCCGATCGTCGCCCTCTACACGGCGGTCTACGCCCTCACCCCGCTCGCGATCCCGGTCCTGTGGTGGACCGTGCCGCTGATGCTGCTCGGACAGGACTTCTTCTACTACTGGTCGCACCGCGGCCACCACGTGATCCGGATCCTGTGGGCCTGCCACGTGGTGCACCACTCCAGCCGCAAGTTCAACCTCACCACCGCCCTGCGCCAGCCCTGGACGACCTGGACCGTGTGGCCGTTCTACGTGCCGCTCATCGCGCTCGGCGTGCATCCGGCGGTGCTCGCTTTCTGTTCCTCGGCGAACCTCGTCTACCAGTTCTGGGTGCACACCGAGCGGGTCGGGAAGCTGCCCCGCCCCTTCGAGTTCGTCCTCAACACGCCTTCCCACCACCGGGTGCACCACGCCTCGCAGGGCGGCTACCTGGACCGGAACTTCGGCGGCATCCTGATCATCTGGGACCGGATGTTCGGCTCGTTCACCGCCGAGACCGAGCGGCCCGTGTTCGGGCTCACCAAGAACATCGCCACCTACAACCCGCTGCGCGTCGCCACCCACGAGTACGCCGCCATCGCCCGCGACGTACGCGCCGCCCGCAGCTGGCCGGAGCGGGCCGGCCGGATCTTCCGCGGCCCGGGCTGGCAGCCGCGGGCAGTGGTGGCAGCGGCGTTGGCGGCAGCGGCGACGACCACCTCGGCACCGGCCACCGAGCCGGCCACCGCCACCGCCACCGCCACCGAGCCGGCCACCGCCACCGAGCCGGCCATCGGGCCCGCCGCCGTGGCGGAGCGCGCCGTATGACGCGACCGGGCGCGGATGCCGTCGCGCCCGGGACCCGGGCGGGCACGGGCGCGCGGCTGCCCGCCGCGGTCACCCCGCTCCTGCTCGCCTTCGCGGCCGCCGGCGCCCTCGACCTGCTCGCGCTGCTCGCCGGGTGGCACCCCGGGCACCTGATTGCCAAGCCGCTCCTCATGCCCCTGCTCGCCGCGCACGTGTACGCGCGGGGCGGGCCGCGACTGCTCGTCGCCGCGCTGCTGTGCGGCTGGGGCGGCGATGTGTTCCTGCTCTCCGGCGCCGATGCCGCCTTCCTGCTCGGCATGGGCTGCTTCGCCGCCGGGCACGTCTGCTACCTCGTCCTGTTCGGGCGTGGCCGCACCCACCCCGGGCTCGGCGCCGCGTACGGGATCGCACTCGTGGCCGCCGTGGCCGCGCTCTGGCCGGACCTGCCCGCCGGGCTGCGGATCCCGGTCGCCGGCTACAGCCTGCTGCTCACCGCGATGGCCTACCGCTCCTCCCGGCTCGGACCGCTCGTCGGCCTCGGCGGCGCCCTGTTCCTGCTGTCCGACACCCTCATCGCCACCGGCGTCGCGAACTGGCCGCAGCCGCCCCGCCCCGACTTCTGGATCATGCTGACCTATCTCGGGGCGCAGGCACTTCTCGCACAGGCGTACCGTGAGGAGTCCCGCACCACCCCCTGACCGGCAAGGACCCGTAGCATGCGCGCGACCGTCATCCACGCCCCCCACGACATCCGGGTGGAGGAGGTGCCGGACCCCAGCATCCAGGTGTCCACCGACGCGGTCGTCCGGGTCCTGCGGGCCTGCATCTGCGGCAGCGACCTGTGGGCCTACCGCGGCGAGTCCGCCCGACAGCCCGGGCAGCGCATCGGCCACGAGTTCCTCGGCATCGTCGAGGAGGCGGGCTCCGGGGTCCGCGGCCTGCGCAAGGGCGACCTCGTCGTCGCGCCCTTCGTCTGGTCCGACGGCACCTGCGACTTCTGCTCCGAGGGCCTGACCACCTCCTGCCCGCAGGGCGGGTTCTGGGGCTCGGTCGGCTCGGACGGCGGCCAGGGCGAAGCCGTCCGCGTGCCGTTCGCCGACGGCACCCTCGTCAAGCTCCCTGCCGAAGCCGCCTCCGACGACCGCCTGCTCACCGCGCTGCTCGCGCTGTCCGACGTCATGGGCACCGGCCACCACGCGGCCATCGGCGCCGGCGTCGAGCGCGGCTCGACCGTCGCCGTCGTCGGTGACGGCGCCGTCGGCCTGTGCGGGGTGCTCGCCGCCAAGCGGCTCGGCGCGGAGCGCATCATCGCGCTCGGCCGCCACCAGGTCCGCACCGACATCGCGAAGCTCTTCGGCGCCACCGACGTCGTCGCCGAGCGCGGTGAGGCCGCCGTGGCCGCGGTGCGCGAGCTGACCCGCGGCCAGGGCGCGCACGCCGTCATCGAGGCCGTCGGCACCGAGCAGTCCATGCGCACCGCGGTCGACATCACCCGCGACGGCGGCGCCATCGGCTACGTCGGCGTCCCGCACGGCAGCGGCACCGGGCTCGACCTCGGCATCATGTTCGACCGCAACATCGCGCTGCGCGGCGGCGTCGCCCCCGTGCGCACCTACATCCCCGAGCTGCTCGCCGACGTCCTCGACGGCACCATCGACCCGTCCCCGGTCTTCGACCGCACGGTCGGCATCGAGGGCGTGCCCGACGGCTACCGGGCGATGGACGACCGCACCGCTCTCAAGGTCCTCGTCAAGCCGTAACGGGCCACAGCACACCGAAGGGGGCCGTCCGCGATGCGGGCGGCCCCCTCCGACTTCCTCAACCCGTCTGTTACTTCACGGCGTTGAGGGCGTTGGTGATGCCCGCCCCGTAGAAGCCGTTGTAGAACTTTCCGCCCTGGCAGACCGCGTCCACCGTGCCGTCACCGTCGATGTCGTACGGGGTGGTGCACGGCGTACGGTCCGCCTGGAGCGCGAGCAGCGCCTTGATCCGGAACGCCGACGCATGCGGGTGCGTCGACTTCAACAGGGCCGCCACGCCCACCACATGGGGCGTCGCCATGGACGTTCCGGCCATGTACGCCCACGTACCGCCGGGCACCGGACCGAGGATGAGACCACTGGTGGCCGGGGCCTGCGGCGGCTGGTACGCGGTCGAGTCGCCGCCCGGGGCCGCGATGTCGATGACACCGAGCCCGTAGTTGGAGAACGACGACTTGACGCCCTTGGCGCCGGTCGACGCGACCGTCACCACACCCGGCAGCTGGGTCGGGATGTCCAGGCACTGGTGCGGGTCGATCACCCGGCTGCCCGGGGTGGTGTCGTTGGGGCTGGCGGGGTCGGTGATCGAGTCGGACGCGAGGTCGTAGTTCTCGTTGCCGGCCGCGGCCACGTTCACCGTGCCCTTGGACTCGGCGTACTTCGAGGCCCGGGTGATCGCCTCGACCAGCGCCCTCTGGTCGGGGTCGTTCTTGCAGTTGAAGTACCACGGGTCGGTGTAATAGCTGTTGTTCGTCACGTCGATGTGGTGCTCGGCCGCCCACACGAAGCCGCAGACCACGGCCTCGGTGTAGAAGAAGCTGCCGCCCTGCGTGGACACCTTGATGGCCGCGACCTTCACGCCCGGCGCCACCCCGGTGATGCCCACGCCGTTCATGGCGCCCGCGATCTCGCCGGCGACATGGGTGCCGTGCGGGGAGCCGCCGGTGGTGAACGGGCGCCAGGCGCCGTCCGTGGTGTCCGGCTTGCCGGTGATGCAGCTGACCGACTTGGCGCGGTCGAAGTTGGGCGCGATGTCCGGATGGGTGTCGTCCACGCCCGTGTCGATCACCCCGACCGTCACCTTGGAGCTGCCCAGCGTCTTCTCGTGCGCCTTGTCCGCCTTGATCGCCTTCAGGTCCCACTGGAGCGGCTCAAGCGGGTCCTCGCCCGGCGCGGCCTTGGCGGAGGCCGCCTTCAGGTCCTCGGCGGTGAGGTGCTTCGGGCTGCCCACGTCGGTGGTGGACTGCGCGGGCAGCGGCGCGGTGCGCGTCGCGCCCGCCGATTCGACGCCCCGCACCGTGCGGATCGTCTTCGCGAAGTCCGCGTTGGCGGAGTGCACGACGAGCACGCCTATCCGGTCGTAGGCCTGGAGCACCGAGCCGCCCGCCTGGGCCACTGCTCGCTGGACGCGGGCCGAATTCCCTTGCCCGGGACGGACGTTGACGATGTAGCTCAGCTCGGGACCGGCGGTCGCCGCCGCCTTCGCGGTGGTGGCTCCGGCAGCGGTGGCGGCGGCCGAAGCGGTGCCGGGGAGCAGCGCGAGCGCGACGGCGGTGGCCAGGCCCGCCGAGGCCGCGACGGCGCGGCGCGTACGGGAGATGTGCAACGGCATGGGGTCTCCATGGGGTTGGCGGAACTCTCGGTACGTAACGGAAGGAGAAGACGGAAGGAGGAGCTGTGAAGCTATCGCCGATCATCTCGGCGGATCAACGGCTTCCGCCGAGTTCGCGCAGAAAGTCACGCGGTCGCGCCAGGGGGAGCGCGGAACGCGCCACGCGCCCGTCCGGGATCCGCCAAGGAGAAAAACGGCCGGACTGAACCGAGACGGCCCGCGCCCCGTGCCGTTGTCAGGGGGACCGCATCGCATCCCCAGCGGAGACCCCATGTCCGACCTGTCCCTACCCGCCGCATCCCCGTCCCCACCGCCGTCCGCATCCGCACCGCCTGCGTCCGTACCGTCCGCATCCGCACCGCCACCGTCCGCACCACCTGCATCACCACCGTCCGTATCCGCACCATCCGGATCCGCTTCCGCACCGCGAGGAGATTCCGTGGCCACCGACGCGCCGCCGCCCGAAGCCGGGGCGGCCCCCGGCCCAGTCCAGCCCAGCACCGAGGCATTCGTCGCGGAGCAGCAGAGCGCGGAATTCGGTGAACTCCGCCGCGCCCACCGCTCGTTCGCCTTCCCGCTGACCATCGCCTTCATCATCTGGTACCTGCTCTACGTGCTGCTGTCCAACTACGCGGGCGGCTTCATGGGCACCAAGGTCATCGGCAACATCAATGTGGCCTTCGTCTTCGGCCTCGCCCAGTTCCTGACCACGTTCCTCATCGCCTGGTTCTACTCGCGGCACGCCGCGGCGAAGCTCGACCCCAAGGCCGAGGCCATCAAGTCCCGTATGGAGGCCGACGCATGAGCCCCGCCCTGGTCCCGCTCGCCGCCGTCTCGACCACCGAACACCGGCCACTGATCATCACCCTGTTCGCGGTGTTCGTCGCCGCGACCCTCGCCATCACCGTCTGGGCCGGCCGGCAGACCAAGAACGCCTCCGACTTCTACGCGGGCGGCCGCCAGTTCACCGCGTTCCAGAACGGCCTCGCGGTCTCCGGCGACTACATGTCCGCCGCGTCCTTCCTCGGCATCGCCGGAGCCATCGCCCTGTTCGGCTACGACGGCTTCCTCTACTCCATCGGCTTCCTGGTCGCCTGGCTGGTGGCGCTGCTGCTCGTCGCCGAGCCGCTGCGCAACTCCGGCCGCTACACGATGGGCGATGTGCTCGCCTACCGGATGAGGCAGCGGCCCGTGCGCACCGCGGCCGGCGCCTCCACCATCGTCGTGTCGATCTTCTACCTGCTGGCGCAGATGGCCGGCGCCGGAGTCCTCGTCTCGCTGCTGCTCGGCATCACCACCGACGCGGGCAAGATCCTCATCGTCGCCCTCGTCGGCGTCCTGATGATCGTGTACGTCACCATCGGCGGCATGAAGGGCACCACCTGGGTGCAGATGGTCAAGGCCGTGCTGCTCATCGCGGGCGCGATCCTCATGACGTTCATGGTGCTGCTCAAGTTCCACTTCAACGTCTCCGACCTGCTCGGCACCGCGGCCGAGAAGAGCGGCAAGGGCGCGGCGTTCCTGGAGCCCGGCCTGAAGTACGGCGTGAACGGCACCTCCAAGCTGGACTTCCTCTCGCTCGGCATCGCGCTGGTGCTCGGCACCGCGGGCCTGCCGCACATCCTGATCCGCTTCTACACGGTGCCCACCGCCAAGGCCGCCCGGAAGTCGGTGAACTGGGCGATCGGCATCATCGGCGCCTTCTACCTGATGACGATCGCGCTCGGCTTCGGCGCGGCGGCCCTGGTCGGGCCCGCCGCCATCAAGGCGCAGAACCCGGCGGGCAACACCGCGGCCCCGCAGCTCGCCGAGTACCTCGGCGGCGGCGTCGGCACCACCGGCGGCGCGACCCTGCTCGCGGTGATCTCGGCGGTCGCCTTCGCGACCATCCTCGCCGTCGTCGCCGGCCTCACCCTCGCCTCGTCGTCCTCCTTCGCGCACGACATCTACGCCAACGTCATCCGCAAGGGGAAGGCGACCGAGAAGGAGGAGATGCGGGCCGCGCGCTGGGCCACCGTCTTCATCGGCGCCGTCGCGATCGTGCTCGGCGCCTTCGCCCGCGACATGAACGTGGCGGGCCTGGTCGCGCTCGCCTTCGCGGTGGCCGCCTCGGCGAACCTGCCGACCATCCTCTACAGCCTGTTCTGGAAGCGCTTCACCACCCAGGGCGCCCTCTGGTCGATCTACGGCGGCCTGTTCAGCTCGGTGTTCCTGGTGCTGTTCTCGCCCGTCGTCTCCGGCAACCCGAAGACGTCCATGTTCAAGGGCGTCGACTTCCACTGGTTCCCGCTGGAGAACCCGGGCCTGATCTCGATCCCGCTGGGTTTCCTGCTCGGCTGGATCGGATCGCTGCTCTCGAAGGAGGAGCCGGACCGGGGCAAGTACGCCGAGCTGGAGGTGAAGTCCCTGACGGGCATCGGCGCCCACTGAGGCCGCCCGCGACGTACATCCGCACGGCGGATGGCCGAGGCCGTGTCGTAGGACCCTACGACACGGCCTCGCCGCACCTCGTGACAATCGGCCCCTCCCGTTGTCACGGGTCTCGCGTAGGCTCGGGTGTATACACATTCGGCAGACGTTCGACCGGATTCCGGCCGGACACCGACGGACAGGGGAGGGGGCCCACAAGTGCTCATCGACACCTACGGCCGGGTGGCCACCGACCTGCGCGTCTCGCTCACCGACCGGTGCAACCTGCGGTGCACGTACTGCATGCCGGAAGAGGGCTTGCAGTGGCTGGCCAAGCCGGATCTGCTGACCGACGACGAGATCGTCCGGCTCATCCGCATCGCCGTCACCGACCTCGGCATCACCGAGGTCCGCTTCACCGGCGGCGAGCCGCTGCTGCGGCCCGGCCTGGTCGGGATCGTCGAGCGCTGCGCGGCCCTGGAGCCGCGCCCCCGGATGTCGATCACGACCAACGGCATCGGCCTCAAGCGCACCGCCGCGGCCCTGAAGACGGCGGGCCTCGACCGCGTCAACGTCTCGCTGGACACCCTGCGCCCCGAGGTCTTCAAGACCCTGACCCGGCGCGACCGCCACAAGGACGTCATCGAGGGCATGGAAGCCGCCCGCGAGGCGGGTCTGACCCCGGTCAAGGTCAACACCGTCCTGATGCCGGGCCTCAACGGCGACGAGGCCCCCGACCTGCTGGCCTGGGCCGTCGAGCACGACTACGAGCTCCGGTTCATCGAGCAGATGCCGCTCGACGCCCAGCACGGCTGGAAGCGCGACGGCATGATCACCGCCGGTGACATCCTGGCCTCGCTGCGTACGCGCTTCACGCTGACGCCCGAGGGGGAGGACGAGCGGGGCTCCGCGCCCGCCGAGCGCTGGGTGGTCGACGGCGGCCCCCACACCGTGGGTGTCATCGCCTCGGTGACCCGCCCGTTCTGCGGCTCCTGCGACCGGACCCGGCTCACCGCCGACGGCCAGGTGCGCACCTGCCTGTTCGCCCGCGAGGAGTCCGATCTGCGCGCGGCCCTGCGCTCGGACGCCGGGGACGAGGAGATCGCCCGCCTGTGGAAGCTGGCGATGTGGGGCAAGAAGGCCGGCTCCGGCCTCGACGACCCCTCGTTCCTCCAGCCCGACCGCCCGATGTCAGCGATCGGCGGCTGACGACTCCCACTCGGCGAGCGTCACCACGTCCTTCAAGAAGCCCCGTACGCCCAGGAATTGGGACAGGTGCTCGCGGTGCTCGTCGCACGCGAGCCACGTCTTGCGGCGCTCCGGGGTGTGGATCTTCGAGTTGTTCCACGCCAGCACCCACACGGCGTCGGCACGGCAGCCCTTGGCGGAACAGAGGGGGGTCTCGGCACTGGTCTCGTCACTCACAGAGACAATTGTGCGGCATGCGGCCCGATGCGAAACGGGGCACCGCCCCCGTACAAAGGCGACGCCGAGCAGCCACGGGGGGAGCTGCCCGGCGTCGGTCCGTCGCTCCGACGGGGGATGCGGAGCGCTTACGAAGTATGTCATGGGGGACCCGGTGTGGTGCACCGGAACTTCATGATTGATCTGAGGTTTTCTTGAGCTTCGCGGACGGTGACGGATCAGCCGTGCTCGTGCGCACGCCACTGCGGGTCACCGTCTCCGGCTTCCGTCGGGGATTCCGCGGCGCCCCCCACGGGGGCCGCGCCAAGTGCCGGCCGGACCGGTGCGGGGATGAAGGTGGAGGGCAGCGAAGTCACGTTCTCCCGGCCCGCGTTGGCGAACACGACCGCCACATAGGGCAGCAGTGCGCCGAGCACCAGCGTCACAATGGCGACAGGACGCTCGACGTTCCACAGCACCGCGGTCAGCACCACCGAAAGCGTGCGGATCGACATCGAGATCACATAGCGGCGCTGCCGGCCCCGGACGTCCTCGTCGAGCGACCGGCGGGCTCCGGTGATCCGGAAGACCTGGCCGCTGCTCTGCTTCCGCATCACGTTCCACCACCCGAATTCCACGGCGGGCTCTCCCCGGCCCGGACTGCTATCACCGTACGCCGCGGGTCCGCCGGGTTCGAGACCGGGGCGGCTTCAACCTGCGCGGATGCCCCAGTACCCACCACGTATGGACGTATCCGACATGCGCCGTACCGAGGACGGGCCGACACTGGCTGAACCTGCTCACGTCGAGCCGTACAAGGAGGCAGCCATGGGCTGGTTGTGGGCCATCATCGTGGGATTCGTGCTCGGTCTCATCGCCAAGGCGATCATTCCCGGCAAGCAGCACAGTCCGCTCTGGCTGACCACCATCTTCGGCATCATCGGCGGCGTGGTCGGCAACTCGATCGCCCGGGCGATCGGGATCGCCGAGACCAAGGGCATCGACTGGGGCCGGCACGGACTCCAGATCGCGGCCGCCGTCGTCATCGTCTTCCTGGGCGACATGCTCTACATGGCGGTGCGGGGCAACAAGCAGAGAGCCTGACGGCAGCGGAAAGGGGGCGGCTCCGCGAAGGAGCCGCCCCCTTTTGCGCTGTCCATGGCCAGGGCGCCGTCGTGCCGTGTCCGGTCGGGCGGTCCCGGTCAGGCGCCGACGACCTCGACGGCCGCCAGGTTCTTCTTGCCCCGGCGCAGCACCAGCCAGCGCCCGTGCAGGAGTTCCTCCGCCGTGGCCACCGCGTCCTCGGCCGTCACCTTCACGTTGTTCACGTAGGCGCCGCCCTCCTTCACGGTGCGGCGGGCCGCCGACTTGCTGGCCACCAGGCCCACCTCGGCGAACAGGTCGGTGACCGGGCCGAGCTCGGTCACCTTCGCGTTCGGCAGCTCGGACAGGGCGGCGGCCAGCGTCGCCTCGTCGAGCTCGGCGAGCTCGCCCTGGCCGAACAGCGCCTTGGACGCGTCGATGACGGCCGCGCACTGGTCCGCGCCGTGCACCAGGGTGGTCAGCTCCTCGGCGAGCGCCCGCTGGGCGGCCCGCGCCTGCGGGCGCTCCTCGGTGAGCTTCTCGATCTCCTCCAGCTCCTCGCGGGACTTGAAGGAGAGGATGCGCATGTAGGTCGAGATGTCCCGGTCGTCCACGTTCAGCCAGAACTGGTAGAACGCGTACGGCGTGGTCATCTCCGGGTCGAGCCACACGGCCCCGCCCTCGGTCTTGCCGAACTTGGTGCCGTCCGCCTTGACCATCAGCGGCGTCGCCAGGCAGTGCACCTCGGCGTCCGGCTCCAGGCGGTGGATCAGGTCCAGCCCGGCGGTGAGGTTGCCCCACTGGTCGCTGCCGCCCTGCTGGAGGGTGCAGCCGTAGCGCCGGTACAGCTCCAGGAAGTCCATGCCCTGGAGCAGCTGGTAGCTGAACTCCGTGTAGCTGATGCCCTGTTCGGACTCCAGACGGCGGGCCACCGAGTCCTTGGTGAGCATCTTGTTGACCCGGAAGTGCTTGCCGATGTCCCGCAGGAACTCGATCGCGGACATGCCCGCGGTCCAGTCCAGGTTGTTGACCATCACGGCCGCGTTCTCGCCCTCGAAGGACAGGTACGGCTCGATCTGGCTCCGCAGCCGGTCGACCCAGTTCGCGACCGTCTCCGGGTCGTTCAGGGTGCGCTCGGCGGTCGGGCGCGGGTCACCGATCTGGCCGGTCGCGCCGCCCACGAGCGCCAGCGGCCGGTGCCCGACCTGCTGGAGCCGGCGGACGGTGAGGACCTGCACCAGGTGCCCGACGTGCAGGCTTGCCGCGGTCGGGTCGAAGCCGCAATAGAACGTGACGGGACCGTCCGCGAGAGCCTTGCGCAATGCGTCCTCGTCAGTGGACAGCGAGAAAAGCCCGCGCCACTTCAGCTCGTCGACGATGTCCGTCACGGTTCCGGGTCTCCTTGTGGTGATGGGGGTGGGACCGCCAGTCTAGGCGGGTCACACACCCCGGCTGACCGAGCTCATGTTGAAGTCGGGGACGCGCAGCGCGGGCATCGCGGTCCGGGTGAAGTAGTCGTTCCACTCTCGCGGCAGGGTCTTGCCGGTGCGGCCCGCCTCGGTGGCCCGCGACAGGAGGTCCACCGGCGACTCGTTGAACCGGAAGTTGTTCACCTCGCCGACCACCTCGCCGTTCTCCACGAGATACACCCCGTCGCGGGTCAGACCGGTCAGGAGCAGCGTGGCCGGGTCCACCTCGCGGATGTACCACAGGCACGTCAGGAGCAGCCCGCGCTCGGTGGCGGCGACCATCTCGTCCAGGGTGCGCCCGCCGCCGGCGTCCAGGATCAGGTTGCCGGGGGAGGGGGCGAGCGGCAGGCCGGTCAGGGCGGCGCTGTGCCGGGTGGTGACCAGGTTCTCCAGCCGGCCCTCGCGGATCCAGTCGGTCGCGGTCAGCGGGAGCCCGTTGTCGAACACCGACTCCGTGTCGCCCGAGGAGTGCGCCACCTGGAACGGCGCGTACTCCAGGCCCGGCTCGTTCGGGTCGCTGCGCAGGGTGAGCGGGAGCGGGGAGAGGGTGTCGCCGAGGCGGGTGCCGCCGCCCTGCTTCGAGAAGACGGTCCGGCCCTCGGCGGCGTCCCGGGCCGCGGCCGACCAGATCTGGTAGATCAGCAGGTCGGCCACCGCGGTCGGCGGCAGCAGGGTCTCGTACCGGCCGGCGGGCAGGTCGATGCGGCGCTCGGCCCAGCCGAGGCGGCGGGCGAGCTCGTCGTCGAGCGCGCCCGGGTCGACGTCCTTGAAGTCCGCCGTCGCCCGCCCCGCCCACGCCGAGCGGGTCCGGTCCGGGGACTTGGCATTGAGCTCCAGGGTGCCGTTGGGCTGGTCGTGGCGCAGCCGCAGACCCGTGGACGTACCCAGGTAGGTGGAGCTCAGCTCGTGGTTGGCGAAGCCGTACAGCTCACGCCCGCCGGCCCGGGCCCGCGCGAAGGCCTCGCCGAGGGCGGGCGCGAAGTCGGTGAACACGGCGGAGCTGGTCTCGGCGGGCGCGTCGGTGAAGTCCGCCGCCACCGGCACGCCGGTGACCAGCGGCTGGGCGTCCTCGGCGGGCCCGGCCCCGCGCGCGGCCGCCTCCGCGGCACGCACCAGGGACTCCAGGTCGTCGGCGGTGACGGCCGAACGCGAGACGACACCGGAGGCGGTGCCCTGGGCGCCGTCCACCGTCGCGATCACGGTGAGGGTGCGTCCCCGGGTCACGCCGTTGGTGGTCAGCGCGTTGCCGGCCCAGCGCAGATTGGCCGAGGAGTGCTCGTCGGCGATGACCACACAGCCGTCCGCGGTGGACAGCTCCAGGGCCCGCTCGACGATCTCGTGCGGCTTGACGGTCGTACGCGAGCTCATCGCCCGGCCTCCTGAGTCGTGGTGAGACGGTGCTGGCCCGGGGGGCGTCCCCCGGACCCCCGGCCGGGGGCGCGGTGGTGGGATCCGTGCCTCATCGCCCGGCCTCCTGAGTCGTGTTGAGGATGTTGACGCCGCGGAACAGGGCGGAGGGGCAGCCGTGGGAGACCGCGGCGATCTGGCCCGGCTGGGCCTTGCCGCAGTTGAAGGCGCCGCCCAGGACATAGGTCTGGGGGCCGCCGACCTTCTCCATGGAGCCCCAGAAGTCGGTGGTGGTCGCCTGGTAGGCGACATCGCGGAGCTGGCCCGCCAAGCGCCCGTTCTCGATGCGGAAGAAGCGCTGGCCGGTGAACTGGAAGTTGTAGCGCTGCATGTCGATCGACCACGAGCGGTCGCCGACCACGTAGATGCCCCGCTCCACCCCGCCGATCAGATCCTCCGTGGCGAGGCCGCCCGGGTCCGGCTGGAGCGAGACGTTCGCCATCCGCTGGACCGGGACGTGCCCGGGGGAGTCGGCGAAGGCGCAGCCGTTGGAACGGCCGAGACCGGTCAACTTCGCGATCCTGCGGTCGAGTTGATAGCCGACGAGGGTGCCGTCCTTCACCAGGTCCCAGGACTGCGCCGCCACGCCCTCGTCGTCGTAGCCGATCGTCGCGAGCCCGTGCTCCGCGGTCCGGTCGCCGGTCACGTTCATCACCTGTGAGCCGTACGCCAGCTTCCCCAGCTGGTCGAACGTGGCGAACGAGGTGCCCGCGTAGGCCGCCTCATAGCCCAGCGCCCGGTCCAGCTCGGTGGCGTGGCCGATCGACTCGTGGATGGTCAGCCACAGGTTGGACGGGTCCACCACCAGGTCGTAGCGGCCGCCCTCGACGCCGGGTGCCCGCATCTTCTCGGCCAGAAGCGCCGGGATCTCCTCCAGCTCCGCGTCCCAGTCCCAGCCGGTCCCGGTCAGGTACTCCCAGCCGCGCCCGGCCGGCGGCGCGAGGGTGCGCATCGAGTCGAACTCGCCGGTCGTGCGGTCCACCGCGATCGCGGTGAGCTGGGGGTGCAGCCGCACCCGCTGCTGGGTGGTCACGGTGCCCGCGGTGTCCGCGTAGAACTTGTTCTCGTGCACCGTGAGCAGCGACGCGTCCACGTGCTCGACCCCGGCCGCGCCGAGCAGCCGCGCGCTCCAGTCGGCGAGCAGGGCGCTCTTGTCCTCGTCCGGCACGCTGAAGGGGTCGATCTCGTAGGACGAGATCCAGGTCTTCTCGGAGTGCACCGGCTCGTCCGCGAGCTCCACCCGCTCATTCGACCCGGCGGCCGCGATGACCTGAGCGGACAGCTTGGCCATGGCCACCGCGCGGGAGGCGACCTTGGCCGCCGCGTCCATCGAGAGATCGACGCCCGAGGCGAATCCCCAGGCCCCGCCGTGCACCACCCGCACCGCGTAGCCGAGGTCGGTGGTGTCGGAGGAGCCGGCGGGCCGCGCGTCCCGCAGCCGGCGGGCGGCGCTGCGCACCCGCTCGAAGCGGAAGTCGGCGTGCTCGGCACCGAGCGCGCGGGCCCGCGCGAGCGCCGCGTCGGCAAGTGCGCGCAGCGGCAGCGCCGTGAAGGCGTCGTCGATGGAATGGGTCCCTGATGGCACAGCTGTCTCCCCTGTCGTACGAGACCGGTCGCCCCCGATCATGTCGCGCCGACCGGCCTCATGACTACGGCCTTTCTGTAGGGACCCGACAGCGCTCGTTCCACGCCACTGTCAGGGCCCGATTCCTCGTAAGTCGGGCGGTACCGATAGTTTGCGTGGAGTACGAATCCGCCTATCGAAAGGGTGATCCGTTGAGCCGCTCGGTTCTCATCACCGGAGGTAACCGGGGCATCGGCCTCGCCATCGCCCGCGCTTTTGCCGACAGCGGCGACAAGGTCGCGATCACGTACCGCACCGGGGAGCCGCCGGCCGCCCTGACCGAGCTGGGTGTCCTCGCCGTCAAGTGCGACATCACGGACACCGAGCAGGTGGAGCAGGCCTACAAGGAGATCGAGGACAAGCACGGTCCCGTCGAGGTCCTGATCGCCAATGCCGGCGTCACCAAGGACCAGCTCCTGATGCGCATGTCCGAGGACGACTTCACCTCCGTCCTCGACACCAACCTCACCGGCACCTTCCGCGTGGTCAAGCGCGCCAACCGTGCGATGCTGCGCGCCAAGAAGGGCCGCGTGGTGCTGATCTCCTCCGTCGTGGGGCTGCTCGGCTCGGCGGGGCAGGCCAACTACGCCGCCTCCAAGGCCGGTCTGGTGGGCTTCGCCCGGTCGCTCGCGCGTGAGCTCGGGTCCCGGAACATCACTTTCAACGTCGTGGCACCCGGTTTCGTCGACACCGACATGACCAAGGTGCTCACCGAGGAGCAGCGCTCGGGCATCGTGTCCCAGGTGCCGCTGGGCCGCTACGCGCAGCCCGAGGAGATCGCCGCCGCGGTGAAGTTCCTCGCCTCGGACGACGCCTCGTACATCACTGGAGCCGTCATCCCGGTTGACGGCGGATTGGGCATGGGTCACTGATCACCATGAGCGGAATTCTTGAGGGCAAGCGCATCCTGATCACCGGTGTGCTGATGGAGTCCTCCATCGCCTTCCACGCCGCGAAGCTGGCTCAGGAGCAGGGTGCCGAGGTCATCCTGACCGCCTTCCCGCGGCCGACCCTGACCGAGCGCATCGCCAAGAAGCTCCCCAAGCCCGCCAAGGTCCTTGAGCTCGACGTGACCAACCAGGAGCACCTGGACCGGATCGCGGGCCTGGTCAAGGAGGAGCTCGGCGGCCTCGACGGCATCGTGCACTCCATCGGCTTCGCCCCGCAGGACGCGCTCGGCGGCAACTTCCTCAACACGCCGTTCGAGTCGGTCGCCACCGCCATGCACGTCTCGGCGTTCTCGCTGAAGTCGCTCACCATGTCGCTGCGCGAGCTGCTCGCGCCGGGCAGCGCGGTCGTCGGCCTCACCTTCGACGCGCAGTACGCCTGGCCGCAGTACGACTGGATGGGCCCGGCCAAGGCCGCTCTGGAGGCGACCTCCCGGTACATGGCCCGCGACCTGGGCAAGGACGACATCCGCTGCAACCTGATCTCGGCGGGCCCGATCGGCTCCATGGCCGCCAAGTCCATCCCGGGCTTCGGCGAGCTCGCCGACGTGTGGAACCACCGCTCCCCGATGGAGTGGAACGTGTCCGACCCCGAGCCGGCCGGCAAGGGCGTCGTCGCGCTCCTTTCGGACTGGTTCCCGAAGACCACGGGCGAGATCATCCACGTCGACGGCGGTCTGCACGCCGTGGGTGCCTGACCCCGCACAGCTCGTTCTGCGGCCGCCCACCGGAGCCTTCCGGCGGGCGGCCGCAGCGCGTGCGCCGCGACTTCCCGCCGTGCGTGCGCCGCTACTTCCCCGCAGACTGATCGAAACGGACATGTCGGGCGGTCGGCCGGGGAGGAGGTGGGGGTGTGGACGCCTCGCGCGCACGTCCCCCGGACGAGGGGGGTCCAGGCCCGCGCCGGGTCCGGCGCCCTCCGCTCGCGCACCCGCTGAGGGTCGGGCAACGGCGGGCGTTGGCCCTGCTGTTCGTCCTGCTGGTGGCGGCGGCCGGGTTCGCGGCACCTTCCGTGGTGCGGGCCGCCACCGCCCCCGAGGCCCCGCCCGCGGCCCCCGAGCCCGAGCCGTTCGGAGCCGCGTGCCACACCTCCGTACAGGGCTCGCACGTGACGGCGTACTGCCACAACCCCTACCCGG
Source organism: Streptomyces sp. NPDC006691 (assembly GCF_042869955.1). Taxonomy (NCBI): domain Bacteria; kingdom Bacillati; phylum Actinomycetota; class Actinomycetes; order Kitasatosporales; family Streptomycetaceae; genus Streptomyces; species Streptomyces sp. NPDC006691. The sequence continues at coordinate 90,181 of NZ_JBIAGW010000022.1, forward strand.
ACGTCGACCGGGTGCGACTGCACACCGACTGCGCCAACTGGTGGGACCTGGACGCGGACGCGGCCGCGGTGGAGGTGGGTCCGGGGCAGACCGTGCGCCTCACCGACCGGTGCTGGAAGGACGTGCGCGCGGTGTGGGTGAGCCACCAGAAGGCGCGATGAGGACGGACGGTCCCGCGCTCGGCGGCGCGGTGAGGGCCTACCGCGCTCAGCGGGCTTCGAGGCGGTCCGGCAGGCAGATGAAGGCATGGGCCGCGGCCTCGGACGCGGCCGTCTGCGCGTCGCCGAGCCGGATCGCGTCGACCATCCGGGCGTGGTCCATGTGGTTCTCCGGCGTCATCTCCAGAGCCACGTCGTCCCGCAGCCAGTCGCGCAGCAGATGCCCGAGGTCCGCGTACAGCTCGGTCAGCACGTCGTTGTGCGAGGCCGCCACGACCGCGAGGTGCAGCGTCGCGTCGGCCGCCACGAACGCCTCCCGGTCACCCGAGGCCCAGGCCTCCTCGCGCCGCTCCAGGAGCGCGTCCAGCTGCTTGAGCTCGCGCTCGGTACGCCGCTCGGCGGCCAGCTTGGCCGCCGACGACTCCAGCGTGGAGCGCAGCTCGGCCACATGGCGGGGATCGGCGTCCGCGAAGCGGCGGTGCATCACCCCGGCCAGCTCGCTCGTCGCCACGACATAGGTGCCCGAGCCCTGACGGATGTCGAGCAGCCCGTTGTGGGCGAGGGCCCGGACCGCCTCGCGGACCGTGTTGCGTGCCACCCCGAGCTGCTCGACCAGCTCCGGCTCGGTGGGGATGCGCGAGCCCACCGGCCACTCGCCCGAGGTGATCTGGTTGCGCAGCTGCGCGATCACCTGGTCGGCGAGGGCGGATCGCCGGGGAGAGCTGAGCGTCATGGTGCTCCAGTCGGAGAGGGGGCGGGATCGAGAGGGGGGCGGGATCGAGCGGGGTGGGATCGAGCGGGGTGGGATCGAGCGGGGTGGGATCGAGCGGGTTGGAATACCGAAAATCTAGCGGGCAACGATTGGACAACCAATCATCCCATGATTCTATGATGGCATCATGCCCGACGAAGAGACCACCACGCTGAGCCCCGCGCCCACCGTCCCCGCCACGGCCCCGGAAGCCCCCGCACCCGTCGGCGCGGCCGGGGTGCCGACGTGGACGCGCTGGCTCGTACCGCTCGCGCTGGTGCTCGCCGCGGTCAACCTGCGCCCCGCGATCACCAGCCTCGGCTCGCTGATGAAGGAGGTCACCGGCGGGCTGCACATGAGTGGCGGCATCGCGGGCGTCCTCACCTCGGTGCCCGCGTTCTGCTTCGCCGTCTTCGGCATCATGGCGCCGCGTCTGGCCCGCCGCTTCGGCCCCGGCGCCGTCGTCTTCGCGGGCATGGCCGCCATCACCGCGGGCCTGCTCCTGCGCTCCTTCGCGGGCGGCACCGTCACCTTCCTCGCGGCCAGCGCGCTCGCCCTGATGGGCATAGCCCTCAGCAACGTCCTGATGCCGGTCATCGTCAAGCGGTACTTCCCGGACCGGGTCGGCTCGATGACCGGGCTCTACTCGATGGCGCTCGCCGCGGGAACCTCGCTCGCCGCCGTCACCACCGTGCCCCTCACCGACGCGCTCGGCGGCAGCTGGCGCCAGGGCCTCGGCATCTGGGCGCTGCTCGCCGTCGTCGCCGTGGCGGTCTGGATCCCGCTGACGCGCGACCGCTCCGGCAGTGCGGGCCCGGCCATCGGCGCCCCGGACGAGGCGGCCCCCGCCCTGCGCATCACCCGCAGCGGCACCGCCTGGGCCCTCGCCTGCTTCTTCGGCCTCCAGGCCACCGGCGCCTACATCACCATGGGCTGGATGCCGACGATCTTCCGCGACGCGGGCGTCTCGGCCGGGACCGCCGGGCTGCTCCTGTCCATCACCATGGTCATGGGCGTGCCGCTCGGCTTCGTCATCCCGTGGCTCGTCAACCGGCTGCGCAGTCAGGGCCCGATCGTGGTCGCGCTCGGCGCCTGCGGTCTGGCCGGCTACGCCGGGCTCTACCTCGCGCCGGCCTCCGGTGCCTGGGCCTGGGCGCTGCTGCTCGGCGTCTCCAACTGCGCCTTCCCGCTCGCCCTGACGATGATCAGCAAGCGGTCCCGGAGCCACGCGGGCGTGGTGCGCCTGTCGGCCTTCGCCCAGTGCGTCGGCTACCTGCTCTCCATCCCGGGCCCCCTCCTGGTCGGCGTCCTGCACGACCGCAGCGGCGGCTGGGACCTGCCCATCGCCCTGATGGCGGGCCTGATGGTCCCGCAGATCGTCGTGGGCGTCCTGGCCGGGCGCGACCGTACGATCGAGGACGAGGCCGGGGCCCGGCGATAGCGGACCGAACCGGGATGCGACACTGACCGCATGCCAGTGCTCGAACCCAATCCGCAGAACAGCCACAAGAAGCTCCTGCTCGTGCTCGGCGCGATGCTCGCCGTCACGGTCGTGGTCGCCGTCATCGCGACGCTCGCCTCCCCCTGATCGGAGCACGGCCGCGGCCCGGCCGCCGCCGCGGGGAAGGCCCGGCGAAGGTCCGGGGAAGGCCCGGCCGAGGGCCCGGCCGCGCCCCCGAACGACGCCCCGGCCGGGTCGTGGTGGTGCTAGCCCCCCCATCCCCTAGGGGGTCAGGGTCAGGGTCAAGTGGGTGGGTCACCGGATGGGACGACACCCCTCGCATCCGTAGGTTTTGAGGTACCGCGACGGACACCCCGTCCGCCCGCGGAGCCCGAACCCAGCACCTCACGGAGGCGGTCATGTCGGCCCACACCCACCCCAGGTCCCCCCAACAGGGCGCCGGTGGCGTCGACTTCAAGCTGCCGTGGTGGGGCGTCGTGCTGCCCGCCGTCGCGTTCTTCGTGCTCCTCGCCCTCGTCATCGGCTCGGGCGACGCCCACGCCGCCACCGGCGACGGCACCCTCACCCACCTCGTCGACCGCATCCAGCACAGCCTCGCGCGCTGACGCGGGCCGCCTCTCCGGGCACGTGTGTCACCCCTCCGGCCGAGCCTTCAACACCCTGCGCCCGATGGCGCGATTCATGCGAAGCTGGGGACCATGAGCGTCGATACACCGCACAGGATCGTCCTTCTCCGGCACGCCAAAGCCGACTGGCCCGAGGTGTCCGACCACGACCGGCCGCTCGCCGAACGGGGCAGGGCGGACGCCCCCGCCGCGGGCCGCCGACTGGCCGCGGCCGGCATCACACCGGACCTCGCCCTGTGCTCCAGTGCCGTCAGGACCCGCGAGACCTGGAAGCTCGCCGTCCACGAACTGCCGCAGCGCCCCCGGACGGTGTACGAGGAGCGGATGTACGAGGCGTCCCTCGGCGAGCTGATCGCGCTGGTCAACGAGACCCCCGAAGACGTCGGTGACCTGCTGCTCATCGGCCACAACCCCGGGATGCACGCCCTGGCCGACGCGCTCGCGGGCGACGCCGAGGGCGACGCGCTCTCGCGGATGAACCGCAGCGGCTTCCCCACCTCGTCCATCGCCGTGCTCACCTTCAACGGCTCCTGGAAGACCGTGGAGCACGGCGTCGCCACGCTCGTCGACTTCTGGGCCCCGCACGACTGACGGCCCCCCTGTCCCGTACGCGACGAAGGCCCCGGCGCACCCACCGCGCGCCGGGGCCTCTCCCGTAGGTGTTCCCGCATGTGAGTCTTGCTACGGCTCCCGTATGCCTGTCTCGGTCATGCCTGTCTCGGTGCGGCGGTTCTCAGTCGACGAGACCGTCGGCCGCCTCGACCTCTTCCCGGGTGATGCCGAGCAGATAGAGCACGGTGTCGAGGAAGGGCACGTTCACCGCGGTGTGCGCGGCCTCGCGCACGACCGGCTTGGCGTTGAAGGCGACGCCGAGGCCCGCCGCGTTCAGCATGTCGAGGTCGTTGGCGCCGTCGCCGATCGCCACCGTCTGGGCCAGCGGCACCCCCGCCTCGGCGGCGAACCTGCGCAGCAGCCGTGCCTTGCCGGCCCGGTCGACGATCTCGCCCGTGACCCGGCCGGTGAGCCTGCCGTCCTCGATCTCCAGGGTGTTGGCGGAGGCGAAGTCGAGTCCGAGCCGTTCCTTGAGGTCGTCGGTGACCTGGGTGAACCCGCCCGACACGACGCCCACTTGATAGCCGAGCGCCTTGAGGGTGCGGATCAGGGTACGGGCGCCCGGGGTGAGCCGGACCTCGGCCCGCACCTTGTCCACGACCGAGGCGTCCAGGCCCCGCAGCAGCGCCACCCGGGCGTGCAGGGACTGCTCGAAGTCCAGCTCGCCGCGCATCGCACGGGCGGTGACCTCGGCGACCTCGCCCTCGCAGCCGGCGTGCGCGGCGAAGAGCTCGATCACCTCGTCCTGGATCAGCGTGGAGTCCACGTCCATCACCACGAGCCGCTGGGCCCGCCGGTGCAGCCCCGCCGAGACGACGGCCACGTCCACGCCCTGGGCCGCGGCCTCGGTGGCGAGCGCGGTGCGCAGGGGCGCCGTCTCGACGCCGGACACCGCGAACTCCACTGCCGTGACCGGGTACTTGGCGAGCCGGAAGATACGGTCGATGTTGCCGCCGGTGCCGGCGATACGGGCCGCTATGGCCGCCGTGGACTCCGCGGTCAGCGGATGCCCGAGCACGGTGACATGTGAACGGCCGCTGCCGCGCGGTCTGTTGTCACCGGTGCCGGAGATGATCTCGGCCTCCAGGCGGAGCGACTCGGCCCAGCTGTGCACGGTGGCGCGCAGCTCGCCCTGGGAGGCCACGGTCGGCTCGGTGACCAGTGCGCACAGCACGAGCCGGCCGCGGGAGACGACCTGCTCGATGTCGACGACGTCGACGGCGTAGGCGGCGAGGGTGTCGAAGAGCCCGGCGGTGATGCCGGGGCGGTCCTTGCCGAAGATCTTGACGAGGAGGGTCGGTACGTCAGAGCTCTGACCGGCGTCGGAGCCCTGGCCGGCGGGGGGCAGGGGCGATGGCGTCATGGTGATCCCACCGTATCGGCACGCGGTGCCTCGCCTGCACGGCGTCCCGCCCAGCGGACACGGCCGCCCTCGGACGGCCGTGTCCGCTGGCCGCCCGCTTCCGCCATGCGCGGGCCGCCCGGTTCCGCCATGCCCCGGCCGGCCCGGTTCAGCCGCGCCCGGGCCTGCCCGCTTCAGCCGCGCCCCCGCGGCGTCCCGGGCGGGGGAGGCGGCCCCTCCTCGGGACGCGGCCGGGGCCGGTGCCCCCGGCGAGGTCCCGGCAGGGTGGGGGAGCCGTGCGGGTCCGGGGGCGGCTTCAGATAGGGGTTGGTGTCCGGGTTCGGCGGGCGGTGGGACGGCGCGGGGCGATACGGCCCCGGCGCCCGCTCGCCGGGCGGTGCGGGTGTCCCTCCCGGCCCCGGGTGGCGCGGCCCCGGTGCCCGCTCCTCGGGCGGTGCGGACGGGAGGCTCGGCCCGGGTACGCGCTGGTCGGGCGGTGCGGGCGAGTGGTTCCGCCCCGGTACGCGCCCGTCGGCCGCCGCTGGTGCGCCGCCCGGTGCCGTCGCCGCCCCGACCGCCCCGGCCCGGCTCAGCCTCGCGAGCACCGCCGCGCCGCGCCCCGCCGCTCCCGACCTCCGGGCGAGCAGCGCGCCCAGGGCGCCCGCCGCGGCGCCCCACGCGGCGCCGATCGGCAGGGCGAGCCCCGCGTTGCCGTGCAGCTCCAGACCCGCCCCGAACGTGTCGAAGCCCAGCACCGAAAGGGACGCGTTCGCGGACACCCCGGTGAGCCACACCAGAAGGGGCAGCGCCACCGCGCCGACGGCGGCCAGCGACAGCGCGCACCGCCCCGTGAAAGCACCTCCCCAACGCCCGCCCACCGGAGTACGGACCGCGGCCAGCACCCCCGCGCACAGCATCAGGCAGGCCGCCGCGACCGCCAACAGCCAGACCCGCTGGTCGAGTTGGGCGAGCCGCCCCAGGGTCAAGGGCTGGTCGGAGCCGCTGGTGAGCAGCCGTCCGACCGGATCGGGGAGCACGGTGGCGAGCGCCCCGGTGGCGTGCCCGCGCCACGGCACGAACAGGCCCAGCGGGATCGCCGGCCCCACTCCGTTGGGCGCGCCGAGCAGGGCCGCGCCCGCGATCCGCGCCGGATGCGCGTCCCCGGTCGCCGCGTACGCCGCCGCCGCGAGCCCCGCCGCCACCGCCACCAGGACCACCGTCACCACGGCGGACGCCGCGGGGCGTACCGTCCGGTGCAGCGCCGACCAGGTGCGCGGCAGCGGCGTGCGGCGCGAGGCGAGGAGGGCGATCACCAGGACCGCGCCCACCCAGCACGCCGCGCCCGCCAGCGAGTGCCCCGTGTCCACGCCGAAGCCGACCCGCGCCTTGGCGCCCGCGAGGCCGGCGAGCCGGCCCGGCAGCAGTCCGGCGATGTCCCCGAGGCCGGGGACGCCCGGCACCGCGGGCACCTTCACCCCGCTCGGGCCCAGTTGGGTACCGTCCAGCGTGACGAGGTCGTGCCCGGCCCGGGCGAGGCCGGCGACGACGGCGACGAAGAGCGCCGCCACCGCGGCCGCGCGGGCCGCCAGTTCGGTGCCGGGGACCGTGGCCCCGGCCGCCCGCAGTGAGCGCAGGAAGAAGAGGGCGAGCAGCAGCGCGCCCGCGAGACCGACGCCCAGTGGCGTGAAATCGATGGTCGTCCGCGCCTCGGCGCCGCTCAGGCCGAACGCCGAGACATCGCCGGACGGGGTGACCGAGCCACCCGCGCCGAGCACCACCACGGCCGCCGTCATCGGTCCGAGCGAGCCCGCCGCGTCCGCCCCCAGCAGATGCAGCCCGAGCGCGGCCGTGCCCGCCATCGCGACCAGGGCCCAGCCCACCGCGGCGATCGCGGCGAGCACGACATCGCCCCAGCGGATCGCGCCCCGGACCGCATGGCCGCCCCTGCTCATCAGAGCCCCCCGATACGAGCCGACTTGCCCCATTGCATACAGAGAGCGCGTTTTCATCGTTCGCCAGATCATTTATGCGTGAACATCATGATCCATACGCACTCATGGGTGCTTACTACTCTCGGGGCGTGTTTGGCACCCGTCAACGGGCAGGCGCTCAGGGCCTGTTGCAGGAACGGAACCGTACTGTGCAAGGTCTGTGCCGGTAATTCACAAGGCCCGGGTTTCGGATACGAGCCTGGGCCTGAAATAGTTCCCCACGATGTTCACCATCCCTAGACTCCCTGTGTCGGGAGTCACAGGCCTCCGGTGCGGAGGTCTTTCGGGGGACGACAAGTGGGGCTGGAGTGCCGGAACTCGTACTGGAATTGAATGGCAGCACCTGGACGCTCGATCCGTCCAGGTCGTACACCCTCGGACGTGATCCGCAAGGTGACCTCGTGGTCGACGACGCCAGAGTCTCGTGGCGGCACGCCACGGTCAGCTGGAACGGCCGGAGTTGGGTCATCGAGGACCACGGATCGACCAACGGCACCTATGTGCGGGGCCAGCGGATCCACCAGATGGACATCGGCCCCGGCTCCTCGGTCCACCTCGGCAACGCGACCGACGGCCCGCGGCTGAATCTGACCGGCGCCGCCGCGGCCGCCTACGCACAGCCCGCCGCCCAGCAGGCGCAGGCCGCCCCCGCCCACCCCCAACCCCAGCAGGCCCCGCCCCAGCAGGGCGGCTGGTCCCAGCAGCCCCAGCAGCCCCAGCAGCCCCAGCAGGCGCAGGTTCCGCAGCAGCAGTGGCAGCAACCGCAGCCCCAGCAGCCGCAGTTCCCGCAGCAGGGCGGCGGCCCGGCGGGGTCCGCGCCCGCCTACGGCGACCGCAGCCCGACCACGTTCCACCAGGTCGCGCTCGGCCGCGTCATGCGCATCGGCCGTGCCCTGGAGAACGAGCTGGTCGTCTCCGACCTCCAGGTCTCGCGCCACCACGCCGAGTTCCACGCGACGCCCGACGGCCGGATGGAGATCCGCGACCTCGGATCCCACAACGGCACCTACGTCAACGGCCAGCCGATCGCCAAGGGCGGCAGCGTCCTGCTCGGCCCGCAGGACATCGTCGGCGTCGGCCACTCCACCTTCCGCATCGTCGGCGACCGGCTCGAAGAGTTCGTCGACACCGGTGACGTCTCCTTCTCCGCCCGCCATCTGACCGTCACGGTCGACGGCGGCAAGGACATCCTCAAGGACGTCTCCTTCGGCGTCCCCGAGAAGTCCCTCATCGCGGTCATCGGCCCCTCGGGCTCCGGAAAGTCGACCCTGCTCAAGGCGCTCACCGGCTACCGGCCCGCCAACAAGGGCGACGTCCTCTACGACAACCGCAACCTCTACAAGCAGTTCGCCGAGCTGCGCCAGCGCATCGGTCTGGTCCCGCAGGACGACATCCTGCACAAGGAGCTGACCGTCAAGAAGGCGCTGAAGTACGCGGCCAAGCTGCGCTTCCCCGCCGACACCACCGAGAGCGAGCGCCAGCAGCGCATCGACGAGGTGCTGCGCGAGCTCAAGCTGGACATCCACAAGGAGAAGAAGGTCACCTCCCTCTCCGGCGGCCAGCGCAAGCGCGTCTCGGTGGCCCTGGAGCTCCTGACCAAGCCGTCGCTGATCTTCCTCGACGAGCCCACCTCCGGCCTCGACCCGGGCATGGACCGCGACGTCATGCAGCTCCTGCGCGGTCTCGCCGACGACGGCCGAACCGTCCTGGTCGTCACCCACTCGGTGGCCGAGCTCGCGATCTGCGACAAGCTGCTCGTGATGGCGCCGGGCGGCTCGGTCGCCTACTTCGGGCCGCCCGAGGAGGCGCTGAACTTCTTCGGCTACGGCACCTGGGCCGATGTCTTCTCCGCCTTCGAGAGCTACCGCGACTACGACTGGGCGGGCCGCTGGAAGGGCTCGCAGCACTACCAGATGTACGCCGCGGACATCGACGCCGTCGCCCCGCAGTCGGTGCAGATGCCGCCGGCCCAGGCGATCAAGCCGCCCAAGCCGCAGGGCTGGGTCTCCCAGCTGTGGACGCTGATGCGCCGCTACGTCTCCGTCATCGCCTCCGACAAGGGCTTCCTCGCCCTGTCGGTGGCCCTGCCGGCGGTGATCGGCTCGGTCAGCGTGGTCATCCCGGCGAAGTTCGGCCTCGCGCCGCCCACTCCGCCGGCCCGGTTCAACGGCGACGCCGGCACGATCATGCTGATCCTCGCGGTCGGCATGTGCTTCTCCGGCGCGGCCAACTCCGTACGAGAACTGATCAAGGAACGGGTCATCTACGAACGGGAACGGGCCACCGGCCTGTCCCGCTCGGCGTACCTGATGTCCAAGATCCTGGTGCTCGGCGTCATCACGGCCTTCCAGGGCGTGATCCTCTGCGTCATCGGCTTCTCGACCCGCAAGCTGCCCACCGAGGGCCTGGTGATGCCGCCCGCGGTCGAGATGTGCCTGGTCGTGATCGCTCTCGGCTTCACCTCGATGATGTTCGGCCTGATCATCTCGGCCCTGGTGAAGACCTCCGAGAAGACCATGCCGCTCCTGGTCATGTTCGCCATCGTCCAGGTCGTCTTCACCGGCATCCTGTTCAAGGTCTACGACTCACTCGGCCTGGAGCAGTTCGCCTGGCTGATGCCCTCGCGCTGGGCCATCGCGGGCGTCGGCACGACGCTCGACCTCTCGCACCTGATGGCGCCGATGGACCAGAGCGATCCGACCAACCTCGACCCGCTGTGGAAGCACGACGCCGCGCAGTGGTTCACCGACATCTCGGTGCTCCTGGTGATCGGCATCGCCCTCGGCTTCGTCGTCGCACGACTGCTGCGCCGCCACGAGCCCGAGGTCATGCGCAAGTGACCCGCTCCTGACCGGACCCGGTCACGCCGAAGGGCGGCACCCCGCACGGGGTGCCGCCCTTCGGCATGACCGGCCTTCTTCGCCGAAGGGATCAGTAGGCGCTGTTGACGTTGTCCATCGAGCCGTACTTGTCGGCCGCGTAGTTGGCGGCGGCCGTGATGTTGGCGACCGGGTCGTAGATGTTCCACGAGGTGCCGGGCACGTGGTACGCGTTGAACGTCGGCTGGATGACCTGGAGCAGGCCCTTCGACGGGATGCCGTTGATGGCGTTGATGTCCCAGCCGTTGATGGCGTTCGGGTTGCCGGTCGACTCGCGCATGATGTTGCGGTGCAGACCGTCGTAGGTGCCCGGGATGCCCTTGCTCTTCATGATGTCGAGGGACTGGCGGATCCAGCCGTCGAGGTTGTTGGCGTACACCGGCTTGCGGGCGGCGGCGCGGCTCGCGGCGGCGGCCTCGTCACGCTTCTTCGCCTCGGCCTCGGCCTTCGCCTTGGCGTCCGCGGCGGCCTTGGCCTTCGCGGCGACCTGGGCCTGCTTGTCCGCGGTCACCTGCTGCTTGGCGACGTTCTGCGAGACCGTCTTGGCGCTGGCGACGGTCGCCGAGAAGGCGGCGGGCTCGGCGGCTATGGTCGCGGCGTTGCCCGACTGACCCGTCCCGGGGAAGACCGAGAGGGCGAGAGCGGCGGCGCCGAGGACGGCGACACCGGCAATCGAGATCTTGTGCGTCTGGGGCAGACGACTGTGACCAGGGTTGCTGGACTCGGGCATGGCTGTTGGACCTCTTCCGAATGACTGGGGACGGCGCAGTGAAGCGCCGCGGCGGTTGGCCGCAGCGCTGTGCGACGAGAGCCATTGTTAGCGGCCGCAAAATCTCGTGGCAAAGCTGCTCCATACGAAGCCGGGTAGTGGATCAGGAGCCGACGAAAGGCGCCTCGTACCCACTCACGACGGGCTAACACCCCCTTTATTCGTCCACTAGCCGGCTTCGTAAGTGATGTGCGTCCTATGCGCGGGCTCACATCGGACAGGTAACAGAATCACCAGACGTTGCTGGAGCAATGCGCACGGTGAGGGTTATCCTCCGGGAGGAGGAGGTGGACGTCCCCGAACTCGTGCCACAGGTAGAGCCGGCTCAGCGCCTGGTCGTAGGCGACGGCCAGCGCCTCGCGCCCCGCGACCGCCTCCAGCATCAGCAGATGCGAGGCCTCCGGCTCGTGCAGCCCCGTCAGGAGGCCGTCCACCACCCGCACCCCGCGCCGCGGCGTCACCACGAGATCCGTGAACCCGGCCGCCTCCCGCACCACCCCGTCGGGCCCGGTCGCCGACTCCAGGGCCCGCACCGCCGTGGTCCCTACGGCCACGATGCGCCCACCCCCCTCCCGCCGCCGCCCTTCCGGGGAAGCGCTTCGCGCGCCCCTCCTGCTGCCCGCCCGGGCCGCGTTCACCAGCAGGGCCGTCGACCGCGGCACCTCGAAGCGCTCCGGGTACGGCGGCTCGTGCGCCTCCGCCGACGCCACCCCCGTATGCAGCGTGACCGGCGCGAAGCGGATGCCCCGCCGCACCAGCTCCGCGACGAGCCCGGCCGTGAAGGGCCGCGCCGCGCTCGGCATCTCCGCCGAGCCGAGCCCGTCGGGCGCGGGCAGCGCGAACACCGTCTGGTACGCGGAGAGCGGCTGGTCCCGCTCGGTGTAGGAGTACCGGATGGGCCGCCCGTACCGGCGCATGAGCCCCGGCACGTCCCCCGCCGACACCCGCGCCCACCACAGCCGGTCCGGGCTCAGCGCCTCGTCGAGCACCAGCCGCTCCCCGCCGGGCAGCGCCACGGCGGTCCCGGCCCGGTCCCCGGTGCGCCGCTCGGTGCTCCCGGACGCCGTGGGCTTGCGCAGCTCCACCGCCCAGCGCCCGTCCGCGCCCAGCGTCGAGAAGTGCACCACCACCGGCGCCCCCGCCACCGTGCCGTCGACCGCGGCGGGCAGCGTCTGCGAGGTGTTGACCACCAGGACGTCCCCGGCCCGCAGCTGCCCCGGCAGATCACGGAAGGCGTGGTGGGAGACCACCGTGCCGCGCGACACCATCAGGCGTACGTCGTCGCGCCCCGCCCCGCGCACCTCCGCCGGCACCGAGGCGAGCAGACCGTCCGGCACCCGCACCTCCAGGGGCGCGGTCATCGCCCGGCCTCCCCGTGGCCGGCCACCAGCGCGGGAGCGCCGTACCGGCCGCTCGGCGGGCGCTCGTCGAGCAGCCGCAGGAAGCCCGGCACCACCGCCGACGGCTCGGGCCGCCCGGAGTCGTCGTCCGGCACCGCCGCCGCGTACAGGTCGGTGCGCATGTCGCCCGGGTCCACCGCCCACACCCGCAGCGCCGGCTCCTCCACGGCGAGCACCGCCGCCAACTGCTCCAGGGCCGCCTTCGACGCCCCGTACCCGCCCCACGTCCCGTACGCCTCGGCCGCCGCGTCCGAACTGACCGCGACCACCGCGCCCGCCGGGGCCGCCCGCAGCGGCCCGAGTCCCTCCTGCACGAGCCCGAGCGCCGCGACCACATTGGTCTCCAGAGCCGACCGCAGCCCCGCGAGATCCAGCTCCGCGAGCGCTACGAGCGGCTCGGCGCCCAGCGCGGAGGCGTTGTTCACCAGCAGATCGAGCCCGCCGAGCTCCCGTGCCGCCGCCACGAGGTCCGCCCGGTGCCGCGCATCGGTGACGTCCCCGGGCAGCGCCACGACCTTCGTGCCGTACGCTCCGAGGCCGCGCGCCGCCTCCTTCAGTACGGATGCCGTCCGGGCGTCCAGGACCAGGTCCCAGCCCCGCTCCGCGAGCGCCTCGGCCAAGGCCCTGCCGAGCCCCTTCGAGGCCCCCGTGATGATCGCAACCGGCATGATGTCCGACCCCTCTGTTCCGGCCGTCGGGTTCTGTCCGACGAGCTGTCGCCGTGCGCCGCGTGCGCAGCGGCCCGTCCTGCCGGACCGTGCGCCGACCGGTCGGCCGCCGCGTGCGTCGACGGATTCAGCGTGGCTCCCGCCCCACCCGCGCCGCCTCGGACGCGGGGCTGGGCCCGGGCGGCACTTCGCCCTAGGGCCGGTGGCCCGTCAGGGGCACTGCGGCCTAGGCCGCGCGCCCTAGGCGGTGGCCGTCCACAGGCCGAGGCGCGCTGTCCCACCCCGCCGGTACGGTGACCACATGAGCCGTCCGCCCGACCCCGCCGCAGCAGGTCAGAGCCCGTCCCCGAGCGCCGGCCTCGCCGCCGTGAGCACCGCCCTGCTCGCCATGAGCCGGCATCTGGAGGTCGGGGACGTCCTCAAGACGATCACCGCGTCCGCACGCGAACTGCTCGACGCCGAGTACGCGGCGCTCGGCGTCCCCGACGACCACGGCGGCTTCGCCCAGTTCGTGGTCGACGGCGTCAGCGACGAGCAGTGGCGGGCCATCGGACCGCTGCCGCGCCAGCACGGCATCCTCGCCGCGATGCTCCACGAGGAGAAGGCCGAGCGCCTCGACGACGTCCGCAAGGACTCCCGGTTCGAGGGCTGGCCCGCCGCCCACCCCGACATGTCCGACTTCCTCGGCATGCCGATCCGCGACGGCGACGAGACGCTCGGCGCCCTCTTCCTCGCCAACAAGCGCTGCCCGCGGCCCGGCGGCGGCTGCGGCTTCACCGAGCACGACGAGGAACTGCTGCGGCTGCTCGCCCAGCACGCCGCGATCGCCCTCACCAACGCCCGCCTCTACGAACGCAGCCGCGAGCTGACCATCGCCGAGGAGCGCTCCCGGCTCGCCCACGAACTGCACGACGCGGTCAGCCAGAAGCTCTTCTCGCTCCGCCTCACCGCCCAGGCAGCCACCGCCCTGATCGACCGCGACCCGGCCCGCGCCAAGGGTGAGCTCCAGCAGGTCGCCTCCCTCGCCGCCGAAGCCGCCGACGAACTGCGCGCCGCCGTCGTGGAGTTGAGGCCCGCAGCCCTGGAGGAGGACGGCCTGGTGCACACCCTGCGCACCCAGATCCAGGTCCTCGACCGGGCGCACGCGGCCCGCGTCACCTTCGACAACCGGGGTGTGCGCGCCCTGCCCCCGGCGCAGGAGGAGGCCCTGCTGCGCGTCGCCCAGGAAGCCCTGCACAACGCCCTTCGCCACTCCGGCGCCGGCCGCGTCGAGGTGGTCCTGGAGCGCAGCGGCCAGGGCGCCCTCCTGCGGATCAGCGACGACGGCCGGGGCTTCGACCCGGGCCTGGTCGGTCGCGCGGGCCGCCACCTCGGCCTGGTGTCGATGCGGCACCGGGCGAGCGGAGTCGGCGGCAGGCTCACCGTGCAATCGGCACCCGGCGAGGGCGCCACGATCGAGATGGAGGTCCCCGGTGGCTGAGAAGGTGATCAGGGTCCTGCTCGTGGACGACCACCAGGTGGTCCGCCGAGGACTGCGTACGTTCCTGGAAGTCCAGGACGACATAGAGGTGGTGGGGGAGGCCTCCGACGGCGCCGAGGGCGTCGCCCGGGCCCAGGAGCTCAAGCCGGACGTCGTCCTGATGGACGTCAAGATGCCGGGCGTGGACGGCATCGAGGCCCTGCGCAAACTCCGCGAGCTCGCCAACCCGGCGAAGGTCCTCGTCGTCACCAGCTTCACCGAGCAGCGCACCGTCGTGCCCGCCCTGCGCGCCGGCGCCTCCGGCTATGTGTACAAGGACGTCGACCCCGAAGCGCTGGCCGGAGCCATCCGCTCGGTGCACGCCGGCCACGTACTGCTCCAGCCCGAGGTCGCCGGCGCCCTGCTCAGCCAGGACGAGGGATACGGCGGCACCGGGCGCGGCACGACCCTGACCGAACGCGAGAAGGAGGTTCTCGCGCTGATCGCGGACGGCCGCTCCAACCGCGAGATCGCCCGCCACCTCGTCCTGTCCGAGAAGACCGTCAAGACCCACGTGTCGAACATCCTGATGAAACTGGACCTGGCCGACCGCACCCAGGCCGCCCTGTGGGCCGTGCGGCACGGTGTGACCGGCTGAAACGCGGCGGACCGAACGGTGCGCCGAACGGGAAAGCGGACCGTCAGGGTCCGGTAGAAGATTCATACCGTCGTGTGGATGTCACCCACATAGCGCATCCCCCGGAAGGACCCGGCGTTCTCCATGGCATGCCGCGCCGGCCTGGCCGCGGCGACGACCAGGAGGATCCAGAACATGAAGCTCAACAAGGCTCTCGCCGTCACCGTGCTCGCCGGAGGCGCCCTCGCCGCCGCGACCGGTGCAGCCTCCGCCCACGGCGGGGCCGACGCCGACGGCAAGGCCCAGAACTCCCCGGGTGCCGTCTCCGGCAACCTGGTCCAGGTTCCGGTGCACGTGCCGGTGAACGCGACGGGCAACACGGTCAGCGTGATCGGCGTCCTCAACCCCGTCTTCGGGAACCAGAGCTCCAACTTCTGACCGCGCCCCCGCGGTGACCTCCGGCCCCCGGGTCCCACCCGGGGGCCGTCCCCTTTCCCGCCCCGCTGCCCGGGGCTCAGCCCCGCTGCCGCTCCTCGACATACGCGTTGTACGCCGCGACCCGGGCCCGCCGCGCCACCCGCTCCACCGGGCGCAGCACCTCGCCCCGCGCCGCGATCTCGGAAGCGCTCACCGCGCCCCCGTGCCCGTTCCCGTACGCCAGCGACACCAGCAGCGACACCCGCCGGGCCAGCTCCAACACCCGTACCGCACGGGGCGGATACCCCGGTGCCAGCAGCTCCTCGTCGGGCCCCTCGACCCGCGAGCGGTACGCGTCGATCGCGGCGGCCGCCGCCGGACCGGAAGCCGCCACGTCGAGCCGGGTCAGCGCGGCCGTCGCGTCCCGCAGCCCCTCCGCGAGCTCGCGCTCCGCCTCGCCGAGCGAGGGCACGTCCGCGGGCGGCGCCTCACGCACCGCGAGGCAGCGCCACACGACCTCCACGTGCACGTCCCCGGCGGGCCCGGCCTCGTACACCTCGGGCACCAGGCCGTACGGCGCCCCGAACCCGACCACGGCCTCCTCGGCGTCGAGCGCCCGCGCGTTGAACTCTGCGGGACCGCTGAGCCCCAGCGGATGCCCGGCCACCGGGAGCGCGAGCCGCCACCCGCTCACCCCGAGCGTGCGCAGCCGCCCGAGCGCGAGGGTGAGCCCCACGGGCGCGGACTCGCCCGGCAGCCCCTCGACGCGGTGCACCGCATCGTCCCCGACGATCGAGAGCGCCGCGTCGTCCGGCGAGACATTTCCGGCCAACAGGGCATTTCCCCAAGCGGCCAGCCGACCTGAACGTGGTTCCGAGAACATGGACTCCAGCCTAGGGAAACCCTGCGACCGGACCTAGAGGCGGGATCACTTCGCCAGTGGCGTAGGTTTTCCCTGGGGACCGCGCCCACCGGCGCGGCCCGGAACGCACTCGCGAACTCAAGACGATGGCATGGGGAGACAACGCGCTCATGAGCGATGTACTGGAGCTGGTGGACGTATCCGTGGTCCGCGACGGACGCGCTCTGGTGGACGACGTCTCCTGGTCGGTCAAGGAAGGCGAGCGCTGGGTCATCCTCGGACCCAACGGCGCCGGCAAGACCACCCTCCTCAACATCGCCTCCAGCTACCTCTTCCCGAGCACCGGCACCGCCAAGATCCTCGGTGAGCAGCTCGGCCGGGTCGACGTCTTCGAGCTGCGCCCGCGCATCGGCGTGGCCGGCGTCGCCATGGCCGACAAGCTCCCCAAGCGCCAGACCGTCCTGCAGACCGTCCTCACCGCCGCCTACGGCATGACCGCCACCTGGCAGGAGCAGTACGACGCCGTCGACGAGGACCGCGCCCGCGCCTTCCTCGACCGGCTCGGCATGACGGACTTCCTCGACCGCAAGTTCGGCACCCTCTCCGAGGGCGAGCGCAAGCGCACCCTGATCGCCCGCGCCATGATGACCGACCCCGAGCTCCTCCTCCTCGACGAGCCCGCCGCCGGACTCGACCTCGGCGGCCGCGAGGACCTGGTCCGCCGCCTCGGCCGGCTCGCCCGCGACCCGTACGCGCCCTCCATGGTCATGGTCACCCACCACGTCGAGGAGATCGCCCCCGGCTTCACCCACGTCCTCATGATCCGCCAGGGCAAGGTCCTCGCCGCCGGCCCCATGGAGACCGAACTCACCTCCCGCAACCTCTCCCTCTGCTTCGGCCTGCCCCTCCTCGTCGAGCACCGCGGCGACCGCTACACGGCGACGGGGCTCCCGATGAGCTAGGGCCTTCGCGCCCTGTCGGACGAGGGACGCCCGGACCTACCATGACCTGGTGAACATCGAGGCGTGGGTGTGGTGGCTGATGGCCGCGGTGGCACTGGGCATCCCCCTGGTGCTGACCGCCATGCCCGAGTTCGGCATGATGGCGGTCGGCGCGGGCGCCGCCGCCATCGGCGCGAGCCTCGGCCTCGGACCCGTCGGACAGGTCCTCCTGTTCATCGCCGTCTCCGTCGCCCTCATCGCCGTCGTACGCCCCATCGCCGCCCGCCACAGCGCCGGCCGTCCCCAACTCGCCACCGGCACCGAGGTGTTGAAGGGCCGTCAGGCCACCGTCCTGGAACGGGTCGACGCCGAAGGCGGCCGGATCAAACTCGCCGGCGAGGTCTGGTCGGCCCGCGCACTCGACACGGACTCCGTGTACGAGCCCGGCCACCAGGTCGACGTCGTCGAGATCGACGGAGCCACTGCCATCGTCATGTGAACCATGCCAGGATCATCAAGTCCGGTAAACGCCAACGCTTTCCGGAGCATCCGAGAGCAAGAAGGGCACGGGGATAAGCGATGCAACCGATCATCATCGTCCTGATCATTCTGGTGGTGCTGGTCTTCATCGCCCTGATCAAGACCATCCAGGTGATCCCACAGGCCAGCGCCGCCATCGTGGAGCGCTTCGGCCGCTACACCCGGACCCTGAACGCGGGCCTGAACATCGTCGTCCCGTTCATCGACTCGATCCGCAACCGGATCGACCTCCGCGAACAGGTCGTCCCCTTCCCGCCCCAGCCGGTGATCACCCAGGACAACCTGGTCGTCAACATCGACACCGTCATCTACTACCAGGTGACCGACGCCCGGGCCGCCACCTACGAAGTCGCCAGCTACATCCAGGCGATCGAGCAGCTCACCGTCACCACCCTCCGCAACATCATCGGCGGCATGGACCTGGAGCGGACCCTCACCTCCCGCGAGGAGATCAACGCGGCCCTGCGCGGCGTCCTCGACGAAGCCACCGGCAAATGGGGCATCCGCGTCAACCGCGTCGAGCTCAAGGCCATCGAGCCGCCCACCTCCATCCAGGACTCGATGGAGAAGCAGATGCGCGCCGACCGCGACAAGCGCGCCGCGATCCTCCAGGCCGAAGGTGTACGGCAGTCGGAGATCCTGCGCGCCGAGGGCGAGAAGCAGTCCGCGATCCTGCGCGCCGAGGGCGAGGCCAAGGCCGCCGCCCTGCGCGCCGAGGGCGAGGCCCAGGCCATCCGGACCGTCTTCGAGTCCATCCACGCCGGCGACCCCGACCAGAAGCTGCTCTCCTACCAGTACCTCCAGATGCTCCCCAAGATCGCCGAAGGCGACGCCAACAAGCTCTGGATCGTGCCCAGCGAGATCGGCGACGCCCTCAAGGGCCTCTCCGGCGCCTTCGGCAACCTCGGCGGCGGCATGCCCGGCTTCAACACCGGCAACCAGGGCAACGGCACCGTCGAGCGCCGCGAAGAACCCCCCGTGGACTGAGCCGGACCCCACCGGCCGACACACACGGCCCGAACGAGCCGCCGTACGGGGCCAGTTGACTGCCCCGTACACGGTTCATGCATGATCAGTGCGGCCCCTCGACCTCCATGGCGGGGAGGCGACCCACTGAACGTGTAAGGAGATGGCCTTGTCCATCTGGGAAGCACTCGCCGTCTTCGCGGCCGGAATCGGCGCCGGCACCATCAACACGATCGTCGGATCCGGCACGCTGCTCACCTTCCCCGTGCTCCTGGCGACCGGCCTGCCGCCGATCACCGCCAACGTCTCCAACGCCCTCGGCCTGGTCCCCGGCTCCATCAGCGGCGCCATCGGCTACCGCCACGAACTGCGCGGCCAGACCAGCCGCGTCCTGCGCCTCGGCGCCGCAGGCCTCGCCGGCGGGCTCGCCGGAGCGGCCCTGCTGCTCGCCCTGCCCTCCTCGTCGTTCGACGCCATCGTCCCCGTCCTGGTCGGCCTGGCCCTCGTCCTCGTCCTGCTCCAGCCCCGCCTGGCCGCCGCCATCAAGCGCCGCCGCGAGGCCCAAGGCACCGAAGCCCACCCCGAAGGCGGCCCCGCCCTCCTCGCCGGCCTCTTCCTCGCCAGCATGTACGGCGGCTACTTCGGCGCCGCACAAGGAGTGCTCTACCTCTCCCTGATGGGCCTGCTCCTCTCCGAGAGCCTGCAACGCATCAACGCCGTCAAGAACATCCTCGGCGCCGTCGTCAACGGCATCGCGGCCGTCTTCTTCCTCTTCGTCGCCGAGTTCGACTGGACCGCCGTCCTGCTCATCGCCGTCGGCTCGACCATAGGAGGCCAGATCGGCGCCAAGGTCGGCCGCCGCCTCAAGCCCGCCGTACTGCGTGCGGTGATCATCGCCGTCGGCATCGTCGCGATCCTCCAACTGACGCTCAAATAAAGGCAGTACGCCCCGTAGGCACACCAAAGAGCCCGCCCTCGATTCGATCGAAGGCGGGCTCCCGCAAACCCATAGACCCCGTACGTCACTCCAGCCGGAGCGCCCCCTACGCCGCCGGCACGGCCCCCGTGGACAGCCACTCCGGCAGCTCCGAGCGGTCCCCGACCGCCATCGCGAGCAGCATCGCATCGGCGGGCGACGGCACGAACGGCTGCCGCAGCAACGGCATCCCCGCCTCCTCCGGCGTCCGGTCCGCCTTGCGGTGATTGTCCTCGGCACACGACGCCACCGTGTTCAGCCACCCGTCCCGGCCGCCCTGCGCCCGCGGCACCACATGGTCCACGGTCGTCGCCCGCCGCCCGCAGTACGCGCACCGCTGCTGGTCCCTGATCAGCACCCCCCGCCTCGACCACGGAGCCTGTCTTCGGAAGGGCACCCGGACATATCTGCACAGCCGGATCACCCGCGGCACCGGTATGTCCATCGTCGCCGCACGCATCCGCAGCTCGGGATGGGACTGCTCGACCACGGCCTTGTCCTGGAGCACCAGCACCACGGCACGGTTGAGCGTCACCGTCGACAGCGGCTCGAAGCTCGCGTTGAGTACCAGCGTGTCCCGCATCCTGCCCACCTCCGTAGTGCCGGCCCACCGACGCGGGCTGGGATCAACTCTGGCCGGGCTCGCCACGATGGACAACGCAATATCCGCGCCCGCCCGGGCGGTGAACCCGGACCGACAACAGAAAAATGCCCTGCCCTGATCTCTCCAAGACCAGGGCAGGGCAAACGGAAAACGAACGCTCAGCTCTCCGCGGGAGCCGTGTACTCACCGACGAGCTGAGCCCGCCCGAGCGTGTGGAAGCGCAGATTGAAACCCACCGCGGCGGGCGAGGCATCCGCGTCCGGACCGAGCTTCTCGCTGTCGACCGCGTACACCGTGAACACGTACCGGTGCGTCTCCCCGGCGGGCGGCGCGGCCCCGCCGAAGTCCCTCGACCCGTAGTCGTTGCGCACCTGCACCGCGCCGGCCGGCAGCCCCTCGAACTTCCCGCTGCCCGCGCCCGCCGGCAGCTCCGTCACCGACGCCGGGATGTCGAACACCGACCAGTGCCAGAACCCGCTGCCCGTCGGCGCGTCCGGGTCGAAGCACGTCACCGCGAAGCTCTTCGTGCCGGCCGGGAAACCCTCCCACCGCAGCTGCGGCGAAGTGTTTCCGGCCGCGTAGACCTGGGCGTCCTTGAGCACGGCACCCGGCTCGACGTCCTCGCTCACCACCGTGAACGACGGCACCTCGGGGTGGAAGTCATGGGGAAGCGGCGGCCTCTTGAGCTCGCTCACGTCGGCACCTCCTGATTCGTCGGCAACTGGTACGCCCGAGCCTACGGGCCCGCACTCAGAACCAGGCCCGCCGCCCGCCGACCTCGGCCAGCCACTCGTTGACGTACCCGGTCCAGTCCGTCCCGTGGAAATCGTGCAGACCGACCCGGAACGAGCGGTAGGAGTCGCTGCCCTCGCTGAACAGGCCCGGCTTCTTGTCCATCTCCAGGACCACGTCCATCTCGCGGTCGTCCGCGACGAACGACAGCTCCACCTGGTTCAGACCCCGGTACTGCGCCGGCGGATAGAACTCGATCTCCTGGTAGAACGGCAGCCGCTGCCGCGTCCCGCGAATGTGCCCCTTCTCCATGTCCGCGCTCTTGAAGCGGAACCCCAGCCGGACGAACGCGTCCAGGATCGCCTGCTGCGCGGGCAGCGGATGCACCTGGATCCGATCCAGATCACCCGAATCCACCGCCCGGGCGATCTCCAGCTCCGTCGTCACCCCGATGTGCATGCCCCGCAGCTGCTGCCCGTCGATCGTCGTGACCGGCGTCTCCCAAGGGATCTCCAGGCCGAACGGCACCACGTGCACCGCCCCCGCCTTCACCTCGAAGGCACCGCCGAGCCTCAGCTTGGTGAACTCGATGTCCTGCTTGTGCTCGTGCTCACCGCCCTCGACCTCGACCCGGGCCTGCAACCCGACGGAGAGCCCCTCGATCTGCTGATCGACCGACCCGCCCTGAATCCGCACCTCGCCCTGGACGACTCCGCCCGGAACCACATTGGTCTCCGTGAGCTCGGTCTCCACCGACGCCCCGCCGGCCCCCAAGCTCGCCAGCAGCCGCTTGAACCCCATGCCAGTCCTTCCTCTATGTCCGCTGAGCCCATGGACGACCACATCAGGCACGCCCACACATCCACGCCAGTGTCGACATCTACGTCTTCTCGACCTCGACCCCTACGAACGCGCGACCGTCCCACCCGGTTCCGTCCGCCCGTCCACTACCCTCGGACGCCATGATCGCGGGCACCGAACGTACGCCACTCACCCGGAACTTCTTCGACCGGCCGGTCCTGGAGGTCGCACCCGACCTCCTCGGCCGTACGCTCGTCCGCCTCACCGGCGACGGCCCCCTCGAACTGCGCCTGACGGAGGTCGAGGCCTACGACGGCCCGAACGACCCGGGTTCCCACGCCTTCCGCGGCCGCACACCCCGCAACGACGTGATGTTCGGACCGCCCGGACACGCGTACGTCTACTTCACGTACGGAATGTGGCACTGCCTCAATCTGGTGTGCGGCCCCGAAGGCCGGGCGAGCGGGGTGCTGCTGAGGGCGGGGGAGGTCCGGGTGGGCGCGGAACTGGCCCGCAAGCGTCGACTCTCGGCCCGGCACGACAAAGAACTGGCCAAAGGCCCGGCCCGTCTGGCCACCGCGCTCGACGTGGGCCGCGCCCTGAACGGCACGGACGCCTGCGCCGGCCCCGACGCCCCTCTCTCCGTGCTGACGGGCACTCCGGTGCCGCCCGACCTGGTGCGCAGCGGCCCGCGCACCGGGGTGGGCGGAGACGGCGCTCCGCACCCGTGGCGCTTCTGGATCGCGGACGACCCCACGGTGAGCCCCTACCGCGCGCATCAGCCCCGCAAACGTCGAACTTGACTCGGCCTCAAGCGCCGCCTAACGTAGCCCGAGCCGCTTGAGACGGGCCCTGCTGTTCAGCATCCCCAAGCGGCCATCCACTACCTACGATCGAACCCCAACGGGTACGAATTTCGGCATGCCTTAATTCGAACTCGAATGACTCGATTATGAACGGCCGGGGAAACCCGCTAAAGTAGTGGTCACGCCGAAAGGGAAACGCGAAAGCGAAGATCTCGAAGCGAATCCCCATTCCGACGGGGAATCGGACACGAAAGAGTCTGATAGAGTCGGGAACACGAAATACCGAAGGGAAGCGCCCGGAGGAAAGCCCGAGAGGGTGAGTACAA